>CALBMM010000141.1 GCA_937896535.1 uncultured Pseudomonadota bacterium
GACGCCCTCGTGGACGAACCCGAGCCAGAGCCTGAACCCGAACCCGATCCCGAGCCAGAGCCAGAGCCGGAACCCGACGAGTCGATGAGCGATGCGCTCGCCGATCTCGACGCGAAGCTCGAGGACGCACCGACGCTCGACGAGCCCGACGGGATCGACATCGACGACTCCGAGCCGGAGCCGGAGCCGGAGCCGGAGCCAGAGCCGGAGCCGGAACCCGCACCGGTGGCTGCCGCTGCGCCCGAGCCCGAGCCCGAGGAACCGCCTGGGGCAGAGACGAGCTCGTCGGGCCTGTCGGCGCGCCGCGAGGTCCTCCAGCTCAAGAGCCAGCTCAACCAGAAGAACCGAGAGATCCTCGCGCTCAAGGACGATCACGAGCGACAGGAGCGAGCGGTCCTCGACGCCAAGCACAAAAACCGCGAGCTGCAGGCGCAGATCAGCGAAGCGGAAGAGAAGCTGCTCGGTGCCGAAGAGAAGGTCATCACCGCCCGCGAAGAGGCGGAAGCGGCGATCCGCGACAAGAACACGGCACTCAAGCGCGAAGAGGGTCTCAAGGGCCGGCTCGAGGGGGCCCAAAAACGCGTCAAGGAGCTCGAGGCCAAGGTCGACGAGTCGGCGCAGAAGCTCGCGGGCCTGCACACGCAGATCGAGGCGTCGGAGACCGAGCTCGGCCAGGCACGGGGCCAGGTCGAGCAGCTGCAGTCGGACCTGCAGGCCGCGCAGGCGCGGTTCGGCGAGGCCTCGATGAGCCTCGAGCAGAAGGTGGCGGCGCTCGAAGCCGCCCACGCGACGATCGAGTCGCTGCAGGGCCAGCTCGAGGCCGCGCACGCCGAGACGGAGTCGACGAGGGCCGCGGCCGCCGAGGAACTCGAGCGTCGGCTTCACGAGACCCGTGAAGCCGGCAAGGCCGACAAGGAAGCGGCGCTCAAGGCCCAGGCCGACGAGCACGTCGCCGAGCTCGACTTCGCCGAGACGCAAGCGCGCAGCAAGCTCGAGAAGACGCAGCAGGAGGCGGCGCAGGTCGAGCAGTCGCTGCGCGAAGAAGTCTCCGGGCTGCGCGACGAGCTGACCAAGACGGTGACGGCGGCCGAAGAAGAGCGCGCCAACCTCAGCGACCACATCGACAAGATCGAGCAGCAAGCGCGCGACGACGCGGCACAGATGCAGGCGCAGGAAGAGTCGCTGCAGTCCGAGATCAGTCGGCTGTCCGGACAGCTCGAAGAGGCCACGGCCGAGCTCGGCAAGGTCCGCGAGCAGCTGCGCGGCGCGCAGGACGAGCTCGGTGTGCGACGCAAGGTCGAAGAGCGGGCCCAGCAGGCGCTCGCGGTGGCGCTGCGGGTTCTCGACGGGCAGCGCGACGCGTGACGCGAGTCCACGGCGACACCGCGAACCTCAAGGCGAGCCACGTCCGCCAGCTGCAGCGGCTCGGGCAGCGCTCGTTCGCGCCGGACCTCGTGATCGCACCGACGCTCGCGCGTGACGTCCTCGACATCGCCCACGAGCTCAACCGTCGGGTCGGTCTGTTCGTCGATCGCCGCGGTCGCGTCACCTCCGTGATCCTGGGTGATGCCCACAGTCTCGCCCTGCCCGAGTTCGAGCGCGTGCGCGGTGTGGACGGACGTCTGCGCGGCATCCGGCTCGTGGTCTCGCACCTGGTGCCCGAGCCGCTCGACCGCGAGGAGCTCGCCGACCTCGCGAAGCTGCGCCTGGACCTCGTCGCCGCGATCCACCGCGGTCCCGCGGGCATCTCCGTCGACATCGCGACCCTGGGGCCTCCTCCGGAGGAGTCGGCCGATGCGTTCCGGACACGCATCTGGGACCGCGTGCCGCTGGCGATCCTCGCGCGCGACGACGAGACCGCGGCCGACGATCCATCGCTGCCCGGCCCGCTACGCAACTTCCTGCGCGAGCTCGAGGCCGAGCTCGCGGCCGCCAGCGCGCGCGCCCGCGAGGAGGTCACTGGCACCCGCGCGGTCGCGTTGCTGGTCCACGACGGCGAGCTCGACGTGCCGGCCCGACGCGCGGAGCTGCGCGAGCTGTGCCGCACCGCCGGCATCGGCCTCGTGGAGTTGGTCGAGCAGCGGCGCCCCACGCCCGATCCCCGCACGTTCTTCGGGTCGGGCAAGCTGCGGCAGGTCCTCGTGCGGGCGCTCGAGCAGGACGCCGAGGTGCTGATCTGCGACCCGGAGCTGAGCGCCTCGCAGGCGCGCACGATCGCCGATCTCACGGACCTGAAGGTCATCGACCGGACGATGTTGATCCTCGACATCTTCGCCAACCACGCCCGCAGCTCCGACGGAAAGCTGCAGGTCGAGCTCGCGCAGCTCAAGTACCTGCTGCCGAAGATGGTGGGGCGCGGCACGATGATGTCGCGACTGGCCGGTGGCATCGGCGGTCGGGGACCGGGCGAAACCAAGCTGGAGATGGATCGACGTCGCGCCAAGGACCGCATCGCCGACCTCGAGCGACGACTTCGCAAGATGCAGCAGCAGCGCGACCAACAGCGGGCCCGCCGCCAGCGCTCGCGCGTGCCCGTGGTCGCGATCGTGGGCTACACCAACGCCGGCAAGAGCACGCTGCTCAACACGGTGACCGGCGCGAGCGTCGACGCCGAGAACAAGCTCTTTGCGACGCTGGACCCGACCGTGCGGCGGATCCGATTTCCGCGCGAGCGCGAGATCGTGCTGCTGGACACGGTGGGCTTCATTCGGCGCCTGCCACCGGCACTGCGACAGGCGTTCTCGGCCACGCTCGAAGAGGTCGCCGAGGCCGATCTGCTGCTGCACGTGGTCGATGCGGCCGACCCCGACCGCGACGATCACATCGCCCAGGTCGACGAGATTCTGGGCGAGCTCGGAGCCGGCCGCGTGCCGAGGCTGCGCGTCTACAACAAGTGCGACCGGCTCGAGCCTCCTCCGACCACGGAGAACCCCGTCGACGGTCCGTTCTACCTGTCGGCGCTCGACCGACGATCGACCCGCGAGCTGATGCGGGCCATCGAGATCCACCTGTGGGAGCGCGGCCGCATCGACGGCACGCACCCGTCGCCGGGCGCCGAGCCACGCCCGGAGGACGACGACGAAGCGCTGGCCGCCGAGGCGGCCGAGCCCACGGATCCGTCGGCCTCGCCCGAGCACGCCGAGCACGGTTGACGCCGGTCGGTCACGATCCGAAGAAGCCAGGCACGGTCAGGTGCAGCACCGACAGCCCGAACACGAGCACGCCGACGGTGGCGAGCGCGCCGCCGGCCCACGGACGGGGCGCGCCGCGGGTCGGCCCGAGCCACGCGACGCCCTGAACGATCGCGACGAGCGATGCGAAGACGCCGACCCAGCCCACGGCGTGCAGCGTAGCAAGTGGCGGCACGTTCCGTGGCTCGTCCTGCTCGCGGCCGTGCTCGCGGGCACGGCCCACGCCGCCGATCCCGGAAAATCGGGGGCCACCGACGCCGGCGGCGAGCTCACGGTCGGGCTCGCAGCGTTGCTGGGGATCATTCAGGGAGCGACGGAGTTCTTGCCGGTCAGCTCCTCGGGACACCTCGCGCTCGCGCAGCGCCTGTTCGGGATCGATGCCGAAGCGGCGGGGCACCGCTTCAACATCGCCGCTCACGCCGGGACCCTGTTGGCCGTCGTCTGGGTCTACCGCCTCCAGATCAAGGAACTGGCCGCCGTGCTGCTCGCGCCGCATCGCGACTCGGAGCAACGACGCTGGGTGCTCGCGATCATCGTGGCGACGCTGCCCCTGGGCATCGGACTCGCGCCGGGATTCGAGGATGCGATCGTCGCGATCGAGCAGCGCCCGCGCCTGATCGGGGTGGCGTTGCTCGTCACCGCGGCGATCTTGTTCCTCGCGTTTCGGAAGGCACGACCGGTGCCGGATCCGCCCTCGTCCGAACCCCCCACGCTGCGCCAGGCGATCGGGATCGGACTCGCGCAGCTGGTCGCGGTGGTACCGGGTGTCTCGCGCAGCGGGTCGACGATCGCCGCGGGCGGCCTCGTCGGCCTCGACCGGGAGCGTGCGGCCCGGTTTTCCTTTCTGATCAGCATCCCGGCGATCCTCGGCGCGACGCTGCTGGAGGTACGCAAGGTGGTGGGCACCGACGCACCGTCGATCGATCCGCTGCCCTACGCGGTCGGTTTCGGCACGAGCCTGCTGGTCGGGTTCGCGTGCCTGCGGTGGCTGCTCGCGATCATACGTGGCGGCAACCTCAACGCCTTCGTCGTGTACCTGCTCGTCGTCGGCGTGCTCGCGATCGTGGTGATGGGATGACCGCGCCGCTGCTGTCGGATTGGGCCGACGCCGGCAACCGCCTCGCGCTCGAGGACGGGACGGTGTCATGGTCGTTCGCCGACCTGGCCGCGCGCGCCCAACGCTGGCGGATGGGATTCGCCGCCGCGGGCCTGCAGGACGGCGACCGGGTCGCGGCTTGGCTCGACGCCAGCGCCGAGTCGATCGCGGCGATGCTCGGCGTGCTCGCCGGCGGCGGGTGCTGGGTGCCGATCAATCGGCGCTACCGCGAGGGCGAGCTCGGCCATATCCTCGCCGACAGCGGCGCGCGATGGCTGGTCGTCGGGGACGACGAGCTCCCGCCGGTGACAGGGTCCGCCACGCTCGTGCGACTGGGCGACGGACCCTCCGCCGTCACCCACGCCGCCGCCGTCGAGCCTTCGCCCGACGCGGCGACGAGCCTGCTCATCTATACGTCGGGGACGACGGGGCCGTCCAAGGGCGTGCACCTGCCGTTGGCCGCGGTCGAGGCGGGCATCGGCGCGCTGGTGCGGCTGTGGCGGTTCTCGGCGCTGGACCGGCTGTCGCTCGCACTGCCGTTGTTTCACGTCCACGGGCTGTGCATCGGCGTCTTCGGGTCCTTGCTGTCG
Organism: uncultured Pseudomonadota bacterium; assembly: GCA_937896535.1. Taxonomy (GTDB): domain Bacteria; phylum Myxococcota_A; class Polyangia; order Nannocystales; family Nannocystaceae; genus CALBMM01. The sequence continues at coordinate 4,878 of CALBMM010000141.1, forward strand.
CGCTCGGCGATCACACTGCACGCGCGGTTCGACCCGGCGCAGGTCGTCGCCGACATCGAGGGTGGCGCGACCGTGTTCATGGGCGTCCCGACGATGTACGTGGACCTGTTGGCCCATTTGAAGACCCATGCGCAGGACGCGGCGATTCTGCGGCGCGCCCGATTGTTCACCGCCGGCAGCGCCGCGCTGCGTCCCGACGTGCTCGACGCGTTCGAGGCCGCGACGGGTCACCGGATCCTCGAGCGCTACGGGATGTCCGAGACCCTCATCACCCTGTCCAATCCCTACGAGGGTCCGCGGCGTGCGGGCCACGTGGGCGGGCCCGTGCCGGGGTACGAGGTGCGCGTGGTCGACGACGACGGGCGCGACGTCACGCGTGATGGCACCGGTGAGCTGTGGGTGCGTGGGCCCGGGCTCATGCGCGGCTACTGGCGGCTGCCCGAAGCGACCGCGGCCGCATTCACGGACGGGTGGTTTCGTACCGGCGACGTCGTGGCCCGGGGGGACGGCGACGCCTTGCGCATCGTGGGACGACGCTCGACCGACATCATCAAGAGCGGCGGCTTCAAGATCGCGACCGGTGAAATCGAGGCGGTGCTGCGCGAGCACCCGGCCGTCGCCGACGCGGCGGTGGTGGGGGTGCCCGACGATCGCTGGGGCGAGCGCATCGCCGCGGCCGTCGAGCTGCGCGCCGGCCTCGAGCGCCCCGCCGATCTGACCGAGGCGTTGGTCCGCCGCGTGCGTAGCCGACTCGCCGACTACAAGACGCCGCGCCAGATCGCGGTGGTCGCCGCTCTGCCCCGCAACGCGCTGGGCAAGGTGGTCAAGCCGCAGCTGCGCGAGATGCTCGGCGCGTCGGACGAAGACGGTCCGTCGCGGAGATAGCGGCGAGAAGCTGTCTCAAAACCCCGCGCGAGGTGACAACGCCGTCAGCGCGGCCGGTGGCAAGACGCGAAACCGAAGCTGTATCGGGATACTGCGAGCGTTGAGCAACGCCGCCATCGGCCGCGGGGGCGGTGTTATCGCCTTGTGAGGGGTTTTGAAACAGCTTCTAGTCCTCCGCGGACGCCGGCAGCTCGGGCGCGCGCGCGTAGACCCGCCGCGGCGGCGCCTTGAGGTCCCAGACCAGACCGAGTCGACGCATCGCCGCGAGGATGTAGTAGGTCATGTCGATCTCCCACCAAAAGAAGCCCTGACGGGTCGAGCCCATGAAGTGATGGTGGTTGTTGTGCCACCCCTCGCCCATCGTCAGCAGCGCGAGCACCCAGTTGTTGCGGCTCGTGTCGGAGGTCTCGTAGCGTCGCCGGCCCCACACGTGGGCCAGCGAGTTGATCGTGAAGGTGGCGTGCCACAGCAGCACGGTGCTCAGTGCGAAGCCGACGAGAAGCCCGGGCAGTCCCCACACCGCAGTGACCGCGACCGCGAGTGCGACGGGAGGCAGCCACCATAGCTTGTTGAGGACCACCAGCTCGGGATAGCGCGCGAGGTCCATGACCCGCCCGTAGTCGGTCTCGTCGTTGCGATCGTAGAGCCACCCGAGATGGGCGTGCCAGAAGCCGAACTGCTTCGGGGAGTGGATGTCCCGTTCGGTGTCGGAGCTCTTGTGGTGTCCGCGGTGGTGCGCGGCCCACCAAAGGGCCCCGCGCTGCGAGCTCGATTGCGCCAACACGGCGAGCAAGAACTGCATCACCCGCCCCGTCTTGTAACTCCGGTGCGAGAAATAGCGGTGGTAGCCACCGGTCACCGCGAACATCCGGACCCAGAACAGCACCAGCGCAACCACCCAGACCTGCCAGCCGGCCCCGACGAAGAAGCCGGCGATCGCCGCGACGTGCAGGGCGACGAGCGGCAGCATGCGCACGAGCTGATACTCACCGAGCCGGCCGGCCTGCCGCCCCACCGTGCGTCGTGGCTCGTGCGTGGGAATCGCCTTGAGTCGTCGCACCAGCTCCGATAGTGGCTTCACCCTCCGAACATAGGGATCGCACGCGACCGATGCCGTCGCGAGCCGGTCCCCGTGCGTCTCGGTTCGGTCTCCATTTGTCCGCGGGTCGACCGGGTGACTCTGAGCGGCCAACCACCGCCCCGTCGCCCCCACCGTTGTTGCGAGACGTCGCAGCATCCAGTGCACCGACCGCTTTGAAACGCGTCCGACAGCACCGTTCCCGGCTCTCGGGCACGTTCCCAACCGATCGGCGCTCTAATCGCGAACGAAGTACCTCTTCGCCGCCTGCACCGACGCCCGCCGTAGCGTCGTCTGCGAGCTGACCGCGAGCCGAACTTGCAGCCCCAGCGAGATCGAGAAGCGGGGTCCGGCCGAGTGCAGGATCTCGCCATCGACGGTGAACAGTGGCTCGTCGGTGACGATCTCCAGGCGCTGGGCGTTCGCGTTGACGTAGCGCGGATCGCTGGGAACGCTCGCCTTGACGGGACGGCGGTCGACGAGCTTGCGAAGGACCCGCCCGGGGCGGAACAGGGAAGACACGTCCAGAGGAAGCCACCCTCGCATGAGGGCCGGGACGTTCAACGTGAACTCGCGAGCGGAGACGGCATACGCGATGTAGTGAAACGAGTCCCGCGTGGGCCGGTCGACGAAGGGGATGACCCCCGGATTGATCTGGCCCGTGACATTGGCGAACAACGCGCAAAACCGGTCGTACTCGATCGCTTCGCCGTCGACGCTGACGTTGGCTCGCATCTGCTCGAGCAGTCGCGCGTGGAAACCGGGCAATCCCGTGAGCGCCGCCGCGATGCCACGCCCGGCGGTGGCCAGTGCCGCGACCTTCCCCTTGCGTCCATGTTCGTAGTCGGCGAGCAGCCGAACGATCGGCCCCATGCCGAAGGTGAACCCGCGATACCGCGCGTCGTCTTGGACGACGTCGAGCAGACCGACCTCCCGAAACAGCAGCCGTCCGCGCAGATAGGACCGTACGACCTCTCGGAAGTTCTCCGAAGCACTGCGGTGAAACCCGCACCATCGGGAGGTGACGTTCATCGTGCCGCCGCCGATCAAGGCGAGGTTGATCGAGCCGTGCTCGGTCGGCGAGAGGTGGTCGAGGATTCGCTGAACCGTGCCATCCCCCCCGTAGATGCAAAGCAGCTTTGCCTCGTGACCGAGCCCGCTGATGGCCGGTGCGATGTCGTCGACGGAGTCCGTCACGATCCGGCGAACGTGTTTTCCCTCCTCCGAGTCGAGGATCCGCGCGAGCTCGGTCCACTTGCCGCCCGCCCGCGGGTTGCAGATGACGACGATCTCCGCGGCCGGGCTCTCGGATCGACCTCGGCCGGCCCCTTGTCGTGCTGTTGGCAACCGCTGCATTCCCCTCGCGACCGGAAGGCTAGCACCGGCCACGGCGCTCGGCGTCGAGCGCCGTCGGGAGCCGTCCCACGCGCGAACGGATCACGCGACGTGGAACGTCAGGGGTTCGGATCGCTCGGCGCAACCGCTCGCGACGCGGATCGTTCGCGTCTTCAGGCGCATCACCATGATCGCACACGTGATCGCTCCGTCGGGGTCGGTGTCGCGGGGCACGTGTCGACACAGGCTCGCGATACCTTCGTCGTGCGTATGCAGTAGCGACCAGATCCCGTCGACGTCGCGAGGGCGCTGCTGTGCGTACACGGTCGTCGCCATGTTCAGTCGCGCGAAGGTGGTCGTGTCGTTGGGCACCGCCTCGTGCTTGCGCAGCACCGGATCGAAACAGTGGTTGGTGTGCAGATGCGCCGCGCGAGCACCTCGCTGCGTCTGCACCTTGATCTTGCCCGACGTCTCGACCCCGAAGAAGTCTTCGCCGTCCGCGATCATGTAGTGGTGCCCCGACGACAGCGGCACCCGCTCCAGCAACGCCCGCGCCGACGCGGCGTTCGGCTCCGCCAACATCGCCCGCACCAGCGACGGCCACACGACCCCCACCCCGCCGTCGGTCGATCGCAGGTTGTTGATCGTCACCGCCACCCCCGTCGACGACATCCCGGCCATGCCGACACAGCCGGCGAGGGTCAGCACGAACGTCCGGGGCCCGCCGCCGCGCGGGGCGATGTCCAGTGTGCGGACGAACGGCAACGCCGTCGCATGCATGTCCCACGTCTGACCGAGCACCGGTCCCTCGTCGCCGTTGGCGTACACCGCCGTGCATCCTCCGTCGTCGCCGCCGCGTTGCGGGCCGGCCGAGTCGACCAAGTCGGTGTAGTGGTTGAGCACGACGATTCGCGCCGGGTCGACGCCGGATCCTTCGGCGATGCCCTCGAGCTCTTCGGCGTGCGCCGGCAGGTGCTCGGCGAGCACGGGACGATGCCGCTGCGCCATCGCGAGGACATCGTCGACGGTCGCGTACTCGCCCTTGCGGTGACACAGGTGCAGCCGGATCTCGGCCAGCTCGGCGATCGCGTCACGCCAGTGCTCCCCGTGTGCCCGTCCCCGCTGCCGCGGGTCGTCCTGCGACAGGGTCAACGGCGACAACGCCGGCGGTCGTGGCACCCCCACGGCTGCAGTATCGGGTCGCGGCCCCTCCGCGCGCAAACGTCGTCACGGCCCATCGCGGCGCAGCAGCAGCGCGAGCATCGAGATCGTCATCAGGCCGCCCGTGGCGATCACGATCGGGTAGCCCACCTCGTCGGCGGCGGTGCCGGCCACGATCCCGGCCGCCGCCGCACCGCTCATGTAGACGACCTGTGCGACCGTGAACTGTGAGGCCCCGACCCCGCGGTCGCGGTGGCCCATCGCGAGGGCGAACACGGACACGCCGACGGCCCCGCCGAACGCCGCTTCGGCCGCCGCCAGCGTGCCGTACCCCCACGGGGTGATCGCGCCGCGCACGTACAGCGCCAGTGCGCACAGGCACAGCCCCTGCCCCACGGCCGCCAGCGCCAGGATCCGCCGCCAGCCGTGCCCCCGTACGAGCCAACCACCGACCGCCGCGCCGACGATCGTCGCGACGGCGCCGAACGTGCCGTCGATGAGCCCAATCTGCGCCCGCGACCACTTCGCGTCGACCAGCATCGGCTTGAGCATCGCGCCCCCGACCGACTCCCCGAACTTCGCGTAGAACAGCAACGCCCAAAATCGCGCCCCCTGCCCCCGCAGGGCGCCCCACAGCCGGCGCACGACGTCGGCCACCCGCTCGACCGCATCGTTGGACGCCACCGGAGCCTCCGGGGTCCACAGCACGAGCACCATCGCGCCCGCGATGACCAGGCTCATCGCCACGAAGTCGCCGCTCCAGCCCAGCCAGCCCGACACCGCCAGCAGCACGCCGCCGCCGAGCAGGTTGCCGACCTTGAACCCGGCCACCTGCGCGCCGTTTCCCGGACCGAGCTCGTCGTCGTCGAGCAGGTCGACCGCCCAGCCGTCGACCGCCACGTCCTGCGTCGCCGCGAAGACGTTGAGCACGAAGAACAAGACCACGACCGGCAGCAGGCCCTGCTCCGGTCGCACGGCGATCAGGGTGACCGTGACCGCGAGCATTCCCGCCTGCGCCGGCAGCAGCCAGCTGCGTCGACGACCCAACCTCGGCCAGTACCAGCGGTCGGCCAACGGCGCCCAGGCCACCTTCGCGACCCACGGCAACGACAGCAGGCCCGCGAGGCCGATCGTCTTGAGGTCGGCGCCTTGTTCCCGGAGCATCACCGGGAGCACGACCGCCAAGAATCCCCCGGGCAGTCCCTGGCACAGGTACAGGACGAACAGCAGCGTCAGCTTGCGCCGGGGTGTCATCGCGGTCCTGCGCGGGCCGCCCGGGACTCTAGAACTGAATGCCGCCGGGCTGCGTGTGCGTGGTGCCCTTGGGGAACGTGGCGGTCGCTTCGACCTTGAGCTTGCCACAACCGCTGTCGAGGCCGGGCAGCTCGGACGGATCGACCATCACCACCCAGCTGTTGCCCTGCGCGGGCAGCTTGTGCGCGCCCGGAGCCTGCACGCTCGACGAGGGCACCGCGATCGCGGCGCCCTTGCAGTCGATGACCTTGGCGGTCACGCCCGTGGCTTCGGTGCCCGGGTTGAACACCAGCGCCGCGGACGGCTGCAGCTTGCCCTTGTTGAAGCGGATGTCGCCCTCGTTGCTGCCCTGCTTGGACTGCTTCATGTCCTTTTGCGCGCACCCGGGCGACTCGCAAAACCACGCGCCGCGGTACGACAAGAACTCGTTGCGCAGGTTCTGGCGAAGCGAGCCGCAGCCGACTCCGATGCCCAGCCCCGCCACCAACACGCCCAACGAAACCATGGACCGCGCGATGTTGCTCATGGATCGCGTTGTATCATCGCGGCGTGGAAATCTCAGCGTCCGCGCGCATCGTGGGATGCCTGGTCGGCGGCGCGGTGGGTGACGCCCTGGGAGCCTCGGTCGAGTTCGACAGCTACGAGGCCATCGTGCAAAAGCACGGCGCGGCGGGGATCGTCGACCCGGCCCCGGCCTACGGTCACCCGTGCCCGATCACCGACGACACGCAGATGACCCTGTTCACGGCCGAGGGTCTGCTGCGGGCCGCGGTCGCCGGTGCGGCCGACCCGACCGTCGCGATCCACCGGGCGTACCTGCGTTGGCTGCACACCCAGGGCTGCCGGTCCGAGCACCCCGACTTCGACGACGCCCTCGACGGCTGGCTCGTGCGCGAGCCCGGCCTGCACAGCGCACGGGCGCCGGGCAATACGTGCATCGGCGGGCTGACCCGGCCCCGCATGGGCACCCCCGACGCCCCGCTCAACGACAGCAAGGGCTGCGGGGGGGTCATGCGCATCGCCCCGATCGGTCTGGTATGTGCGCAGCCGGGCCCGCTGGCGGCCCGGGCCTGCGCTCTTTCGCACGGCCATCCGAGCGGGTGGCGAGCCGGTTACGCCCTCGCCGAGATCCTCGGCCGGCAGATGCGGGGGGAGTCGGTGCGGGAGGCGGCCTGCGCCGTCGTCGACGATCCGACGATCGAAGGCGAGGTCGCCGACGCGCTGCGGGCCGCGATCGAGCTCGGCGTACGTACCCGTCCGCCCACCGTCGCCGCGGTCGCGTCCCTCGGCGAAGGCTGGGTGGCCGAAGAGGCCCTCGCGATCGCGGTGTACTGCGTGCTCGCGTCCGACGACCTCGCCACGGCCGTGCGCGCCGCGGTCAACCATGGCGGCGACTCCGACAGCACGGGCTCGATCGCCGGGCAGCTCGCGGGGGCGCAGTGGGGCGAGCGGGCGATCCCACGAGCGTGGCGCGACGCCCTCGAGCTGCGCGAAGTGGTGCAGACGCTCGCCCAGGACCTGTTTTCGTTGCGTTCGGATGTCACGCCCACGTCACGGCGCTATCCTGCGGGGTAGTGGCACGCCGGGCGACGCGGACGACTTCCTCGACCCTCGCGGCGGCACTCGTGGCCGCGATGCCGGGCCTGGGGTGCCCCGGCGACGACGGTGGCGGCACCGGGGACGGCGACCCCACGACCACGACGAGCGCGGCCACCGACGCGACGACGAACGCGACCGGATCGACGACGACCGCCGCGACCGACGGCGCCACGGCCGGCGACACGACGGGAGACGACGGCAGCACCGGCGTCGTGGCGGACGAGGGCGAGCTGACGATCCTGACCTACAACGTCGCGGGCTTGCCCGAGCCGCTGTCGGGCAGCATGCCGGCCACGTACATCCCGCTCATCAGCCCCATGCTCAACGCCTACGAGCTGGTGCTGGTCCAAGAGGATTTCGCGTATCACCCCCAGCTCATCGCCGACGTGCAGCACCCGTACCTGTCCGAACCCGGCGGCGGCGGCACGTACGGCGACGGTCTCAACCGCATGTCGCAGACCGCCTTCACCGAGCACACGCGCGAGGCATGGGAGGTCTGCTTCGGCGAGTTCGACAACGGCTCGGACTGCCTGACCGACAAGGGGTTCGCCTGGGCGCGGCACGAGCTCGCGCCGGGGGTGACGATCGACGTCTACAACCTGCACAACGACGCGGGCGGCAGCGTCGACGACATCGCCGCGCGCGATCAGCAGGTCGCCCAGCTGCTCGCCGCGATCGCGGCCAACTCGGCCGACCGCGCGATCGTCGTGGCCGGCGACACGAACATGGACGAGGAGGACGAGCCGACGCTGCAGATGCTGCTGACGGGGGCCGACCTGCGGGACGCCTGTCGGGAGCTGTCGTGCGGCCAGGACGGCCGGATCGACCGGATCATGATCCGCGACGGTACCGACGTGGCGCTGAGCGTCGCCAACTGGCGGGTCGAGACCTCGTTCGTCACCGAGACGGGCGAAGACTTGTCCGACCACGAGGCGATAGCCGTCGACGTCCACTGGGCACGGCTGTAGTCGCCTCTGGGCCCGGTCAGTTGCGGACGGGCGCGCTTTGTCCGATCGTCGTGGCGCGGATGATCGGACTGAGCGGCATTCCCCTTCCGACCTCCGGTGAGGTCGCGGCCCGCGTCGAGGCCCTCGACCTGCCGTTCAATCGGCACGGGGTCGATCCCTACGGCGTCGACAAGGCCGAGCTCGCGAAGTTCTTCACGATGCTGGGGTTCTTCTATCAGAAGTACTTCGACGTCCGCGTGCACGGCATCGAGCACGTGCCCGCCTCCGGGCGCGGGATGCTGGTGGGCAACCACTCCGGTGGCTACGCCGTGGACGCGGGCATGGTGATCGCTTCGGCGTTCTTCGAGATGGAGCGACCTCGCCTCGCGCAGGGCATGGTCGAGTTCTTCATGTCCAAGATGCCGTTCTTGTCGATGTTCACGAGCAAGGTCGGCCAGTTCACGGGCCTTCCCGAGCACTGCATTCGCCTGCTCGACGACGAGCGGCTGCTGTTGGTCTTCCCCGAGGGGGCCCGCGGCACTGCCAAGCTCTACAAGGACCGGGACTCGCTCGTCGGGTTCGGCACGGGCTTCGTGCGCCTGGCGCTGCAGACCCGGACGCCGATCATCCCGTTCGCCTTCGTGGGCGCCGGCGAGGCGATTCCCACCGTCGCCAACCTCTACAAGCTCGGCAAGCTCTTCGGCGTGCCCTACATCCCGGTCACGCCGTACCTGGTCGCCCTGCCGTTGCCCGTGCAGTTCCAGGTGATCTTCGGCGAGCCGATCGTGCTCGAAGGCAGCGAGTCGGACACCGACGACGTGATCGCCGGGCACGTGGAGCGGGTCAAGAGCCGGATCGCCAAGCTGCTCGCGCAGGGTCGCGCCGTTCGCCAGGGCAAACTTCGTCCGCAGGAGATCGACTACACATGAAGGTTCTCATCACGGGCATCGCGGGCAACATCGGCCGCATGGTCGCTGCGCAGCTGCTGGAGGCCGGCCACGAGGTCATCGGGATCGACCGTCGCCCCTGGTACCACCCGCCCGAGGGGATCCGCGTCTTCCAGACCGACATCCGCAAGCGGCCCGCCGAGGACGTGTTCCGCACGCAGAAGCCGGACGCGATGATCCACATGGCCACGGTGACCCACCTGACGCACCGCAGCCAGGACCGCTATCGGATCAACCTCGGCGGCACGCAGTCGGTGTTCGATCACTGCCACACCCACGGCGTGAAGAAGGCGATCTTCGTCGGGCGCCACACCTACTACGGGGCCGGCCCCGACTCGCCGCTGTACCACACGGAGGCCGAGCCCCCGATGGCGGTGCACACGTTCCCCGAGCTCTCGGACCTCGTGGCCGCCGACCTGTACGCCGGGTCGGCACTGTGGCGCTACCCGGAGGTGGACACCGCGGTGCTGCGGATCTGCTACACGCTCGGGCCGCTTCGCCAGGGCACGCTCGCCTCGTTCTTGCGGGGGCCTCGGGTGCCGACCGTGCTCGGGTTCGATCCGCTCTTTCAGTTCATGCACGAGCAGGACGCGGCCGCCGCGATCTGCCTGGCGCTGCAGTCGGATCTGCGCGGCGTGTACAACGTCGCCGGGCCCCCGCCGGTGCCGCTTTCGGTGATCGTCCGCGAGGCGGGACTGTCGTCGGTACCGCTGCCCGAGCCGCTGTACAACTTCATGCTGGGACGCTTCGGCTTGCCCAAGCTGCCCAAGGGCGCGATCGAGCACATCAAGTACCCGGTCGTCATCGATGCGAGCGCGTATCGGTCGGCCACCGGCTACGAGCCCAAGTACACCGAGGACGAGACGATCGCGTCGTTTCGGGAAGCCTCGATGTCGGCCACCGGTACGTAGCTCGTCTCAGGTCTCCGGGGCCCAGAACGTGACCGTGTCCAGGCACGGGTGCTCGCCGCCAGCCGACGGCTTGGTCGGCGTGAGCGTGACAAGCTGCTTGGTGCGCAGCGCCTGATGCAATTGCTCGAGGGTCGTCGTCCCGATCCGCGTGCCGGCGCAGTGCGGACCGCCGAAGTACAGCTCGCCGGGCTTTTCGCCGAGGTACTCGGCCTGGGTGCGGATCACTCCGGCCGTACCGGCCGCGTCGACCTCGATGGAGGTCAGGTGCCGGCGGCCGTCCTTGGACGGAGCGTCGGCGGCGGTGGCGGACCGCCCGGGCGCGAGGGCGAAAACGCCGGTCAGGAGCAGAGCAAGGCGAGCCATCGCCCCCTCAACGGCACGAGGGCCACGTCGGCTTACACTGCGGGGCGTCTTCGCACTCGGTCCCGCGACCCTTCCGATCATGACGGTTTGATGACCGACGCGTGACCGCGCGATGGTGCCAAGCGCGAGGGTCGTTCGTTGCAATGGCCCGGAGAACAGCCCCATGCCCAGATCTCGCCGTCTCGTCGTCCTCACCACCTTGCTGCTGCCCCTGTGGATGTCCGCTTGCGACAGCAAGGACGAAGCCCCCGCGGCCGAACAAGCCGCCCAGGCGGAGGCGAAGCTGGACGACGCGCGGGTCTCGGCCGAAGAGGGTCGGATGGGCGCTGGCGGGGCGGCCGCAACCCCCGAGCCCGCCCCGCCGCCCGGCGAGGCCCCGCCCGACAAGATCAACCTCGGTGACGGGGCCGATCCCCTCGGCGGCGTCCTCGAAGAGGAGCCGGACGAGGAAGAGCCGCCCGAGGAGCCCCACGCCGGCAAGACCAGCGAGGCCGACAAGACGGCCGACAACTCGCAGTCGATGATCTTCGAGCACTACGGCGTCAATCCGACGATCGAGACCACGGTGACCAACCTGTCGACCTTCGCCGTCGACGTCGACACCGCCTCGTACGCGATGGCACGGTCGTTCCTCAACAAGGGCGAGATGCCCCCGGAGGCGTCGGTGCGGGTCGAGGAGATCATCAACTACTTCGACTACCTGTACACGCCGCCCGAGGAGGGTGATTTCTCGGTGCACGCCGAAGTCGTGCCGTCGCCGCAGCGTACGGGCTACCACGTGCTGCACCTGGGCTTGAAGGGCAAGGAGGTCACCGTCGAGGCCCGCCCGTCCGCCAACCTGGTGTTCGTGGTCGACGTCTCCGGATCGATGGCGTCCGGCAACCGCCTGGGCATGGTCAAGGACTCGCTGCGCCTGCTCGTCGACGAGCTCGGGTCCGACGACCACGTGGGCATCGTGGCCTACGGCTCGAAGGCGCGGGTCGTGCTGCCGCCCACGACGGGGGCGGAACGTGACGCCATCCTGGCCGCCATCGACGGCCTGCGCACCGAAGGGTCCACGAACGTCGAGGCCGGGCTCGAGCTGGGCTACGCACAGGTCGCCAAGCAGTCGCTCGGCGCCGGGATCAACCGCGTGATCCTGTGCTCGGACGGCGTGGCGAACACGGGAGCCACCAAGGCCGAGCAGATCCTCGCCAAGGTCGCCCAGCACGCCGAGCGCGGGATCACGATCTCGACGATCGGCGTGGGCATGGGCAACTACAACGACACGATGATGGAGAGGCTGGCCAACAAGGGCAACGGCAACTACGCCTACGTCGACGGCCTCGAGGAAGCCAAGCGCGTGTTCGTCGAGCATCTGACGGGCACGCTGCAGGTCATCGCCAAGGACGTGAAGCTGCAGCTGGAGTTCGACAAGGCCGTCGTCGCCCGCTACCGGCTGCTCGGCTACGAAAACCGCAGCCTGACCGCGCGCGACTTCACCGACGACAGCAAGGACGCCGGCGAGATCGGGGCAGGCCACACCGTCACCGCGCTGTACGAGATCAAGTTCAAGGACCCCGAGGCCGACAAGTTCGGCACCCTGCGGATCCGCTACAAGCGACCGCGGGGCACCAAGTCGGCGCTGCTCGAAAAGCCCCTGCCCGGCACGCTCATCCGCGACAGCTACGCCGAGGCCGCCCCGCCCACGCGACTTTCGATGGTCGCCGCCGCCTACGCCGAGAAGTTGCGGGGCTCGTACTGGGTGCGCAACCTGACGTGGGCAGAGATCCAGGAGATGTACGACGGCATCCCGATCGAGCTGCGGGAGACGCAAGAAGTGGCGGAGCTGGGTAAGCTCATCGGCAAGGCCGCGGCGCTCGATGTCCGCTCCGACAAGTTCGAGCAGGATCTGCCCCTGGCCAAGATGGACTTCGACCGCGTCCCGGTGCTCAAGTAGTGAAACTCCGCCCGCGCCACTGGACCTTCCTTCTGCTCGGCCTCGGCCTCGTCGCCATCTGGTGGGGACTGTGGAGGCTCGAGCAGATCTTCATGGAGGAGCGCTCGGAGGCGCTGGCGAAGATCGACGCGGAGTCCGACACCCTGGCCGAATACGCGCGCCGGACCCTCGAGGGTCACCTCGAGACCGCGGCGCGTCCGGCCGAAGAGAGCATCTCGCAGGCGCTGGCCGACCCGCTTCGGCCCGCCGCGCCGGGGGTGCTCGCGTTCGAGGACGGACGCCAGCTCCTGCCGCGCCGCGACCTGCCCAAGCCGGGCGACGGTCGGCAGGCACGAGACCTGTACGCGCGCCTGCTGTCCGGAGACCTACCGGTGGTCGAGGATGCCGATGGTCCGTGGGCACATCGACTGCGCCTGTTCGCGCTGCTGACACGGGTGCTGCGAGAGTCCGAGCGCGAGCCGATCGTCAACACGGTGCACGAGATCCTGCGCCACCGCGCCAGCTTCGTGCTCGAGCCCGAGCGGGACATCCCGTTCACGCTCGCGATGATCGACGTGCTGACCGAGTACTCCGATCCCGCCCCCGAGCTGGCCAGCCGGCTCATGCGCGACGGATTCGGTCGCCCCGAGCAGGCGCGCTTCGAGGCGTTGCAGCGGGCGTTGCTGCACTTCCACGACCGGTTCTCCGCCGGCGACTTCGCGTTCTTGGGCGACAGGATCTCGGCGACGTCGAAGTCCTTCGGTGTCCCCGCCAAGGACTTCGACACCCTGCGCAACGCCCAGCCCGGCGTGGAGCTGCCGCTGCCGCATCCGCTCGAGGGTCCCGTGCTGATGCTGCACGGCACGTGGTACGCGACCCCGCGACCGGCGGGCCGTGCCGTGGGCACGCTCGTCGACCTGCCCACGATGGTCGTCGAGACCGAGCGGGACATGCACGCGCGTGCGCTGCTCGGCGAGGAGGACCACCTGCGCCTGCCGGACCTGCCGCGGCTGGTCGCGGTGGCCGACCTGCCTCTCATAGTAGAGTCGCCGCGCTTTTCGGCGGGTCGTGTCGCGGCCCAGTCGCGGTTTTGGCTCAAGACGACCTTCACCGCACTGTCGGCCGCGTTCGCGCTGATCCTCGCTGCGCTGGCGGCCACGCTGCAGGAACGAACGCGGCGCTTCGTCGAGCTCAAGAGCGACTTCGTGGCCACGGTCTCCCACGAGCTGCGCACGCCACTGGCGTCGATCCGGCTGATGGCCGAGACGCTGCAGCGCAAGACCCGGGGTCTGACCTCGGTCAAGGACTACCCGGAACGGATCGTCCGTGACATCGACGAGCTGACCTTCCTCGTGGAGAACATCTTGTCGTTCAACCGACTCGACAAGGGGCGCTGGACGCCGCGACGCACCGACGTGGAGGTCGGCCAGCTGATCGCCGAGGTCCACGAGGAGCTGGCCTGGTACGGGTTTCACGACGTGACGCTGCGGACCGAGGGCGTCGACGACGTGATGCTCTCGGCCGACCCCGAGCTGCTCAAACTGTTGCTGCGCAACCTGGCCAAGAACGCGTGTACCTACAACGAGCGTCACCCCGTGCGACTGGAGTTCACCGGCCGACGCCCGCGCAAGGGAGGTCCGTGGATTCTCGAGGTCAGCGACAACGGCGTGGGGATCGCGGCGGCCGACCGTCGGCGCGTGTTCGAGGATTTCCAGCGCGGCCCCGGCGAACGCGCGCGCGGCAGCGGCCTGGGGCTGAGCATCTGCCGTCGTACGATGCTGGCGCACGGTGGCGACATCTCGATCGTGAGAACCGGTCCGGAGGGCACCACGTTCGCGCTGCTGTTTCCGGGTACGATGTTGCGCACGCGCGCATGAACCCGCCGGCCGACCCCCTCCCCCATCTGCTCATCGTCGAGGACGACGAGAACCTGCGCGTCACGCTCGCCGACGTCATGGAGGACGAGGGCTTCGACGTCACGGCCGTGCAGACCGGCCAGGCCGCCCTCAAGGCCGTGGCCACGCGAGCGCCCGATGCGGTCGTGCTCGACATCATGCTGCCGGACATCGATGGGTACACGATCTGTCGCAGGATCAGGGACTCCGGGTGCGCGGCCGGGGTGCTGATGCTGACGGCGCGGACGCTCGAGGACGACGTCGTGCGAGGCTTCGAGGTCGGCGCCGACGACTACCTCGCCAAGCCGTATCGACTGCGGGAGCTCATCGCGCGGGTGCGGGCGCTGCTGCGGCGGCGCGGGACGGCCACGGAGCCGGTGGGGTCGCTGCCGGGGTTTTCGATCGACCGGCAGGCGCGCACGGTCACGCCGCTCACTGGCGGGAGTGCGATCGAGCTGACGCGGACCGAGTTCGACCTGCTGCTGTTCTTCGTCGACCACGAGGGCAAAGCCCTGTCGCGCGACGTCATCCTGCAGAGGGTCTGGGGCGAGGACGTCGTGGTCGATCCGCGAACGGTCGACAACTTCGTCTCGAGCCTCAAGCGCAAGCTGCAGTGGACCGACGGCTGCGGCTTCGCGTTCCGCTCGGTGCGCGGCGTCGGATATCGCTACGAGCGCGAGACGGACGAGGGCTGAGCGCGGCTCAGCCCTCGCCGCGGAACATGTACAGCACCGAGGGTCGACCGGGTCCGGGCGCGGGACGTCGGCCGGGCGCCTCGACGATCCATGCGTCTTCGAGCATTCGGTTGAAGCGCTTGTTGAAGTTGGACTTGTCGTAGACCTCGCCGGTGACGACCTCGTAGACCCGGCGCAGCTCGGCCTTCGTGAAGTGCTCGGGGACGAGGCTGGTGGCCATGCGCAGGTCGCCGTCGATGCGCATCGCGAGGTGCTCGAGGGTGGCCGCGACGATGGTGTCGTGGTCGAAGGCGAGCGCAGGGGCGCCCAGCGTGGTCGTCGAGCGCCACATGGCGTCCGCGGCATCGTCTCCGGCCCGGACGTGCGGCACGCGATCGGCGGGCACGAGCGCGTAGTAGGCCACCGAGATCACGCGACCGCGCGGGTCGCGGCCGGCCTTGCCGAACGCACGGAGCTGACGGAGGTAGACGTGGCGCGGCTGAAGGCTCGTCTCTTCGGCGAGCTCGCGTGCCGCGGCGGCGTCGAGGTCCTCGCCCTGGCCCTCGTCGTCGGACACGCGGACGAAGCCGCCGGGTAGCGCCCACTGCCCGGCGAACGGAGGCTCGCCGCGCTCGATCACGAGCACCTTGAGATCCATGTCCACCACGGTCAGCACGACCATGTCGACGGCGACCGCGGGCCGGGGATACTCGTAGGTGTAGCGGCGCTTGGCCATCACTGCACCCACTCGATGCCGGCATCGGTCAGGGTCGTCTTGGAGCTCGCCTGTCCCTGGGCGCCCCCGATCGCCGCGGTCGCGGCCGCGTGCACGCGCACCGTGTAACCACGGTCGTGCAGCCCCTGGGCGGCCGCGTCGACGCAGTACCCCCCGGTGCAGTAGCCGATCACGTCGAAGACGACCCGGTCCTTGCCGCCGAGCGACTCGACCAGCGCGGCGACGACGGGCTCGGCCGCCGGGTTCGAAAACAGCGAGTAGACCTCCTTTTCGAAGTACAGCCCCACGCCGTCGCGTGCCTCGGCGGCGAGGGCCTCGGCGTCGAGGTGCCGCGGCCCCTGCCCCTGCGTCGCCTCGCCGACGAGGTTGTCGACGCGCCCGGCCACCAAGGCCTGCATCGGCACGAAGCGGATCCGCGCCGGCAGCTCCGGCTCGATACGCAGCCACCCGCGCGTCCCCTTGACGCAGTGTGGAGGAAACGGCCCGCCATTGTGGGCGAACTCCCAGGCATCGTAGGCGTGCGAGTCGACCGAGCCGATGATCGGCGCCCCCTCCGACACCGCGGCGGCGAGGGCATCGGCGATCGCCCGGGGCACCGTGGTCGGCGCGGGTACGTAGAGCGCACCGGCCGAGTCCACGAAGTCGAACTGCGTGTCGACGTCGACGAGGATCCTGGCCATCGTCAGTGCTCCCGCCCCTCGGTGATCTCGTCCACGAGAGCTTGCGTCGCCACGCTCAGGGCGGCGATCCGATCGGACTCGTCGACGTGCTGCGTGCGCGCGAAGTCCAGCACGTTGCACAGCCGTAGCTGCGCGACGGCGTCGGGATTGCCCGACAGCTGCACGTAGTCCTCTCGCACCGGCTCCCCGGCCTGGCCGATGATCCCGATGGGTCCCGCCCCTCGCAGCCTCCGCCACAGCACCGGCCGGCCCGGGACCGACGTCTTGCCGACCCCGCGATCGTTGCCGAACTTCATCCGTGGCTCGCCGGCGGTCTCGGCGAGCTTGTACACGGCGCTGACCCGGTCGCGCGTGAGGGGATTGGTCATCGGCTGCGCCACGATCGCGCCGCCGTAGCCGTACAGCTGTGCGGACTCGGGCCACTGCGTGAAGGCGCGCAGCTGCTCGAAGTGCTTGGTCATCTCGACATCGAGGCCGTCCTCGAGAATGTGGGCCGGCTGCAGACCGGCCTCCGAAAACAGCTCGCAGGCGTGCAGATACTGGATGAACTTGTTGCCCGAGTCGTAGCGGATCGAGCACACGTGCTCGCGCTGACGCATCACCGACAGTGCCGCGGCGATCCCCGACCCCATCGTGTCGAACGTGTCGAGCAGGTAGCTCGGCGCGCCGCACCGCATGTCCCGCATGGCCATGAACGCCGGCGCGTCGGCGCCCCAGCGCTGTACGTGCTCGTGCCCCATCGTGCCGATCGGGATCATCTCGAGCTCGCGAGCGAGCGCGACGTTGCTCGTCTTGACCACGCCCCGCGCCCGACAGGCCCGTAGCGCGAGTCGATGTTGGTCCATGCAGACCGCCGAGCGCATGCCGACCTCGAAGATCCGATCGGGGTCGCCTCCGGCGGCGGCGACGAGCGCATCCACCTGCGCGCCGACCCGCGTCTGGTACGCCTCGTCCTCGAGCGTCAGCGTGCCGGGGTCGAGCTTGATCGCGTCCGCGACGCGGCGAACGAGCTCGGCGTGGGCCTCACAGGTCACGGTGCGCACGGCCGGGTCGTCGGGCACCCGCCGCCCCGTCACCTGCAGCAGATGCGTGGCGAGCTGAATCGGGTAGTTGAGCCAGAGCAGCATCGGCTCGAGCCACGACACCAGGAAGCTGGGACCCGTCACCGTCAGGATCGGCTCGCGCTCCCAGACCCACGTGTGGGCCGGCACCGCTTCGATCTGCAGCGCCTCGGGCTGGGCGAGCGCCGCCTCCATCGCCTCCGTCAGTCCGTAGCCGTGCTCGCGACAGAACGTGTAGTCGTCGGACGTGGGGCGCAGCGAGGCGACCAATCCGCGCACCTCCTGCTCGAGGTCGAAGGGGATGTACTGGAAGCCGCCGCGACGAAACGAGAAGTAGAAGGTCTCCGGTCGCAGCGGAAAGCCCGCCTGGGCCATCGAGAACTTGTAGGCGTCGGTCGCCAGAATGGACGTCTCGGTCATGGGGTCCTCCGCGTCGGCATCGCCACACGCATATTATGGGTCACATTACCACTATTGCAAGACCACGCGCGACGACGGCCCGCGCAGCGTCGCCTCGTGGCGGCCACGGGGTCCGAGCACCTCGACCCGTCCCGCTTCCGTGTCGACGCTGGCAAACGACAGCGCGCCGCCGCTGCACGTCCCCGTGTTGATGCAAAGACCGGCGTCGATGCGATCGATCGCCTCGACGTGGGTGTGGCCCATCACGACGATGGGCGTGCGGTGGCGACGAGCCAGCGTGCCGGCGCCAGCGGCGTAGGGTCCGGTCGGTCCGCCGAAGCGGCCGTGCTTGATCGCGACGTCGCGGCCCTCGAGCCACTGCGCCACCGGGCGCAGGCCGGCCGCCCGCAAGCGCCCGCAAGTCCACGTGCCGAAGTTGGCCGCCGCCGGGGCCGCGCCCGCGACCGGATCGAACTGGTGGCCGTGGATGAACAGCGCCGGGTACCGCCCCGGCGCGACGAACTGCTCCGCCGCGCCCACGGCCTCGGCGGCGATCTCGTCGTGGTTGCCGTGCACGTAGACGTAGCCGCCGCCGCGGAAGCGATCCCACAGCCGAGCGAGCCGACGCTGCGCCGTCGCGAGTTGGTGACGGAAGGCAGCGGCGCTGCGCGTCCAGCCGTGGTCGGTCTGGAAGATGTCGCCGAGCAGGACGATGCGGTCGTGCGTGCGCTCGAGCGTGGTCAGCCAGGCCTCGAACCGCGGCAGCGCGTGCTGGAAGCCGTCGGTGTGGGGTTGGGCCCCGATGTGCAGATCCGAGAACGCGGCGATGCGCACGAGCCGGAGGATACCGGGTCCGACACTTGAGGCAGCGCACGTCGGGGGCGTGCAACGCCCCACATGTGGGCTCGTCTGGAGGGTCGTAGCCATGGCTTACCGCTCCAACGCCCTCTTCATCGTCTTGACCGTGGCCGCCGCCCCCCTCGGCAGCGGCTGCGCGTTGGGCTCGATGCCGGACGGAGATCCGGCCGCCCTCGGCAGTGCCGACACCGAAGGCGCCGACACCGGAACCCCGCTGACCACGGGGGCCGGCGTCGGGTCGTCCGACGACGCGGGCGATCCCGACATGGGGACGAGCAGCGGGGCCGAGGCCGACGACGGCATGCCCTCCGCCGACGACGGTGGCGACTCCGGCGAGCTGCCCTCCGACGACGACGGCACGACCGGCGACGGCACGACCAACGACGGCTCGACCGGCGCGGTGCTCGACGACGACGGCGGATCCTCCGGCGGCGGCGACGATGCCGGCACGACCGGTGAGCCCGTGGCCTCGATCGATCTGTCGGGCTGGGAGCTCGTGCAGACCGCCTCGGACCGCACGCTCGTGTTTCCACCGGGTACCGTTCTGAACGCGGGTGAGCACCTCGTGATCGGACGCGACGCCAGCTTCGGCGACTTCGCGGCGTTCTGGGGCGCGCTGCCGGAGACGACCGTGTACCTCAACGGCGCCGGCGTCACGATGGATCAGTTCCCGCTCATCAACGGCGAGGAGACGTACGAGCTGCGCGACGCCAACGGGAACACCGTCGACGGACCGACCGCGCCCATGGTCCTCGGGGGCAACCGCCAGCGCCTCGACCCCGTCATGGCCGCGGGCAACGGAGGGGCGTGGATCGACTCCGGCAATCCCAACGCCGATGCCAACCCCGGCGGAGGGCAAGTCGACGACCCGGCCTTCTCGGGTGTCTACGTCTCCGAGGTCTCGGACGTCGCCGGCAACGGTGCGTACGTGTACGAGTTCGTCGAGCTGTACTTCGACGAGTGATCGGAGCCGATCGCGACGCCAACGGGACCGCAGTCCCGGCGTCGCAGGTGGGGGTCGCGGGGGGTGCGAGCGCCACGGAGGTCACCCGCGTGCCGGTTTTTGGGCGCTCGCCCCGAGCTTCAGATTCCGCAGAAGCAGTCCAAGGCGACCGGGCCGCACGCGAGCGTTCCCTCCTCGAACGTCGCGAACTCTCCGCCCTCGCAGTACGCGATCTCGAGGCAGCTGCGCGCATCGGTCGGATCACAGTCGGCGGGGAGCGCCTCGCAACGCGGCGGCGCCGAGACCCACTCGGCCTCGACGCCGTCCTCGCACGGTCCGTAGTCGCAATCGACCCCGCCCAGGACGCACACCTGCCCGTCGGTGCACGTGGTCTCGCCACAGATGACGTCGGCCCAGGGGATCGTGGGCTCGGCGGAGGTCGTCGCGCCGTCGTCGGCCGGCGCGGGATCGCTCGACTCGGCAGGGGGCGACGGATCGCCGTCGGAGGGGTCGCCGCTGGTCGCGCCCGCGTCACCGGCCGTGTCGTCGTCGCCGTCACCGGCATCACACGCGACCGTGGCGAGGGCCAGGCTCGAAACAAGGAGGAATCTAAGCGTCATGCCCGGTCGGTAGCCCCTCGCCCCGGATCGATCCGCACCGTCGCTGACGGGCGTCGCGTCAGCACGTGCAGCATCACCGCCGAGGCCGCGGCCACGTTGAGCGAGTCGACGTCACCGGCGATCGGCACGGTCGTGCGGTCGGCGATCGTCGCGTGCACCCGCGCGCTCAGCCCCGGACCCTCGGTGCCGAGCCACAGGGCGACGGGGCCGCCGGGCACGTCCGCGATGTCGACCGCATCCGCGGCCACGGTCGCGGCCCAGCTGCGAAAGCCGTGCCCGCGCAGCGCTTGGGCGACGACGACCGGGTCTTGGCCGAGGGTCCACGGTTGTCCGAACACGTGCCCGACCGACGACCGGATCGCCCGCGGCGTCAGCGGGTCGGCCCCACCGACGAACACCACCCCGGCGGCGCCGAACGCCCGGGCGTTGCGGAGCACGGCGCCGACGTTGACCGGATCGGCGAGCTGCTCGGCGACCACGACGACCGGCTGGGCTCCGCCGGCCCACCGCGTCAGCGCCTCCGACAAGGGTGGCGCGGCCGGGCGCGCCACGATCGCGACACAGCCGCGGCGAAACGGATACCCGAGCGCGGCGGCGAGCTCGGCGGCATCGGCTCGCCACGCGGGCACCGGTTCGGCGGGCGTCGGCAAGCCGGTCAACGCGGTCGCGGTGGCGGCCACGGCGTGCACCGTCAGACCCGCCTCGATCGCTCGTTGCACCGGCACGGCGCCCTCGACGATCACCGGATCGGGCCGACCACGATGCGTCGGGGCCTCGGCCAGCGCGGCGAAGACCGGCTCAGTCCCGGCCGCCGGTGTCCACGGCACGCGCCTTCTCCCGGGCCTCGAAGTCGGCGACGGCGTCGCGAATCTCGTCGCAGACGCCGTCACGAGACGCCTTCGCCGCGACCTTGACCGCGTTGGCGATCGCCCGGGCGTGGCTCTTGCCGTGAGCCTTGATGATCGGGTGGGTGAACCCCAATAGCGGCGCCCCGCCGTACTCGCTGTAGTCGGTCAGGTGCTTGAGCCGCTTGAGGCCCGAGGCGAGCAGGACGAGCCCGGCGCGCCACAAGAACTTCTCGCGAAACGCCCACTTGCCCAGGCCCCGGAACACTTCGGTGACTCCCTCGGCCATCTTCAGCGCGACGTTGCCCACGTAGCCCTCGCACACGATCACGTCGGCGCCGCCGGTCGGAATGTCGCAGCCCTCCACGTTGCCGACGAAGCGCAGCATCGGATCCTCGTTCATCCACTTGTAGGCCTGCTGCAGATCCGCGTCGCCCTTGGTCGGCTCCGTCCCCATGTTGAGCAGCGCGACGGTCGGGTGCGCGACCTTGCTGATCCGACTCGCGTACGCGTGGCCCATGTACGCGAAGAACAGCAGGTCGCGGGGCCGGCAGCGCACGGTCGCACCCACGTCGAGCATCAAGGCAAAGCGATCCTGGCTGCCGCCCTCGCGTTGCTGCGTGGGATACACCGCGGCCAGACCCGCGCGCTCGATCCCCGCGATGCGCGGGACGATGCGGGCCGCCGCGAGCACGAGCGCACCGGTCGACCCGGCCGAGACCATGGCGTCGGCCTGATCGTCGGCGAGCAGCTTGGCGGCGATCGCCACCGACGCGCCCGGCTTGGCGTCGAGGGCCGGCTTGGGCTTTTCGTGCATCCCGACGACATCGGGCGCCTCCACGATCTCGATGCGCGCGGCATCGTGGTCGTGCTCGGCGAGCAGCTTCTTCAGCTCCGCCGTGCGACCGACGAGCTTGACGACGATCTCGGTCTCGCGGCTGATCATCGCCGCTGCCTTCACCGGCTCGGCGGGGGCATCGTCGCCGCCCATCCCGTCGAGTGCCACGCAGACCGTCGCCGCCATCGACGAGGAGAGTATCAGTCGTCCTCGGAAGCCGCCCCGCCCCGCAGCCGCGACGCCCAGCGCGTCAGGCGGGCCCGCAGCGCGTCGGGGTCCAGCAGCTCCGACAACCTCGCCGAGACCAGCTCCACCGCTTGCTGGGCCGAAAGACGCAGCATGCTCAGCATCGGCTCGAACTGTGGCGACTGCACGATCGCGACGTCCTCCTTGCCCACGGGCAGAGGAAACTCGGCGATGACGACCGGCCCTTCCGAGGAGAACCGGGTCTGGTCCGAGAGCTCCGACAGCAGCTGCTTCATCGGGACGTTGACCGCGAGCAGCTCGGTCCGAAACGTCCGGATCCCCCGCTCGGCCGCGGCGCCGATGAGCCACGTCATCAATCGTCGGCCGATCCCGTGCCCCTGCATCTCGTCGACCACCGCGACGGCGGGATCGGCGACTTCCGGCTCGTCGGGCAGGCGCACGAAGCGACCGATGCCCACCCCGGGGCCCTCCGTCCCGTCCGGCATCAGGAGGCCGGCCGCGATCGCGAAGTGGTCGTACTGGTCGACCTGCGTCAGGTACTGGAGCTCGTTGCTGGTCAGGCGCGGCTTGTCCGTGAAAAATCGCAGGTAGCGCGACCGCTCCGAAAGCCGGCCGATCCCCTCCTGGAGCTTGTCGGCGTCCGTCGGGCGCAGCAGACGGAAGCGGACGCACCGGCCGTCGTCGAGGGTGACGTCCTCGCACCACTGGTCGTCGAACCGCAGGTTCGGGGGAGGCGCCACGGACGGCACGATAGCGCAGCCGTCGGCGGCGGGTGCGGCGGGCTTGGTACGATGTCCCCGTGCCGATCCGGCTTCCCCCGCAAGTGCAGCAGGCGCTCGCGCGCCAACACTTCGAGCGATTGAAGCACTGCGAGCCGTGGAACCCGGCGATCAAGTTCAAGCACCAGCTCAACATCCAGGGCGACACGTACAAGGTGCTCGAGCTGTGGCCCGGGATCGCGCCGACCGACGATCCGGTGGAGACGTTGCAGCCGGGGCAGTTCGTCGACTCCCCTTCGCGCAAGTTTCGGTACTGCGTGCGACTGCACCGGCGCGGTCAGGCGCTGCTGACGTGGTGGGGCGCGGAGGTCGGGACGGTCGTCTTCGACCGCGACGTGATCATCCCGGCGCTGTACCAGGCCCGCCCGGCGGAGCAACGCTCGGACGGTCACTGGGAAGACATGCCGTGGATGTCGCTGACGCCGGCGGAGCTGATGACGCTGCGGCCGGGCACGCGCAAGGCCAAGGGCCACACGGTCATCGCCGGGTTGGGCCTGGGCCATCAGCTCATCGAGGTGACCAAGCGACTGCAGGTCAAGCGCGTGACCGTGGTCGAGATCGACGCCGAGCTCGTCGAGTGGATCATGCCGGTGATCGGTCCGCACCTGCGCAAGCCCGTGGACGTGGTGGTGGGCGACGCGTACGAGGAAGTGCCGAAGCTGCGGGCCGACATCGCGCTCATCGACATCTTCCCCGGCTACGGCGACGGGTTCCGTCGCGTCGCCGAGCTGGCCGAGCGCAGCCCCGGAATCAAGAAGTTCTGGGGCTGGGGCACCTCGGAGATGCGCGGGCTCGGCCAGCCCGATCGCTAGGGACGCGTCCCCGAGAAGGGACTCGCCCCTCCGCGCCCGCGCCCCTGCCCGCCCCCCTCGACCGTGCCGTACGCCCGCGTCGGCTCGCGCAGGCTCGGATACGCCGCGGTCGCCCCGGTCCGCACCGGCACTTCAGCGTACGGATCGGACGGGGGCACCGTGGGCGTCGACATCGAGGTCTTGGGGATCGGGTACCGAATCAAGAAGCCGATCGCCCGCACGCCCCGCAGTAGCCAAAACATCACCACGAACATCACGACGAGCAGCACCGGCCCGGACACGAGCAAAAAGCCCCACGAGATGTCCTCGCCCGAGGTCGACCGATCGATGAGCAGCTCGACGACGGGTTGCGCGGCGAAGATGTACAGCACCGGGAACGCGAGGACCCAGCCCAGCGCCAGCGTGCCCCACCCCCAAAAACGGCGGTGCGATCGCAGCGGCTCCCCCTCGTGGAACCGACGCTGGAGGATCTTGTGCGCCTTGCCCACGTACACGGCGGCCGCGATGATCACGACCGCGAGGTCGAACACCAGGAACAGCACCGTGCCGCCCAGACCCAACAGGATCGGCAGCGAGGACGCGTCTGGAACGATCTGCACGTAGAGCACGGCGACCGTGAGGTAGGCGAGGAACGCCTCGATGGCCGGGCCGAGCGCAAGCGACAGCAAGCCTCCGGCGATCAGCATCACCGTCAGCAGGCCGACCATCAGGATCAAGGTGACGACGAGCTCGCGGCCCAGTCGCCGCAACGTCGCGATCGCGACGCGTCGACCGATGCGAGGCTCACTGCCCTCGGCGGCTCGGGCCGGCAGCTGCACGATGTCGCGCAGCGTCGGTCGCAAGCCGAGCAGGAACACGGCCACCGTCACCAGCGACAGCACGATCGGCACGTAGCCGAACACCCAGCTGATGCTCTTGAAGAAGTTGGCGACCGAGGTGAACACCTGCATCTCCGAGACCATCTTCTGCACGTTGCGCAGCAACGCGACGGGTAGCGGCTCGTCCGCCCCCGGCTGCAGCTGTTGGAGCGTGGGCTCGATGATGATCGGGCCCACCGGGGCGATTTCCTCGGCTTGCTCGTCGATCATGTCGAAGGTCGCTTCGACGATCTGGACCTGTGGATTGGTCGCGGTCCCGGCGATGACCTGCCCGGTCCGCAGCACCATCAGCACCCCGGAGAACAGGTTGATCGTCAGCACGAACATCAGGGCCGACAGCGCGCTGTACTTCCACAGGGTGGCGGTCTTGTCCGGGTAGCGTCGCCGCAGCCACAGCGGCGAGAAGACCAAGCCCAGGCCGAGCAGGCCGACGATCGACAAGATCCACGAGATCATGTCCATGCGCGCGAGCTGCTTTTCCATGGCGCGCTCGGCCAGCGCCTCCGAGACCGCGTCGCGCTTGGCCCGGACCACGGCGCGCAGCATCTCGGCGTAGGCCTTGGGATCCATCTCCTCCTCGGGTGCAGGCTCCCCCGCTTCCCCCACCGTGTCCGCGGGCGGGCCCGCGTCGCCCTCGACGGCCGCGTCGCCTTGCACGGCCGCGTCGCCTTCGACGATCGCGTCGCCTTCGACGGCCGCGTCGCCTTCGACGGCCGCGTCGCCTTCGACGTCGACGTCGACGTCGGTGGGCGTCTCGTCGGCGAACTCGTCGTCGTCGACGACCAGGACCTCGTCGTCCGAAGGTGGCGGATCGGACGCAAGAGCAGACGCGGGGAGAGGAAGACCGAGGCCGAAGGCAACGGCCGCAACGACGATCAGAGGGCGGATTCGGAGCATGGCGATCACGAACGACGTGGAAGGAACGACGGATCAGGCGGGAACGGGGACGCCTTCGGTGGCGTAGCGATTGAAGGTCGACTGCAGCACCGCGGCGCCGATCCCCGGCAGCAGCAGCATCAACAGGAGTGCGACGCCGGTGGACCAGTCACCGTCCGTCGCGACGGCGACCCCCTTGCACCACCGCCACAGAAACCAGAAGTTGAGGATCGGGACGAGGCTCCAGATCGGATGCGGCACGTTGCCACCGCGGCGGTCGAGCTCGCCGGCGGTCACCCACATCCAATACAAGAAGTACAAACCGAACGTGACGAAGGTCAGCAGGAAGACGATGAGGGGAGATCGGTGGGTCATGGGAAGGTTCCATCCCCCGACGCCGCTCGAGCTCGGATGTCGCAACGAAATCGACGGTCGTCGCAAAACCCTCTTGTCGGGGCCCTACGGCCCCGTTCGTGGGGCCCTACGGCCCCGCTGTGGGGTCCTTGCCCGCCGCCGCGGTCAGGAGAACAGGCCGCCGAGGCTGGTCTCGAGCTGGCTGCGAACGAGCCGCTGCAGCGACGCGATCTCGAGGCGCGTGATGCCCTCGTCGCGCTGCAGGACCTCGTGCGTGCCAGCGAGCAGCGCTTCCTTCGCCTTGACCACCCAGCGCGCGACCGTGGCTCGGTGCACGCCGTAGATCGCCGCGATGCGATCGATCCCGAGGCCTTCGGCGAACGACAACTTGAGCACGGATCGCTCGCGGTCCGGCAACGCCTTGGCCGCTTCCACCAGGGCCAGCTCGAACTTGGGTCGATACCGTCGCTTGAGGTGCTCGAGGTCCTCGTCGGCGGTGGTCGGCAGGGCGATCGCCGCCGCCCAGCGCGCCTCGGAGAACCGTGACGCGCGGGCGTTTTCCCGCAGCACGGTCATCGCCGTGCGCACGGCCGTCACGGTGATCCAGCCGGCGAGCGGGCCGCGCCCGGCGTAGGTCGCGATCCTCGGCTGCGCGGGGGGCTCGGCGACGAGCAGGTGCGTGCGCACGCGCTGCTGCACCTCGTCGACGAACGCGCGCGTCGCATCGATCCGGGCGACGGGCGGCCGCGTCTGCGGCAGCAGCCGCGTCTCGAAGTCACGGATCGCCGCCGCGTGACCGCGGGCACACGCGAGCGCGAGCACCAGGTCCTCGACATGAGACGGTGGCGTGTCGTCGGCGACCGCCCGCACGTGCGCCGCGAGCGTCGACCGGTCCAGGTCGTAGGCCTCGGCCAGCGACTGCACGCGACTCCACACGTCGTCGGCTAGGTCCGGCCCCGGTGACATCGTCACGCCGATAGGCTACCAAACGAAGGCGACCTTTCCGGGGTCGCCGGGAAAGCCCGCGTGATCGACTGTCCCTCCGAGAACGAGCTCGTCGATCTCGTCGAGGGCCATGCGCCCTCGGACCGAGTCGAGTCGATGCGTGCGCACATCGACGGCTGCGACGCGTGCCTGGCCGCGATCGCGGCGCTCGCCCACGGCGACGACCACGACGGCGACCGCCCCGACGACACTGGTGCCGCCGGCGTGCTGCCTCGGCCGGGAGAGCGCTTCGCCGATCGCTATCGCATCGAGTCGATCGTCGGCGAGGGCGCCAGCGGGGTCGTGTACGCCGCGCTGGACGAGACGCTCGATCGCCGGATCGCGCTGAAGATCCTGCGCCACCTCGAACGCCGCTCGCCCGAAGAGACGGTGGCTCGACTCACCCGCGAGTCTCGGGCGATGGCACGACTGCGTCACCCCCACGTCGTGACGATCTACGACGTGGGGATCGGACGAGCGCACCTGTGGGTCGCGATGGAGCTCGTGGAGGGCCAGAGCCTTCGCGCCTGGCTGCGCTCGACGCCGCCGGTGGCAGCGGTGCTCGCCGTGTTTCGACAGGCCGCGCTCGGCCTCGCGGCCGCGCACGCCGCGGGCATCGTCCACCGCGACTTCAAGCCCGACAACGTCCTCGTCGACGCCGAAGGCAACGCATACGTCACCGACTTCGGTCTCGCGGCCGCGACCGCCGACGCGCGGGTGGTGACCGACGAGGCCGACGCCGACAGCGGCTCGGCCCCCACGTGGACGCGCTCGGGCACGATCATCGGCACGCCCGCGTACCTTTCTCCGGAAGGATGGCGCGCGGGCGCCGTCGGCCCGGCCGCCGACGTGTTCGCGCTGTGCGTGTCGCTGTTCGAGGCGCTGGTGGGCGAGCGTCCCTTCGGCGGTCGCACGCTCGCGGCCGTGCAGGACGCGGTGGAGACGGGCACCGTGCGCGTGGCCAAGATCCCCGCCGGGGTTCCGCGGAGACTGTGGTCGCGCATCGTCGCCGGATTGTCTTCCGATCCGCAGGATCGGCCCGGCCTGCCCGAGATCGTCGACGCACTCTCGCCCCCGGAGCGCCATCGGTGGTGGACGGCCATCGTCCTCGTCGCGATCGCGGCGATGGGCGTGGGCGTCGTGCTCGCCGACACGGCCGGTCCCTCGCGTCCGCTGCCCCACCCCGCGTGCCTGGTCACGCCCCCGCCCGCGCGAGCGGTCCCACCGGAGCTCGCGCAGTGGGCCGCCCGCACCGCGACGACCGACGGCGCCAGGGTGCTCGACGCGGCCACGGCGATGGTCACGGCCTTCAACGACTCCCGCGCGCGCGTGTGTGCGGTTCCAGCCGGCGACGCCGAGGCGCTGTGGACCGCCGACCTCCGCCTCCGCTGTCTGCAGATGCGCTGGGCGGCATTCCAGGTGCAGCTGGAGTCGTTGCCGAGCGCGGCCGATCCCCTCGCCGTGACGCGACGCTTCCCCGATCTCGAGATCTGCGAGGCCCCGGCCATCGACACGCTCCTGCCCATGCCGCGCACGCCGCTGCGCGAGCAGGTCAACGAGCTGTGGCTGGCGCTCACCCGACTCCAAGAGCGCCAGCTCGCCGGCGCCTACCTCGAGGTGGACGCGGAGCTCGACGACCTGATCGCCCGCGCTCGGGAGACGGGGTCGGGCGGACTGCTCGCCGACGCGCTGTACGTGCGGGGGTCGGGACTGCAGTTCACGGGAGAGTACGTCCGTGCCCGTGAGGTCCTGCGAGAGGCGGCCATGACGGCCGTCGCCGCGGGCTTCGACGCCGGTGCGGCGTTGAGCTTCAACGCGCTCGCATACCTGAGCCTCGAGATCCTGCCCGATCTCGATCGCGCCGAGGAGTACGTCGAGTTCGCGCACGCGGCCGTCGCCCGCGTGCGGCGACCCGAGCTCGCGGCCGAGCTGCGCGTGCAGGTGCAGTACCACGAGGGACTGCTGCGCTATCACCAGTCGCGCTGGGACGACGTCGAGCGCGTCGTCGCGGAGGCCGTCACCGGCGCGCGGCAGTACGTGCCCGACCTCGAGCCCCAGTTCGACGACCTCCGTGCCCTCGCCTGGTCGGAGCAGGGTCGGACCGACGACGCGATCGAAGCGGCCGAAGCGGCGTTGCGCGTGCGCGAGCAGCGGCTGGGCCCCGAGCACGTCTACGTCGGATTCAGCCACGGTCTGGTCGCGGGCCTGCTCGCCGATACCACGCGCACCGAAGAGACCCTCTCTCACCTGCGGCAAGCACGTCGGATCTTCATCGACGCGTTCGGCGAGGTGAACCCGCAAGTGTCGCAGAGCTGGCAGTCCGAGGGCCTCGTTCACGTCGCGACCGGCGACCTCGAAGCGGCCGCCGACGCGTTCGAGGCGGCGGAGGCCGCCACCACGGAGCAGACTCGGACGGACGCGTGGACGGAGACGCAGCTGGCCGGGGAGCTCGAGCTCGCGATGCTGCGCCACGACGGCGCCACTGCCGTGGCCACGGCCACGCGCTACCTCGAGGCGACGCGTCGACTCGATCCTCGCGCCGAGGGCATCGTATGGCGGGCTCGCGCTGCGCTCGCGTTCGCCTACCTCGAAGCGGAGGATCCGACGGCGGCCTTGGCCCACATCGACGCCTGGCTGGAGGCGCGCGCCGGCCTGCAGCTGTCGCGACACGACGAGCTGACCTGCATGCTCGCCGCCGGGGAGACGTTGGTGGCGCTCGAGCGATTCGACGCGGCGCTGACGATCGTCGACGAAGGCCTCGAGGGCCGACCCGATCTGCCGCCGCCGCCCTCGAGTCGCGCGCGCCTGCTCGCCGTGCGGGCGTACGCCCTGCACGGTCGAGGTCGCGACGACGACGCCCGCAAAGCCCGTGACGAGGCCGTCGCGATCTTTCGCGAGTCCGGCGCCACCGAAGACCTCGCCGAGCTCGCGGCACTGCTCGACCCGCCCTGACGGCTACAGCAGCTTCATCTGCTCGCCTCGACGATCGACGCGCGCGGGGAAGCGAGCGATCTGTCCGACGCTCGGGTCCCGTCGTGCGAGCAGGCGATGAAAGGCCGCCCCCATGCGCGGGGCGAAGAAGTCGTTGGGGTTGTGGACGAACACGTACGGGTGCAGTCCGGCGCCTATCCACGCGGCGACGCGGCCCGCCCACGCATCGAGGGCGTCCTCGTTGGCGATCGGGTCGGGCTGGCCGATGTAGCGAACGATCGGGCGCCCCGCCGTGGTCACGGCCCGCAGCGGGACCCGCGGTTTGCGAGCCTGTGTCTGCACCAAGATCGGATCGTCGAGATCGGTGACGGAAAACACCGGCGTGGTGTCGATGATCACCCGGTCGACCCCGACCGAGCGCAGCACGGCGTCGAGCTCGTCGGCCGCCGGTCCTTCGTACAGCGCCGGATGCCGCACCTCCACCGCGAACCCGGGATCGCCGGCGGGCAGCGCCAGCAAGAAGTCCTCGAGCACGGGGAGATCGCGCGGCCCGAACACGGGCGGTAGCTGGACCATGACCGGCCCGCGCCGCGGACCGAGAGGCTCGATTCGGCGCAGGAACGCCTCGGCCTCCCGCCTCGCCCCCCGCAGCAGCTTGTCGTGGGTGATCGTCTTGGGGAACTTGAAGGCGAACGAGAAGGACTCGGGGGTCTGGTCCCGCCACCGCAGCACGACATCGGGCGGGGGCACCGCGTAGAAGGTCGTATTGCCCTCCACGGCGTTGAAGACCCGCGCGTACTCGCTCAGGAAGTCGCCGGACCGGGTCCCGGGCCGAAACAGCTCGCCCACCCAGTCGCGGCGGCCCCAGACCGGGCAGCCGAGGTGATAGCGATCGATCCCCATGTGGCCGGGCAAGCCTAGCAGCCCGGTAGACCCCACAAACGAGGCGATCTCGGCGGTTTTTTGTAGACTAGGGCCATGCCGCTGTCCCTACAGACCCAGTGGACCCTCGTCGCCTCGGGGCTGATCGCCCACGCCGACGAAGTGATGGCCGGGGAAGAGTGCGAGCGGCTGATGGCGCTGCTCGACGAGCGCGCCGACGAAGACGAGTACTCCGATTGGTTCGAGCTGGTCTCCGATCCCGATCGACTCTTCGCACAGCTGGACGCGCTGCCCGACCTGCCCGAGGAGCACCACCGCGCCGTGCTCGAAGAGGCGTGGTTGATGGCCGCGGCCGACGGCAAGCGCGTGCCGGAGGAAGCCGAGATGCTCGGCCGCGTCGCCAGGAAATTGGGCGTGGAGTCGGTGCAGCTCGATTTCTGGCGGGAAGCGTGGACGGCGGCCCAGAACGCGACCTGCGAGGCCGGCACCCGTGCGATCGTGTACTGCCTCGTCGGCGGTGACCGCTCCGCGGCCAAGGACCAACGCGACGTGGCCCAGCGGGTCTGGGACGCGCTGCCGGTCACCGACGATCAGCAGCCGACGCTGCAGCGGTTGTTGACCGAGGTGCACTCCGAGACGGAGACGCTGCGGCAGATCAACGCGCTCGAGCGTCCGCATCGCAAGGTCGTGCTGCGCGCGGTGGCGCAGGTCATGCGCCTGGCGGCCGACGACAAGGCGCACGAGCGCTTTCGCCAGCTCGCCGACGATGCGGGCCTCGACGACGAGGTCATCGCCACGCTGTTGCGGGGCGACTGATCGGGCGCGCAACCGGGGCCTGCGGGTCCGAGGGCACGTTTCGATCGTCGTGCCTACATGTCGTACTAAGTAGTCGTGCGTAGGCCCATTCTCACGGAGAACGGGCGCTAGACCCCCTTCCGCGGCCGAATTTTGGTGGTAGGGTTCGTGTCGGACACAGGGGTACATGTATGACTAAGTGCGGAATCCTCACAGCCCTCGGAACGGCCTCCCTTCTGCTCGTCGCGTGCGGCGACAGCGAGCGTAGCGAGTCGGCCGGCGCGGGCCTGGCCAGCGACAGCGCCGGCGAGTCGGACACCGACGGCGACGACGCCGGCGGGACGACCGGCGGACCCGACGACGACGCCGACGGTGGCGCCGACGACTCCACGGGCGAGCCGGCGGGCGACGATGGCGACGCGGATGCCGGCGACGACGGCGTGCCGGAGCCGACGTGCGAGCAAGCCAACTACTCGGTGACGCTGCAGCCCGGCACGCCGAAGGTGATGCTCGTGCTCGACAAGAGCCGCTCGATGACGGCGATGTGGGACCACGACGCCGACCCGAACACGCCGACGGTCTCGCGCTGGAACAGCCTGTACCACGTGGTCGACTTCCTCACGGCGCAGTTCGACGCCAAGGTCGACTTCGGCGCGCAGCTGTTTCCGTCGACCATCGCGTGGCTCGACGAGCCCACCAACGACTTCTCCTGCGCCATGGCGGACACCCCCGAGGTGGCCGTGGCGTCCGGCAGTGGCGCGGCGATTCTCGAGGCCATCCCGGGCCCCGACGACTTCACGATTTCCGGCGGCACGCCGGCCGTGGCCGGTATCGCGTCGGCGGCCGATCACCTCATGAACCTCGGCGGCTCGGACGCCCGCGCGATCGTGCTGGTGACCGACGGCGCGGCCAACTGCAGCCCCGAGGAGCTCCCCGAAGAGACGTTGTTCGTCTACGACGACAGCCTGCCGTCGGTGGTCGAGACGACCTTCGCCGACATGGGGATCCCGGTCTACGTGGTCGGGATCAACATCCTCGACCAGATGGGCACCAAGCCCGCCGTCAACGCGTACGAGTCGCTCAACGAGGTCGCGCTGGCCGGCGGCGCCCCGGCCTCGGGCGTCGACGCCTTCTACAACACCTTCAACGAGCTGGAGCTGTCGGCGGCGCTCGAGACGGTCGCCGGTCAGATCGAGTGCACCCTGAACCTGGCCAATCCGCCCGAGCATCCGGACCTGGTCACGCTGACCACCGGCGGCGTGACCTACCACGAGGTCGCCGACTGCGAGACCGAGGACGGCTGGGTCTACACCTCGCCCGGCGGTCCCTACAACGCGGTCCGCCTGTGCGGCTACGCCTGCGAGACCCTGCAGGGCGAAGGTGGCACGGTCGCCATCGACTACGCCTGCCCCGAGTGAGCTCCAGCCCACGCCCGTGCAGCGCCCCGTCGGCTCCGGCCGGCGGGGCGAATCCATTTGGGGCGACAACCGTGCGGGGCCGCGACGCGACGGCGCGGGCTCAGCTCGACAGCTTCGAGCCCGGAAACTGCACGTGGAAGCGGTCGACGGCGTCCTCGGTCCCGCACAGGTACAGCTCGTCGCCTTCGTGGATCTGCAGGTCGTCGTCGAGATCGGCGATGACCTCGTCGTTGCGCTTGACCGCGACCACGGTGGCCCCGGTGCGTTGCGCGACCCGAGCCGTCGCCGGATTGGTCCCGACGAGCCCCGCGGCGCCGACGGCCACGAGCTTGACCCGGGCCTCCATCGCCAGCCACTCGTCGCCGAGCAGATGATTGGCCAGGATCTCGCCGGCGACCTGGCCGAGGGCGCGGGCGAAGTCGGCCCCGGCGCGGTGGATCCGCTCGATGTTCTCGACCCGGTCGACGCGCGCGATGATCGGAATCTCGGGCGCGAGGTCGCGGGCCACCGAGGCCGCGAACAGGATCGCGCTGTCGCCCCCCATCGCGAGCACGAGCGCCCGGGCCTGCTTGATCCCGGCACGGGTCAGCACGGCGGGGTCGAGAGCGTCGCCGACCACGTCGACGCCCTCGGCCGCGCCGCGATTGACGACCACGACGTTCTCGCCGGCGTCGCGCAAGAACTGGGCGACCTTGAAGCCGACCTCTCCGTAGCCGACGATCAGGATCGGCCCTTCGTGGACGAGCGGGCGCGCGAGCTCGGCGAACCGGTCCAGCGCCGCCTGCCCGCCGACGGCGACGACGATCGCACCCTGGGTCAGCTTGGTCTCGGCCTTGGGGTGCGCCTCGAACTCGCCGCCGCGCCACAGCCCGACCACCGTGGCCCGGGTGCGCCGCCGGATGTCGGCCTCGCGTAGCGTCTTGCCCATCAGCTCGCTACCGCGGTGGACACGGAGCTCGGCCACCGCGAGGCGCCCCCCGAGGTGCTGCACCCCCGCGACGCGGGCCGTGGTGCGTTGGCCGGCGAGCGCCGCGAGGGCGGCGGCGAGGATGTGCCGCGGCGTGTAGGTGGCCGTGGCGCCCGCCAGCGCCATGGGCCGGCGATGCAGCGGGTTGTCGACGAGCGCGAGGATGTCGCCCTGAAAACCGATCTGCCGCAGCGCGAGCACCATCGCCCCGTTTTCGTGGTCGCTGCCGTTGAGCACCACCGCGCGGGCGCCCGCGACCATCGAGGCCGCGAGGTCGTCCTCCTCGGCGAATGCCCCGTACACCACCGTGCGTCCCCGGTCGACGAGCCGGCGGGCGACCGCCTCGTCCTCCTCGAGGACGACGACTTGGACGTCGGCACGGTCGAGCTCGTCGGCGAGCGTGGCGACCGCCGGACCCCACCGGTACAGCAGCACGGCTTCGTTGAGCTTGGGGGGCTCGCGCGGCAGCCGGACCTCGAACCGCGACTCGAAGTACGGCAGCACGTAGACCGGGATCACGAGGAAGATCAGCGACAGGCCCACGAGCTGTACGCCGATGACGAACAGCGCCATGACCGGGTGCTCCCAGCGGCCGTCGGCGCCGTAGCCGGTCGAGGTCACCGTCTCGGTCGCCCACTGCAGGCTCTCCAGCAGCGTCCGCGGCCGGCCCTCGAGTCGGTCCATCCCCACCATGTAGACCAGGGCGAGCAGGAACAGCACCACGCTCGCCGTGCCGACGAGCACCAGCAGGCGGCGTCGTGGGGACATCGTCGGCAGCATAGACCGCCCACGCCACGCCACAAAACGGCGGCCGAAACGAAACCGCCCCGGGCCCGTTGGGGCACGAGGCGGCTGCGTGGAACGGAAGGTACGAAGAAGCGAGAAGGGAAGCGGTCAGTTCTTGGTCGCGACGAGCTCGAACTCGGAGGAGGCATCCCAGCCGCGGACCATGCCGAAGATGGTGGCGGGGCTGGTCAGCTCGACCACGCAGGTCTCTTGCGAGCCGCTCTTGAACGGACGGCACTCGTACGAGCTGGTGGTCGGCGCGAGGCCGGTGCGGACGTACAGGTCCGCGTCGTCGGTCCCGGTCATCTCGAACACGTAGCGGCCGGCCGCGAGCTTGGGCGTGGAGAAGTGGACCTCCTCGTCGCGCGCGATGGTGCCGGACTGCGTCATGCCTTCCCAATCGGTCACCACGTCGTCGCCACCACCGTCGTCGGTTTCGGGGGTGTAGACGTTGTCCTGCTCGCCGGAGACGAGGACGACCTCGTCGGAGTCGATGTGCATGAACATCTGCTCGTAGGTCTGCGGGTCGTCGTACGACAACAGGCCGCGCACGAGCGCCATCGAAGCGCCGGACATCTCGCGGAAGAACGAGGGCATCGCGTTGGTGACGATGTCGAGGTACTTGTGGCCGGTCGTGTCGTCCGGGTTGACGGCCCGGTGGGCGTCGGCGAGCGCGCTGTCGATGTAGGCGTAGGTGTCGCAGCCGTTCATGAACACCATCGCGTACTGGCCGGTGCGCCACTTGCCCTTGGCCGCGAGCGCGCGGATGTTGGCACCGAGGCCGGCGTGGCCGTTGTAGATGATGAGGTCGGCTTCGGGGGTCAGCTCGGCGTAGCGGCTGTTGAACGCCGGGCCCGCGGTGCGGACGTTGTCGACGAGCAAGGCGACGACCTCGACGGCGCGACCGTCGGGCAGCGCGCCGTGGAAGACCAGCTCGGGCATCGCGATGCCGGGATTGCTCGGGATCGAGGCGGGCTCGGTGGTGAGGTCGAACTGCCCGAGCTCGGACGCGATCGAGCGCGAGAACTTGTTGTAGGCGGCGATGCCCGCGTCGGCGCTCGAGGTGGCCCCGTCTTCGTACTTGCCGAAGACCGCGACGACCTGCAGGACGTCGTCTTCCCAGACCTTGTGGTACTCGGGGTACTTGCCGGTGGTGTTGACCGGGCTGACCGACACGTCGGCGGTCACCGTGACCACGTCGGCCGCGTCGAGCTTGCAGCCCGAGCGATGCGGTCGGTAGTAGTACCACATGCTCCCGCTCGTCACGTCGTGCGCGCCGAAGTCGACGCAGCTGTGCGAGTACTTGTCGGTGAAGTCGTCCTGCGCAGAGATCGAGATCGAGCGCGGCAGCGTGAGCTCGTAGGTTTCGGGAACGTCGTCGCGGTCGCCCCACGCGACGGGAAGACGAGCGTGGTAGCTGATGACCTTCTCGCCGTCGACGGTCGCGGTGGTGATGTTGGACAGCTGCAGCTGGTCGAGGCGACCGACCGAGTTGTCGCCGTTGAGGTGACCGATCGTGTACAGCAGCTGGTCTTCGATCTTGGAGGCGGCCAGGAACGTGGAGTCGGCGACGACCGTGGCGTCGAACTCGAAGTCGACGACGATCGCTTCGACGGAGGCGTCGGCCTTGCCGAACGCGCCGCCCTTTTGGGTGGCGGCCGTCAGATCGCGGGCGTTGTCCTCGGGGGCGGTGTCACATCCGGCGGCGACGAGGGCGACGAGAGCGGCGGCGGTCAGGCGGGCGGTCATGGGTTTCATCCTCCGCGCCGGTCACGTACAGGATCCGTGCCACAGCTAAGCACCTGGAATCACATGTACGACATCTGGCTACTCGAGCCCACGTCAACAGCTCCAGTAGCCACCCAGGGGCAGATCTCGGCCGAATTTGCGTCTCAGCAGCGGGCGACGACCACGTGGGCCGGCGAGTGCAGGCCCCTGAGGCGTGAATCGCGCGACACATAGTCGGCCGCCTCCACGACCTGCGTCGCGTCGAACCCGGCCTCGGCGAATCCCCGGTGCAGCGCGTCGCGGTCGGCGAACGGATCGAGCGCTCGCTTGCGGCGCGTCACCGTACGGATCGCGGTACGCAGCACCTTGGCCGCCACGCCGACCTCGGCCTGCGCCTGCGCCGTGTGGCAGTCGCACACGAGTGTGCCACCACCGACGCGGCGCAAGCCCTCGGCGACATGGGCGAGCAGTCGCGCCCGCCCGTCGGGATCGAAGTAGCTGAGCACGCCCTCGGCGATCACCACCGGCCGGGCCCCCTGCCCGACCGCCGATACGAACGCCTCCACGAATGCGGGCTGCAGCAGGTCCGCGTCGAGCACTCGGTGCCGGCCGATCAGGCGCGCGCGTAGCTGCACCGGCGCACGGTCGAGCGCCTCGCGCTTGAGTCGTGTCATCGCCGGGAGGTCGAACTCGATCGCGTTCGTCTCGCGATCGGCCGCCCACGTCACCGCGCGCCGCGTGAGCCCGGCACCGATCTCCACGATCGGGTCGGGCCGCAGCTCGTCGACGACGGCGTCGATCAACCGATGGCGGTACTCGAGGTACTGCCGCATCGACGGTACGCCCGGCGAAAGGCGCGTCGTCCACTCGCCGAGCGCGAAGAACCCCCAGTACAGGACCGCCCCGGTGCGCGTGGCGAACAGGTCGGCATGCGGCAACCCGAGTCGCTTCCACACGTAGCCGGTGTAGTGGGCCGTGGGCCCGATGCGTTCGGCGTCTGCGGTCGCCATCGCTACGCCTGCGTGCCCGGGCTCACCGGTCGAGCCAGCGCTCGGCTTGCGCCGGATCGATCGCGACGCGCTCGGCGAGATCGAGGAACAGCTCGCGCTCGACCTCGCCGACGCCCGCCGCCTTGACCACCGGGACGATCGCCATCAGCGCGATGCCCCGGTCTTCGGGAGCCAAGCCCAGCGTGCGGCCGATCAGCGCTTCGAGATCCGGGGGGCTGTCGAGCCAGCCGTCGAGCGTGGCGCGACGCCCCTGCGCCAGCGGCAGACGGTCGAGCAGCTCGACGTATTGCTGACGCTCCATCGGCTCGGTGACGCCGTCGCTGCCGGCGAGCACCGCAGCGAACCCGGCCACGATCTCCCCGCGCTGCTGCGCCCGCGAAAGCCACGTCTCGCGCCACTGCGCCAGCTCGTCGGCGGTGGCACCGAGGATCTCGGCGAGCTCGTCGTGGACCTCGCACTCGGCCTCGCTGGCCTCGCCGTCGGCGAGCGCCATGCGCCACGCCTTCTCCAGGATCGTCTCGATGAACAGCGGCGCGGGGGGAGCCAGCTGCGACAGCCGCGCGCGCAAGGACCCGTGGTCGGCGAGCCGGCCGACCCACTCGGTGGCCTCGCTGGCGCCGAGGCGCTCGTCGAGCATCCACAGCACCTGGTCCCATTCGTCGGCCTGCAGGATCCCGTCGGCGTGCGCGACGAGACCGCAGGCGACCAGCGTCCATTCCTGCTCGGGGGAAAGCGGCACGGCACGACGATACCACCGCCCGGTCCGGTGCCGAGCAGGCGGCGCGATGCGTGTCAGCCGACCGTGGCGACGGGACCCACGGGACGGGGGCGCGACTTGAAGGTGTGCTCGGGTCCGGGGAACTCGCGGGCACGAACTTGATCGCAGTAGGCCTTCGCCGCGGCAACGCCCCGGTCGAACAGCTCGTCGTAGCGCTTGACGAACTTCGGCTTGAGATCGGGCGTGAGCCCGAGCAGGTCGTAGCAGACCAGCACCTGGCCGTCGCAGTGGACGCCCGCGCCGATACCGATCGTCGGGATGTCGATCGTGTCGGTGATGCGCTGGGCGAGGTCGTCGGGGATACCTTCGAGCACCAGCGCGTACGCCCCGGCATCGGCCACCGCCTTGGCGTCGGCGACGATCCGATCGGCGTCCTCGGCGTCGCGGCCCTGGACCCGGAACCCGCCCATGGCGTGCACGCTCTGCGGCGTCAGCCCCACGTGCGCCATCACGGGAATCCCGGCGGCCACGATGCGGGCGATCGTCGGGGCCATCACCGCCCCGCCTTCGAGCTTGACCGAGTGCGCGTGGCCCTCGGCGATGAGTCGCCCCGCGTTGCGCAGCGCCTCCTCGGCCGTGACCTGGTAGCTCAAAAACGGCATGTCGCCGACGATGTGCGCGTACCGACTGCCCCGCGCGACGGCGCGACAGTGGTAGATGATGTCGTCGACCGTGACCGACAGGGTGTCGTCGTTGCCCTGCACGACCATGCCGAGCGAATCCCCGACGAGCAGCAGGTCGGCGCCGGCCTCGTCGAGCATCCTGGCGAACGTCGCGTCGTAGGCGGTGATCATCACCAACGGCTCGGCGTCGCCCTTGTGACCGCGGATCTGCGGGACGGTCACACGCTTGCGGGAGAGCTCGGACATCGGCGTCGGCGCGCCGTACTTCGCCTCGAGGATCTTGTTGTCGCTCAATGGTCTGTGTGGCGTTTGCAGGTCGCGGCCGGGTCCATCCCGGTCCGCGCCGCATCGGCACGTTCAACGTAGCACCGAAGGGGCGAGTCCGCCCGCCGCCCTTCGCGCCCGGTCTCGAGCCGCCGACAGAACACCGGCTGCGCGCCGTTTTGACAGTTGCCGGCTCCCGCGGCATGTTCCCCGCCGACCCCAGCTTCCAGCGCGAGACCGCGAGAAAAGGACCACCGATGAGCTACGAGCTGCCCGACCTTCCGTACGCCAAAGACGCCCTCGTCCCCCACATGAGCGCCGAGACGTTCGACTACCACCACGGCAAGCACCACGCCGCCTACGTCAACAAGCTCAATTCGCTGACCGAAGGCACCGAGTACACGGGCAAGAGCCTCGAAGAGCTCATCAAGACCACCGACGGCGGTCTGTTCAACCAGGCCGCGCAGGTCTGGAACCACACCTTCTTTTGGAACTCGATGAAGCCCGAAGGCGGCGGTGCTCCGACCGGCGACCTCGCGGCCGCGATCGACCGCGACTTCGGCGGCTACGACGCGTTCAAGCAGGCGTTCTCCGACGCCGCGGCCGGTCGCTTCGGCTCGGGCTGGGCGTGGCTGGTCAAGGACGGCGACAAGCTGGCCGTCGTGTCGACCGCCAACGCCGGCAACCCGATGACGGACGGGCAGACCCCGATCCTGACCCTCGACGTGTGGGAGCACGCCTACTACGTCGACTACCGCAACGCCCGTCCCAAGTTCATCGACGCGTTCTTGAACAACCTGGTCAACTGGGAGTTCGCCGCGAAGAACTTCGCCGGCTGATGCCGCGACGCCGTCGCGCGAGAAGGCCCCCGACATGGGGGCCTTCTTCGTGGTTGCTGGTACGGTGGGAGCGATGACGATCGGGTTCGGGGCCTACGCGATGCGGACGTGGGACGTCGACGACGCGCGACGCTTCTACGCCGCGGTGCTCGGCTGGGACACGTCGGACAGCACGTGGCGCGACGCCGAGGGCAACGCGGTCGCGACCGTCGAAGCGCTGCCCGACGCGCTGCGTGGCAAGGGCGTGCCGGCGAGCTGGATCGGACAGCTCGCCGTCGACGACCTCGAGCGTACCGTCGTCGCCTTCGAAGCGATCGGCGCGTCACGGCTGGGACCGGCCGTCGCCCCGGACGGCTCGCCGCGACAGCTGCTCCGCGACCGCCAGGGCGCCGTGTTCTGCGTGGCCTCGCCGCCGCAGCGCCACGTGTCGGCGTGGCTGCACCAGCTGCACACGCTCGACGCCGAGGCGGCCTTCGACGAGTACGCCGGCGTGCTCGGCTGGCGACGAGGCGACGCGGTCGACGTCGGCCCCGATGTCGGGCCGCTGCTCGTGGCCGAGGGCGACGCGCTCGATCCCCGGATCGTCGTGCTGCGCTCGGCCCACCGCCCCGGCGTGCACTGCCACTGGATGACTTCCTGGGCGCTCGGCGACCTCGACGAGGCGCTCGGCCGCGCCGAAGCAGCGGGCGGCGAAGTCCTTGCCCCTCCACGGACGTCGCCTCGCGGCGGCCGCTACGTCGCGCTGCACGATCCGCAGGGCGCGATCTTCGGGCTGGCGAGTCCATGAGCGCGCCGCGACGACTCGGCGAGACCCGGGCCCAGCGCGCCCTCGTGCTGGTCGCGATCGCGCTCGTGAGCGTGACCCTGCTGTCGGGACTCGTGGTCTGCTCGGTGACCACGTGCTCGATGATGTCGGTGCGCGACACGTGCCCGCACGGCCCGGCGTTTCACAGCCTGGCGGTGCGCGCCGTGACGCGCGACGTCGACGGCAGCGTGGCCGTGCGCCTGCAGGGCAAGCGCATGGACGGGCTGACGGACGCGTACTTGTACGCCGCGGAGGTCCAGGCCACCGCCGGCGTCGGCGCGGAGGTCGAGGCCGGCAGCGACACGATCGTGGTGCGGCTGGCCGAGCCGCCTGCCCCCGGCACGTCTCGCGACGCCGAGGTCACGCTCGTGTTCGGGTGTCGGCGCGACGAGCTCGGGTGCGGCCACCCCGGTCGCGGCGACACTCACCGATTGACGATCGGGGTGACCGTGACGGCCGAAGGCGAGACATTCGCGGCCAGCAACGTCACGGTCCGCGACGAGTTCACGCCGCCGACCGGGCCGGGCTAGAACCCGAACACCAACCGCAGCGTCAGCAGGATCGTCTGGTTGACGCGCAGGTCGGTGTCCATGCGGACGTCGTAGTCAAAGCCCATGCGACCGAGCACGTGCTCGCCGCCGCCCTGCACGCCGAAGCCGACCAGTCCGCCCATCGCCGGGCGCACGTCGTCGGGATCCCGACTGCCGGGAATGCCGGTGACGACGCCGGCCCCGACGCGTCCGTACACGCGCCCGTGCGAGACCGTGAAGACGCCGTCGTAGCCGTAGCCGGGCTTTTTGCGGCCGAGCACCTGGTGGATCCGAAACTCGCCGCCGAACATCACCGTCGTCTTGCCGCGGCGCCAGTGCAGGCCGAGCTCGGAGTCGTAGCGAACGCCCGGGTTGAACCCGTCGACGTGCAGCGTGCTCGCCGGCGAGGCACCCAGCGACCAGTACACGCCTTCGTACGTCCACGCCGTCGGGCGATGCACCACCCCGGGCGAGTAGTCCGGGTACTGCTGCTGCTGCTGCTGCTGCGAGACCTCCGCCGCCGGCGCGGGCTCCGGGCTGCCGCACGTGAGCACACCGAGCGCGAAGATTGAACCGAGTCCCATCGACATCATCGAAGCCGGCAGTTGCGGTCGCCGGCCTCGCGGACGTATTCCCGACGTTTACACGTGACCCGTCGCACCGCGCTCGGCGCTGCACGTGCGCACTGGCATGCGCGGGACATGCGGTCCCGAGTTCGGTGTAGGCTCGCGACATGAACGTGGTACGTGGATTCGGGGTGCATGCGACGGTCGTGGCCGCCGTGTGGCTTTCGGCCAACACTGCGCCCGCCGCCGTGCCCGGGAACGGCTCGGCCGCTCGGTATACGCCGACGCGCGCGGTAGTGGCCGCCGCGCTCGTGGATCCGGATCCGGATCTGGTCGAGCGCAACGCCGCGCTGTCGCGCCGCTCGCAACGCGGCGATCGGTTCA
The DNA here is from genome assembly GCA_937896535.1 of uncultured Pseudomonadota bacterium. Classification (GTDB taxonomy): domain Bacteria; phylum Myxococcota_A; class Polyangia; order Nannocystales; family Nannocystaceae; genus CALBMM01. Next base: position 47,021 of record CALBMM010000141.1, read on the forward strand.
TGATCGGTGGCCGGATCACCGCGGCCGCGGGTGGCCTGTTCTTGGCCACCGGGATCACGATGCTCGTCCTCGACGCGGTGAGCGACCCCGACGGCAAGGGACTGCTCGTCGGTGGCGCCGTCCTGACCGGCTTCGGTGTGGGCCTGAGCATCACGGGCGGCGGGCTCGCGCTGTACGGCAAGCGAGAGAGCGACGCGGCGCGACGCGGCGAGCTCAGCCTGGATCCGCCGATCGGACCCGGCCAGGCTATCGTCGTCCGGTGACCGCCCCCCTGCCCACGACGACCGCCCTACGTTTCGCGGCCGTGCTCGATGCGGGCGACTGGGACGCGGCCCGGGCATTGCTGTCGCCGATGTGCGGCTACGAGTGCCGCGGCTCGACCACCGAAGGCCCCGACGCAATCGTCGCGTCCTCCCGCGAGGTCGGCGAGTGGGTCGCCGCGACGTTCACCGACGTCCGCGACGCGTCGGCGATCGTCGCCACCGCTCCCGGATGGGTCACGCTCGAGCTTCGCGACCACATGGCCCACGGCGCCCACGTGCTCGACTTCCGCTGCCGACAACGACTGGCGATCGATGCCGACGGGCAGATCGAGGTGGTCGAGCACATCGATCTGCCCGGGGAGCGAGAGAAGGCCGACGAGTCCAACGCCGCATGCGGCGTCGAACGTCCGACCGACGGGTCCTGACCTCAGAACGCGGCGGAGACTTCGACCGCGGCCTGCAGGTTCGCGGTCAGCTCGCCTTGGGCCGACTGCAGGGCCGCGAAGGCGACCGGCACCTCCCGCAGTGCACACGCCGCGCCCACCGAGGCTGCGACGTTGGCGTCGGTGCTCAGCTCGGCGACCGAGTCCAGGAGCGCGCCCCCGTCTCCCGCCGCGGCGATGAGTCCCAGCGCGCTGTCGGCGATGACCTCGGCCTTGGCCCGGGCGGCCAAGATCGCCCCGAAGTGCACGCGAAAGCCCTGCAGCCACGCGCGGAAGTCCGCCTGCGCCCCGGCATCGAGCCCGCCGACGAACTCGAACTCGAACGCGAGCGTGGGCGGGGTGCACTCGACCGAAGCACTCGCCTTCGCGTCGACGGACGCCTCGCACTCGGCGCTGACCGCCGGAGGCTCGACCGTGCCTTCGCACCCGGCGTCGCACTCGACCGACGCGCCGGCATTGGCCTCGCAGCGCATCGTCGCGTCGGCCTCGCAGCCGGCCTCGGGCGCCACGTACTCGCACGAGCCCTCGCAGCGAGCCTCGCACGAGCCGCCCGCGCTCATGTCCACGGCGCACTCGCCCTGGCACTCGCCGTCGCAGCGTCCCTCGAAGCCATCGATCGTCGAGCCCTGCACCGTGCACGAGCCGCGGCAAGTGCCCTCGCAGCCGGCCTGTGCGACCTCGAAGTCGGCGACACAGGAACCCGAGCACGTGCCCCCGGTGCAGTCGAGCGCCGGGGCTGTGCCCGAGCACATCAGCGTCGCATTCCCCGTGCACGAGGCGGCGGCTTCGGCCGACACCTCGCACGAGCCTTCGCACTTGGCCGACACCTCGCCCGGCGAGACCTCGGCGTCGCACTCGGCCGCGGCGGCCAGCGACGCCTCGATGCTCGCGCGGCACTGCGGCGGCTGGTAGCTGATCGACAGCGACCCGGTGATGTAGCCCGACAGGTACGTGTCGATCGCTCCGGCGATCTCGGCGCCAGAGGCCCCGGGCGCCAGATCCACGGAGGCCGCGATCGCATCGAGCTCGCCGCGCAGCTGACCACTCAATCCGGTCATCGACGCTTCGAGATCGATCGCCGCCCCGAAGAACGCGTCGATGTACGCCACGCCGGAGATGCTCGCCTTGCCCTCGGCGAAGCCGCCGGCGGAGCAATCGACGTCCAGGCCACACTGCTCGGCGATTTCGCCGGGCTCGCAGCCGTGCAGAGAAGAAGAAGCCAGGCCGAGGCACAGCCCCAGCGCCAGCGAACCATGAAGCTCGCGCCGCAGTCGTTGCATGCTGTCACTTTCGTTGTCGGTCGCGCTGCGATCGCGTCGCGTCGCGGCGTCGCATCGTTCGTTCCCGGGTGCGTCGCGTTTCATCAGTCGCCGACGCACGGCGACCAGAAAAACTCCGCGCGACCGAGCGAGCTACGGCGTCGCGTCGCCACACGCTTGCGCGGTGCGGTCCAGGTGCGACGACGACGGGAACGCCTTGCGCAGCGCTGCCCCTTCGCGGCGTCCCGCCTCGAGATCGCCGGCGCGGCACAGCGCCCGCGCGCGCAAGGCCATGCGATCCTCGCGGAGCTGGCCGTGGGCGAAACGCTCGGCGTGATCGTCGAGCACGATCAACGCCGCGCGCGCCTGTCCGGCCTGCAGCTTGCGGCGCGCGTCGGCGAGCAAGCGGGCTTCCTCGGCGAGGGCCGAGGCGGCGTCGGCCGGCGGCGGCGTGGGCTCGGGCTCGGGGCGTCGGCCGGTCGCGCGCGGTGCGGGACGTGCCGTGGCGGCCCGAGGCGGCGGGGTCACCGGCGGAACGACCACGGGCGCCGGCACCTCGACCGCAGCGTCGCCCTCGTCTTCGTCGTCGCGGACCGACGAGGCCCCTCGTCGGGCGGGCGTGCTCTCGCCTTCACGTCCCGACGCCGCCGGCGATGTCGCGGTCACGGGCGCGGACGCGACCGAGGGATCGTCGCGATCGCTCGCGAGCTCGTAGGCGCCCACGGCCGCGGCCCCGGCGAACACCAGTGCGGCCAGCCCCTTGCCGTACGAAAGCCCCGCCTTCGCCGCGACCACCTTGCCCGCGCCGAAGCCCGCCACGGGGGCCCCGATCGCGACGCTGTGGGCCACGCGATTCCATGTGGCCTGCTTGGCGTCGTCGGGCGTCTCGGCGGGATCGAGCGCCGCGCGCTCGCCTTCGACGAGCTCGCGCAAGATGTCGTCGCTCATGCCGACCTCCTGACGTCTTGGCCCGCGAGCTCGGCCGCATGCGCACGCAGCTGCTCGCGCGCGAGCCTGAGCCGCGAGTGGGCCGTGGCGACCTTGATGCCGAGCGTCGCCGCCGCTTCCTTGCCGGTCATCTGCTCGAGCTCCATCAAGATGAAGGCGTGCCGCAGCTTGTCGTCGAGCCGCTGCAGCAGCGCGTGCAGGGTCCGGGCCGCATCGTGCTGTGCGTACGGGTCGCGGGCCGGCGTGCGGGTCTTGGCCCGGTTCGCGACCGCCTCGGTACGCCGAAGGTGCCGCGCCAGCGCGCGTCGCTTGTGCTTGGCCACCCGGATCGCCACGGCGAACAGCCAGCTGGTGACCGCCGCGCGGTCCTCGAACTCGTGCAGGCGGCGGGCCGCGACCACGAAGACGTCGTGGACGGCATCGTCGACGGCATCCTCCTCGACCCCGAGCCGCCGCAGGCTTCGCCAGACGAAGCCGTAGTGATCGGCGTAGCTCTGGCGGAGTCGGGCTTGGGCGGCCTTGCGCGCCCCGCGGGAGATCGACAACGGCATGACGGATTCAGCGGCGTCCCGGTTCGTTCCCAGCAGCAGCCGTTTTCATCATCGACAGGCGAAAACGGAACTCCAAACCCAGCGTAGCGCGAATTCCCACGCGTGCGGCCTCGTGCAGGCTTCCCACGCCCTCGATCGCGAACTGCGGTCGGGTGAACGCGACCACGGTGGCGACCCGGACCGCCACCGCGATCCACGGTCGCGGCACCCACGCCGCCCCCGGGGCGAGCACGAGGCCGGCCCACGGTCGCTGCTGACGCGGGGGCTGCAGCAGCTCGCGGGGACTGATCAGCAGCTGTCCCGCCTCGAGCCCCGCGAGGATCGGGAACTCGAAGGCGCCGCGCGTGAACACGGGTCCGACCTCGGCCCCGACCGTCCACAGCCACACCGAGATCCGCTGCGAGACGACGGGCACCTCGAAGCCGGGCGAGCCACCGAACGTCGCGGCGAGCCCGACCCGCAGCCGCGGCAGCTGCCAGTGCGCCCCGATGCGACCGATCGGCGAGACCGCGTGCAGTGTGCCCCAGTCCAATCCGGTCGACGGGCCCAGGATGAACGACAGCGGCGCCGGCGGATCGTCGACCGGGATCGGCTCGACCGCCCCCGCAGGTTCGGGCGGCGCGGGCTCGGGCACCGCCGGCGTCGGCTCCGGGCGAGGCGCCACCGGTCCGACCGGCGGTGTCGGTGCGGTCGTGGTCGCGTCGATGATCGGCGCGAAGGCACTGGGATCGAGTGCCATCGCGACGAGCAGCGCCGCCGCGTCCGCGAGCGCGTCGCAGTCGTCGGGCTCGTGCAGCGCCCGCGTGGTCACGCCTTGCACCGTTTCGATCGACAGCGCGAGCGACCATCCACCGCCCGGGTCGGGCCGTACCTCGCCCACGACCGACCACGGCCCGATCTCGAGCGCGTCGAGGGTGACGCCGATGTGGGTCTGCACCGCCGCCGCGAGTTCGTCCGCAGTCGTGCACTGGGCGGGCGCGTGCCACCGCAACGGGGAGTCGACGGACGCCTGCGACCCCGCAACGGGCGGGCCTGCGAGGACGAGGCCGGCGGCCAACGACAGCGCGAAGGGCATGGCCTCGGCTCGCCCGCCTACTCGATCACGTACTGCGTCTCCGACAGCGCGAGCGCCTCGGGCTCCTCGGCCCACCACAGCACGACCGGCAGGTGCCGCAGCGCGCGGCGCATCGGACCCGGCAGAATCGAAAGGATGCCGGCCGAAGGCGCGACCGGTCGCCCGAAGCTGCCGCCGGCGGTCGTGGCGTCCGCCTCGCCGAACGGCGACGGCAGCTGAAAGCCGAACAACGCGCGGATGTTCTGCAGCACGTTGGGAGGCTCGGGGTACAGCTGCACTTCGCCGCGGTCGGTCCGCAAGCCCGCGATCGCCCGCGCACGCTGCACCGCCTCGCGCAGCCCACCGTAGGAGTCCACGAGGCCGACTTCGGTGCCACGCACGCCCGACCACACGCGCCCGCGCGCCACTCGGTCGACCTGCTCGGGCGTCAGCGCTCGCGCCTTGCCGACACGCCCCGTGAAGACCTCGTAGGCATCGGCGATGTCCTGCTGGGCCGCCGCGCGCTCGTCCTCGGTGTACGGCTTGAACCACGAGCGCAGGCCCGCGTGCTTGCCGTAGTTCTTCTCGTCGACGCCGACACCGAGCAGCCGCATGGTCCCGGAGACGTCGACCTTGGGATAGAAGATGCCGATCGATCCGGTCAGCGTCATCGCGTCGGCGTAGATGTACTGGCCCGCGGTCGCGATGTAGTAGCCCCCGGATGCGCAGGCGTTGCTCATCGAGATCACGACGGGCTTTTCCTTGCGCGTCAGCTCGAGCTCGCGGGCGATCGCGTCGGCGGCCGAGACCATCCCGCCCGGCGAGTTGATGCGCACCACGACCGCCCGGATGCTGGCATCCTTGCGCAGCGCCTCGATCTGCTTGGTCAGCGTGCGCGAGCCCGCGACCTTGCGGCCGAGGATCGGCACCGTGAACGAGTCGCCGGTGACCAGATCGCCCTCGATGAACAGCACCGCCACCCGCGGCGGCGGCCCGAACGTGTCGGCGTGCATCTTCTGCTTGCTGGGCTTTTCGATGCGGACCTTCGATGCCAGCCACTTCTCGAGGCGCTCGTCGAGCTCGTCGGGATAGGCGAGCTCGTCGGCGACGCCGAGCTCGATCGACTTGGCCGGCGAGAGCGGGGCCTGGTCGATCCAGTCCTTGACGGCCAGCGCGTCGCGTCCGCGGTCGCTCGCGATCGTGCGCAGCACGTGGTTCCAGATGTCGCCGACGAGCAGCTCGCGCTGACGCTTGGACGGCTCGGACGCGGTCGACCGCTCGTAGTGCTCCGGAGAGCTCTTGTACTCGGCGATACGCACGAACTCGGCCTTGGCCCCGAGCTTGTCCAACAGATCGGCGTAGTAAAACTGCTGGATCCGGATCCCGGTGACTTCGAGGTTGCGCTCGGGGTGGGCGATGATCCGGTCGGCGGCGGCGGCGAGGAAGTACGAGCGCAGCCCCGCGCCTTCGAGGTAGACGACGACCTTGCCGCCGCTGGCGCGCAGCCGCAGCATCGCCTCGCGAACCTCCTCGGTCTGGGCCCAGCCCCACGCGTTGCCCCGGGTCTCGAGGACCACGATGGCGCCGCGCTCGGCCGCGGCGTCGAGCTCGGCGATCGCCTCGTACATGCCGCGCTCGCCGTTGTAGGCCGAAAGCTGCAGCCGCGTGACCAGGCGCGGGGAGACGGCCAGGGGCACGTAGCGCTCCTGCGAGACCCGCAGGCGTGCCGCGGCTCCGCTGGCCGCGAACGAGTCGCCGGCGTTGGCGGCGAAGATCGGGGCGGCCGCGATGCCGACGTGGCCGAAGTCGAGCTCCACGCCGGCGACGAGCTTGACC
>CALBMM010000142.1 GCA_937896535.1 uncultured Pseudomonadota bacterium
TCGAGCATCGCCGGCTGTGCTCAAACGGTCACGACGGGGGACGGCGAGCACTTACGAAGCTGCCGTAGCCGGATGCGGCTCGGTGCCACCGGCGAGACGCCAAAAGCCCCGCGCCGGCATGCCGGGCGGGGCTTGGTCGGTGGCGTGGACGCCGGAGCTAGACGAGCTCGACGATGGCCATCTTGGCCGCATCGCCGACGCGCGCGACCGTCTTGACGATGCGCGTGTAGCCGCCGTTGCGGTCCTTGTACTTGGGCGCAATCTCGGTGAAGAGCTTGCGCAGCACGTCCTTGGAGTGGACGAGGCGACCGGCCATGCGCATGGCGTGGACGATCTTGGCCTTGTCCTCGTCGGTGCGCTTGTCCTCGGCCTTCGCGAGCAGGTCCTGCACGCTGAGGCTGCGAGTGATCGTGCGCTCGACCTGACCGCGAAGCTCCTTGGCCTTGGCTTCGGTCGTATGGATCCGCTCGTGCTCGAGCAGCGAGGTCACCATGTTGCGGAACATCGCCTTGCGATGCGAGGAGGTGCGGCCGAACTTGCGGCCGGATTTGCGATGGCGCATGGCTCTCGTTACTCCTGGACCACCGGGGGTCCCTGCCAGTTCGGGATCTTCATCCCGAGCGCGAGTCCCATCTGAGCCAAGATTTCCTTGATCTCCTTGAGGGACTTGCGACCGAAGTTCTTGGTCTTGAGCATCTCGGCTTCGGTCTTTTGGACCAAGTCGCCGATGTAGTGGATGTTGGCGTTCTGCAGGCAGTTCGCCGAGCGGACCGAAAGCTCCAGCTCGTCGACGGAGCGCCACAGGTACTCGTTGAGCTTGTCCTCTTCGGAGGGCTCGGCCGGCGTGGCCTCCTCGATCTCCTCGCGATTGATGAAGATCGACAGCTGCTCCTTGAGGATCTTGGCCGCGAAGGCCACCGCGTCGTCGGGCTTGACCGAGCCGTCCGTCCAGACCTCGAGGATGAGGCGGTCGTAGTCGGTACGCTGACCGACGCGGGCGTTGGTGACCCGGTAGTTGACCTTCTGGATCGGCGAGAACAGCGAGTCGATCGGAATGACGCCGATCGGCATGCCCTCGGACTTGTTCTGGTCCGCGGTGGCGTAGCCACGGCCCATCGCGACCGTCATCTCCATCTTGAGGTGACCACCCTTGGACAGGGTCGCGATCTGCTGGTCCGGGTCGAGGACCGAGACGCCGTTGGGCGCCTGGATGTCCGCGGCCGTGACCTCACCCTCGCCCTGCTTGTCGATGACGAGCGTGCGCGGGGTCGCGTCGTCCATCGAGAGGCGAAGCGCCTTGATGTTGAGGATGACGTCGGTGACGTCCTGCACCACGCCCTCGATGGTCGTGAATTCGTGCAGCGCACCGTCGATGCGAACGGTGGTCACCGCACAGCCCTGGAGCGAGGACAGCAGCACGCGACGCAGGCTGTTGCCCAGCGTGATGCCGTAGCCGCGCTCGAGCGGCTCGCAGGTGAACTTGCCGTAGCTCTCCGTCAGCGACTCGGGCTCGACCTCGAGCTTCTTGGGCCGGATGAGGTCTCTCCAGTTGCGCGCGATCGTATTGGCGTCCTGCATGCTTGGCCTCCTTCGCTTTCCTCTTACTTGGAGTACAGCTCGACGATGAGCTGCTCGTCGATCTCGGCGGCGATGTCCGACCGAGACGGCAGGGTCGTGACCTTGCCCTTGAAGTTGTCCTTGTCGACCTCCAGCCAGGCCGGACGGGGCGAGCGATCGGACTTGGCGAGCGCCTCGACGATCTTCTGCACCTTCTTGGAGCCGTCCTTGACCTCGATGATGTCGCCTTCGCGCACGAGGTAGCTGGGGATGTTGACGCGCTTGCCGTTGATCAGGAAGTGACCGTGGCGAGCGAGCTGACGCGCTTCGGCGTGCGAGGACGCCATGCCGCAACGCAGCACGACGTTGTCGAGGCGACGCTCGAGCAACTGCAGCAGGTTCTCACCGGTGACGCCCTTCATGGCGACCGCGCGGTGGTAGTAGCCGCGGAACTGCTTCTCGAGCAGGCCGTACATGCGCTTGACCTTCTGCTTCTCGCGAAGCTGCTGGCCGTAGTCCGAAGGACGGCGCTTGCGACCCTGGCCGTGCTGGCCGGGGGGGTACGGGCGGCGCTCGTAGCCGCACTTTTGCGAGTAGCAGCGGTCCCCTTTCAGGTACAGCTGCGAGTCCTCGCGACGGCAAAGACGACAAACGGGTCCGGTGTAACGGGCCATGGTTCAAACCCTCCGCCGCTTCGGCGGGCGGCAACCGTTGTGGGGAATCGGGGTGACGTCCTTGATCGACGTGATGCGCAGTCCCGACGACTGCACGCCACGCAGGGCCGACTCGCGACCAGCACCCGGACCGCTGACGCGGATCGAGACGGTCTGCATGCCGTGCTCTTGCGCGCGGCGCGAGGCTTCGTCGGCGGCCAGCTGTGCCGCGAACGGAGTCGACTTGCGCGAGCCCTTGAAGCCACGAACGCCGGCGGAGGCCCAGCTGACCACGTTGCCGTTGACGTCGGTGACCGAGACGAGCGTGTTGTTGAACGTGGAGCGGATGTGAACGATCCCGGTCGAGACGTTCTTCTTGATCCGCTTCTTGCCTTGCTTGGAGGTTGCCATCGCTTGAGTCCTCGCCGTGGGCTACGCGCGCTTCTTCTGCGCGATGGTGGCGCGCTTGGGACCCTTGCGGGTGCGCGCGTTGGTGTGCGTGCGCTGGCCACGAACCGGGAGGTTGCGGCGGTGACGAAGGCCGCGGTAGCAGCCGAGGTCCATCAGGCGCTTGATGTTCATCTGCACGTCGCGGCGCAAGTCACCTTCGACGCGGACGCCCGCTTCGATGGTGGCCCGGATCGCGGCGACCTGGTCGTCGGTCAGATCGTCGGTGCGCACCGACGGCCCGACGCCCGAGTCCTGCAGGATCTTCGACGCGGTGTGACGGCCGACGCCGTAGATGTAGGTGAGTGCGACTTCGATCCGCTTGTTGCGGGGAAGGTCGATGCCGGCGATTCGTGCCATCGCTTAGCCCTGCCTCTGCTTGTGCTTGGGGTTTTCGCAGATCACTCGCACGACACCACGTCGCTTGATGACTTTGCACTTCTCACAAATCTTCTTGACGCTCGCTCGAACTTTCATCTGTCGTCTCTCTTCGACGTTGGCCTTCGTCTGTGCCGAACTGGGTTGCCCAACCCGGGTTCCTTCAACGGGTCAGTCCGAGGATCGAGCCGTGGGCCGGGTCGTGCGATGCACGACGAACGAGCACCTTGGTCCCACGGCGAACGATGATCCCGAGTCGTTGGGCTTCGGGCGACGGACCCGCGATGATCTCGGACCCGTCTTCGGCTTGAAGGCGAAATAGTTTCTGGGGAAGCTCCTCGACGACGGTGGCGGCCTCGGCTTCGGGCTTTGGCGGCGCACCCATAAGAAAAGACAAGGAGCCCACTGGGGCTCCGGGGACGCGCTATATGCCACCGAGTTCGGCGGCCGTCCACCCCGCGTCCGACGCGCCATGCCAACGCAAATCCATGAGATTCCGCCGTGAGTCGGCGCCCGCGTTCGCGCGCTTGCGTGATGAGCGCAACCCCGTCACGGCGCCGGGATGCCCGCCACCGAGGCGTCCGCGAAGGTGGGCAGGGAGCCGTCGATACCGGGGGAAAGCGTCAGCTCGACCTCGAGGACCCGTCCTGTCGGCCCGCTGCGGTCGGCCGTGAACAAGGCCACCCGACGGGGTGACAGGGTCCCGGCCGAGGGGCATGCCCGGCCCGACCACGCCGCCTTCGCCAGGTCGAGCTCGGACGGAGCCGCACGCACGCGCAGGCATGCGCGAGACCCGCCGGGGGTCGACACGCGGGCCGTCAGCATCCGCCACTGCGTCGGCGCGGGTGCTTGGACCCTCGCGCGCACCCGGCCCGTGTCCCGAGTCACCAACGACAGAAGAGATCCCGTCAGGTCCGAGTACGTGTACGGGGCACGCAGCGTGTCCCCTTCGGGGTAGCAGCCGAGGATCTCGCCCTCGGTCGTGTAGCGGACGAGCTTGCCGGCGTCGTGCAGGACGGTCCACATGTGGCCTTCGGCGTCCGATCCGGTGCCGAGCGGCCCGGGGTCGGCACCGCCGCACGGCGACAGATCGACGCGCCGCAGGAACCCGCCGCGCGGCGACAGCTTGACCACGTGCGTGCCCTCGTTCTCGGCGACCCACACGTTGCCGTCGCGATCGAGTCCGACGGCACGCGGCCGCTGCAGGCGTCGGCCCTTGCCGCCGCCGAAACTGCCGAGGATCCGCCCCGTCGATCCATCCATCTTCAGGACCGTGCCGCACAGATAGTTGCCCAGCCACGGGTTGCCGTCGCGGTCGATCGTGATGCCGTACGGCGAGAAGCAACCGCCCCACCGCCGCAGGAACGGATCGGACGCGACGTCGAACTCGGCGATTCGCGCGGCGCGATGGGTGTCGATCTTGGCGACCGTGGTGCCGAGATTGCTCGTCACCCACATGCCACCGTCGGCGTCCGACGCCAGCCCGTACGGTGCGGTGTCGCGAAGCTGCACTTGCGCCGTCTCGGCGCAGCGCGGCACGACGTTGTGCTCGCCTCCCGGGTCGTCGACGATCATCACCTCGCCCTCGGTGCGCACGGCGTCGACGCGGCGAACCGTCTTGTCGTCGTGACAGCCGATCCACGCGTGCCCGTCGGGGTCCACCGCGGCCGCTCGCGTCACGCAGGTACCGTACTCGCTCGCGCAACGCACGGACCCGTCGGGCGCGAGGTGGATGTACGAGCCCGACTCGCGGTTGGTGATCCACACCGAGCCGTCCGGAGCGATCGCGGTGCGCTGGGGAAACTTGCCGAACGTCGGGACACGAAACAGCTCGCGGCCCGTCGCCGCTTCGAACTTGGCGATCTTGTTCTCGCCGGTGGAGGTCACCCACACCGCCTGACCGATCTCGCTGACCTCGCACAGCCGCACCACCCGCTCGGAGACTTCCACGCCGTGCCGATCGGCGTCGCGCTGCCACGACGTGGCCGTCAGGTCCGCGCCGATGCAGGCCGGCGTGTCCACGAGACAGCACGCGCGACTGTCCCCGCACTGCCCGCCCTCCGACATCCCGCGCAGCACGACCTCGACGCGACGATTCGCAGCGCGTCCCGGCTCGGTCGCATTGTCCCCGACGGGGCGCGTCTCGCCGAGGCCTTCGGTCTGCACGCGGTCACGCTCGATGCCGTGTGCCGTCAGCCAGGCCGCGACGGCGTCGGCACGACGCCGCGACAAGCGAGCGTTGTAGGAGGTCGAGCCTCGGTCGTCGGTGTGCCCTTCGATCCGCAGCCGCACCTTGGGAAACGGCGCGACCTGCGAGGCGACGAGCTCGGCGAGCACCCCCTCGGCGGCGGGCTGCAGCGTGGCCGCGTCGGTCGCGAACAAGACCGCCGCATCGAGCGTGACTCGGGACTGGTCGAGGTCCTCGGTCATCGGCGGGCACGACAAGGGCGTCGCGGGTCGGTCGGGCGGCGTCACGTCCATCCGGACGGGCCGTAGCCGTTTCGGGCGGGCATCGACCGGCGCAGGGTCCACGGTGACGTACGGCGGTGGCACGGGACTCGGATGCCCGCAGGCCGACGTGGCCACGAGCGCCAACCACGACCAACGCACCCGCACGCGACGAGTATAGATGTCCGAGCGCGGGTCGCTGCTATCCTGCAACGATGATCTCTAAGATGGTTTGGATGTTCGTGGCGGCATCGGCGTTGGCCGGCTGCGGCGACGACGGCGACGGCAACAAGTTCGACGCGTGCAATACCAGCGGCGGTGGCGAGGACTGCTGTGCGGTCAACGACAACTACTGCCCGGACCCGGACCTCGCGACCGGCACCGGCGCGCCGGCGAGTGCGACGGGCTCCGGAGACGACTCCGACGACGGATCGGGCTCGGCGAGCACCGGCACGGGCGAGGCCGACTCCGGCAGCACGGGCGCCTCCACCGGCGGCGCCACGTCGACCGGCGATGGCTCCTCGACCGGCAACGCCTCTGGCAGCTGACGCGCGACGACTACAGCGCCGCCATGATGCGGGCGAAGATCTCGTCGGGCTCGCCCACGCCGTCGACCTCGACCACGATCCCCGACTCCCCGTAGTGGGCGATGACCGGCTTGGTCTCCGACAGGAACTTGTCCCAGCGCTCCTTGACCTTCTCCGGCGTGTCGTCGCTGCGCTGGTAGAGGTCTTCGCCCGTCACGTCGCACTTTCCCGCGACCTTCGGGGGGTTGTACTCGAGGTGATAGACGTGACCGCTCGGCGACATGCGGCGGCCGGTCACGCGCTCTTCGAGCAGCTCGTAGGGCACCTGCAGATCGACGACCTTGTCGACCGTCACCTCGGCGTCGAGCGCCCGAGCCTGCGGGATCGTGCGCGGAAAGCCGTCGAGGATGAAGCCCTTGTCGGCCTCCGGGGCGCCGATCGCCTCCTTGAGCAAGCCGATGACCAGCTCGTCGGGCACGAGCGCGCCCGAGTCCATGAACGACTTGGCCTGAAGCCCCAGCGGCGTGCCCTCCTTGACCGCGGCGCGCAGCAGGTCGCCCGTCGAGATGTGGGCGTAGCCGAGCTCGGCCTTCATCTTCTTGGCCTGGGTGCCCTTGCCCGAGCCCGGCGCACCGATGAGGATGATCCCTTTGGCTTTGTCGCTCATTGGGCGACGTTGATACCCCCGTTCGCCCGCGTGATCCAACACGCCCTGCGGCGCGCGCCCGGGCCGCGGCGAACGAACGTGAGCTTGCCCGACTGCCGCCTCGGACGACCGTCCGAGGTCGCGGTCGCGGCGATCTCGTAGACCTCCGGCCATGGATGCACACCCCCGCTGGGCCGCTTCGCTCGTCTGCGCAGCCCTCGTCACGACGTTCGCGGCACCCCGGGCCGCCCACGCCGGCCCCTGGACCTCCACGTTCGAACCGCCGGCGATCGCGACGCACGTCGACGCCGCCGGCCGCGACGTGGTCGTCGTCAGCGTCGGCGGCGGGTCCAGCCCGGCGCACGCCGCCGCCCGCGACCTCCGCACGCGTCTCGCCGACGAGGCCACGCGCGTCCGCGACGGCGCGTCGCTCGGCGCGTTGAAGGATCTCGACGACGACGAGATCGTCGCGCGAGCTCGACCGCTCTCGGCCGACCGCGTCGTGATCGTCCGCGCGTTCGACGACGGTGACACCCCGGAAGTGGTCGTCACCGTGTACGCAGCCGACGGGCGAACCGTCGGCGGGTTCTCGGCCCACGCGGGGGACGTGGTCGATCCGCCGGCGACGGGCCGCGCCGCCAAGGACGACGTCGCCAGCGCGATCGTGTCCTTCGAGGAAGTCGACGAAGAGGCGGCGGCGACCTTCGAGCGACGTCGCGTCGTGTTCGACATGGACCTGCTCGTGGCCAGCGACGGAAACGTGGCGACCGTCTCGCGCCGCTTCCATCCGATGACCGGCGAAGGTCGACCGCTCGACGGCGCCGAGTTCTACCGCTACGTGGGGCGCGACGATCTCGCCCGCAAGTATCGGTCGCGCCGGATCGCTCGCACCGCCGTGGGCGTGGGTGCCGCGGCGACCGCCGTCACCGGTCTCGGCCTGATGTTCGGCTACGGGATCGGCAAGTCGGTATCGATCACCAACGAGACGTGCGACGGCGACCTGCTCTCGGACGCCGCGATGCAGTGCGAGGACGACAAGAGCGCGCGTCGACGCCAGGCGCTCGCGGTCGGCCTCGGTGCCGGCAGCGGCTTGCTCGTCGGCGGCCTCGTGCTGTCGGTGGTGGCGGCTCGTCTTTCGCCCCACCCGGTCGCCGGGACCGAGGCGCTCGGGCTGGCGCGGACCTTCAACGACAACCTGCGCAAGGAGCTGGGCCTGCCCAAGCGCGAGCCCGGCAAGGTGACGGCCACCCCCTCGGCGTCCTCGGAATCGGTCGGCTTGATCGTGTCGGGGAGGTTTTGATGCTCACGACGATCTTGGCCACCGCGCTGCTCGCCACGGCGCCCGCCGACGGTGCTCTCGCGTCCGCGCCCTCGCCCGCGGACGTGCTCGGCCAGCTCGAGCAAGCGCACCGCGCATTGTTCGATCGGATCGCGCCGGGGGTGGTCTTTCTGCGTACCCGCGACGGCTTCGGCTCGGGCTTCTTCGTGTCCGAGCGAGGCCACATCCTCACCAACCGCCACGTCGTCGCCGGGACGGACGTCGTCGACGTGGTGGCGTTCGACGGGACGAAGTACCGCGGCTCGGTGGTCGACCGGGGCGAGCATGATCTCGATCTCGCCATCGTCAAGATCGACGCCCGCGACACCCATGCGCTGACGATCGGCTCGTCCCGCAACGTCGACGTGGGTACGTGGGTCGGCTCGGTGGGCCACGGACGGGGTGGGATCTGGACGCTGTCGACCGGTGCGGTGTCCAACGCCTACGGCGACGCCGACGAAGGTGTGCTGCAGACCCAGATCCCGCTCAATCCCGGCGCATCGGGGGGCCCGGTCTTCGATCGTCATGGCCGCGTCGTCGCGGTGGTCACGGCGGGCATCGCCGACGCCCAGGCGATGAACTTCGCCATCCGTACGGACACGGCCGTCGCCGGTCTGCCCTATCTGCGCTCGTTGACCGACTGCCTCGTCGTCGACGCCCCCGCGGGGGCCAAGGTCTTCGTCGACGGGGTGCTGTTCGGCACGCGCCGCGAGCACGCCCTGCTGCTGCGACCGGGACGCCACGAGGTCACCGCGGTCGTCCGCGGTCGACGGCTGCGTCGCACGGTCGACTTCCCCGCCGACCGACGCGTCTCGTTCGCCGACACCACGGTCACGTCGAAGCGGAGCCCTCGGCGGTGACCATCAGGCGTGTCAGCTCGGTCCGCGAGCGCACGTCGAGCTTGGCGAAGACGTGCTCGAGATGACTGGTCACCGTCCTCGGCTTGATCCCCAGCTGAGCCGCGATCGCGGGATTGCTCAGTCCCGAGGCGACGAGCTCGGCGATCTCGCGCTCGCGTGCCGTCAGTGTGTCGAGGGCCGGCAGCGAGGCGGCGACGCGCGTGGCGGGCAGCTCGTCCTCCTCGCGCATCGTGTAGCGGAACACGGCCACGGGACCCACGGCGAGCTCGTCGCCTTCCTCGAGCGTCGTCACGTCGATGGCCTTGCCGTTGACGAAGGTGCCGTTCTTGGACCCGAGGTCGACCACGGTGACGGCGTCCGGTCCGGCGACGACGAGCTTGACGTGGGCCCGCGAGACGCCGCGCGCCGCCAGCCGAATCTGCGCGTCGTCCCCTCGCCCGATGACCATCTCGGTCTGCCGCAGCGCGACGAGCCGAGGGACGCCTTCCCCACTGCCGACCAGCACCGCCACGCGCGAACGCAGCGACGGACGGGGCGTCACGGCCCACAGCGAGGTGGAATCGTCGGACCCGGTCATCGACCGTCTCGTCGTCACGCTACCATGTCGTCTGCGCGAGGGCGGCCGTGAACGAGGAGACGACGACCTGGTCCAGTGCAAGGGCCCACGGTCCGCGAGCCGATGCGGCGCCGCCCACGGCCGGCACGCTGCGGCGTGGGACCACGCTCGGTCGCTACGTGCTGCTCGACCCGATCGGACGCGGGGGCATGGGCGCCGTGTACTCGGCCTGGGACACGCAGCTCAAGCGCCGCCTCGCCCTCAAGATCGTCCACCGCTTCACCGGTGACGTCGCCGTCGAACATGCGCTCGGCGAGGCGCGAGCGATGGCCCGGGTGCGGCATCCGAACGTGGTGTCGATCCACGAGGTCTCGCGGTCCGGGGACGTGGTGTTCCTGGCGATGGAGGAGGTCGCGGGCCCGCGCCTGCGCGAATGGTCGCAGGGGCAGCCCACGGCCGCACGGCTCAACGTGCTGCTGCAATGCGGACGCGGCCTGGCGGCGATCCACGCCGCGGGGCTCGTGCACCGCGACGTCAAGCCGGCCAACGTGGTCGTCGAGTCGCGCGACGGGGGTCCGACCGCGGTGCTGCTCGACTTCGGCCTGGCGGCCGAGAGCGCGGACGACACGGTGGGCTCGCGCGACGCCACGACCGAGGACGGCGCGGTGTGGGCGGGCACGCCGGCGTACATGGCCCCCGAGTGCTTCGAGCGCGACGCCCGCGACGCCGCCGCCGATCAATGGGCGTACGCGCTGACGTGCGCGGAGGTGCTGCTCGGCCGACGGCCCTCTCGCGCGTCGTGTGCCGCCGGCGTGCCGGACCTTCCGAATCGACGACTTCGGGCGGTCCTCGCCCGCGGACTGCAGACCGAGCCGAGCCGACGGTGGAGCTCGCTCGACGAGATGGTCGATGCCCTGGGCGCCGCGCGTCGTCCTCCGCGGCGCGCCCGTCTCGTCCTCGCCTCGCTCGCGACCGCCGGCGTGGCCGCGGCGACGTGGTGGCCCGACGCCAGCGCGACGTGCTCGGAGCGTGCCACCGCACTCGTCGCGGACATCCTCGACGGCGACACACGCCGGCAGCTGCACGACACGCTCGCCCGCCACGAACCCGTGACCGCGGCGCGCTTCGACGCGAGCGTGCAGACGTGGGCCGCCGCGTGGGTCTCCACGTACGAGACGGCGTGCCAGGCCGACGAGCTCGGCTCGGCCGTGGGCTGGTGTCTCGACGACGGCCTGCAGACCGTCGACGCGGCCCTGCGGGAGGCCGCGGACATCGACGACGCCCGGGGGCCGTTCGCGCTGACCGGGGTGATGGCGCGACTGCCCAGCCCCGACGGCTGCACGAGTCTCGCCCTCGCCTCACGCCCACAGCCCAGTCCCACCGAGCGACGTCGCTTTGCCGACGCCCGCCAGCTGGCCGCGCGCGCGCAGGTGCAAGAGCTGCTCGGCGAGCTCGCGCCGGCGGGACGCACGATCGCGTCGGCGTGGACCCTGGCCGCCGACGCCCCCGCGACGATCCGCGCCCCTGTGGCGCTGCGGCGGGCCTCGATCTTCCAGCGCCAAGGCGACCTCGCCGCGGCCGTGGGGGCCGGTCTGCAGGCCATGCGGCTGTCGGCGGAGGCGGGCGACGACTTCCACGAGGCGCTCGTCGCCCTCGTGCACGCCGAGACCCTCACCAAACAAGGCGACCCCGACGTCGTCGGCCAGCACCTGCAGTACGCCGAGATCGCGGTCGCGCGCGCCCCCGACTCGCCCGAGCTGCAGGCGCGGCTGCACTTCGCCCGCGGGCGCGGGTTCGAGATCGCCGGCGACATGCAGGCATCGCTACAGGCGCACCGGGAGGGCCTCGCGGTCCGCGAGACCTCGGTGCCCGGCTCGATCTACGTCGCCGACTCGCGCACCAACGTCGCCGTCGCCCTCGGCGACCTCGGCCAGGTCGACGAAGCTCTGGCGCAGATCCGCCAGGCACGGGCCGAGTACGAGCGGCTGCTGGGGCCGCGGCACCCGACGATCGGCCACGTGTGCGTGGTCGAGGCGATGGACCTGCATCGGCTCGGCCGCAGCGACGAGGCCGAGACGACGCTGCGAGGCTGCCTGGACGTGCTGGACGCGGTCGGCGACGGCGAGGCCGATGCGCGAGCGCTCGCCGCCACGCTCGAGGGCATGTTGATCGCCGCCCGAGGTGACTACGCCGCAGCCCGGGCACCGTTCGCGCGCGCGGTCGAGATCCGGCTGCGCACGCGCGGCCCCGATCATCCGGAGACCGCGGTCGCCCACACCAACCTCGCCAACATTTTGCTGGCCGTCGGCGAGCGCGAGGCGGCCCGTGAGCACCTCGAGCACGCGCGGCGGATCACCGCACTGCACTATGGCGAGAGCTCGCCGAGACTGGGCCCCGTGCTCGGGGGACTGGCGCACCTCGCCGCCGCCGACGACGACCTGCCGACGGCCGTCGCGCTGTACCGGCAGGCGATCGCACTGCGCAGCGCGGCAACGGGGGCGGACAATCCCGAGCTGCTCACCGCCTTGGTCAACCTCGGCGAGCTGCAGACCCGTACCGACGATCCGGAGGCCGAGGCCACGTACCTTCGTGCGCAGCGCATCGTCACGGCCGCCGGCCTGACGACGTCGGCGCTGGCGGCCGCAGTGCAGGTCGGGCTGGCCGAGGTCGCGCTGGGCCGCGGCGACCGGGACGAGGCCGCCGAAGCATTCGAGCGTGCACTCGACGGCGCCGTCGACGACATCCCGGGCCTACGCGCGCGCGCTCGTTTCGGTCGCGCGAGAGCGTGGGCCGACGATCCATCGCGCAGTGCCGACGTGGCGGCAGAGCTGGCGGCCGCGCGGGCGGACGCACGGGCGCAGCACGCCGACGACGTCGTCGCGGCGATCGACGCATGGCAATCGACGCGGACGCCGTGACGCCCGGCGGCGCTCACCACTCGACGACGCGAACGCTGCGGCTGAGACTCGGGGCCTGCCCGGTCCACACGCGCGCGGCCGGACTGCCCTCGCGGGGCAGGGAGACGCCGTGGAAGACGGCACGGAGCCGGTACTGACCCGGCGACGGCTCCTTCGGCAGCAGCTCCCACAGATCCGCCGACCACTGCCGGTCCGTCCCCGGCTCGAGTACGACGAAGTCGTCGAGCTCCGGTCCGCGTGGCGAGCTGTCCCCCGGAATGTCGACGGGTGTCGCATCCTTGGGCTCGTCGCGGCGCAGGTGCAGCTCGAGCTCCGTGCCGACCTCGAAGCGGGTGCAGACCTGCAGCGGCTCGTCGGAGACGTTGGCCACATCGAGGCGGATCGTCCACGGCTTGCCCCGGCGGGCGCGATCGGAGGTCGACAGCGTCACGCGCAGCCCGTCGACCGCGGGCGCGACCCCGTCGGCCTTGGCCTGCGCGTCGACCTCCACGCGGTCGAGCTCGGCGTTGTAGACGAGGAAATCGCCGTGCTCGGCGTACCAGTCGACCCAGTTTTCCCAGGCACCGCGATCGGTCTTCGTCAGCGCCTGTAGCCGAGAGGCCGCGTCGTCGCGCTTGCCGGCATCGCGCAGCTGCAGCACGAGCGCGTCGACGGCCTCGCGATAGCCCAGCGAGCGACGGTCGACATCGGCCAGTCGCGCCGACTCCACCACGTGGGCGCCCTCCCCCTTGATGACCACGAAGGTCTCGTCGCCGTCGGTCTCCGTCTGCGCGATCGTGTCGAGCGCGACGGCCCGCCAGTAGTCGACGGGGTCGAGCGGCCGCGCCGACCCGCGGTCGATCTTGCCCCTGGCATCGGCCTCGGGCGCCGCCGACTTCGGCTCCGGCGCGGGCGCGTCGGTCGGCGCCTGCTCGGGACCGGGCAGCGCGGCCTTGGGCGTGTCACCGCCACAGCCGACCCCGAAGGTGACGGCGACGGCGGCGACGAGCCCGACCGCGCGGCGCATCAGCGGCGGCCGCGAGTTCTCGGACCGCGCGG
>CALBMM010000143.1 GCA_937896535.1 uncultured Pseudomonadota bacterium
GCAGCTGGTTGAGCGTCTGCTCGCGCTCGTCGTGACCGCCGCCGAGGCCGGCGCCACGATGACGACCGACCGCATCGATCTCGTCGATGAAGATGATGCAGGGCGCGTTCTTCTTGCCCTGCTCGAACAGGTCACGGACTCGGCTGGCGCCGACGCCCACGAACATCTCGACGAAGTCCGAGCCGGAGATCGAGAAGAAGGACACGCCCGCCTCGCCGGCGATCGCCCGGGCCAGCAGCGTCTTGCCGGTGCCGGGCGGGCCCATCAGCAGCACGCCCTTGGGGATCCGCCCGCCGACCCGCATGTACTTTCGGGTGTCGCGCAGGAAGTCGATGATCTCCTCGACCTCTTCGCGCGCCTCGTCGATGCCGGCGACGTCCTTGAAGGTGACCTTGCCCTGGTGCTCGGTCAGCAGACGGGCCTTGGACTTGCCGAAGCTCATCGCCTTGCCGCCCCCGGCCTGCATCTGCCGCAT
Source organism: uncultured Pseudomonadota bacterium (assembly GCA_937896535.1). Lineage (GTDB taxonomy): Bacteria > Myxococcota_A > Polyangia > Nannocystales > Nannocystaceae > CALBMM01. The sequence goes on from CALBMM010000143.1 coordinate 476, forward strand.
GAACATGATCATGATGATCACGATCAGGATCATCGGCAGCCACATGATCGCGAACTGCAGCAGGCTCGAGTCGTCCTCGGGCTCGATGCGGTAGTCGAGGCCGTGCTCGTCGAGCTTCTTGTACAGCTCCTCGGTCACCGGGCCGGTGACCTCCATCGTCTTGCCATCGAGCTCGTACTCGATGTCGACGTGGCTCGGGTGCACCTCGATCGCGAGGGTCGTGTTCTGCAGCGTGTGCCACTGATCGTCGACCTGCTCGATGAACTTGGCGTAGCTGATCGGCGTGACCTGGTTGCTCGTATTGAACAGGTTCGCCAGCGCGAGCACCGCAACGATGAGCGCCAGCCAGACGAGCAATGTCTTGGTTTGCTGTTTCACGCCTTGTTTCCGGGCTTGGGCAGAATAGCTTCGGCCCCCAGGGGGGTCAATGGTTGCCCCTGGGGCCGTGGGGGCTCGGCTGTGCCCAAAGTGCCGCGTCTTGGTGGTAAAGCCGCACGCGCGGGTGCAGATCCCAGACGTGCGCCTCGCCGCCGCGCCGCACCGCCTCGTCGATCGCGGCGAGCGTGCGCATCGGCAGTCCGTCCACGGGCACGCCCGCGTCCAGACACACGCGCTGGATCATCCTTCGGCGGATCGCGACCGGCACATCCGACCAACCGTGCGTCGCGTAGCGAGACGTTACGCCGTCGGCGCCAGTGCGGCGTGACGTCAACTCACGCGCGGCCATGATCTCGATCGCGGCGTCGGCATCGGCCACGTTGCGGGCCGCCCGCGCCACCGCGAGGTCGACGCCCTCGCGGATCGCCCGTAGCTGCGGCAGAACTTCGTGTCGGATCCGCGTGCGCGGCAGCGTGGCGTCGTCGTTGGTGGGGTCGTCGACGAACGACAGGTCCTGCGCTCGACACATCGCCCGCGTGGTGTCCCGGTCGAAGTCGAGCAACGGTCGCCAGACCCAATGAGCGGGTCGATCGATCGCCGGGCCCAGTGGTGCCATGCCGGCCAGCCCCGCCAGCCCCGCGCCACGACAAAGATGCAGCAGCACCGTCTCCGCCTGGTCGGTTGCGGTGTGCCCGAGCGCGAGGATCGGTGCGCCCACTTCCGATGCGACCGACCACAGTGCGTCGTAGCGGGCGGCCCGAGCCCGTGCCGGCAATCCCGGGCCCTTGGCCAGCGACAGGGTGCGGGCCACGAAGTCCACCCCCAGCGTCTTCGCGGCCACGGCCACCGGCTCGGCCTCGCTCGCCGAGCCCGGGCGCAGCCCGTGGTCGACGTGCACCGCCGTGACCGCACGTCCCCGCCCGCGCAGGGCTTTGGCCATGATGCCCAGCAGCGCCACGGAATCGGCGCCGCCCGAGCACGCGACCACGACGCCTCCGGAAACGTGGTCGAGCGCCGCGAGTCCACGGCGGGCGCGGCCGATGGCGTCGGCGACGTCGGGATCGGCGGTTGGCATCTCGCGGATGGGTGCGATAGTACCCGCCAATCTTGGCTACGCCGCAACGCGCGAACCTGGACGCCGAGACCCTCCAGGAACTGACCGACAACGCACTGTCGCTCGAAGACCGCGACGACGTCGCGATCGTCGTGCCGCAGCTGCCGGCGCAGACATTCGTCCGGATCGCCCGCCACTTGCGGGAAGAGAACCGGCTCGAGCTGCTGCTGCCCTACGCCACGCCGGCACAGCTGACGAGCCTCGTCGACCTCGATACCTGGAATCGAGACCGTCTCGACGTCCTCAAGGCGCGGCAGTGGCTGGTCGCCGTGACGGAGACGTACCGGCTCGTCGGCCGCCCGCGCGGCGACCTCGTCGAGACGATGTACGCGATGGACCCGGAGATCTGGACGGCCGTGGTCGCGGGCGGCACGGAGGTCTACGACCTCGACCCGCAGGTCGACGACTCGCGTGACGCCGCGGCGGCGATGATGCCCGAGCATCTGGTCTGGGACACGCCCGACGGCTTCTTCGTGGTGGGCGTCACCGACGACGAGTTCGGTCGTGCCGCGCTCGCGATCTTGTACAGCGTCTACGAAGACGACCTGTCCGAGGGCCGCAAGCTGTGCTTGTCGGTGCAGGCGGCGCTGATGTCGTCGCTGGAAGAGGACCTGCTGCGGTGGCGCATCGGGCGGCTGGCCGATCTCGGCTTCGTGGAGTGGGAAGAAGCGATGAAGCTGTTTCGGCCCCTCGACGCCATGGCCGCGGCCGACCGTGCACCGGCGGACTTCGCCTACCTCACCGATCGCACGGCGCTCGAGAGCACCGTGTCGTGGCACGGCCCGGAGCTGTTGCGACGGATCATGGGCCGGCTGACCGATACCGAGCACGGCCTGCGCAGCCGGGAGTTCCTGCTGCTGGTCAACGAGGTCATGGCGGCGCAGCGCTTCGAGCCCGGGGACGAAAAGCTGCAGGCCCGCGCCATCGATCAGACCCAAGCCACGCTGTCGCTGGGACTGGAGCTGCTGATGTCGGCGCGTCCCGGCCACCCCGATCCCGAGGCGTTTCTCGCCGAGCGGGTCAAGGCGCTCGGCCTGCGCAACATCTTCCGGGTGGGCTACGGCGCTCTGGACAAGCTGCGCCGCGCCGCGACCACCCTGCACCGCGAGGGCCGGGTGTCGCTGCGTACGCCGGGCAGCCTGCTCGATCGGCCGTGGGGCCCCTCGATCGCGGTGCTGTCGCGGTGGCTGCCCGAGCTGCCCGTGATCGCCAAGTCCAACACCCTGCGACCGATCCGCGGCCTGCGTGACGTCGCGACGGCCACGCAGCGCATCGCCGAGGCCGGGGCGCTGGCGCAGCTGTGCTTTGCGCCCGCCGGGTACGGCGTGGATCCGGCGTGGATCGGCCGTGTCGACGAACCGGAGCGGCTCACGCTCGGTGACCTCGTGCGCACCGCGGCCGTGCACGCGCAGCTGCCGGGACAGCAGGCCTCGATGGCGCCGCTGACCCCCGACGACCTGGTGTGGGCCCGCGAGCATCTGCTCGAGCCGGGCGGCGTCGTGGCGGCGGTCCGCAACGACTTCGACGCGCGCTGCGAGGACGCGGGGGTCGGGGCCCACGCCGCCGCGCTCGCCGACGTGCTCTTGCCCCGCCTCGCCGCCGAGCTCTCCGCGCTCGAGGTCGACGAAGACGGTCACCCGGACCTGTCGAAGGTCGCGGGCCTGGTCACGATCCAGACGATCGGGATGTGGCTCAAGACCACGCAGGGCGTGGACTGACTCAGCGCGTCTCGCCGTCGCGCTCGTCGGCGGGCGGCTCGATCGCCGCCAGGGCCGCTTCGGCGGCGCGACGCTCGGCGAGCTTGAGGCTGCGTCCCTCGCCTTCGCCGAGGATCTCGACGCGGCCGTCGTCGAAGCGCAGCTCCACACGCGCGCTCCAGCTCGGGGCCTCCGGCGGCGGACGGTCGCCGACGCGCACATAGCTGGGCGTGATGCGGTACCGCCCCTGCGCCCAGTGCTGCAGCCGCGACTTCGGATCGACGTGCTTGCCCGGCGCCAGCGTCTTGATCCGATCGCCGAGCAGTCGCTCGAACACGGTCGCGGCCGCGGACAGCGGCGGCCGTCCGGCCTCGCGCGCGTCGAGAAACACCGCGCCGAGCACCGCCTCGAACGCGTCGGCCATCGTGCTGCGGTGCTGTCGCCCGCCTCGCTTGAGATCGCCGCGTCCCAGGTACAGCCACGCGCCGAGATCGATCGCCTCGGCGGCCTTCGACAGCGACGGTTCGGACACGATCGTGGCGCGAAGTCGCGTCAGCTGGCCCTCGTCGAGCTCGGGGAACCGCTGCCAAAGCGCGTCGGCGGCCAACAACCCGAGCACCGCGTCGCCGAAGAACTCCAGGCAGGCATTGGACGGCCAGCCGCTCGAACGATGCTCGTTGGCCCACGAGCCCAGCGTCAGGGCGACGCGCAGCAGCTGCGGATGCGCGAACTCGTAGCCGAGGCGCTCGCACAGTCCGTCGAGGCCGCCCGGCCCGACCGGCGCGGTGCCGTCGTCGGGTAGCTGCGTCGGGTCCGGTAGCGCCCGCAGCACCTGTGGCAACCCCTCGCCCACCCGGCGAGTATACCCGCCGCGGCCGCCGCCTAGACCCGCGTCGGTCCCGGACGTACCATCACGGACGAACGCGACCTCGTCATGGCGAATCTCAAGGAGCATATCGACACGATCACCGACCTCATGCTCGGAGCCGCCTACGCGGACAAGCGCCTCGAGGGCAACGAGCTCGACGCGATCCGCAACATGCTGTGCAAGCTGCTGGGCGTCGACGAGGTCCCCGAGGCCCAGGCCGCGCGGATCAAGTCGTTCAACCCCGCCAAGCACAACCCGGTGGCGGCGGCGCAGAGCCTCGGTGAGCTCACCGAGGACGAGCAGACGAAGGTGCTCGACCTCATCGCATCGGTCAACGATGCCGACGAGGTGATCGACCTCGACGAGGACGCGTACTTGCGCAAGGTCGCCGAGGGCCTCGGCGTGACGGGTGACCGGCTCGACAGCCTGACGATCGAGATCATCGAAGAAGACGATCTCGACAGCTTCTTCGACGACGCGTTCGAGGAGTAGGACCGCAACCCGATCACGTCGCGCTGACGGCGTCGATCCAACCGCCGGCGACGATCTCGTCGCCGTCGTAGACCACCGCCGCCTGCCCCGGCGCCGCCGCGTCGACGGGCGGATCGAAGCGCACGGTCGCGCTCGTGCCCGAGTACTCGATGGTCGCGGGCTCGGCGACGCCGCGGTGGCGGACCTGCACGTGGGCCGCGGCACGACCGGACGGGTCGCGCCAGCGCAGGCGTTGGAGCTCGCCGATCGTCAGGCCAGCCGTGCGGCCGCGCGTGGCCCCCACGACCACCGTCCGCGTCTCGGGGATCACCGACAGCACGTAGCGTTTCTCGGTGCCGCGGGTGCGAAAGCCCCGACGTTGACCGATCGTGACGCGATGGACCCCGTCGTGCTCGCCGACGACCTCGCCGCGCTCGTCGACGACCGGTCCGCCCTCCAGCCCCGCGATCGACAGGCCGAGCTCGGTCGCGCGTCGCTGCACGACCGCGCCGTGGTCGCCGCCGGGCACGAAGCACAGCTCTTGGCTGTCGGGCGCGTCGGCGGCCGGCAACCCGCGCGCGCGCGCCTGGTCGCGCACGGCGTCCTTGGTCCACGTGCCGAGCGGGAAGCGCACGGACGCGCGCGCGTCCTCGCCCATCGCGAACAGAAAGTAGCTCTGGTCCTTGGCCGGATCGGCGCCGCGGTACAGTCGACCGTCCTCGATCCGCGCGTAGTGGCCCGTGACGAGCACGTCGGCCCCGAGCGCGCGTGCCCGGGCCAGCAGCGGCCCGAACTTGATGTGCTGATTGCAGCGCGTACACGGGTTGGGCGTGCGACCGGCCGCGTAGTCGCGCACGAACGGATCGATGACCGAGGCGGTGAAGCGCTCGCGCTCGTCGACCACGTAGTGCGGGACGCCGAGCTCGGCGCAGGCCCGACGCGCGAGGTCGACCTCCGCCGGTGAGCAGCACGTCCCGCCCCGCCCCCGTCGCTCGTCCGACGATGCGTCGTACAGCCGCATCGTCAGCCCGATCACCTCGTGCCCTTCGTCGACCATCAGGGCCGCCGCCATCGACGAGTCGACCCCGCCGGACATCGCACACACGACTCTCATGACGCCTCCGAGGTTGCCATCGACCCTCCGTGCGCGCGCACGCGGGCCACGATCGCCGGCAGGACGGCCAGCAACGCGTCGACGTCGCTGGCCGTCGTGTCGCGGCCCATCGAAAACCGCACCGCCTCCGCGGCGCGCGAGCGCGGCTGTCCCAGCGCCCGAATCACCGCCGAAGGCTCCGACGTCCCGGCACTGCACGCGGCCCCGGTGGACGCGGCGAAGCCGGCCAGATCCAGCGCCATCACCACGAGCTGGCCGTCGCAGCCGTCCCAGGCCGCATTGATCGTGTTGGAGACGGGCTCGCCGTGGATCCGGGCCCCGAGCCCCTCCAGGCCCGTCCGCAGCCGGGCCCGCAGCACGTCCCAGCGCGCGGCCACGTCGGCCCGCACGGCGTCGGCCACCTCGGCCGCCACCCCGAACCCGTGGGCCAGCCACACCGACTCGGTTCCCGGCCGACGACCGCGCTCCTGCGCGCCACCTTCCCACAGCGGTCGCAGCTTGGCGTGCGGGGCGTGCACGAGCGCACCGATCCCCGCGGGGCCGCCGATCTTGTGGGCCGAGACCGACAGCAGGTCCACGCCCCACGCCGCGAGGTCGACCGACGTCTTGCCGAGCGCTTGTACGGCGTCGACGTGCACGATCGTGTCCGGTGCGACCTCGCGCACCGACGCGGCGACCGCCGCGACGTCGTAGCGGTTGCCCAGCTCGTGGTTTTGCGCCGCGAGGCTGACCAGGCCGACCTCGGCCGCCGTCGCGACGGCCTCGGCGACCTGCGCCGGATCGATCCGGCCGCGATCGTCGGGCGGCAGCCAGACCACGGGGCGTCCCTTCGCTCGCAGGCGCGCGGCCGCCCCGAGGACGGCGGGATGCTCCAGGGGCGAGGTCACCAAGCCCGCGGGCCGACCGACTGCCGCGAGCGCATCCGACGTGCCCACGATCGCCAGCGCGTCCGCCTCGGTGCCGCCGGACGTGAACGTGATCCCCAGCGGCGTTGCGCCGACGCTGGCCGCGACCGCCCGGCGGGCCTGCTCGACCACCTCACGCGCCCGCTGGCCCGCGCGATGGATGCTGGACGGGTTGCCCAGCCCGATCGCGCCGGGCTCGTCCAGCAGCGCGCGAAGAGCCGCCCGCACCGTCGGATGCAGCGGCGTGGTCGCGTTGTGGTCGAAGTCGATCACGGCGGGAGGCAGTCAGCCGGCGGGTATACCACCGGCCAGCCTGCGCGGACGCCCAGGCCGGGAAATTGACGCGCGGCGTGGGGCCGCGGATGATTCGCAGCGGTGAGCACCCTCGCGACGATGATGCACCGGGCAGGCATGGTGTCGTCCGAGGACGCGCAGCGGGTGCTCGACCACGCGCGCGACCGCAACATCACCGCGACCGCCGCCGCCATCGAGCTCGGCGTCGCGACCGAGAGCGACCTCGTCCGGTTCCTGCAAAGCAAGCTGATGATCCCACGCGTCGATGCGGAGCTGCTCGCGCACGTGCCCAGGGAAGCCATCTCCCGCCTGCCCGGCGCGCTCGCGTGGGCCCACGAGGTCTTGCCCGTGTCCTTCGACGACGTCGGCAACCTGACCGTGGCGATGGCCGATCCCACCGACCTGCGGGGCGTCGATGCGGTCGTCGCCGCGACCTCCGCCTACGTGATCCGGGCGGTGACCCCCCGCTCCGCGCTGCGGGCTGCGCTCGAGCGCACCTACGGCCCGGCGCCCGCCCGCGCCGACGAGCGGGCCAAGCCCGTGGCCGTGGTCCCGCCCGACGACGACGCCGCGCAGGGTCCCGTGCCGCCGCTGTCGCCGTCGGCGTTCGCCCGGATGCTGCCCAAGCTCGTGCGCGCCTCCGACCGCGACGAGATCACGCAAGTGCTCATCGACTTCCTCGCCGAGGGCTTCTCGCGCGTGATCATGTTCGTCAACACGCAGGGCCAGCTGCGGGGCCGCGACGCGCGTGGCGAGGACATGATGGTCGAGGCGGTGCGCCAGGTTCGGATCCCGACCTCGGGCGAGTCGACGTTCCGGCAGGTCATCGACTCGCAGGCCTCGTTCTTCGGACCGTGGCCCACCGGCGGCAAGATCAACGACGCGTTCGCCAAGGCGATGGGTGGCATCGTCGGCAACGTGCTGCTGCTGCCGGTCGCGCTGCGCGGTCGGGTGCCGGTGCTCGTGTTCGCGATGGGCACCCATCACCCCGTCGATCCGCGCTCGCTCAGCGACCTCGTCGACGCGGTGTCCAAGGCGCTCGAGCGCCTCATCTTCCGGCAGAAGTCGCACGACAACCTGCCGCCCGTGCGCGACTGAGCGCGGTCGACGGCCGCGCTACTTCGTCGGCTCGCCGAAGCCGCGATGGCAGTGCGGCGCCAGCCGCAGCTCCTCGTCGGGCGGCAGCAGGTTGGGCGCACCGAACATCTCCACGATCGGCGCGCGCAGATCCTCGTGCCCGCCGACGCGGTCGATCGCCTCGACGAAGAACGCCTGCTTGTCGCCCTCCATCCGCACGTGGATCGGCACGTAGCGTGCCCCGGCGACAGTGACCTTGCCCGCGGCGTTCTTGCGCAAGCCCAGGTACAGCACGATGGACGAGCGTCGCGGCGGGTCGCGCTGGTGGCTGGCGAAGTTGCCCAGCGAGTACACGGCGAGCCCCTCGCGGCCGTCGGCCAGCGGCACGCGCTCCCAGGGCTGCAGCACGTGGGGATGGCTGCCGATCACCGCGATCGCCCCGGCGTCGAAGACCGCCTCGGCGAGCTTGCGCTCCTTGGGCCGCGGCACGGGCGAGTACTCCTTGCCCCAATGCGGCGTGACGATCACGGCGTCGATGTCTTCTCGCTTCGACAGCTCGCGCACCAGCTTGGGCACGCGAGCGGGGTCGTCGAAGCACGACAGCACCTGGCCGAGCTCGTCGGGCTCGTAGTTGGTGTGCAGCGTGCACGAAAGCCACGCGATGCGCATGCCCTTGGCCTCGGTGACCGTGTGCCAGGTTTCGCGGCCCGGCTTTTGACGGCGCGTGCCGGTGTGGGCCAGCCCCGCCTCGTCGAGCGCATCGAGGGTGCGATCGATGCCGATGGGGCCGCGGTCGAGTGCGTGGTTGTTGGCGGTGGAGACGATGTCGACCCCGGCCGCGGCGAGGTCCTTGCCCAGCGAGGGGTGGTAGTTGAAGCGCGCGTAGCCGGTGTAGACCTTGTTGTCGAAGGTCGGACCGGGATCGTCGACGAGCTCGCGACTGCGGGTGATCCCGGGGGCGGTCGGGCCCTCGAGGTTGGCGTAGGTGATGTCGGTGCGGCCGAGCAGGTCCTCCACGTCGGCCCACAACGCGCGGTACCGCTTGGGATCGGCGAACGCCTGCTTCTGCAGCTCCTGGTGCAGCAGCACGTCGCCGATCGCGGCGATCGTGACGACGTCGTCGTCGTCACCGCACGCGTCGTCGAAGCCGAGGTAGCCCGCGGGCCAGGCTTCGCGCGGCGGCGGCTCGTAGGGCGGCAGCGGTGCCTGGGCGGTCGCGCCGTCGTCCCGCGCATCGCCCGGCGGTCGCGCTGCGGGCGCGGCCTCGGTCGGCGGGGACGGGGCGGCGGCACCCGAGGGCGCCTGCGAGCCGGAGGAGGCGCTGCACGCCACGGCCCCCATGACGAACCCGAGGGCGATCGAGCGCCCGAGCGTCCCCGTGCCTCGTCGCGTGCGGCGTGCCACCTTCGGTCTATAGCGCACCTGACGGCACCCAGGCATATTCTGCGCGCACACCGACCGATGACCAGCTACGTCCGACTCGATGCCGACGAGATCGGCGGCGGCGATGCCTACCGGCTGATGACCAGCTTGGTCGCGCCCCGTCCGATCGCCTGGGTGTCGACCGTCAGCGCGGACGGTCGGCACAACCTCGCGCCGTTTTCGTACTTCCAGGCGGTGTGCTCGCGCCCGCCCACGATCGTCCTCGGGCTCGGCTCGCGACCGGACGGCACGCCCAAGGACACGCTGCGCAACATCCTCGACACCCGCGAGCTGACGATCAGCCACGTGGACCGGGCCCTCGTCGACGCGATGAACCAGACGTCGGGTGACTACGGCCCCGGCGTGGACGAGTGGGCGATCGCCGATGGCGGTCGGCCGCTGGCCTCGGCCCCCTCGCAGCGGGTCGCGCCGCCCCGCGTGGCCGCCGCCCGGGCCGCGCTCGAGTGCCGCATGACCCATGCCATCCCGCTGGGTGAGGCTCCCCACGGGGGTCCGTCGTCCACCCTCGTCGTGGCGCGCGTGGTCGGGTTCGTCGTCGCCGCGGAGCTGCTGCAGCGCGACGCCGCCGGCAAGCTGGGCACGATCGACCCCGCGGCCCTCGACACCGTCGGGCGCCTCGGCGGGATCGCGTATGCTACGACCAACGACACGTTCGAGCTGTCCCGTCCCAAGGTCTCGTGAACGAATCGATCCCCACCCCGTCCCGTGACGAGCTGTTTTCGGCTGCGCCGGCCGAGGTCTCGATCTACGAGGTCGGTCCCCGCGACGGTCTGCAAAACGAGTCTCAGACCCTGCCGACCGAGAACAAGCTCGAGCTCATCGAGGGTCTGGTCGAGGCGGGGATCCGTCGCGTCGAGATCACCAGCTTCGTCAACCCGCGGTGGATCCCCGCGCTGGCCGACCACATGGAGGTCGCCTCGCGGATCAAGCGGGTCGACGGCGTCGACTACAGCGCGCTGGTCCCCAACATGCGCGGGCTCGACGGCGCGACGCGGGCGGGGATGAAGGAAGTCGCCGTGTTCATGGCGGCGAGCCAGACCCACAACCGCAAGAACATCAACAAGTCGACCGAGGACGCCCTCGCGACCTACCGCGGCGTCGTGGGCGAGGCACGCTCGCGGGACATGCGGGTGCGCGGCTACATCAGCTGCGTCTACGGCTGTCCCTACGAGGGCCGCGTGCCGGTCAGCCAGGTCCTGCAGGTGGCCGAGGCGATGATGGACATGGGCGTGTACGAGCTGTCGCTCGGTGACACGATCGGCGTGGGCACGCCGCGCCAGGTCGAGCACGTCCTCAAGGAGCTGCGCGGTGCCGGGTTCGGGCTCGACCAGCTCGCCGTCCACTTCCACGACACCCGCGGCACCGCGCTGGCCAACATCACGGTCGCGCTGCAGCTGGGCATTCGGACGATCGACAGCGCCGTCGGTGGCCTCGGCGGTTGCCCCTACGCGCCCGGGGCGTCCGGCAACGTCTCGACCGAAGACGTCGTCTACATGCTGCACGGCATGGGCGTAAAGACGGGCGTGGACCTCGACAAGCTCGTGTCGCTGTCGGCCCGTCTCGGCGGCCAGCTCGCCCGCGACCTGCCCAGCAAGTATCTCAAGGCCCACCTGGGCCACTGCGCCCGCATCGGCCGCCCGGTGTAGCTCGGGACACGCGCGTCCCCGAACGCCCCCGCGTGGTAGGCTGGGTGCGTGAACGAAGAGACGAAGCAGCGGCTACGTGAGGCACTCGCCCGCGGCCCGGCGTTGCGTTTCGCGATCCTCTTCGGTTCCCAGGCACGCGGCGACGCGCGGCCGGACAGTGACGTCGACATCGCGATTGCCCCGGCCGTGGAGCTTTCGGCCGCGGACGAAGACCGACTCGCCCTCGACCTCGAGCGTGCCGTCGGAGCACCCGTCGATCTCGTCGTCATCGAACGAACCACGCCGAGATTGCGCTGGCGAATCGCCCGCGACGGCGTCGTGCTGCTCTCGGATCCCCCTCATGCCGCGAGTCGCTTCCTCGCACGCCGTGGGATCGAGCACGATTCGTTGCGAGACCTCGAGCGCGAAGCGATGCGACGGTTCCGCGCAGCCGTCGTCCGCGAGTCGCCGTAGGGCAGCCGACCGACCTCGACCTCGCGCTCCACAAACTTCAGCGCCTGCGCGAGCAGATCACGCTTGCGCGATCGCGCCGACCGGACGACGTCGAGGAGCTCGCCTCGAACCTGGTCCTGCGGGATGCCCTCGCTCTCGCGCTACTGGTCGCCGTGCAGGAGGCCGTGGACATCGCCTACCACATCACCGCGGACGAGGGATGGGGCGTACCCGACTCCTACGCCGCTGCGTTCGCGATGTTGGCCGACCATGCCGTGATCGACCGAGACCTCGCGCAGCACCTCTCCGCGATCGCGCGCGTCCGCAATCGAATCGCCCGCGGGTACGCCAGCGTGGACCACGCTCGCATGTGGGAGGACCTGCCCGGCGGGCTCGACAAGCTCGAACAGCTCGCCCACCAGGTGGCCGCATGGCTGCCGGACGATCCGGGCACGTGAACGAACGCGGTGCCGCTACAGCAGCGGCCGCAAGAACTCGCCGGTGTACGAGCCCTTGGTCTTGGCGACCTGCTCGGGGGTTCCCGCCGCGATGATCTGGCCGCCGCCCTCGCCGCCCTCGGGACCGAGGTCGATGATGTGGTCGGCGGTCTTGATGACGTCGAGGTTGTGCTCGATGACGACGACCGAGTTGCCGCCGTCGACGAGACGCTGCAGCACCTCGAGCAGCTTGCGGATGTCCTCGAAGTGCAAGCCCGTGGTCGGCTCGTCGAGGATGTACAGCGTGCGACCGGTCTGACGTTTGCCCAGCTCGCGCGACAGCTTGACCCGCTGGGCCTCGCCGCCGCTCATCGTCGTCGCCGTCTGCCCGAGCTTGATGTAGCCCAGGCCCACGTCGAGCAACGTGTCGAGGATCCGAACGATCGAGGCGTGGTTTTCGAACAGGTCGCGACAGTCGGCGATGCTCATGTCGAGCACGTCCGCGATCGAGTACCCCTTGAACCGCACGGCGAGCGTCGCGGCGTTGTAGCGCCGACGATTGCAGACCTCGCAGGGCACGTACACGTCCGAGAGAAAGTGCATCTCGACCTTGACCACGCCGTCGCCCTCGCAGGCCTCGCAGCGTCCGCCCTTGACGTTGAAGGAGAAGCGCCCGGGCGCGAACCCGCGGGTCTTGGCCTCGGGCAGCTGCGCGAACACGTTGCGGATCTGGTCGAACGCCTTCGTGTACGTGCCCGGGTTCGATCGCGGCGTGCGGCCGATCGGTCGCTGGTCGATCGCGATGACCTTGTCCAGCTGATCGAGCCCCGTGATCTTGGCGTGCGTGCCGACCTTGACCGTGCTGCCGTGCAGCGCCCGGTTGAGCGCCGGCAGCAGGATCCCGTTGACCAGCGAGCTCTTGCCGGCGCCGCTGACCCCCGTGACCGCGACGAGCACCCCGAGCGGGAACTCCACGTCGACCTTGCGCAGGTTGTGCTCGGCCGCGCCCTTGACCACGATCTTGCCCTTGGCGTCCCGCCGCTGTGGCGGCATCGGGATCTGCCGACGGCCGGCCAGATACTGGCCCGTGAGGCTGTCCTTGGCCTTGGCCAGCTGCGTCGGCGTCCCGGAGAAGATGACCTCCCCGCCCAGCGCCCCGGCCCCGGGTCCGAAGTCGACCACGTAGTCGGCCGCCCGGATCGTCTCCTCGTCGTGCTCGACCACGAGCACCGAGTTGCCGAGGTCGCGCAGCCGCTGCAGCGTGGCGATGAGCCGCTGGTTGTCGCGTTGGTGCAGACCGATGCTCGGCTCGTCGAGCACGTACATGACCCCCGAAAGCTCGCTGCCGAGCTGACTGGCGAGTCGAATCCGCTGCGCCTCGCCGCCGGACAACGTGGGGCCGGCCCGATCGAGCGTGAGGTAGTCCAGCCCCACGTTGAGCAGAAACCCCAGCCGTCCCTTGATCTCCCGCAGCACGCCCTCGGCGATCTTGCGCTGGCGGTCGGTCAGCGACAGGTCGGCGAAGTGCGCGTGCGCGGTCGAGACGGTCATCGTGGTGACGTCGGCCATCCCCTTGCCGCCCACCCGGACCGCGAGGCTCTCGGGGCGCAGGCGCAGCCCGCTGCACGACTCGCACGCCCGCTCGGCGAAGAACTTGCGGTAGTGATCGCGCGCCGCGTCCGAGGTCGTCTGCCGGTACCGCCGCATCAGGTTGGGGATCACGCCTTCGAAGCGCATGCCCCAGCTGCCGTGGCTGTCGGTCCCCTCGGTGCCCCAGGTGACCCGGATGCGCTTGCCCTGCAGCCCGTACAGCACCTGCTGGCGCTGCTTGGCATTGAGCTTGGAGAACGGCTTGTCGAGGTCGACCTTGCAGGCCTTCGACATCGCTTCGATGATCCGGAACGTCCAGCCCTCGCCACGGTCCATCGAGGACTTCCACGGTGCGATCGCGCCGTTGCGGATCGACAGCGAAGGATCGGGCACCACGAGCTCGGGATCGACCTCCATGCGGGTGCCCAGACCGTTGCACGCGGTGCACATGCCCAGCGGGCTGTTGAACGAGAAGCTCTGCGGCGACAGCTCGGGAAACGAAAGACCGCAGCAGCTGCGCGACTCCGAGAACGGCATCGGGTCGCCGTCGGCGGGCTCGGCGACCAGCTCGCCCTTGCCCTCGCGCAGCGCCAGCTCCACGCTCTCGGTGATCCGTCCGCGCACCGACGGTGCGATCTTGATCCGATCGACGACCAGATCGATCGAGTGCTTGTACTTCTTGTCCAGCGTCGGCGGGTCGTCGAGCCGGTGCAGCTCACCGTCCACGCGCACGCGCAGGAAACCGCGGCCGGCCAGCTCCTCGAACAGGTCGCGGAACTCGCCCTTGCGGTGCACCACCAACGGCGCGAACACGGTCAGCTGCGTACCTTCGGGGCACGCCATCAGCTCCTTGGCAATCTCCTCGGCCGTGCGCCCGGCGACGACCTTGCCGCACTGGTGGCAGTGCTGCGTGCCGGTGCGGGCGTACAGCACCCGCAAGTAGTCGTAGATCTCGGTGATCGTGCCGACCGTGGAGCGCGGGTTGTTGGACGCGCTCTTCTGCTCGATCGCGATCGTCGGCGACAGGCCGCGCAGGTGCTCGACGTCGGGGCGGTCGAGCTGGCCGAGGAACTGCCGCGCGTAGCTCGACAGCGACTCGATGTACCGCCGCTGCCCCTCGGCGTACAGCGTGTCGAAGGCCAGGCTCGACTTGCCCGATCCGCTGACGCCGGTGAACACGACCAGCTGCCGCTTCGGGATCGACAAGTAGGGGATCTTGAGGTTGTGCTCGCGCGCGTCCTCGACCTCGAGCACGTCGGGCTCGGCGACGCTGCGCGCGACCTGACCCGAGCGCGGTGCGGCGTCGTCGCTCGCCGCTCCACGCTTGGCCCCGGGGCTCGACGACGCCTTCGTGCCCCGCTTGACCCCGTTGGCCTTCGTCGCGGTGCGCTTGGCCGTGGTCTTCTTCGCCTGCTTCGTGGTGGTCCGCTTCGACGACGTGGAGTTTCGGGGTGTTGCCATCGCGCTGCGGGCCGGCGTTTACCACGTTCCCGCGCGACGTGCACGTATGTTCAGCGCCACCGCCGCCAGCGCCCGGATTGGCCGCCGCACGCGCAGTTGTCGGCCTGGACCCAGGACGCCACGATGCGCCCCGATGCGCGATCGCCACGTCCTCATCACCGGCGGATCCGGTGGCCTCGGATGCCACGTCACCGCGGCCTTCGTCAACGCGGGCGCGCACGTGACCGTCCCGATGTTCGAGCCCGAGCAGGAGCACCAGCTGTGCGCGTCGGTCGGAGCCAACTTCGACGACGTCAGGCTCGTGGCCGCCGACCTGCGGGACGAGGCCTCGGTCACCTCGCTCTTGGCGAGCATGCCGAAGGTCGACGCGGTCGTGCATCTGGTCGGTGGCTTCGCGATGGGCCCGACCGTCGACTTCGCCGTCGACGACGCCCGGACCCAGCTCGAGCTCAACGTGGTCGTGGCCTTCGCGGTGATCAAGCACGCCCTGCGCCGCATGGTGCCGGCCGGCTACGGACGCATCGTCACCGTGGGCTCCAAGTCCGCCGTGCTACCCGTGGCCCAGCAGGCGGCCTACAGCGCGTCCAAGGCGGGGCTCGTCGCGCTGACCAAGGCCGTGGCCGAGGAGACGCGCGGCACCGGCGTGACCGCCAACGCGGTGCTGCCCTCGATCATCGACACGCCGGCCAACCGCGCCGCGATGGGCGAGGCGCAGGCGCACCGGTGGGTGACCCCGGCTCGGCTCGCACAGACGATCCTGTACCTGGCCTCCGAAGCCGCCGGGGACGTCCGCGGTGCCGCCGTGCCCGTCTACGGCGACGTCTGACTCACGCGCCGTCGCACACGGGACAAAAGCACTGAAGCGGCGCCGCACCCATGCCCGGCCCGCATTGGAACGGGTTTTGGCAGACCTCGCCCATGCAGGCGCAGTCGGGCACGGCCCCACACTCGTCGCTGGTGGGCACGCACGAGTACGACGGCCCGAGCTGGGTCGCCGTGAACACGCACGTCTCGTCGGCGTCGCAGTACGTGCAGTCCGGGACCGCGTCGCAGTTTTCGACCGCCACGCACTCGCCCGACCAGCAGTCCTGCTCGACGCTCGGTAGCGTGCCCATCGGACAGTTCGGCGGCGGCGTGGCGCAAAAGACCAGGATCTCGTTGCACGTCGCGGGCACGAGCTCGCAGTGACCGAACGTGCATTGCGCCTGCGGAGCGGCGATTCCCTGCTCGCCGCAAGCGGACTGGTCGCACATCTGCTGGTTGCAGACCGCGGGCATCTCCCCGGCCGGCAGTGCCCCGCACGCGCAGCAGTCTTCGACGACCATGCAGTCGGCGTCGACCATGCACTCGGGCGCGAGCCCGGTGCCGCTGTCGCCGGAGCCCCCGGTGCTGCCCTCGCCCGAGTCCCCGTCGGTCCCCCCGCTCTCGTCGGCCGGCCCGCCGGTGCTGTCGCCGGTATCGGCGACGCCGCTCGTGCTGCCCTCCGGGGCGCCGCTGGGATCGCGGCCGGTCCCCTCGTCGTCGCCCGGCCCCGAGGTCGCGTTCGTGGCCGAGGCCGTCATCGACGTGGAGATGCTCGAGCTCGTCGAGCCGCCGGCGTTGTCCCCCGTGGTGCCGCCGAGCCCGTCGTTGGCCGCGGCCACCCCATCGTCGGAGCAGCCGGTCGCCGCCGCCAGCACCCACGCGGCCGCGACCGAAATCCCTCGCCCAAAGCCAAAAGTCATGCCGAATACTCTAGCGCGGACGCCCGGTCGGGCCCGCAATTCGCGCGATTTTCGCCGAACCGCGCCGTCCGGAAAATCCATGAACCGATCGAGGCCGGACCCGTCTTTGCCAAGTGCATGCTCGATCGGCACTGCCGCCCTCGCTTCCATTGCGCCCTGGGACTGGCCCTGTGCCTGCTGGGCGGCTGCTACGACGGCAGAGCGTCGTCCGCGCAAGACGACGCCGGTGAGACCGACGGCGAGGACGGCGGCGGCAGCGACAGCGGCGGCGTCGACCCGGACACACCGGACGAGGCGCTCGACATCGAGCCGTCCACCGCGATCCCCCGCCTGTCGCGCCGAGAGATCGACGCCACGCTCGAGGACGTGTTCGGCATCGTCGGCGCGGCCGAGCGCTTCCTGCCCGAGGACCCGCGCACCTACGTCAACCCCGCAAACGGCGCGACCGAGGAAGCGTTCGACACGTTGTCGGCCTCCAAGGATCCCGGCACGGTTTTCGTCGAGGGCCTCGAGAGCATGGCGGTCGACGTCGCGCGCGAGTTCTCCGAGGACGCGGCGCGCGTCGAAGCGATCGCCGGGTGTTCGCCCGCCGGCGCGTTCGACCCCGCGTGCCTGCGCGCACTGATCGGCAACCTCGGCCTTCGCCTGTGGCGACGCCCGCTCACCGAGGCCGAGATCGACGAGCTGCTCGCCGCGGCGACCGAGCTCGGCGAGGACGGTGGCCATGCCATCGCCGTCCGCATGGTGACCGCGGGCCTGCTGCAGAGCCCGTCGTTCGTCTACAAGGCCGAGATCGGCGAGGACGTCGGGGCCGGCCTGCGCCGCCTCGACAGCTTCGAGCTCGTCACGCGCCTGTCGTTCGCGATGTGGGGCCAGGGTCCGAGCGCCGAGCTGCTGCAGACCGCGGCGACCTCCGACATCGACGACGCCGCCCTGCTCGCGCTCGCCACCGCGGCCGCTTCCGACGCCCGCGCCGACGTCCAGATGCGCACGTTCCACCAGCTGTGGCTGCGCTACGACGAGCTGCTGGTCACCGACCCCGACCTCGCCGCGGACATGCTCGGCGAGAGCCAAGCCCTCGTCGACCGCGTGCTCTCGGGCGGCGAGCGCTGGTCGACGCTGCTGACCTCGACCGAGACCTACGTGACGCCCACGCTCGCGCAGCACTACGGGCTGACGGCACCGAGTCAGGCCGACTGGGTCGCGTACGGCGACGACGGGCGGGCCGGCTTGCTGTCGCACGGCAGCTTCTTGTCGCTGAGCTCCACGCAAGGATCGGAGACGCTGCCCAGCCGGCGGGGATCGATGCTCGCGCAGCGGATCCTGTGTCAGTCGATTCCGCCACCGCCGCCGGACATCGACGTCGACGACGGCGTCGACGTGGCCGAAGACCAGTGCAAGGTCGACGCCTACGCCGCCCACCGCGACAGCGGCAGCGGATGCGCCTCGTGCCACACCGCGATCGATCCGCTCGGCTTCGGCTTCGAGCGCTACGATGGTCTGGGCCAGTACCGCGAGGCGGAGGCCGACAAGCCCCAGTGCACGATCGCCGGGCAAGGCGAGGTCGCCGGAGAGGCGTTTTCGGGCCCGCGGCAGTTCGCCACGATCGTCGACGAGCAAGGCCTCGCGGCCGCGTGCAGCGTCGACAAGCTCGAGCAGTTCGCCTCGCGCGGCGGCCAGCCCCAAGACGAGCTCGTCCAGCGCCTCGTCCTCGCCTTCGAGGACTCCGGTCAGGACTTCCGCGCGCTGATGGTGGCGCTCGCGACCGACCCCACCTTCCGCTACCGCCGAGAGGAGGCCGCACAATGATCCGCTCCACGGGACTGCCCACCCGCCGTGCGTTCCTGCGCGGTGCCGCCGGCACCGTGATCGGCCTGCCGCTGCTCGAGTGCATGCTCGACGGCAACGGTCTCGCCCACGCCGACGGCAGCGAGCTGCCGTGCCGGTGGTTTCTGATGCACTGCCCCACGTCGCTGGTCGTCAGCGGCTCCCACGACGAGGCGTTGACGCCGACGCAGTCCGGGTTCGGCTGGGCGATCACCCCGGTGCTGCAGCCGCTGGCCGATCACGGGATCAAGGACGAGGTCTCGGTGATCTCGGGCTTGTTCTGCGCGCCGCTGGACGTGCCGGGCGGTTACAACGTCGACTACCACGGACAGGCGATGTACGCCGTCCTGACCGGGGTGCGGTCGGGCTTTTCGGGCGTGACGTGGCGACCGCAGGGCTGGTCGCCCGACCAGCTCGTCGCACAGGCGATCGGCACGCAGACGCTACACCCGTACCTGTACTACCAGCTCGACCCGCAGCCCGAGGGCGCCTCGATCTGCTACGAGCAGACGCGGGGGTTTTCCGACGAGCCGCCGATCGTCTTCCAGGGCATCACGCCGCAGGTCTCGCCGGCTCTGGCGTACGCGAGCCTGTTTTCGACGTTCTCGCCGCCGGGCAACGAGCCCGATCCGCAGGCGGAGCTCGAGCGCCGGCTTCGGGTCAGCTCACTGTCGTACGCCGGCGAGCAGCTGACCGCCCTGCAGACGCGGCTGGGCGCGGCCGACAAGCAGACGCTGGCGCAGCACCTGGACAAGGTGCGCGAGCTCGAGATGCGGCTGCTCGCCGACACGGTCCCGCCCGGCGCCGGCTGTGCGGACCCGATGCTGCCGGCCGACGATCCGCCCGACCTCGGCCAGGACCTGCCCGACCAGGAGGCCCGCGCCGCGCTGTTCGTCGATCTGATCCAGATGGCCTTCGCGTGCGACATGACGCGCGTGCTGACGCTGGGCGGCGCGTCGGCGATCACGGGTACTGGCATGCGCCACGCGCAGTGGAACGCGGTCGGCGGGCTGCACGGCGAGGTACAGCACGCCTCGCCGCAGGCCAACCTCGACGCGGCCAACCGCTGGTTCGTCGACGTCTACGCCCGCGTCGTCGCGAGCTTCGCCGAGATCCCCGAGGGTACCGGCACGATGCTCGACAACGTCGCGGCCTCGTTCGTGATGGAGGGCGGCAAGGGACTGACCGCCGATCCCAATCGTTCCGGCGACGGCGGCGGCGACCCCAACCATTCGGTCGACAACGCGGTGATGATGCTGGCCGGCCGCGCCGGTGGGCTCGCGGCGGGGCAGCACCTCAACCTGTCGGGGCAGGACCTGCACCCGGCGGTGGTGCTCAACACCGCGATGGCGGCGTTGGGCGTCGACCAGACGCTCGGCGAAGTCACCGGGACCGTCGACGCCTTGTTCCAGGGCGCCTAGAGCGCCTAGCAGCCGACCGAGGTGGAAATCTCGTAGCAGTTGTTCTGCAGGTTCACTTCCTGCTGAACCTGCGCCTTGTGGCCGTCGTCGCCGCCGTTGTAGCACTGCGAGTTGATCTTCTGGCGGGCCTCGATGCACTTGGCCGCCACGTCGATCTTCGTCGCGATCGTCGGGCAAGCGTCGGCGTACGAGCAGCTGCGCGAGCCGGCATTCTTGCACAGGTCGGTGACGTCCTGCTGCAGCGCTTGCTGTTGGTCCGGCGTGCAGTTGCCCGGGTCGGCCGGCGTCGAGGTGTAGACGGGAACCTCTACCTTCTTCTCGCCCACCCCCCACGGGAAGATCTGCATGACCGACGCCATGATGTCGCCCCCGCACTGGGCGATGGCCCCCATCTTCTGCGACGCGAGGTCGGCGAGGCCACCCGCCGCTCCGCCCGCGAGCGCGGCCGTGCTGCATGCGAGCGCCGCAGCGCCCACGGAGATGCCACCGGTGGGCACCGCGCCCGCGCCGGCCGGCACCACGACCACCGCCACGCACGACGTGCCGAAGGCAATCCCGGTGACCGACGCCGCGGTCCCGATGCGCTCGACGTCGACGGGGTCGGTGATGATGCCCCAGCACGCGCCGTCGCCGGCCTGCACCATGGGCTGGGCCGCCAGATCGAACGCGGGATCGAGGCCGATTCCCACGGCACACCACGAGGCGAAGTCGTCGCAGCAGTCGCCGTTGTCCTGGCACTGGTCGTCGCAGTAGCAGGCGCCATCGGAGCCCAGTCCGCCGCAGTAGCCGTTGCAGGTCGCCCCGCCACCACCGCCGCCACCGTCTCCGCCGCCGCCGCCACCACACTGCTGGGCGTAGTCGGTACAGCAGTCGCCGTTGCCGGTGCAGGCACCATCGCAGTAGCACGAGCCATCGGGCGACGCGCCGCCGCAGACACCGGCACAGGTCCCGCCGGCAGCCCCGCCCCCGCCGTCTCCGGCTCCGGGATCGGTGCCGCCACCGCCACCGCACTGTGCCGCGTAGTCACTGCAGCAGTCGCCGTTGTCGGTGCACTCCGCGTCGCAGTAGCACGAGCCGTCGGACGACGCCCCACCGCAGCTGGCTGCGCAGCTCGATCCGGCGGGCGGCGTCCCCCCACCGTCGGCCCCGCCACCGTCGCCGCCGGGCATGTCGCCGCCGTCGGCCGCCCCGCCATCGGCCCCGGCGCCACTGGGGTCGTCGCTCACCCAGTTCGACTCGTTGCGCACGTGCGCGGCGGCCTGTGACAGCGCCGGCCCGATCGCATCCTCGGCCTCCTCGAGTCGGCCGCGGCCCGGACCCATCCCGCCTTCGCGACCGTCGTCGGGATCGCACGCGAGCGCGAGGAAGGCAGAGGCCACGCACGTCCCGACGAGCAGTCGGGCGTGCCACGGGGCGAAGGTTGCGGCGGTGGGCGAGAGGCGGTCGGTCGGCGTCGGCATGGGTGCTGGGTGCGGAACCGAGAGGCCCGGGGTCCGTCACGGCCCCCGTCCCGACTCCCGCGTGCGGGACGTTGTCCGAGCGCCCCCGAGGTTCCCGCAGCCGGCAAAAACGCCACGGCCCCGGGGGGGCCATGGCGTGGCGAGGTCCGGAGCGCACGCGCCGCCGCGCGCGCCCGGGTCGGCGCCCGTCACCGGACCGCCCGATCGGCTCAGCGAACCTCGGTGATCTCGCAGCGACCGACGGTGAACTCGCCGGGGTTGGAGATCGTGATCTCCATGTCGCGCTTGGCCGAGTGCTCGGCGAGCGCCATCGTCAGGTGACCGTTGCTGACGCTCGCGGTGCCCTGGTTGAACGTCGCGGGACTGTAGAGGCTGTAGCGGAACGAGCCCGATCCGGAGATGGCACAGTCGACGAGGTAGTCACTGTCGGCGCGTGCGCGGAAGTTGAGCACGAGGCCGGGGTTCGTGCCGTTGGCCCGCGAGATCGTCATCAACCCGTCGGTGCCGGTTTCGGGCCGCACCATCATCACGAAGTTGGCCTTCATCATCGTGTGGTCGTCGAGCCAGGGGTGCCGCGGGGACACGGCGACGGTGCCCTGCACGCCTTCGGACCCCTGGATGATGCCGAGCAGCTTGCCCCGGTCCAACCACTGCGTCTTCGACAGCGGCTTGACCTTGAGCAGCGCCTTGGTGATCTGCGGGTCGATCGCCACCGAGGGTGCCCCCGTGTCGGCCTTGGTCGGGGCCGCCTGGACGGGGGACGGGGTCATGGTGCTGCCCTTACCCTTGCCTTTGTACGAGGACTTCGCCGGCGCGGCCTGGGCCTCGGCGGCGACCGCGGCTTGCGCGAGCCCTCCAAGGACCACGGCGCCGACCAGTGAGGACATCAGGGCGAATCGATGCTGCATGCCCGGTTGGTGGATCCAGCTCCCCAGAACGTTCCCGCCTGGGTCCAAGCCCCTCTGCGGGGCTGGTACCCTTCCCGCCCCGAGCCCGGGTGGTGGAGCTGGTAGACACGGGGGACTTAAAATCCCAACCAGATCCACGCTTTGCGCTCGTTTTCTCGATGCTGTAAGGGATCTATGAAATCAGGTGGCCCACAGGTGGCCCACAGGCCGGGGAGCGTAGTCAGAGAACGTTGCCATCAGTCCCACGGGCTTCCTCCCCCAGGGTCGATGGACCTCATCGCGGGCTCGTCGCCATCATTCACTCGAACGGGAACATCGTCGTCGTCTTGCTCGAAAGCGGACTGACCCGGGTAACGTGGCGCACGACACGCGCGTTCACACTCCTCGTCGCCACACTGATCCAAACAGTCCTGAATCCTCTGCACCGTTTTTTGGATGATGGATGGCTCGCGCGGGGGTGGCGGGTCAGCAGGTTGCGCAGGCTTGGGAACGGCGGCATCTGGCAGGTCTTTTGGCGAGCCTCGGTTCGCGCCATCCTGCGCCTTCCACTTCGGCAGGCTCTTGGGCGTCTCCTCGTCCGGATCAGCGGCGACCAAAGCCTGCTGAGGTCGGTCCCCAACTCCCTCGCTGACCGGTCGTTCTTCAAGGTAGACGGTCGGACGACCCCCCTTACCAAGCGGTGCTGGTTCTCGCTTACTGGTCTTCGCGTCTCGTATTTCTTTGTTCGAGCCGCCGCTCTTCACTGGAGGCGTCGACGGCCGTCGGTCGTCGCGCGAAAGCAGCAACGCGGCCAACCCGAGGGCGGTAACCACCGCGGCGATCAAGATCGACAGTCGAAGGCTCGACGGCCGCTCCGTCTCCTCGACGCCCGTGCGGCTGTGATTTCTCTTGACGGTGAGGATAGAGAACTCCGTAGTCCGCTTCTCCTCCTTCACCTTCTTGCTCGATCCGCCTCTCTTCACTTCGAGGCCTACGCCAACCTCGCCCTCAATCTTGTCTCGGTTCTTCACGCCACCTCGCGAGATGAGAGTCTCGCACCACGCCGGTTCGTTCGTGCACGCTCCAGACAGGCGCCGGCAGAACCATGTTCTGCGAAAACCTGGTTCATCGGCAAAAGTGGGTACATGTCACCGCTCTCCATCCTCGTGGCTATAGAGAGGATTGAGCCACCACCGCCCCGGCGCGGGGCCCAAGCTCGGTTGGATTTCGCTTCTCGCGGTGAAAATGGACCTTGGCCAGCAGGCCGGGGCGGCGGGCTCATGATCCCTATCGACCGCCGATCTCGATCGTTGTAGGCGCGTTGCGATTTTTCGTTTCGGCGAGGATGCTCTCGCGCATGACTTCACTGCAGCAGCTCGTCGGCAACATGACCGTCTCCGATCTCGCCCGGGTGGCGGGCATCGACGTCCAGGAAGTGGTCGCCACCGTGGTCGGCAACAGCCGCGGCAACACGCCCAAGCCAGCCCGGACGCGGACCGCGTCGAAGTCCCGAGGCGCGTCCAGGAGAGCACCACGCGCGGCGGCCAAGCCCAACCCGCGAGGCAACCGGGACGAGCGTGCGGCGGCGTACACCGAGAGGGTCCGCGCCGCGATCGTGGGGGCGAAGGCGCCGGTCTCGTCGGCTGAGATCCGCGCCAAGGCGGGCGGCAACACGGCGCGCTGTGGCCTGGCGATCAAGCGGTTGGTCGCGGCGGGTGTCGTCACACACGATGGCGGCAAGACGTCGGCGCGACGGTACTCGGCGGCGTAAAGGTAAACCTCAGCCAGCCAGAGGGAGCTACGCCATGTTCGTCGACAAAGAGGAGGAACCCGACGCCAAGGAGGTCCTTGCCGCGCTCGGCGAGCTAGCCGTGGCCGCTAGCCAGGCCGAGCATCACGCTGCGCAGGGGTTGTACTTCCTCCTCGCCGACGCACCAGGCGACGAGGAGGGGGGAGCACGGCTCATGCGCGACTTTCGGTCCTTCGATGCACTTTGTCGCCTACTCAAGGTGGCACTTCGCTGTGATACCCCGCTACACGACGTCCTCGCCGCCGCGAAGAAGCTGGCTGGCGAAGTGGACGATGAGGGCGATCCAACGAGTGTCGGAACGTTTGCTAGTTTTGCCACGCTGGTAACCAGGAGCAACTACCTTGCTCGGTACGCGGAACGTCACCGCCGAAAAACCGCCGTGGACTATCTCTTCAAGGTGAAGGCCCTCTACGACAAACGGAACGAATGCGTGCACTCGCTAGGTTTGACGGTCGAAGACCGCGGCGTGCACCTATTCAAGGCAGGCGCTGACGGTGCGAGGTCACGGGTCGACCCGAAGCATCTGATGGAGCCTTGCGAGATCCTGGAGTACTGCGAGGGCCTGAGCCTCGCGCAGGCCATTGACGCTGTCGCTGTCGAGCTGGTGTACAGCTCGATCGCGTTGCCCCTCCTGCCGGCTACGATTCAGTGGTTTCGCCGTCAGGGGACTCCCTTCGATCTTGCGCCGCTCGTCGACCACTACATGAAGCTCGCGCTCGCTCCGCTCCGGAAGAGACAGGACATACTTGCGGAGAAGCTCCGAGGACCTGACGTCCCGCGCGAGGATGAATGAGATTGCTGCCCTGGTCTCTTACCCGCCACGTCGCCGAAGGATCGCGTCGGTGTACCCGATGCAGCTCAGGGTCAACGTGTCGTTGTCCGAGCCACTCGTCTCGTTGTGCTCGATCGAAAACGCGAACGTGGCCGACGTCCGGTGAAGATCGAACCGGACCGTGTCGACCGCCTCGTTCGCGACCCCGTCTTTGACGAGCACGCTGATCCCGTTCTCCTCGGTGACAGCAACGCGGCGCTGCACGGTGGGTGCACCGGCGACGACACTGAGGTGCATGTGGCCGATGAGTGCCGTGTCCGGCACGACCTGATCACCGGTGGCTGAGATCGGGTCCTCCAAAGACCAGTCGCCGGTCAGCGTGCCCGACGTCGAGCTGTTGCGCACGTCCACTTCGTTGGGCAGCGAGGCGATGGCGGCCGGCCGCCAGTTCACGTCCGCGCCGAAGCTGTCCTGCCGGAGCAGGTTGCCCGACCCCACGTAGCTGGCGCTCCCGAGATAGACCGACGCGCCGATCAAGCCGCCGCCGAACGTGGTGTCGTTGATGGCAAGACCTGAGACCGCGTCGCCGAACAGATCATCATTCGACGACGGCGCGGTCGTGCTGGCCACGATGATGCAGTCGGTCACGTCGTCGGCAACAGCTGCCGGGACGGCAGGCAGTCGCCCCGCGGTGCCGATGTTCGCCCCGCAT
>CALBMM010000144.1 GCA_937896535.1 uncultured Pseudomonadota bacterium
GTACCTGTTTCGACGCGACGGCAGCATGGAGCGCCAGCTCAAGCTGCACATCACGCCGGCCGAGCAACACTGGTGGGGCGTCTCGCCCGGCAACGAATTTCGTGTCTTCGAGACCGACCGCGGCCCCATCGCGATCTTGATCTGCTACGACGTGGAGTTCCCCGAGCTCGGGCGTCTCGCGGCCGACCTCGGCGCCCGGATCTTCTTCGTTCCGTACAACACCGACCTGCGTCAGGCCCACATGCGCGTGCGTTCGTGTGCGATCGCGCGGTGCATCGAAAATCACGTCTACGCGGTGACCTCCGGCGCGGTCGGGAACCTGCCGTTCGTGGAGGGGGCCGACATCCACTACGCGGAGTCGGCCGTGCTCACGCCGTGCGACGTGCCGTTTCCTCGCGACGGCATCGCGACGGCGGCCACGCCCAACGTCGAGGCGATGCTCATCCACGACCTCGACATGGCGACGCTGCGCCGCAACCGTCGGACCGGCGCCGTGCGTCCCTGGCACGACCGACGCACGGACCTGTACCGGGTGCAGTTCGGCGAGGGCAAGAACGGTCGCTCGATCTGAGCTCGACGCCGGCGTCGCGCGGGGTCAGCCCGCCGACGCCGCGCGCAGCTCGGGCCGAACGGGACGCGTGGTGCGGATCGCGACGACGACCGCGACGGCGGCCGCGACCGAGGCCGTGATCGCGGCGAGCAAGCCCGTGGTCGCGCTCGGCGTCGCCGCGAGCCCGAGATCGAGGATTCGCGCACCCACGACCACGGCCGCGTAGGTCGAAGCGGCCGCGGTCACGGTGGCGGTGGTGCGTCGCGCCAAGGCGACGGCGCGCCGGCTGTTGTTCCACACGCGCTGGCGCAGGAATCGGATCCACAGACCCGTGGGCGTTCCGATCGCCGCGAGCACCCCGATCACCACGAGCACGCCTTCGGTCCCGCTCGGGATCCCATCGGCGGCCCGTGACGCGATGAGCCGACCGAGCAGGTCCACGGCGATCCCGGCCGCGACGAGGACGCCGAGGGCCGTCATCGCCACCAGGGTCGGACGCGCCCGCGCGACCTGCCGGCGGGCCTCGAGCCGGGTCTCCGGCACGGCGAGGGCCGCCTCGGACCCGGTGGGCCGGCTCTCGCTCGAGGTCACGCTGGGCTCCGCCGTCGGGTGAGCACCCACGAGCTCGGCGAGAGCGGCATCGAGGTCCGCCATGCTCTGGAAGCGATCGGCCAGATCGCGGGCGAGGGCCTGCTCGATCACGAGCTCGACCGCCGCCGGCAGATCCGGACGAACCGCGCGCGGGCGGTCGGGCTCACGCGTGAGCACGGCGGTGAGCACCGCGGCGGGGTCTTCGTCGTCGAACACCGGACGCCCGGTCAGGCAGCGATACAGGATCGCGCCCACGGCGTAGACGTCGCATCGACGGTCCACGTGCGCGCCGCGAGCCTGCTCCGGTGCCATGTACGCCGGCGTGCCCATCACGATCCCGGTGCGCGTGCGGTTGCCCTGGGCCGGATCGGTCAGCCGCGCGATGCCGAAGTCGAGCAGCTTGACCTCGGCGGACGGGCCCACGAGGAACACGTTGTCGGGCTTGAGGTCGCGGTGCACGATCCCGACCTCGTGCGCGGTCTGCAGCGCCGCGCACAGCTGCCGAACGATCCGCACGGTTTCCGGCAGCGACAGCAGGTGCTCGCGATCGAGGCGCTGACCGAGGTCCTCGCCCTCGAGCAGCTCCGCCACGATGAACGGGATCCCCTCCGGCGTGTCGCCGACGTCGAAGACCTCGACCGCGTTGGGATGCGCGGCCAGGCCGGCCACGTCGGCCTCTCGGCGAAACCGTGTCACGAGCTCCGGCTTGCGGGCCAGCTCGTCGTGCATGACCTTGACCGCGTAGCGTCGCGACGGAAGCCGGGCGTGGGTCGCCTCGTACACGCTGCCCATCCCGCCCACGCCGATGCGCCGCACGATGCGGTAGGTCTCGGCGAGCGCGACCCCGATGTACGGGTCGTGCTCGCTCTCGGCTTCGACCTCGAGCTCGACGACGTCGCGCGGACACACGCGGTAGTCGATCGGGAATCGCTCCCCGCACGTGGGGCATCGCTTCGCGGTTCGGGACGCGCCCACGTTGGTGGTGCGCGTGGGTACGAGGGCGGACGCGGGCGGCGGTCCCGGCAGCGATGCAGCGGCGGCCTTCGCCCGGCTCGGGGGCGGCGCCGGCGGCAGCGCGCCGGTCATGGCGATCGTGTCGGATCGTCCGAGATTGTGCCCACCGGCTCCGCGCGGTGGCGGAGGCGAGGGACGTGCGGAGGACATTGCCCCGCCATCTTAGGTCGTTTGCGTGCTCTGCGTCTTGTCGGCGTGCAAACGAGGATCGGCCTCAGTACGGCGCCTGCCCCAGGTAGTTGCCCTGCGGGTCGTAGTTGCACACCCACACCTGACCCTGTCCGCACGTGGCCATCCCGCAACCCAGCGTCGTCGTCGACGACCACACGACCTGCGTGTAGTGGCCGCAGACGCCGCTGCAGCTGTGGGTCTCGTGGTCGTAGTCGGCCTTCTCGTCGACCCACTGCGACACGACGTAGGACGCGCTGCGTGGCGTCGTGGTCCAGAACATGTTCTCGCCGTAGCTGTCGCCTTGCCGGTGCTGCAGCCCGCAGCCGTTGTCGGCCAGGTGCTGCGCCCACTGCTGCGCGTAGCCGGCCAACTGCGGCGACCACACCAACGGGCCCACGCCCACGTCGGTGCGCGCGGCATTGTGCGCGGCGGTCAGTCCGGCGAGGGCACCGGTCTCGGCGACCTCGGCCGGAGGGGGCGGCGGATCTTCGGGGGGCGGCTGCACCGGCTTGGTCGGCCGGCGCAGGAGCTTGCGCTTGGCGCGGGGTTGCTTCTTGGTCTTGGGGGCGCGCAGGGTGGGCTTGGCGGCCCCCACGGCGGAAGCCGTGGCGACCGGAGCCGATCCGGCCGACGCGTGGGCGGCGAGGGGCAGGGCCAGACCCGCGGCGACGAGGACGACCAGACTCGTGGAGTGCGACATCGATCCGAAGGAGTCGCCTCGACCGGGATGTGACGGCACGACCGCGCGCGCGAGTACGTGGGTGTGGGCCTCGCGGCGGGACCCTACGGGCAGCTCCCGCCCTCGGCGCGCACCTGGGCCGGCAGCGCGCAGCGACCGTCCCATAGCGCTCCCACGCCGCCGGCGGTCGTCTCGAACGGGCAAACCTTCCCCGCGGGATCGCTGCACCAAAACGCGGGCCGATCGTCGATCGCGGCGTTGAGCGTGGACGGCAGGTCCAGCGTCGCCCAGTCCGCCGGGGCCTTCGTGCCCTTGGCGTTGCCCTCGAGCACCGTGCCCTTGGACGTTCGCGCGCCGTGCTGCAGCGCATCGGCGTAAAGGTTGCGCTCCAGCACCATGTCCAGCGACCGCGCGTCGATCGGACCGCCCGCGTCGGCGGAAAAACGCGTGGCCCGGTTGAGCAGGTAGTTGGCCTGCCGACTGCACAGCCAAGCTCCCGGCGCGCCCTCGGGTGCCTGGGTCGAAAAGCGCGACTGCGGCCCGATCGCCACGTTGCGAAACCAGGTGTAGCGCGGGCCCTGCGAGCCCCAGTGCGTGTCCATCTCGCCCACGCCCCACAGCACGTTGCCCTCGAACACGTTGTCGTAGGCGTAGTTGCCGTGGGGAAACAGCGCGCGTCGGGCCTCGCCCGCCGGATGCAGCTTCGGCGGCGGAAACCAGTTGTAGGCGATCCAGTTGCGCGACGACGCGTGCGACAGCTCCACGCCGATCGAGGCGTGCACCACGTTGTCGGCGAACGTGCAGTCGTGGGACTGCTCGAACACGATCGCCTGCTTGTTCCAGCATGGATTGTCGGCGACCGCCCCTCCGCACGTGCGACCGTCGCCGCGGGTGCTCTTGTGCTGCTCGCCGAAGCGCGTGCGCAGGATCGCCACCCGGGCCGAGCGCTCGACCTTGGCGATCGTGTTGAACGCATCGCCGAGATCGACGTCGCGCACCCAGCTGTCGACCGCCCCGCGCACGAGCAGGTTGATGCTCGTGTACAGCCCGTCGGGATTGGCGGGATCGTCGTGGCGGACCGTGAGGCACTCGACGCCCGTGTGGCGCACGAGCTTGCGGAGCTTGCGGATCCGGGTCTGCGTGGACCCGAAGTCGATCGGCAGGCCGCGATCGATCGTGATCGTGCCCGGTCCCACCGCGGTGACGCGGGCGATGTACTCGAGCGCGTCGGTGTCGACCCGCTCGCCCGGCGCGGGGGCGGGGGCCGACGCGATCCACACGTGGTCACTCACCGCGAGCTCGCGGCTGTCGGCGATCTTCAGCTGGGTCGTGCCGCGGGTGAACGGGCCCGTCCAGGCGATCGGCGCGGAGACGATGTCGGGCAGTCGATCGCCGTGCTGGCCCGCGCACATCTGCACCCAGCCCGGATTGCAGATCGTGCCCGCCTCCGAGCGATCGCAGCGCGAGCCCGGACAGTCGCCGTCGCCGCCGCAGAACTCGCCGCGCTTTTGTCCGCCGGCACAGACCGGATTGGAAAACGAAGTGTTCTGCGGTTGGCCGCGGTGGGCGAACACCACCGCCCCGATGTCGCGGCAGTCGCCGCGCACGACGATCTCCGAGCGGCGGATCGTCAGCGTGCCTTCGTACGTGCCCGCCGGCAGCTGCAAGATCGTGCGAGGCGGGGCCGCGTCGATCGCCGCCTTGAGGGCTCGCTCGTTCTTGGCCCCGCGGTACGGCTGCACGCGCCACGAGGAGGTGTCGACCGGTACGTCGTCGTACGCCTCGATGTGCGGGATCCGGGCCGGATCGATCTTCAATGCGCCCAGCGACACCGGGGGTCGCGACGTGGTGCGCACCGCATCGACGGAAGGCGCGGGCCGATCCGCGGGCGTGCCGTGGGTCGGCGCGTCCGGCCCCGGCGGGGGCGAGTCGACCGGCTGTATCGAGATCGACTGGCAGGCCGCCAGCAGTCCGAGCGTGGCCCAGCGCCAGGTCACGATCACGATCTCGTTCCTTCCACCGCGCCGACCAGACCCACCGGTCCCGTGCGCCAGTACAGATCCAACGCGCACAGCGTCGCGATCGCCACGCACGCGGCGGTGGTCAGTGCCGTGAGACGACGAGGGGCGCGGCGGCGACGTTGCAGCAGCACGAGCAAGATCCCGACCGGCAGTACCACGAACGGCAGCCACGTCACCACGACGAGCCAGCCCGGCATGCCGAAGCGCAGCGGGGTCAGGTAGTCCGGTTGTCCGTAGTCGACCCACAGCGCGTACACGTGCGGGCCGATCACGCCGAGCAACGCGAACCGGGCCACGTAGCTGCCCGCGAGCACGGGCCAGCGGTGGCCCTTGGGAAGCCGTTGCCACGCCAGCGGGGCCACACGCGCGACCAGCAGCACCAAGAAAGCCGCGCCGTAGGCGAGCACGTGCAGCCATCGCGCGGCGTGCCACGGATCTCGCACCGACGACGTCGCGTCGCGGTGCACGGCCGCGACGGCGCCGTCACGATCGCGCACGAACACCACCGTCTGCCGAGGACCCTCGGGTGGATCGAACGCGTACACGTCGTCACCGATCCGCAGGAAGCGATCGCCATCGACGGTCACGAAGCCGTCGTCGTCGATCGCGACCACCGTGCGCGGTGACGCCAGGAGGGTGCGGGCGCGGGTGAAGCCGGGGTTTTCCAGCTTGCTCAGGTGGCGGTAGCGGCCCTCGAGCTCGGACGGAGCGGGCGGCCGACCGTCGCCGACCATCGCGATCGGCGGGACCGGGGGCGGCCCGGGCAGAAAGTGCGCGGCGAAGTCGTCGACGATGTCGGCGGTGATCGACGGGCCGAAGCCGTTTTGGCACACGAAGATCCCGACCCCGAGCTCGTCGAACAGCACCAGCTTGCTCAGAAACGCCGGCGCGCTGCCGCCGTGTGCCCGCGAAGGATGACCGGCGGTCGTGCCGTGGAAGAACGCGAGGTGGTAGCCGGGCAGGGCGGGGTGGATCGGGTTTTGCGGGGTGCGCAGCAGCGTCATCGCTTCGGGCGGGAGCACCGAGGTCCCCTCGAACGTGCCGTCGCCGAGCTGCAGGCGGATGAACCGCGTCATGTCGGCCGCCGTGGTGTGCAGGGCGCTCGCCGGCACCGTGCCGAAGTACCAGTACGGTTGTGCCTGCCGCTCGCCCGCCTCGCCCACGTAGCTGGTGGCCAGCCGAGCCGCGAGCGCCTCGTCGAGCGTGAAGCTGCTCGAGGTCATGCCCAGCGGCTGCAGCAGCACCTGCGCGACGTGCTCCTCGAACGGCTGCCGCGTCATCTCCTGCACCGCGAGACCGGCGAGTGCGTTGCCGTGGTTGCTGTAGATCACGCCGGTCGCCGGCGCGTAGACACGCGGGGGCATGGTCGCGGCGAGGAACGGGCGCAGCGGGGCCGGGGGCTCGTCGGTCGCGACCCGCCCGACGTTGTGATTGATGACGCCCGAGGTGTGGCCGAGCAGATGCCGTAGCGTGACGGGAGCCGCCGGCCCGCCCGGGGGAAACGCCAAGCCTCCGAGGTAGGTCTCCACGTTCGCGTCCAGGTCCAGCTCGCGACGCGCGACCAGTGCGGCGATCGCCGTGGCCGTGAACGTCTTGCTGATCGACGCCACGCGCACCACGGTGTCCTCGCCGTCCATCGCTCGCCCTTGGTCGACGTCGGCCTCACCCCAGCCCCCGACCACCGTCGTACCGTCGAGGGTCGCCACCGAGACGACCACGCCCTCGATACCCGCGTCGGCCAGTCGGGTCGGGACCGTGGCATCGAGGTGCGCACGTACGGCCGCCGGGTCGATCGCGACCGGGGATCGCAGCGCGCACAGCCACAGCCAAAAGACGAGCATCTCGCCGCGCAACCGTACCCGAGTCGCGGTTGCGCCCGCGCCCCCGTGGTAGATTTGCACGCACGTGGCCGAGTCGCGCCGCAAGCGCAAGACCGAGTCGCTCGGAGCCGTCGCCGACGACGGCGATGCCGGGCAGATTCCCGCGCGCAGCGGCGAGACCGTCGTCCCCACGTCGGCGCCCCCGCCCGCGCGCAGCGGCAGCACACTCATCGGCACCGGCGATCCCCCGCCCGTCCGCAGCGGCGGCACGGCGCCGGCGATCGATCCGAACTGGCGCGAGGGCGAGGGCGGTCACGGCCAACCGCCACCACCGACGCGTCCGCCGGAGCCGTCGCGCGAGAGTCGATCCGCGGCCGGCGAGATCGGCGTCATCGAGCTCGGCGAAGACCTCATCGAGCAATCGCTCGCGCCGCCCCGTCGCAAGCGCAGTCGAACCGAGCCGGTGATCTCGGCGCTGCCGCAGGAGGGGCGCTACCTGCCGCACGGCCGGCTGCCTCCGCCGTCGGCACGCGCCCGGCAACCCACGCCGCCGCCGGTCGACGGCGTGCCCGTGATGGTCGAGCCCGAGCCGGTCGGCGGTCCGGTCAAGGTTTCCACCCAGCCCCGCGTGCAGACGCTGCCCGGCGACCTGCCGTTCAACACGGCGATCCGCGGCCAGATGATCGCCAACGGCTCCAACGGGCTGTACTTCATCGGCGAGCACATCGGCAGCGGGGCCTACGGCGACGTCTACGAGTGCACCGACGAGTGGGACAATCCGCTGGTGGCCAAGGTGCTCAAGCCGGGGCTGCAGTTCGAGGATGCGCAACGGCAGTGGCAGAGCGAGGTCACCAACCTCTCGCAGATGCGCCACCCCAACATCACGTACATCTACGACGCGTTCATCCACGAGAACGCGTTCTACATCGTGGTGGAGAAGTGTCTGTACAGCCTCGATCGCGTGCTGCATCGCGCCGACGAGAGCTGGGTGCCGCACATCGCCCGTGACCTGCTGCAGGCGCTGGCGTTCGTGCATCGGCTCGGACACGTCCACAAGGACGTGCACGTGGGCAACGTGTTCGTCAGCGTCTCCACCGACGTCATGGATCCGAACCACACGCCGCGCCTGCAGTTCAAGCTCGGCGACCTCGGCATCATGCGGCAGGAGCACGACATCCGCACCGTGGGGACGATCCTGGCGCCGTGGATGCGTCCGCCGGAGGCGATCGACCCGGCGACGTTCGGCATCGTCAGCAAGCCGACCGACATCTACCACGCGGCGTTGCTGCTGCTGGCGGTGCTGCGTCGCGAGATCTACCCGTTCACCGAGGCGGAGATCGTCGCCGGGGCGCCGCGAGACTTCGCCGAGCGCACCGGCTGGCCGGGCGCGATGGCGCTGTCGAACGCGTTGCACCCGGTGGTGCAACGACGCACGCAGACGTCGCTGGAGTTTTGGCGCGAGATCCAGTCGTCGTTTCGCGGGTGATCGTGCCGCTCCTTTG
Source organism: uncultured Pseudomonadota bacterium (assembly GCA_937896535.1). GTDB lineage: Bacteria > Myxococcota_A > Polyangia > Nannocystales > Nannocystaceae > CALBMM01. Next base: position 8,349 of record CALBMM010000144.1, read on the forward strand.
GATCGCGTTCTTCGTGTCCGGCGTGGCCGGACTGTCGTACGAGCTGTTGTGGGTTCGCTACCTGACCCACGTCTTCGGCGCGACCACGCCCGCCGTCGCGGCCACCGTGGCGATGTTCTTCGCCGGCACGGCGCTGGGCTCTGCCCTCGGCGCGCGCATCTTCGACCGCACCGCCCGGCCGGTGCGCGCGTACGCGATGCTCGAGGCGACGATCGGCCTGGTCGCGCTGGTGCAGCCCCTGGCGTTCGGGCTGCTCGAGGACGTGCTGTCGTCGCGGGGCGGTGCACAGTCGACGCTCGAGCTGCTGATGGCTTCGTCGCTGGTGCTGGTGCCGGCGGCGGCGTTGTTGGGCGCGACGTTCCCCGCGATGGCGGCCGCGGTGCGCGGCCTTGCCAACCCCACGCGCGCGACCGGGCTGCTGTACGGCCTCAACACGCTCGGGGCGGTGGTCGGCTGCGTGCTCGTTTCGTTCTGGTGGATCCCCGCGTGGGGTCTGCCGGCGACGAGTCGCACGCTGGCGCTGTGCAATCTGGCGATCGCCGCGGTGGTGTGGCTGGGCGTGCGTGCCTCCGCGGCCGATGACCGTGTCGTCGCCGCCGACGTGGTCCTCGCCCCGCCGGCGCCGGAGGCCGACGAGCTGCTGCCGTGGCGTCGCGCCGCGTGGTTGGCCGCGATCGGTGGCTTCGTCTCGATCGCGATCGAGGTGCAGTGGGTGCGTGCCCTCGCGCTGTCGTTTCCCGGAACCGTCTACGAGTTCGCGCTGGTCCTCGCCGCCTACCTGGTCGGGATCGGCCTGGGGGGGCTGTGGACGGGCCGTCGATACCGTCGCGTCGCGCCGCGGCGCATCGATCTGCTGGTCGCGTACGCGGTGGCCGGCGGCGGCGCCTGGGTGGCGCTCAACCTCTTGCCGCACGTGGCTCCGTGGACGCTGGAGCGACTCGCGAACGACGGGCTGCGCTCGTGGGGTGCGTACATGGCGTGGGTCGGTGGCGCGTCCGTGCTCGTGATGCTGCCGGCGACGCTGGCGATGGGCGCGACGCTGCCGATCCTGATCGGTTTGGCGACGTCGCGGGCCGAGGAGGTCGCGCGAACGGCCGGCCGGCTGTACGGCGTCAACACGCTCGGCGGCGTCGTCGGCAGCCTCGCCGGCACGTTCGTGCTGATGCCGAGCCTCGGACTGTCGCGTTCGCTGGCTGTGCTGGCGCTGGGCTACCTCACGCTGTCGTTGGCCGTCGGCGATCGCCGGCTTCCCTCGCGGGCACGCTTGGGGCTGGGCGCCGCGGTCGCGTTGGGCGGCGTGGTGGTCGCGGTCGACCTGCAGCCGGAGCTCAACCCGTTCAAGGAGCGACCCGGCTCCACGATCTTGTTCTACGAGGACGCGGCCTCGGCGACAGTGGCGGTCTACGACGACGACTCGTCGCGGGTGCGCACGCTGACGGTCAACAACCAGTACACGCTGTCGGAAACCTCGGCCCCCACCGTCGCGCTGCAGTATCGGCTCGGCGTGACGGCCCTGGCCTTGCACCCACAGCCGAAGTCGGCCCTGCTGATCGGCTTCGCGACCGGCACCACGCTCGCCGCGATGGCCGAGCACCCGACGCTGCAGCAGCTGCGTTGCGTGGAGATCCACGATCTCGTCTTCGAGCTCGCGCCGCTGTTTGCCGGGGTCAACCGCAACGTCGCCGACAATCCGAAGGTCGATCTCGTGCGCGGTGATGGTCGGCGCTATCTCGCGCGCGCCGGCGAGAGCTACGACGTGATCGTCGCCGACCTGTTCGTGCCGCGAAATCCCGGCGTCGGCGCGCTGTACAGCCGCGAGCACTTCGAAGCCGTCTCGCGGCACCTCGCCCCCGGCGGGGTGTTCGTGACCTGGTTGCCGCTGTGGCAGCTCGGCGCGCCCGAGCTCGCTTCGGTCGCGCGCACGTTCACCGACGTGTTCGGCGACGCGCAAGCGTTCGCGGGCAACGCGACCACCGGCAGTCCGGTACTGGGTCTGGTGACCGGCGTGCCGGTCGATCGCGACGGCGTGGGGGTGGACGTGTCGCCACTGATGGCGGAGGCGTTCGGACCCGCCGCAGCCGACCTGTCGACCAACCGTCACTTCGCCCGGCGCGTGCTGACCCACGACCAGCTCGTGCAGCTCGCCGGCGACGCTCCCGACAACCGCCTCGATCACCCCGTGGTCGAGTACGGGGCACCTCGGAGCACGATGCGCGCGCGCGTCACCGGCCACACGATCGCCGCCGACAACCTCGGCCGGATCGCGGAGATCTCCGGCCGGCCCTGGTAGGGACGGGCTACTTGGTCTTCTCGGCGGAGGACTCGACGACGTTGCACCAAAACTCGCGGCGCTCGACGGCCTTGTCGTAGGCTTCTTGGCCCTTCTGGCTCGCCTCGGTCTCGATCGACGCGGCGACCGAGGGATTGCGCCGACGGATCAGATCGAACTCCGTGTCGGTGTCGCGATGGTTGTCGGTGGTCGTCCACGTGGGCGGGGCGGCGGCGTCCTCCACGGTGCGGTGGATCTGCAGCCGTAGGTGGTCGGCGTCGACTCTCGCCAGCTGCACGTCGTAGCGCACGCGCGAGGTGTCGTCGGACTCGAGCACTTCCCAGTTGCTCGAGGCCGTCACGTCCACCGGCGGATCGAACGTGGAAAAGTGGTGTCCACGCGAGGACGTCTCGGCCGTGACCGCGTCCCACAGCTCCTTGCTCGGTACTTCGTAGGAGAAGTCGGCGATCTGCGCGGCGGTCAACGATCCGCCGGCGCCCGGCGAGACCCGCTCGAGCACCGCGGCCTGCAGCTCCGCGTCGCGGTCACGGGACTTGCGGCGGTACTTGGGCTCCGAGAGCGTCTGCGTCTCCATGTTCGCGATCACCCGAAACCCGGGCGTCGCCTCGGTCACGGTGACGTGAAAGCGGTCGCGCACCTTCTCGCCCTGACCGTGCCAATCTGTGCGCAGCTCGCCGACGCCGTTCCATTCCGGCATCGAGTAGCCGCGATCGGTCAGCAGCGCGACCATGTCGGTCGCGACGTCGGCGCGCGTGCCGACGTGGATGTGATCCTCGACACCGGCCCGCTTGGCCTCGTTGTACGCCCGGTTGCGGCGCATGTCGGCGCAGGTGCAATGCGGCAGCGCGGCCAGGCACAGCAGCGCCACGGCCGTGGTGCGCGAGCGCAGGATCCGTTGTCGGGTGCCGATCGAGGTGGGGGGCATGTGGCTCCAACAGTCGCGCGGGCGACCGGATGGATGGTGACACACGCCACATGCGCCGCGGCACCGGGCCGCGACAACGTCGTCTCAGCCCCCGTCGACCATGCCTTCGCCGCCCGACCCGCCGGTGCTGCCGCCCTCTTCTTCCTCGACCGTGCACTCGGCGAGCGGCTCGGCTTCGCCGGTCACGAACACGCCGCGCAGATCTTCGGTGCGCGAGATGTACGTGCGCTCGCCGTTGGGCGGATCGCGGAACGAGGTCGCCCTGAACTGGTAGTACATGCCGGGCTGCAGAGCAGGGCCCCCGTAGGGCACCTGCACCGTGTCCTGCCCCGACACGCCTTCGAGCTCGGTCTCCCACACGAGATCACCGAGCGCGTTGAAGACGTCGATCTCGTAGCCGTCCTCGCTGGAGTCGTCGGCGAACTCGAACGTCGGCATCGCGTCCACGGCCTCCGGCGCGTCGACGCCCGGACCTCGGACCGCCAGCGCCTCGGTGACCTTGAAGCTGTCGGCGAGAGAGATGCCTTCTCCCTGCGCCAGCGTCAGCTCGAGGATCGCCGTCCCGGCGATGCCCTCGTCGGGGTCGCGCACGAGCTGGTCGTTCTCGAAGGCGACCAGCACCTTGTAGGTGCCGGCGGGCACGCCGTCGAACTGGAATGCCGAGGACACGTTCGGCGTCATCGGAGGATCGGGGACGCGCAGGCCGATCGGCACGGGTCCGCGCTCCAGCGCGTCGTTGTAGACGCTCGACGGGACCAGCACGACCGACGTCGTCAGCCCGCCCTCGGCGTTGACGATGTTGAGGGAGCCGTCGACCGAACCCATCATCGCGACGTCCTCGGTGACCACGGCGAGGTCCACGTTCTCGACGTGGTCGCCCGTGGTCATCACCGACGCGGTCTCGACCTCGAGGCCGTAGCGATAGCCGCGTACGGTCACCGCACCGTCGGGCACGTTGAAGATCGTGTAGGCGCCGGAGGCGTCGGCGATCGCATACGGTGTGCGCGTGGCGTTGCCCTCGGCGACCACGAGCATGCCGGCGGCCGTCTCTCCGCCGACCGTGCCGGAGATCTGACCACCCCCTTGCTCGTCGGCGGGCAGGGCGATGAGCGCGACGTTGGTGGCGCCGTTGTCGATCACGTCGGTGACGTACGTGGGCTCGTCGTCGTCGCTGTCGTCGTCGTCGGCCGGCTCCGGCGGCGGATCGGGATCGGGCACGGCGTCCGCGATGTCGACCGGCAGCGCCGGGCGCAGTCCGGCCGGGAACGGCAGGTAGTCCTGGGCCGAGACGTTGAGGGTCCACTTGGGCGTCTCGGCGAAGGATCCGTCGGCGTTGCGCCGAATGCTCACGGGCAAGACGTAGTCGCCGCACGAGTCGGTGGCGACCACGTCGGTGACCGGCTCGCCGTTTTCGTTGAGGGCCGCCATTAGCGCGCCCCCGATTCCCTCGCCGGTCGCCGAGTCGGCGACGCGACCGCGGATCTCCACCGCCGTCCCACAGACGTAGTCACCTTCCGCGTTCGTGACGGGCTCGCACGCGAGCCCGGGCGCGCACACCGGGGGCGGCTCCTCCTCGCCGCCCGTCGCGGTGTCGTGCATGTCCGGGTCGACGCGCTCCACCGTCGGATCGCACGCCTCACCTTGGGCGAGCTCGGGCTGCTCTTGTGGCTCGGGCTCGGGCTCGTCGTCGCCGCACCCGCTCAGTGCACCCAGACTCGCGCCGCAGATGACCCACCCTCGCCATTGCATGAGCATGGTCGTTGGACCGGCCGCGTCGCGTCGGTTCCAAGCGTTCGGCCTGTCGGGGGCGTGGGCGCTCTTACGGCGAGGACAACGAGCGCGCGTTTTCGCCACGTTCGTGTCGTTTTCCTTAAACCGAGCCTCACCCGGCCACACATGCACTCCTGAGTCCGCGGTGGCGTGGGGTCGCGCCGGACTCGAGGGGGAACAGCTCATGGGAATCGATCTTCGTCGCGTTCGGAATCTCGGCACCACCGCGGGTGCGTTGCTGTCGCTGTTCGTACTGGCGCTTTCGGCTTGCTCCGTGGAGGACGAAGCCGGTCGTGGTGTCTTGGAGATCACCGAGGACGACGAGTACGACCGCGACGGCACCGTCTGCGCGCCGCGCATGCACGTGTTCCCCGTCGCGGCCCCGCACAACATCGGCTACGACAACGCGTCGTGCTCGACGGGCACCTGCGCGGTCTCGTGCCCGGATGCCCACGCCAACTCCGACTGGGGTGGCTCTCACCACGGCATCGACGTCTTCGCCCACAAGGGGGCGCCGCTCGTCGCGGTGTCCGATGCGACGGTCGTCGCGGTCGGTACGCCGAGCAACACGTCGGGCCTTCGCGTGCGTCTACGCGACGAATGCGGCTGGGAGTACTACTACGGCCATCTCGACGGCGCGGCGGTCAGCAAGGGCCAGCACGTCGAGGCGGGACAGGTGATCGGGTACATGGGCAATACCGGCACGTCCGGTGTTCACCTGCACTTCAACATCTCGCCCGACGGCGACTACAACGACGACGTCAATCCGTTCGACCTGCTGCAGGTCACGAGCCCGACTGCCTGTGGGGCGGCGCCGGCGGCTCCACAACCTCCGCCTCCGCCGGCGGCCCCCACGGGCGGCTGCGGTCTGCTCGAGCCGTACGAGGCGATCGGCCCGGGCCAGAACGTCACTTCGTGTGACGGTCGGTTCGTCCTCGTGCTGCACGACGACGGCAACCTCGTGCTGTGGCACGCCGGGGTGGGCCCGCTGTGGTCGTCGCACACCAAGGGCACCGCGCCCGGGCAGCTCGTCATGCAGGGCGACGGCAACCTCGTGCTCTACGACGCGTTCGGCAAGGCCGTGTGGCACATCGGCACGCACGGACACGACGGCGCGTTCGCGGTGATGCAAGACGACGGCAACTTCGTGGTCTACGACGGCTCTGCGGCGGTGCCGCTGTGGAACACCAAGACATGCTGCCGCTGAGGCACGGATGGACGCTCGCGGCCCTGCTCGGGGCCGCGACGGCGTGCGTGAGCCATCCGCCGGACCTGCCCGAGGCCGAGACGATCGCCGCGAGCGAGACCGGCGACGATCGTGCGCTGCCCGATCCCGACTCGGGGGGTGCATGGGAGACGACCGGTGACATCGAGGACGACTCGAGCGGTTCGGAGTCGGGCGCCCAGGTGCCGCCCCCCGCCGAGCCACCGATCGCCAACGAATGCGACACGTTCGCGCAGGACTGTCCGCTCGGCGAAAAGTGCATGCCGGTGTCGGTCGAGGGCAGCCAGACGTGGAACGCCACCCAGTGCCGACCGCTCGCGGACAACCCGGCGCAGATCGGCGATGCGTGCACGGTCCAAGGTGGGGCAGAGGGAGCCGCCAGCGGGTTCGACGACTGCGACGTCGGGGCGATGTGCTGGGGCGTCCAACCCAAAGGAGGCGGCGGCTCGTGCGTGGCCCTGTGCGCCGGGTCCGAGGCCGAACCCGAGTGCAGCAGCCCCGACGAAGCGTGTGTCACCGACGGCGTCGGTGCGCTCGCGGCGTGCCTGCCGACGTGCTCGCCGATCGATCCCGCGGCCTGCGGGGCGGGACGAGGCTGCTATTTCGTCGGCGAGCTCTTCGCCTGCATCCCCACCTCGGCGTCGGTTGGGCAAGCCGGCGACCCGTGCGAAGCCGTCAACGGATGCGCGCCGGGCTCGATGTGCATCGGTGCGGATGCGGTCCCCGGTTGTGCCGGCGCGGTCGGGTGCTGCAGCGACTGGTGCGACGTCGGCAACGGGATGTGTCCCGCACCCCAGCAATGCGTCCCGATGTTCGACATGGACCCCGACCCGGTGTGGGCGTCGATCGGCGTGTGCGCGGCGCTGTGACGAGCGTCTAGTCGTCCGACCGGGTAATTCTGAGTGGATAAACGCCGTCAGGACTAGCGCTTGGGCCACGTCCACGCCGGGCGCGACAAGTGGGTCTGGTCGCGCACGAGCGTCTGCCCGAGCTCCTTGTAAAGGTGCACGGTCTCGCACGCGCGACTGCGCTGGAGCGCGGCGATCAGCGAGGGCGCATGGGAGACCACCCAGACCTGGCCGCGCGTGGCGGCGTCGACGATCAGATCGCCGAGCGCGGGCAGCAGGTCGGTATGCAGGCTGGTCTCGGGCTCGTTGAGGATCATCAGCGGGGGCGGACGGGGCGTGTGCAAGGCAGCCAGCCACAGCAAGTACCGCAGCGTGCCGTCCGAGAGCTCGGCCTGGTCGAGCGCACGCAGTAGCCCCGGCTGGTGGAAGTGCAGACGAAAGCGACCGCCGACGTCCTCGACGTCCAGCGTCGCCCCGGGAAACGCCGCCTCCACGGCGGCGGCGAGCGCGACGGGGTCACCGATCTGCTGGATCGTGGCGATCGCGGCCGGCAGGTCGGATCCGTCCGCGGCCAGGGCCGTGGTGCGCGTGCCGATCTCCATCCGCCGTGCCGGCGCGTCGCGGTCGGATCGAAAGTGATCGTAGAACCGCCACGACTGCAGCCGGCGGCGCATCGCGAAGACCTCCGGCGTCGAGCGTGGGTCGCCGGCCCACGTCAGCATGCTCTCGTCGGAGTCGACCTCGTTGGAGACGACTTGCCACGCGCCCTCGTCGTCGCGGGCCTCGAGCAGGGTCGCGGTGCGTTCGACCATCGCGGTGCGGCGGCTGTACTTGGCGCCGCGGAAGATCGACTCGCGCTTGACCTCGGGGTCGAGCGAGAACATGCCACCGCGGGTGCCGTAGCCCAGCTCGACGGTGTAGCTGAGCTCGTCGTCGGCAAAGCCCATCCGCAGCGCGACCCGATGCTTGCGGGGCCCACCCTGCACGGGGACCGCCCCACGTCGCATCTGCCGTGAGATCTCCTCGGGCCCGGCCCAGACCACCGACGGCATGCCGCCTTCGCGCGCCAGCGAGCCGATCGCCCGTCCCTGGGCGACGTCGGCAACGAGCCGAAGCGCACGATACAGGTTCGACTTGCCGCTGCCGTTGGCGCCGGTGACCAGCGTCAGCTGCCCCAGCGGCATCACCACGTCGCGCAGAGATCGGTAGTTCCCGATCGCGAGGGCCGACAGCACCCCGGGAGTATAAAAGAGAAGACACCCGGACCGCCCCCATATGGGCCCGGGTGTCTTCGTGGTGGTAGGGAGGAGGGAATCGTCGTGGGCGCCTAGTCCTCGACGTCGTCGTCGTCGGCGTCGTCGTCGTCGGCGTCGTCGTCGTCGTCGTCGTCGTCGTCGTCGTCGTCGTCGTCGTCGTCGTCGATGCCGTCGTTGTCGTCGTCGTCGTCGTCGTCGTCGTCGATGCCGTCATCGTCGACGTCGTCCATGTCGTCGTCGTCGTCGGCGTCTTCGATGCCGTCGTTGTCGTCGTCGTCGTCGGCGGCGTCGTCGATGCCGTCGTTGTCGTCGTCGTCGTCCTCGGAGTCTTCGATGCCGTCGGCGTCACGGTCGACGAAGTCGTCGTCGGAGGTACCCTCGTCGCACGCGGCGCCGAGCAGGGCAAAGGAGAAGGCAACGGGCAGGACCAACAAGCGGGATTTCAACATCGGCGTGGGCTCCGATATCTGAGTCCCCGACCCGCTCCGGGCGTTACACGCCCCCTGGTGACTTTCTGCGGCCCCAGGGGTCAGGCTTGCGCCGTAAGCGCGGCCACCGACTAGTCGTCCTTCTTGGTGGCGACGATCGAAATCTCGTCGCCACCCTCGATTCCGACCTTCACCGACGTCCCCGGCAGCACGTTGGTCAGGCTGGAGAAACGGTAGCTGTTGGTGCCGGTCACGTCGTGGCCGTCGATGGTGGTGATCACCGCGCCTACCGTCAGACCGGCGGTCGCGGCGGGTCCGTCGGGGCGCACGAACGCGACCTTGAGCGGGAAGTCGTCGGACTCGTCGCCCGGCGGTCGCTGCTCGGTCTTGAACCCGAGGTCGCCCTCGTCGTCGGTGCGCTTGCGCCGGCTGGGCACCGCGAACATGTCGCCGATGTCGTGACTCTTGGCGTCGTGGGGGATCGTGCCGTTGACCATCGTCCAGCCGTACGTCTGGTCGCTCCAGTCCAACGGCAAGGCCATGATCTGCACCTTGCCGGTGGGGGCGTTCTCGAACGTGAAGCGCCCGGACTCGTCGGTGATGTTCGGCTCGTCACCCTTGTCGCCGCCGAAGTTGAAGCTGCTGCCCTTGCGCGAGGAGACCACCACGCGCATGCCCGGCACCGGCTCGTTGCTCTCCAGATCGAGCAGCCGTCCGGTCACGGTGATCCGCGGCGCGAGCTCGAGCTTCAGATCGGTGACGTCGGCGCCGGCCTCCAGCGTCGTCTCCGTCTTCGCGTCACCCGCGTCGGACGTGACGACGATCTCGTACGTGCCGGGCGCGAGCTCGGACAGCGTGAAGGCACCGTCGGTCTTGTAGAACGAGTCGTTGTGCCAAAGGCTCTGCTCCTTGTCGTGGGCGACGACCTTGAAGTCGTCGGGGGTGCCTCCGCCTTCGAACTTGACCACGCCCGAGATCGAGCCCGTTTCCGAGATCGCGACCTCGATGCCGGAGCTGCCGACCTCCACGTGCTCCACCGTCGCCTCGCCGCCACCCTTGCGGTAGGCGCGGATCGTGTACTTGCCGTCGGCGAGGTCGTCGATCGTGAAGTTGCCGTCTTCGTCGGTCAGGATCGCCTGCTTGCCCCAGCTGCCCCAGCGCACGCTCTGGCGTCCGCTCCCCGCGGCGGCGGCGGCGGAGTCCGATTCACGGGTGTGGTCGACGAACGCATCGGCCACCGTGCCGCCGTCGGCATCGACGACGCGCCCCGAGATCGTGCCCGACTGCGCCTCGACGACGAGATCGGCCACGACCACCTCGCCCGCGACCACCGTCACCGGCACGCCGCGCTTGTCGTCGTCGGTCTTGCCCGGCGCGCGCATCTCGTCGCGCCAACCTCGGCTCGCCGACACCCGATGCGTGCCCGGCTTGGCCCCGCGCAGGTGGTACGAGCCGTCGTCAGCCGTGGTGCTGCTCGAGCCCCAGCCCGAATTGCTGACGCGCACCGTCGCGCCCGCGACGGGCTGCCCCTCGGCGTCGGTGACCTTGCCTTCGATCTCGCCGCCTTTTTCCAGGGTCAAGGTCAGCGGCTCGGGACTCGACGCGCCGACCTCGATCTCGACCGGATCGGGCATGTCCAAGTAGTCCGTGGCGTCGGCGTCGACCTTGTACTTGCCCTCGGTCAGCCCGTGGACCACGAACGTGCCGTCGGCTTCCGTTTGCGCGCCGGTCCACCGCGTCGGGCCCGAGCCCCGCGCGGCGCGGGCCGTGTTCGCACTGACGGACGCGTAGGCGATCGGCTTGCCGTCGGTGTCGACGACCTTGCCGGTCAACGCGATCCCCCGCGACAGCTCCCAGACCTGACCGTGGACCGGCTCGGCCTCGAGGGTCAGATCCTCGAAGTCGGCGCGACGGACCAGCTCTTCGCAATCGACCGACAGGCTGTACGTGCCGGGCATGATCGCCCGGATCGACACGTTGCCATTGTCGTCGGCGCGGCCCCAGTAGGTCTTCGTGTTTCCGTTCTTGCCGGTGAGCGAGACGCTGCCGCCGGTGTCGCACGGCTGGCCCTTCGTGCCCGCCACCACGATCGTGCCCTGCAGCGACGCGAGCGGATGCACCTCGATGACGATGTCCTCGGCGCTCTCGGCGAGCCCCACGTGCACGCTCTCGGCAGACTTGCCGTACAGCCCCTCGGCGGTCGCGCCCGGGTGGTAGGTGCCCGGCTGCAGCCGATCGACGACGAAGCGTCCGTCCTCGTCGGTCAGCGCGCTGCCGTCGCTGCCCCAGCCGAAGAAGCTGCCCTGCACCGAGACCGACGCATTGGCCACCGGCGCCTTCGTGTCGGCCCGGATCACCCGACCGCTGATCGTCGACTCCGGCGTCAGAAACAGCTCGAAGGTCAGACCGGGCGCGATGCCGTCGCGCGACGTGCCGGTGTAGCCCTCGCTCGCGGCACGTACCCACACGCGGCCTTCGTCGGCCCACACCGTGAACTTGCCGTCGGCATCGCTGTACGCGATCGACTTGGGATGCGTGCCCCAGTTGGACTCTGCTGAGCGGCTCGTCACCGTCACGAGCGCGCCCTCGATCACGCCGCCGGACAGGTCCTTGACGAACCCGGACACCGCGACGCCGCCGGGCGACAGCGTCAGGTCCACGTCCTTGCGCTCCTCGCCCACGTGCAGGTGAATCTCCCCCCGCTTCTTGTCCGTCTGGTAGCGGCGCGGGACGAAGCCTTCCTTCATCGCGTGCACCTCCACGCGCACCGGCGGCACGTCCTCGATCCGGTAGTGGCCCTTGGCGTCCGAGGTCACGCACTTGGGATCTCGCGTGAGGTTGGCCGGCGCGAACGGATGATCCCACCACAGGCACACCTGCGCGTCGGCGATCACGGAGCCGTCGGTGGAGCGGACGGTCCCGGATACCGACGTGCCCGGCTTGGTCCAGGGCATCGCGCCGAGCTCGGGCTTCTTGGTCGCGGCGCCGTCGAGCCGACCTCGTCCGGCGGGGCCGTCGTCGGTGGGCACGGCGGCGGTCTCGGCGGCGGCCGGGGACGCGGTGTCGTCGTCGCGCAGCAGCCACCAGGCGGTGAGCGCTGCGAGGAGCAAGGCCACGATGGCGGCCATGCGGGCGGTGGGGCTACGCATCGTTCGGTTTCCTCGTCACGACCAGGGGCGGGGTTCCCTCTAGCAGTGATCGCCGCCGTGATTGGACCACGGCTCGCGCCGAAAGGTTCGCCGAAACCCGCGAAAAAGGACGTCGGCCCGTGGGCCGTTTTTGACGACGTCGCCGTGGAGCGGCTACCGTGTTCGCATGGCTTGGCGGTGGGTTGCGGGGCTGTCGCTGCTGTCGGCGGCGTGCACGGTCGATTCCGAGGAAGGACCGATTGGCGTGGTCACCGCGGGCCCGATGAGCGCGGGGACCACTCCACAGACGAGCACGGCGAGCTCGACCGACGGGACGGGGCAGGGCGCGACGACCACCGCCGCCGACGAGGACACCACGGCCGGCACCGACGCGGGCTCGTCCGGCAGCGGTGACAGCTCGGGCTCGTCGTCGACCGGACCCATGGCCGACCCGCAGCCCGACGACGGCATGTACTCCGACTGCCAGCTCATCAACGACTGCGTCGGCCTGACGACCTGCGTGCTCGCGACCGACGAGGACGGGTTCTGCTCCCGCAACGGCTGCGTCGACCCCGTGGCCGATTGCGACCCCACCCCCGGCGGGACCGCCACGCCCGCGTGCATCGAGTACGCGGTGCAGATCGTGCCCGAGGACGTGTGCGCCCTCGACTGCTCCGGCGGCGCGATCTGTCCCGGCGGCATGTCGTGCCAAGACGTGCAGGGCAACCTCGTCTGCGTCTGATCGCGATCGCGCCGGGCCCCGGCCCCTTGCCGTGGTAGCCTGGTCTCAGTGAAGTGGAGCTTGTGCGCGTGGGGCGTCGCGCTGGTCCTGGCGGGTTGTGCGGACCCGGCCGACGAGATGGACGAGAGCGACAGCGGCGGTGACGACGGTCCCGTCGACGACGAGTACTCGAGCGAGCGACCGCCGACGCCCGAGGGGTGTGGCGACGGGGTGTACGAGGGATCGATCTACCTCGAGCGCGGGCCCGAAGAGCTCGCCAAGCTCGACGGCGTGAGCACGATCGTGGGTCACCTCGTCATCGACAAGACCGACATCACGAGCCTCGACGGCTTCGAGTGCATCGTGGAAGTCGGCGGCGACGTGCACATCTTCGGCAACCAAAACCTCACCGACCTCGCGGGCATGAACAACCTGTGGGCGGTGGGCGGCAACGTGATCATCGCGGAAAACCACGCGATCACGGATTTCGACGGACTCGACGGGCTGACGTTCGTGGGAACGCCGGCGGCGCCCACGTCGGTCGTCGTGCGCAACATGGACGGCATGACCGGCATCAGCGGCTTTGCCGGGCTGCGCGAGATCGAGGGCGATCTGTACATCCAGTTCAACCAACTGCTGTCGCACATGGACGGCATGCAGAAGCTGCGGCACGTGTTCGGCATCTTCGCCGTCACGCACAACCCGAGGTTGTGCATCACGTCGATCAACACGGTGGGCGAAGGGCTGCGCGAGCTGCCCGACCCCGGCTCGTCGACCGTCGCCAACGACAACGGCTGCTGAAAGCGCGGTGACGCGGTGCCCGGGGGAATCTCCGGGGCCGATCGGGTGGATCCCCCTGCGACACCCTCGGGGTTTTCCTCGCGCGCGAACTCGCTCGTGGCGCTAGGATCGATCCATGGGACGGGGAACACGGTTTGGATCGTGGGCAGCGGCGTGCGCCGTGGCCCTGGGCTGCGGGGGCTCGAGCGACGACGGACGGGGCTCGACCGCGACCGCGGGCATCGACCCCGGCACCGGCAGCGGTAGCGGCCCAACCAGTGGGTCACCCAACACGTCCGGCCTCGACGACGACAGCGGCGGCATGCAGGCCACCGTGGTCTCGATCGAGATCCAGCCCGCCATGGCGCAGATCGAGATCCTCGACGGCGTCGTTCCGGCGGCCACGGACTTCGAGGCGATCGCGACCTACGAAAACGGTACGACCGCGCCGATCACCGGCACGTGGACGTTCGATCGCCCCGACCTCGCCGACATCGTCAATACCGGTGAGCTGACCGCGACCGGCCTCGCCGGTGGCATCGGCACCGTCTCGATCGCCGCCGAGGGCCTGACCGCGGACGCGACCGCCACGATCAAGATCCACATCACCGACGACAGCGGCGTCGACCCGGGCATCCTGCCCGACTTCGACACGACCAACACGCCCGATCCGGCGCTGGCGTGGATGTACCCGTACGACGCGACGGTCTTCCCCCGCGGTCTGCGAGGCCCCACGCTGCAGTGGCAGGGCGGGGCGGACACGGACGTGTACTACGTGCACGCCGAGTCGCCGACGTTCGAGTACGAGTACTGGGGCACGATCGCCAACCCTTCGCGCTTCGACTTCCCGCAGGCGCCCAACGACGTGTGGCGGATCCTGACGGACTCGGTGTCGGGGCCGATCACCGTGGGTCTGCAGCGGCACGACGGCACGCAGGCGTACCTGCCCGCGTCCGAGACGTGGACGATCGCCGACGCCGTGCTGACCGGCACCGTCTACTACTGGGAGGTCAACAACGGCAACGTGGTGCGTCTGCCGACGGGGGCCGATGCGCCCGAACCTTTCTTGCAGAACCCGCCCGGGGTGACGTGTGTCGCCTGCCACAGCGTGTCCAAGGACGGCTCGACGATCGTCGCGTCGTTCGAGGGGGGCGCGAGCCCGTGGGGCACGTTCGAGGCGGCCACCGGCGCGTCGATCCTCGCGACCGGCACGTCGTCGGGCTTTCAGGCGATCTCGCCCAACGGCTCACACGTGCTGACGCGGCACTGGACCGACGGCGCGTTCAGTTCGCTGGGCGAGCTGACGCTGAGCCTGTCGGGCGACCAAACCCCGCTCGCGCAACTGGTCCCGCCGCCGGGTTCGGGCTCACCGGGTCACCCCGCGTGGTCGACCGACGGCAACCAGGTGGCATTTTCGATGCGCACCGACGGCAACGGACTGGACTTCAACAGCTCCTCGCTGTGGATCTCCGACGTCGACCTCGTCACGCCGGGCTTTTCCAACATCATGCAGATCGTCGCCAACGACGCGACGCGCCCCACGGTCACCTACCCGACCTTCTCCCCGGACTCGGCCTGGATCGCCTTCATGCGCGCCACGCAGGCGCGAACCCGCGGTGCCCAGGGCGAGGTGTGGCTGACCAGCAACGACGGCGCCACCCAGATCCCGCTCGATAGGGCGAACGGCGTGGGGATCATTTCCCAGACGGACGCGAACTACGAGCCCACGTTCTTGCCGGTGTCGCTGGGCGGGTACTTCTGGTTGGTGTTCGTCTCGGAGCGCACGTACGGAAACACGCTCCTGGATACGAACGTGAACACGCGCTTCAAGCAGCTGTGGGTCACGGCGATCGACGCGAGCCCCCAAGCGGGCGTGGACCCGAGCCACCCGGCGTTCTGGCTACCCGGCCAGGAGCTCAACAACCAGAACATGCGCGGGGAGTGGGCGCTCAATCCGTGCTTGGAGTTGGGCGAGTCGTGTGAGTCGGGCTTCGAGTGCTGCGAGGGCTTCTGCCAGCCGGACGACAACGGCAACTTCGTGTGCAGTCCGCCGGGCGAGTGCGCGCAGCTGGGCGAAGCCTGCGACACGAACGCGGACTGCTGCGACGAGAGCCTGGCGTGCATTGGTGGGTACTGCGCCCCGTACGTCCCGGGGTGACCGGGACGGGGTGTTGCCGGGGCGACTGCGTCCGGGGAACGCGGCCCGGCAACACGCGGGTGAGCTCGGGGTTGCGGGGGCGTGGGGGGTGGTTGTGCGTGAGCGCTCGGTGCTGATGGCGCGGCGCGGCGCCTTGCTGCGTAAGCGCCCGCGGGTGTCCGGTTCGGAACGTCGTGAAGGCGAGCGATGTCGGGGGGTACCGTGGCCCTGCAACACCGCGATCGCGAGAAAGATAGGCGGTGAGCAACCGGGGACATGGGTAAAAACGTCCGGGTACAGGGGTGACAGTCAAAGC
>CALBMM010000145.1 GCA_937896535.1 uncultured Pseudomonadota bacterium
GTACCTGCCTTCGAAACGCGTCATGCACACGGTGGCCAAGCCACACGTCACCGTCTGCACGCGCCCCTCGCCGAGCTCGTCGGGGTCGAGGGCCTTGTGCCAGACCAGATGGACCTTGCCGTCGCGGGCGTCGATGGTGTCATTCATGGTGGAGTCCTCCTCGCTCACGCCAACAGGGACCGCGCACCGTCGTGCGCGGCACACAGGAACGCCGCGACGAGATCGGCGCGAGCCGTTCCGTCGCCGGCGGCGATCACCTCGGTCGCGGTCAGCACGGCACCCGTCCAGCCTTCGGTGTGCCAGCGGCCCGCCGGCAGCGACGGCAGCGCATCGGAAGCGGGGTACGGCCAGGGCGTGACGTAGAAGTACGGCTCGGCGATCGAGGCGTCTCCGGGGCTCGAGCCCAGCCCGATCGACACGACGTCCTCGCCCGCCCCGCGCAGGGTGTGCAGCGTGGCCATGTCGAAGTGATGCGGCCAGGTGGTGACCTCCGACGCTCCCGAAAGCTGCGCCGCCGCGGCCGAGAGCGCGTGGTGGGCCGCGCCGTACCAGCCGGCGAGCTCCGACAGCGCGGGCTCGTCCACCCCACCGAACGGCTCACCGGACGCGACCGGGTGTGCGGGCAGATCGTGCGCCGGGCGGACGAGCCCCTCGGTGGGCGCGGCCGAGTGCGTCCGACGCACCACGTTGTCGAGCATCCACGCGTACGCCTCGTCGAGCGTGCGCCCCGGCAGATCGAGGCTCGCCCGCGTGTGGCCGCTGGCCGAGCGTACCCGCAGCGACAGTCCGGGCACCGATAGGCCCGCACGGACGGAGTGTGTCCCGGGCGTGGGCTTGCCCAGCAGCAGGTGCGCCGAGGGCAGCCATGCCATGGTCGTGTGGCCGTAGTCCGGTGCGGCCGGGACGAACGTGAAGCCGACCGCGGCGACCACCTGGGCCGCATGGTGCAGCTGCAGGCGCGCGGACACGAGATCCGGCGGCGCGACGTGGCCGACCTCGGCCAGCGTCGCGACGAGCGCGCGAGAGGAGATGCCGGAGGCGTCCATGTGCCCGCCAGCATACGCTGACCGAAGGTCGTACTTTTTTTGGGACACTATCGTCGCGGCGGACGAGCGGTGGGCGTGGACCTTCAACGCGAAACAGCAGCACTGCGCCGGCTCGCCACGGCGCTCACCGTCGTCGCCGCCACCGCGGACGATCTCGTGCAGGACACGTGGGTCGCCGCCCTCGAAAAGCCGCCCGCGAGCGACCGGCCGGTGGGCCCCTGGCTCCGCACGGTTCTGCGGCGGCGGCGCGGGTCGACGCTGCGTGCCGGCCGTCGACGAGCACACTACGAGACGTTGGCGGCGGGGGCCGAGGCGACGACGCCGGACGCGCCCGACCGGCTGCAGCTGCTGCGGCAGCTGCTCGATCACGTGCAGGCACTCCCCGACGGCGACCGCGAGCTCATCGTCATGCGCTTCCTCGATGGACTGTCGGCGGTCGAGTGCGCCGCGCGGCTCGACCGACCGGCGTCGACGGTGCGCACGCAGCTGCAGCGCGCGCTCGACAAGCTGCGACGGCGTCTGGACCGGCACGGTGGCGGGCGCAAGGCGTGGCTGGCCGCGTTGCTGCCGTGGGTCGAGATGCCGTCACCCGGGACCGCCACCGCCACCGCCACGACGGCTGCGACCACGGCCACCAAGCCGTTGTGGACGCCGGCGTCGATCTCCGTCGGTGGCGTGCTCGCTGCCGCCGGCGTGTGGCTGGGTCTGGCCGCGCACCAGGGCTGTGGCGCGACCGCCGAGAACGTCGGCGCCAGCGACGAGCCGTCGGCCGCCAATGCTACGGCCGGCGAGGTCGGCGACGTCGGCGACGTCGGCGACGAGAGTCGTTCGCCGACTCGCACGGCAGCGGGCTCGACGCGCGCGGCGACCTCCTCCGGGCACGCGCCACCTCGGCCGCGCCCCAACGATGAGGAGGGTGACCCCTGCGAGAACCTCGACCGTGACGACTCGCCGGAGTACGCATCCATCCTCGCCGAGGGCAGAACGCCGACCAAGGACGAGAAGATGGCGGCGTACATCGCGTGTCGACGACGCAACCCCACCCTGTCGTACGGCGCGCCGGAGGGCCGCGAGGGCGGCGTGCATCCGCATCTGGCGGTCACCATGGCGATGCAGCACGCGTGGAGCTCGGCCGGCCCGTGTTTCGAGGGCGACCCGGACGCGTCCGCACGCGCCCGCATCGACATCGTCGTCGACACCGCCGGCCAGGTCGTACCCGACAAGGTGACGTTCGACCAGGTGGTCGACCTCGACGCGGAGCAGCTCGACTGCTTGCGCCAGCACATCCTCGCGATCGACAACGTCGTGCGCGACGCCGACGTGACCCAGGCCGGATTCGACGCCGGGACCTCGATCGCGTGGAGCCTGCTGGTCCAGGTGCACCTCGAGGACGGGCTGGTCGGCATCGACCGGGCCGGGGAGATCCCACGCAAGTGGCTGGTCGCCGACGACGAGCCCGCGATGTTCGAGGCGATCGACGCGTGCACGTCGTCGCCGGCGACGATGGTGCTGACGCTGGATCCGCAGGACTCGCACCCGACGCGCATCGTCCCCGCGCCCGGCACCGACCCCGCGACGGGCAAGTGCATCGCGGCGGCATTGCGCGCGCACGTGGGCTCGCAATCGTTCGGGTTCTTCCCGCGCGTTCCCGACCACGCCAAGCTGCGTTGCCGCTTCGGCCTCGACGAGACTCGACCGCCCGCCGTGCGCGGTGGCGAGCCCAAGCGCGTGCGCTACGAGTGCGAGAACATGGGGCCGCCGAGCATCCTCGAGTTTCGCGTCGTCGATTCCGAGCGTTGAGCTCGCCGTATCGCGCATCGCCGCCGGCGAATCTCGCCGATTGCCGGCGACATCAGCCGGCCTCGCCGCCGCGTCGAACCCCGTTCGCCTCGGCTGGCGTGGCACCGTGATTGCACATCCTGGCGTGGAGGCCACACGAGATGAGCTGCCCACCACCGCCCGCGCACGACGTCCCGTTGCGCGACACTGCGCGCGTCGAGGAGACGATCCTCGATTGCGACGAGGGGCGAAGGCGCGGCTGTGCGACCTACTGCTGTCGCCTGATCGTGCGCTACAGCCCCGACGATCGACCGGTGTACGACGAGCAGGGCCGTCGCAAGAGCTGCGTCGACAAACACCCACGAACGGGTCTGTGCGTCCACATGGACGAGACCACGCATCGGTGTCGCGAGTGGGACGATCGCCCCCGCGTCTGTCGGGAGTTCGACTGCAATCGGGATCCACTCCTGCCGACGGTGCTCGAGGAGGGGTTCGTCTCGCTGACGCGGCTGGTGACCGCGCGGCCTCGCCATCGACGCGAGCCCGCCCACGTCCCTGCCCTGCCGCCAACGCCCCGCAAGCACGGCACGCCCCGCACGCCCTGAGCTCGTGGCACGATCGACCCGTGCGTCGATGGTGCTTGGTGTGCGTGGTCGCGATCCTGGGATGTCGGACGCCCGCGACGTCGCGCCCCTCGTCCACGGCCGCGTCGACGGCCGACGCCCCTGTCTCGCATCATGAGCCGAACTCTCCGCCGGAACCGGCCACGGAGACCACGACGCCGCCGATCGTGCCCCCCTCCCCGCCGCCGTGCCGCGACGCCACCTACGGCGCCGTCGAGGTCGACTGCACGGCGCGACGCATCTTCGTGGTGCATCGGATCGCCTTCGCCTACGACAAGGCCGACATTCTTCCGATCAGTCACGCGCTCTTGGACGAGCTGGTCCTCGCCCTGCGAGATCAGCCAGGGCTACGCCTTCGCCTCGCGGGCAACCTCGCCGGCCCCGAGACCTACCCGCGCGCGCGTCGTCTCGGCGAAGACCGTGCCCAGGCCGTGGCACGCTACCTCGTGGACCAGGGCATCGCTCGCGACCGCCTCGACACGCTCTCCTTCGAGGCCGACCGCCCCCTGCAGCCGCCCCACCGCGGCGACATCGTCGCGACCGAGCTCAACCGTCGCATCGACATCGGCATCCTCGACGACGAGGGCCACGACGGCGACGTGCAATGGAGCGCCACTGCGTGGTGCCAAGGCTTCGGCCGCACCGACCCGGTCGTCGATTGCCGCGCGCGCACGATCGTCGGGTCCGACCTGCGCCGCGTGCTCCCGCGCATCCTCGAGGCGCAGCCTCGGTTGCGGGTGCGCCTGCACGGCAAGCACGCCAAGCTCGAGGCCGCACTGCGCCAGGCGGGGATCTCAAAGGAGAGGTACACGGTCTGCGAAGGCAACGACGCGCGGGTGGAGATCGTGGCACCGACCGAGGCACTGGGCTGCTCGACGATGACCGGGTAGCCCAGCGTTGTCGCTCCAGCAGATTCGCCGCTCGAGTGTCGCCACGCGTCGCCACCACAATGAAACATCGCGGCCCGTGCACGCAAAGCTGCGCCCGTGCACCCCTCGCCGCCCATCACGCGACCGCACGGCGCAACCGAACACCGTGAACCCCAAACAATCCGCCCGTGCCACCGACCTGCAACACGCCGCCCCCAAGAAAGCTACGCGGGTCTGCCTATCGGCCGCTCGCCGCCGAACGTATGGTTGGGCCGTCAAAGAGACCGATGGGTGGCAACGTCATCCGCGAACCGTCGCGTTGGTGGTCGAGTGGTCGACGTGCCCGGTGATCGACCCAGAAATCGGTTCGATCGCTGCGTGCTAGATCTCTGCATGATGGACAACGACGTTGGCTCCCCTCCCTCGGTTGGCTCCAACCTGTCCGACCGAGCTGCGATACTCGCCCGCCGACGACAGTTCATTCTCGCCTCTGTCGTCGCGGCCGCAGGTGCCTGCACACCACCTGAAGCGCCAGAACCCAAGGTCTGCCTGACCGTCACGTCCCCAGAGAGACAGAAGCTGCTTCTCGAGCGGACGAAGCGACTGATCAAAGAGTCGGAGGCGGACTTGGCGGGGGCAAAGACGGACGCTGAGCGAGCAGCAATCCGACGCAGGATCGAACAACTGCAAGCGCTGCAGTCTGGAGTTGAGCGCGCCATTTCTGGACGTCCCGAGGACACTCGGCCAAGCAGCAGCCCGAGCGAGGGCGGGTGAAGGAATCCTTCCACGACTCGACGTCTCTCTTGGGCAGTCCGATGCTCGCCGCTTTGGAGCACCGGTGGTGGCGCGGCCTAACTCTGCTGCCGTTCGATTGCCACACCTGCGGCGAACGCCACGAGGGATGCCCGCCTTCGGCTGGGGCTACCCCGTCCCATACCTGGCGGTTCCCGAGGACGAGCGCGACGCTCGGTGTCACCTCACAACCGACATCTGCGTGATCGATGGCGAGGACTTCTTCGTCCGCGTGCATCGAGCTTCACGTTCACGGAGGCGACGAAGCTTTCTCCTGGGGTGTCTGGGTCTCGCTCAGCGAGACCCACTTTCAGATCTTCCAGCGCGTCTACAACGAGGCTGAGCGCTGAGCGCTCAGGGCACGGCCCGTTTGTCGGCTGGCTCGCGGCGCACAACTGGATCTACCCGGAAACGATCCTTCTGAAGACGATGGTCCATCTCTGGGATGACGGGATTCGCCCCTACATCGAGCTTGAGCCCACCGACCATCCCCTCGCCGTCGAACAGCGCACCGGTATCACGGTCGAGCGCGTGCAGCAGATCTTCGAGGCGATGACTCACTCGCCGACGAGTCAGTAGGCGAGTCGAAGTCGAATCCCGGGATCTTCCGTTCGGCGGACGGCGTAGACTTGGGGCCGGAGCTGTTCCCCGGTGCCCGCCGACTCGTTTCCCAAAAGAACGCGCCCACCCGGATCTTTCGGTGGCGGCGCGATCCTCGTTCTGACTTTCGCGTTCGGCTGTACGGAACGCGAGCCAACGCAGGCGCCGGTCTGCGAAGACCTGCAGCGCGTCGATCTCCGGCAGGAGCTCGTTGATACCTGCTCAGCATGCTTCATCGTTGATGAGACGACCGGGCGAGGTACCTGTCGGGCTACTCCCGCGACGCTGGACACTCCCGAGATTGTGGCCGTCCTTGCTTCCGCCGCATCATCACGAGACGGGTGGAAAGCGGACTGCCCAGATAGGGTCGAGCACCTGGACCCGCTCGCCGAGCTCGTCGTCACGAATGCACCGACGTACGTGGGACTCGAGGACCTGAAAGAAGACGTAGCGCTGGGCGTGGACGGCACGACGTTGGAGGTCCGCATCAACCACGGGTGCGACGACGAGGGCAACTGCTGGGGTGGCCTCTATCTCTACCTCGACAGCGTCGCGGGCGGCGATCAGCCGACGTGTTGCGTCGGGTCGGACTGCGGGGGATGTCGAGTACACCTGCTCCTGGAGTGCCGCGGCCGGTTTGCCGGCGGAGTGTTCGCCGACGCCGTAGGCGGATCGAGGGGGTACGGCCGCACAACACGCAGCATGGCCGACAGACGGCTCACGGCAGCTACGCTGCCGCGGGCCGCTGCTGAACGGTCTGTACGTTGGGCAGCCCTGACGAAGCGCCGGAGCTAGAGCGGTGCCCTCTCCTGGCGGATTTCTGAGAAGCACGTGGCGCTGGCCGTCTCCAGGAGCTTTGCTTGCCCCCGAGGCACCTTCAGCACGTGCGCCGGACCCCTCGCAGGGTTGGCAAACTGTCCATCGCAGACGTAGACGTCTGGGCCGGTCGCGACGTCTCCTTGCCACCGATTGTGCTCGCGACAGCTGATCGGGAACCGGGCGCTCGCCCACTTCCCGTCGATCTCGAACCGAATGGGAATCGACCCGCCATCTCGCTCGTGGCCGACTCCCAGAATCCGGCGTTCCTTCAGGTCAGACGCAGGACCGAAGAAGACCCTGTAGTCGCGATGACGGCGCCGTGCCGTCAGCACGACCAGATCGTTCTCGGGCGTCGTGCCCAGCGCGACGAGCTCGCGTTCCTTTCCCGGTTCGGGCGCGTCGTCGAGAAGAGGCACGAGCGGGTCGCACGGTGCCTGCGGAAGCACCGTATCGGGGGGAGCAGCGATCCATACGGCTCGCGCGAGCGCAACTTCGACCTCCGCGACAACCTCGCGCGCTGGCCTCTCACCCTGTACCGGCGTGCACGCCGAAAGGAAAAGGAGCCCAGCCCACGCGAGCGCGCGCGGCGTCGACAACGCTCTACCATTGGACCATGTTGCGAGGACCCGTTGCACCCTGCATACCCTGCTCTCTCTTGTTGTTCGTCACCCAAGTTCTCGGACGAGTGTCACCGGTGTTCCCGGACGGAGGGGCACGGCGGCCCAAAACGCGCTTGCAGCTGTCGCTTCGCGGCAGCTGAACTTCTGCGACGTCGGCCCGACGGTGGTACGCCGGCTGCACCGAAGCGACCCGTTCGATGAACGGTCCACGGAGTTCGTCACGGACATCCCGGAGTGGGGCTTCGTCGCAGGGATCCCGTCGCGGTCCGATGGCGGATGCCCTGCTACGCTCGAGTCTGGCGCATGGGGAAGAGCAGTGTCTTGCTTTCTGCAATCCTGGGCACCGCGTTGGGGCTCGCCATCGGCGCGTTCCTTTGGCGCGAGAGCCCCGCACCCCACACCACAGCGCCGCGCAGCCGTGAGGGGCCCCCGACCACCGGCGTCCCGGCGGAAGCGCGCGGAGGCGAAGCCGGGGAAGTCGCGGCCTTGCGGGCTGAAGTTGCTCGCCTGAAGCACCTCCTCGCTGCCGGACGACCGGCTTCTTCTCCTCCTGCGCAGGGCGGCGCTTCGGCCCGCGAGGATATCGCCCGGTGTGCGTTGAGCTTGAGCGCCGACCGTTGCCCAAGTCCGGCGACCAAAGAGATCCTCGAGTATCGAGCGTCGTGCGGGATCGTGGTCTCGCTTCAGCCGCCATCGTTCACCGAGTCGGGTCCGGGAAGCTTGTCCGAACTGATGGAAGAAGTCGGGCTCGACCCTGCCGAGGCAAATCTGATCTCCGAGATCACGGACGCAGTCCACAAGACCATTCGGCAGGCGTTCACCAGCGCCTACACCGACCTTGGTGGCGATGAAGCAGCGGTCGCGGACGTTCCCCTGGATGAGCTGAAGGAGGCCGTGCGCGGACTCGCGGCGGACCGATCCCGAGAAGCCGCCGACAAGGTCGCGTCGCTGACAGCTTCGATCGTCGCGGGACATCGGGACCGACCACGTGAAGGGGAGCTCTCGCCGCTCGAGTACGCAGAGTTCCTCGACGTCGACGGAGGCTACATGTACGACGAGCTTCTCGAGCTGGAGATCGGAAAGGTCCGCGCTCGCGAGATCAGGGAGGCACTCGACGACTACCAGCCCGAACTACGTGGGACACCCGAGTGTCCGTAGTGCGCCGAGCGGCCGGGGACATGGGTAACGGCCCCGCGGGGTCGTGTCGAACGGGATGTTCCAGCGGGGATGCGCTCGGGAAACGGGAACGGCCGACGTACAGCGCGAGGGCGGCGTGTCGTCGTCGAGCAACTCGTGCGCGCGCTCGTGGTTGAACTCGTCGACGACGGCGTCGAGCTACTTCTGCTGGCGGGACGCGACGGTCCGTGGTCGATGCCGGCCCTTGGTGGTAGTCTCGAACGCAAGTAGGACGTGGTGCCGTCGACGGGGCTTGGATCCGTGTCTGGCAGGCGAGTCGGACGATGCACGACCATCTTCGAGTCTCGGCGACTGCCTGAGCCAGTTGCCCGACGGTCCCGGCCCGAGCGACCCCGACGAAGACCCGGATGGGGTGGAGTGCTCCCAAAGGTCGGCAGCCGACTGCGAGCGAGACGAAGCGTGCCTGGCGGTCATCGCAGTCCAAGCACGGGAATGCGGCGATGGTGTGCCGCGCTGTCTGGGCGAGCCGGCGTTTCGCGGCTGCGTTTCGTGGCGGGTTTGCAAGCAGGGTCCGCACGTTCTGTGTCGAGTCGAAGACGGCCGCATCGTCGAGGCCTACGTCGCGGACAACGACTGCATGCCCTATGGGTGGGAGGTGTGCGTCTCGCCCTCGGTACCCGCCGGCGAGACCCCTCCGACTTGCGACTGAAGGATCCGGCAGACCAGGATCCGCAGCCCACGTGAAGGCCATCGCTCGCGTCGACGGCGTTCGGTGTCGAAGGCGACTCGGACGCTTGCGGCTTGCCGACCCGGTGAGCGTTGCGGTAGATGGAGTCCGAGACTTCTCGTGCCCCTTCTCTGCGACAGCCAGAACATCTTGGATGCCGCCTTCCAGCTGCTCGTCGTCTTCGCAGGGGCTGGGCTCACGGGCCTCGTTGCGGTCTGGTGCTGGATTGCTCCCACGAACAAGCTTCGCATTGCCTCGGCGCTCCTCGGCCTCGCGGTCGGCCTCGAGACGTGGTCGTGGGCGAGCTCGGTCCCGGACCTCACCGGTCAGGGACGTGTGCTCGTGGGGACCGTGTTCGTGCTGTGCGGTGCTGCGTTGCTGACAGCCTTCTTCTCCCGCTCGACCGCCGAACGTGCGTCCGAAACCGGCAAGGCGCCCTACGACTTTGCGCGTCGTTCGGGCGCTTCTCCGCGCGACGGCACCTGACGCGTTCGTAGAGGTCGGCGCGTGGTGTTCTTTGCCCACGCGCCACCCTCGATCATCGGCGGGGCCTTGGCGATCGCGCCGCTGGCCGGCAGCGACCGAAGGGAGGTGCGAACATCTCGTGCTCGCGTCGTTCGGGCCGCGCGGGCAATCCACTGCGTCGTGTGCCAAGACGACGGATGAGGCTTCGTCGCTGACCTGCGCGCAACGCAGCTCGGGTGTTTGGTGCTATCGTGGATCGATACGATGTGGCGCTGGGTGTTGTTGGGAGCGTTGGCCGGCCTCACCGGCTGCAGCGAGCGACCGGTGCACCCGTGCGCCGCGACGCCGGCGGCGCAGACCGACGCGGAGCCGCGTGCCTGCGCGCCCGAATGCGGTGGGACATCACCCGAGTGCACGCCGCCGTGTGGCCGGCAGCTCGAGCTCGAGTGGGTGGTCGAGCTCGACAAAGCCCCTTGCTGGCGTGGCCCGGTGATTGCGGCAGAGCTCGACGGCCTCGTTGTCGTGGCGGGCGGTGCGAAGAGTGAACCGGGCTTCGAGCAGCGCTGGGTCGCGACCCTCAGTCAGACGGGTTGCGTCGAGGATGTCGAGATCGACGGAGAGGCGGCGTTCGGCGCGGAAGGCTTGGTGCTCGGGCTCGCGGCGCATCCCGACCACGGCGCCTACGCGGTAGGCAAACAAGAGCTCTTGCTCGACAACGGGACGAGATACGAAAGCCATGTCTGGATCCGTCGCTACGCGACCGACGGCACGGTCGAGTGGACCGTGGAGGAGTCATCCGCGACCGACGAGCTCGCCAGCGGCGTCGCAATCGATGTCGATGGAAGCGCGATGGTCGTCGGCGGGACCGCGAGTGCGTTGGGACAAGGCTGGCTTCGTCGGTACGGTACCGACGGCACTCGCGTGGACCGTTGGACATTGACCGAACCTCAGCCGACCCACGTGCTGGACGTTTCGGTTTCCAGCACTGGGCAGCGCTGGATCTCGGGCTGGACCGAAGATGACCGGCTGCGCCCACCCGCCGTCCTCGACTCGCCGAGCGGGTTCGTGGCCTCTCTCGATTCCACCGATGCGATCCAGTGGTCCGCGCCCGTGACCTCGATGACATCTGCGCGGCTCGTACCGTCGGGCACGGGGCCGATTGTCGTTGGACCTCGCAGCTCCGTGGCGAGATGGAACGCGGACGGGGAAGAAGAGTGGACGACCCTACTCGAGCTACGCCAGATCGAGCCGGTTCGTGGACACGTCATGGCTGACGGTTCGGTCCTTGTCGTGGGTTCGCGGCGCGCCAAGCCGGTGCTCATCCTGCTCGGGCCCGACGGCGCGCTCGTCGGAACCTCCACGGTCCCAGGCTTCGAAAGTGGCGAGGTCAGTGACGCGAGCGTCGCCGAAGACGGTGCGGTCTTCGTCGCGGGTCTGCATCGTCTGCCGGACACGTCTCCCACGGAGTGTACGAACTGGGTGGCACGCGCGAGACTGCGCTGAACGTCCCACGGTCACGCGACCCCGCTTCTCCGGTGGCCGGCACCTCGCCGTCCGCGCAACGAGGGCCAGCTTCGTGCTGCTGTGAGACACTGGCTCGGTTCGGCCATGTCCCTCCCGAAGCGACCCGAGCACGTGCCACAACCGGGGCCCGCACCATTGCCTGGCTCCGGCGGCATGCGGCCGCCGAATGCGCCACCTCCCCTGGCGCTCGTCGAGCCGACACCGCGGCCGAAGGACCCGGGCCCCAACGCGATCCTCGTCGTCTTGGACGGCGAGACACCCGGGGACCGGGTCGACCTCTGCGGCCCATGCGAGATGGAGTTCGTGATCGTTGCGACCGGACGACGCGCGCGCCGACTCGTTCGCCGTGGTCGGCAGTGGTTTGCGGTTCTCGCCGACGGACACGAGGTCGATCTCCCGAACCGAGCCTTGCTTCGAAGCGACACCGCGACGTTTCGCTTCCTCGCCGGCCCGGAGCTCGAGTCGGAGTACCACCAGCAGCTCTACGACCTCGCCGTCTACGATACGGGCACGAGAGCTCTCGGTCGCGCGTACTTCGACGAAGTGCTTCCGAAGGAGGTGGCGACGGCGCACCGTCTTGGTCGACCACTCGCGCTAGCGTTCCTGCGTCTGCTTGCTGCTGACACCGACGCCCAGCTCGGCCGATTGCGCCAGCACGTGCTGGAGCTGAACGAGATCGACCGCATCGTCGTCTGCCGTTTCGACGAGCGAACGCTCGTCGCGCTCGTGCTCGCTGAGCGCGGGGAAGAACCGCAAGACCTTCTCGAGACCGTGCTCGAGTCGGCGCGGTGCACATCCACCCCTCACGAAGTGGCGAGCGCGATCCTCGGGACGGAGGAAGACGGTGACGAATTCCTTGCCCGTGTGCTCGGGGAGCTCCGGACGTGAAGTGCCTTGGCCCAATGCCCGCCGAATGGGCGGCGCGGTGACCAGGATGGCCGTGGGCGAGGGCCGAGCTCGAGGACCCTGGCAGCCCCGTGAACGAGCGGGCTCTCGAACTCGTCTCGGAGACCAGCGCGTTCCGGCCCGCATACTACTGGTGGTTTCGAGACACGGGGTCCGAGGACTTCGAACCAGCACCATGTCGAAGCTCGACAGGATCACCGATCGCATCCTCGCCGTGCTCGGCCTCGAGCTCGACTTCTCGATGTCCGACGACCCGCGATCGTTCGATCCGATCACCGAGGACCTCTACCTGGGCGC
Organism: uncultured Pseudomonadota bacterium; assembly: GCA_937896535.1. Classification (GTDB taxonomy): domain Bacteria; phylum Myxococcota_A; class Polyangia; order Nannocystales; family Nannocystaceae; genus CALBMM01. Next base: position 12,205 of record CALBMM010000145.1, read on the forward strand.
ACGACCGGAGCCCGCCCACGTCCATGCCCTCGCCGACGCCGGGATCACGCACGTCGTCAGCTGCCTGCACGAAACGGAACGGGCCAAGGTCGCGTTCGTGCGGGAACACTTCGAGTCGCTGTTCATCCCCATGCACGATGGAATCGACGAGGACATCGCGTCCGCGTTTTCCAGGCTCTTCGACTTCACCGATGCGGCGCGGCGGCGACGGCCCGGTGCGAGGATCCTCGTTCATTGCGAGGTCGGCGTGAGTCGTTCGGCCACGCTCGCCATCGCGCTCGTGATGCGAGACGCACGAAAGCGGTTCTTCGAGGCCTACTGCGACGTCCGCGACAAGCGACGCGGCGTCCTTCCCAACATCGGCTTCGCCTCGCAGCTGCAACGACTCGAGCGCGACTTGCACCTCCAGACACGAGATCCGCCGGCCGTTTCGTCGCTGGCGAGGTACCTCAAAGAGGTATGCATGGCCCCCGTCGATCTTCGAACCCTCGAGGACATGCTCCACCAGCACGGCCATGACGCCCCGAAGGCGCTCAAAGCGATCTTCGGTGAGGAAATCCCCCGCGTCGTCCAAGGCGTACGCTCTTGAAGACCCCGTTGGACGCTATTGTGGCTACGACGATCCCCCACCCCCGAGGTCATCGTGTGTTCTACCTACCGGCTCGAGGCGCGTGACACCACGCGAGGACTCGCACGTGTCGGCACAGTCGTCTCCGTCGCGCTAGCCCTCGGGCTCGCGGCGCCGACCTCCGTGAGCGCGGCCCCGCCCTCAGACCCTCCCCCGACCGGGCGCGGGCTCATCATCTCCGGATCGATCGTCGGTGGGCTCGGCGTCGCGGCTCTCGTACCGGGCGTGGTGTTCTTGATCACCGGTCGAAACTCGCGCGAAGGACTGGCGTCCGCGATAGGTGCGATCTTGACGACCGTTGGGGTGATCGGGGTGGGAACCGGCGTGGGACTGCTCGCGCCGGGCATCATCCGCCACCGCCGATACCAAGACTGGAAGGCGAGCTCGACCGATGCCGCGGCTGCGCGTGTCGGTCGCATCGGCGTCGCCCCCGGCGGCCTCGTCTTTCGATTCTGAGCTCGCACGGCGAAGACCATGGTGCTGCGGAAACGACCCATACACATGCGCACCGCCCCTGCCGGCGAGGGCACGATGCTGCCCCACGCCGCGTTGGAGCCGCAGGCACACCGCAGGTACGCGAGGCAGACTCCATGAGCGTGGCGGCGTGGATTGGCGACAACCTCTGGGAGGGGGCGTACTTCGCCCCTGCCGTCCTCGGGCCCGCGCATGTTCTCTTCGCATCCAACTGCGAGTGGCCACTGCTCGCGAACGTGATCGATGGCGTGCCGCGGCAGGATCCTTGGCCCTTGGCGCTGGGTAGCCGCTCGCTCACCAACAGCTTCTTCATGCGCTTGCGGCCCCTCGTCTCGCGCTGCCCCGCGTGGTGGGTCTACATCACCGACCCGGACAACGCGCTCTCCGTGATCCACTGGGAACGCCAGATCCACCCGGAGTACTTCAACGCGTCCGTACTCGAGGCGTTCGAGGTCGAACGGGCCGCCGAAGGCGGCGACAGTCGCCTCGTTCTGTTCTTCGCCGACCGCGAGGGGCTGCTCGTGTTCGAGCTGGGCTCGGAACAGCTGAGGATCGTCTTCCACGGCACTGCCGACCGGTTGCAGGCCATCGACGACCTGCTGCACGCGTAGCGATTTTCGGACCCCGCCGCGTCATCGCGCCGGTGGGCGCGGCCAAGGGAGTGGTGAGACGGGACTTCGACCGTCCTCGTCCCCCAACTTCGAAAGATCACGACCATGAGCATCGGAATCACGACATCGGTGTGGTTGGCGGCACTGCTCGCCGCCGCGGCCCCGCAACGAGACGAGGGTGAAGGCAAGCTCGAAAAGTACGGTGGCACGTACTCGTGCAAGGACCAGGCGGTCAAAGACCAGGTCGTGCGCGCGCTTTCCTCGGGCAAGTCCAACTACGGGTCGAGCGCGATCGGCTTGGCCAACGGCTCACCGCAGTTCGACGGCAGCGCCGTCGCGGTCACCTTCGGCAAGGCGACCGCCGTCGTCTCCAAGCCCGGCACGTCGACGGGACCCACGGGGCTCCGCCTCGCGCGGTCCGGGGCAGGTGCCGACATGGACGTGCTGATGTGCCGGTACCGTCGCCCGTCGAGCAAGTCGTGGACCTCGATCACGGCCTCCGACCTCGAGGCGAACGGGCAGCTGCGCAAGAGGATGCCCGCGGAGGTCAAGGCGATGGGTCGGATCTTCGCCCCCAGCGACATCGCGGGGCAGTCCGAAGACTTCGTCACGGTCGTCGTGGCGGCCGGCGTCGGCGGCAAGTCGGCACCGGCCAAGGTGGCCGTGCTCACCAAGGGCCTGCGCGACAAGGCCAAGGGCCCGGCCAAGGGCGGCGGCAACGCGGCCAAGAAGATCCTCGCCGAGGCCGACCCGGACAAGTGGTCCGCCTTCAAGTACGGCGTCGACTACAAGTTCCCCGAGGCCGAAGGCGTGATGCACGACTGGGACAGCCGCGAGTTCGACTGCTCGACGTTCGTCTGGCTCGTCTACAAGCGCGCGGGCATCGACTACACGTTCACCAACACGGCCGGTCTGGCGCAGCTGGGCGGAGGCGAGTTCGTGGAGGTCAAGACGCCCCGGCCGGGTGACCTGGTGGTGTGGAACCCGAACATCGGATCCAAGATCAACCACGTCGGCATCATCACCGGAAACCCCGACGAGTTCATCGACAACGGCAAGAGCAAGAGCGTCAACCAGAGCTACCTCCACTGGTCGACCTACCAGGACAAGCACGTCTTCATCCGCCGCAAGGGTCTGTGAACCCTCTCGACGACGGGCCCCAGGGCCCGTCGTCCTCGCCGCGGACGTGCGACTCTCTACATGCACATGTCGTTGGCGGCGCCCGGCGTACCGAGGTCGCCGTTGTAGCTCGTGGTCGCCTCGCACCAGTTCGTGCCGTCGTCGTTGGCGGTGGCGTCGAGGCTGCCCGGGTCCAGCGTCATGCTCGCCCCGGTCGGGTCGGGGAACGTGACCCCGTTGTCGTAGGCGACGGTGTCCACCACGTTGCCGTCGCACGTCAGTGTGACGGCGTCCGCGTTGTTGTTGAGCGTGTACGTGCCCGGCGCCCACGTGAAGTCGGGCACGAAGCCCGGGTCGCCGGCGAACGCGACCGCGAAGATCAAGTACTCGCCCGGACCGATCGGCAGGTCGACGTCGATCGCGAACGGCGTGTCGGGCGCCGAGCCTTCCACCGTGCAGCCCATCAGCTGATACGTGACGGTGGCGCTCGGGTTGTGGACCTCGAACCACTCGCCCTCGTCGTCCATGAGCACCGCCGGGTTCTGCATGATCTCGGTGATCACCAGCGAGCCGGCCCCCGGGATGTCGACGGTCGCGCCGGTGTCCGTGCCGCCGGAGTCGGTCGCCCCGGAATCGGTCGCCCCGGTCGGCTCGGGCCCGGACGTGGTGGCGTCGGTGGTCGGTTCGGCTCCGCCGCCGCTGGTCGAGTCGCCCGCGGGGCCGTCGCTGGCCATGTCGTTGCCGGTCACCTCGGCCGACGACGGGTCGTTCGTCATCGGCGGCAGCGTCGTCATGAACGGATCGGTGCCACCGTCACCGGCCGTCCCGGCCCCCGTCGACGCCACGCCATCGTCGCTGCACGCCGCCAGCCCCAGCGCACACACCCACAGTCCAAGCTTGCGTCCCGACATGAACGCTTCTTATCGCTCCAGTCCGGGGCCGGAGCAAGCGGACGTTTTCGCTCACGGCGACGACGTGCGTTCTTGGTCGGCCGCGGCACGTCGACTACCCCGCACGATGCGGCGCAGGTCGGCCTCGTCCTCGGCGAACGCCACCAGGCGGTCGGTCGGCCCGATCTTCGTGTCCAGCCCGGGATTGACCAGCAATCGCTTGCGCAGCTCGCTTTGCGGAGAGCTGCCCTCCATCTTGCCCACGTCGTAGGCGTGGACGGAGTCGTCGCCCCGGTACAGCCCGAGCGGCACCACGCCCGCCCGTTCCTGCAGGCCGTACAACGTACGGCGGACCAACCGCCACGACTTGCCGTGAAACCACTCGGGCAGTGGCACGGTGTAGACCTCCGAGTTGTCGTCACGGAAGGAGACGACGCCGTTGAAGATCTCGGCGAAGCCCGGATCGACGCACGCGGTCGCGAGCCAGCTGTCGGCGAGGGCCCGGCCGTGGATCGGGACCACCCAGCGGCGGAACGGGTCGAAGATCTCCTTCGGGTCGTCGTCGTTGGCCTCGACCATCGTGACCGGCAGCGACGGGCCGTCGGCCGCGTCGTCGCCGGCCAGCGCGGGGTGCTGCAGCGGCGGGGCGACGGAAAAGCCGGTCTTGCCGAGCTCGGGGCCCTGCGCGGCGCTGGCCTGTCCGAACTTCGAGCACGCCTGGTGCACGGCACGAGCGACCCGAAGCGGGTGGTACTGCACGTCTTCGTCCTCGTCGTTTTGCAGCACGATCACGCGCGCGGCCCGAGGAATCCGCAGACCGGCGAGGTCCTCGGGGACCTCCGGGTTCTGGTGGTAGATCGTCACGCCCTTGACCCGCGCCAGCTGCAGACGCACGCGGCGAGGCAGTGCATCGGAGACGACCACGTGGATCGGGCGCGACCGCATCGGCCCCGGACTGCGCAGCATTCGGATGAGCTGCAGCATGTCTTCGCGGAAGTTGAGGATGACGATGTGGTTGCGCAGCCGCCGGAAGATCCGCGTCTGATCCCGCGCGAAGATGTTCGTGAGCGCGGCGGTGAACCAGGCCAGCAGACCCAAGCCCGCGATCGTGGCGGTGGCTCCGATGAAGCGCGCCGTCGACGTCTTGAGCGCCTCCGTATCGAAGTTGCCCGTCGCGAACATGTTCATCTCCCAAAAGGAGTCGTTGAGCGTGCGGACGCGAGCATTGGAGTCGTGCTCGAGCGTCCACACGAGGAACGTCGCGAACAAGACGATCGCCACGAATCCCGCGAACGGGATCAACGGGTTGGACAGCTGCCCTTCGAGGTTGGACTCGAGCGGATCCTTGAGCAGACCGCGGCGCCGCGCGACCCGACGCAAGAACCAGGCCCCCCCGCCGAACACCGCCGTGTACAGCAAGACCTTGAGCCAGCGGTTCTGCCGCTCCTCTTCCTCCCGTGCCTGTGCCACCGGATGCAACGGGATCGGCTCGCGCTCGGCGAAGTCGTGCCAACGATGCACGACGCCGAGGCCGGCGTGCGCCGGCGTGCGCTCGACCCACTTGATCGCGTCGAGCAGCGCCTCGACGGCGCCGTCGATCCGAGGATCGGGGACATCGGCTGCGTCGTGCGGCATCGAGGCCAGCAGGACCGTGCTCACGCACACCGTCGGCACCACGTACTCCATGCCGGGGTACGCGTTCGCTTCGATCTGGCAGACCCGATAGTAGGGGTAGCCGTCGATGAGGCGCTCGAGGACGTCGTCGGGCAGTGGGTTGACGGTCGCGATCCCGGAGGCGACGACCTCGGCGACCTCCGGGTTGCCGGACTCGACCGTCCGCAACATCATCAACAGCTCTTCGTTGCGCAGCGCCTCGAGCGCATCGTCGTTGCCGCCGTCGAGCCGATCGAGCTCCTCGATCGTCAGACCCGCGGCCCCCACGATGACCTTGGAGGTCTCCATGCTGCCCGAGCCCTCCTTGCCGATGTAGATCTTGTGCGACGTCAGGCTGTCGAAGGAGTCGAGACGGACCGGGCGACGCACGAGCACGTGGACGGCCCCGTCGGTGAGCGCGGCGACCAGACGCAGCTGCGCGCCCGCGGCCATCTCCGAGGTCACCTTGCACATGAAGCCGCCGCGCGAGCCACTCGCCTCGCCTTTCGCGGCGGCCTTGTCGTGCGCGAGACCGGCCTTGAACGCCTCGGCGGCGACATCGTACTGCACCAGCGCGAAGTCGAGCTCGCGCGTGAGCAGCTTGCGGATGTTCTCGCACGAGCCCTTGGTCATCTCGATCTCGATGGCGGCCTTGCCACCGGTCGCCGCCAGACCTTCGGCGATCGCTTCCGAGATTTGGGTGAAGCTTCCGGTCTTCGACCCTGCGCCGAAGCGGAAGGTGGGCGTCTCGTCGGCGCGCGCCAGCGACGACGATCCCAGCGTCAGTACGAACGCCAGCCAGGTGTACAGCGCTCGCATCGTCACAGTCCCTCCCGCAGTGCGAGCAGTCCACTGGCCTTGCCCAGCGAGAACTTGGGCCCGGGGTTGATCACCATTTGCCCGACCGCATCGGCGCCCGGCTCGACCTGCACGCCGATGAGGGTGACCGGACGTCCGTCGTCGTCCTCCTCGTGGGCGAGCACGGCGTCGTAGAAGGTGCGCTCGCGCAAGCCCGCGTCCACGGGCAGCAACGTGACCCGCAGGTCGCCGCGCAGCAAGCCGTACAGAAACTGGAAGACGCCGAGGTCGACGCAGGCGTGAGCCAGCAAGGCCGCGCGCAGGTAGCCCGGGTAGAACACGGTGGCGACGCCGAGGCCGGCGAACTCGTATGCCGCCTCCGGGTCGCGCACCTCCACGAGGATATTGGGGATCCGCTTGCCCTCGCACGCGCGCGCCACCGCCACGCACGTCACGCGCGAGTTGGCGTCGGGCTCGCGGGCGTGATGATCGGGCAGCACGATGATCGAGTGCGCGGATGCGATGTCGACGCCGGTGGCGAGCACGTTCGCGAGAGCGTCGACGTCGTCGCTCGCACCCGGCGCCGGGACGTACCGTACCGACGTGCGGTCGGCCGGCAGCGACGCCCAGTGCAAATCCACCTCGGCGGCGGCCGTCGAGCCGACGCACACCACCTCGCCGCCTCCGCCCACGACCGAGCGCAGGGCGTCGACGAGGTTCTCCGCCGCGAGCGTCCAGTTGACGACGACGATCCGCCGCGCCGAAGGGGCAGGCCCGTCGTCCACCGCGACAAAATCCCGCCCCTTTGGCAAATGGTCAAGCACGGACGCACAGTGTCGTTGCCGACCGGGGGCCTGGTAGCCTCTCGCTACCGTTGTCCATCGACGACCTCGTCCTCGCGCTCGTCGGCCTCCTGTCGTTTGCGCTGAGCTACGTCGGCGCCAGCGTGGGACTGGTGCTCGGGCAGCTGCGCCTGCCCGCCCTCGTGTACGCCCTCGGCTCACCGATCGTCGGGGCGGCGACCAGCCTCGCAGTGTCGGCCGTGGCCGCGCTCGTCGGGGCCGCACGGCATGCGCGAGAGGGGCGGGTCAATCTCCGGCTGATGGTCACGATCGGCGGACCGTCGGCGATCGCGGCGTTCCTGACCGCACGGTCGGCGCACCTGCTCGACCCACAGACCGTGCGCGGCGCGATCGGAATCGCCCTGCTCGTGACGGCGGCGTTCATGATGCGCAAGGGCGCCAAGGAGTGGAAGGACGAGCCGGTCGACGAGCCCTACCCCGCGACGACGGGGCGGGTCGTCGCCGAGGTCACCGTCGGCGGCGTGCTGGGGGCGCTCGCTGCCCTCGTGGGCCTGCTGCTGGGCACGCTGCGCTTGCCCGTGATGCTGCGGCTGGGCGTGCCGACGGGCAAGGCGGTGGGCACGAACATGGCGATCGGCGCGTTCACGGGGGTGGTGGCCGCTGCGACCACCTTCGCCGAGGGCAACGTCGACATCGCCGCGTTCGCGATCGTGGCCCCGGCCACGATCCTGGGCGCCTACCTGGGGGCGAGCGCGACCGGCCGCATGCACAAGCAGACCCTGCGCATGCTCATCGCCGCGACCCTGGTCGTGATCGGCGGCTGGATGGTGGCCGAGGCATGGTTCGTCTGAGCCGGCCGCGGAAGTGGTAGCTTGTCGGTGACGAAGATGTCCGAGGACAAGCGACAACAACGGCTGTTCTGTGAAATCGTGGCGCAGCTGGTCATCGCCGATGCGCAGGTGACCGACGCCGAGCGAGATCTTCTGATCCGTCTCATGGATGGCTTCGGGTTCGACGAGTCGGAGCGATCGGCGGTGTTCAACTCCGTCGACTACGGCCAGCCGATCGGCGACCGTCTCGCCGAGCTCGACGCCACGATGCGCGCGCAGCTGCTGCTGGAGCTGCAAGCCGCAGCCGCCATCGACGGCGAGGTCGGCCCGGCCGAGCAGCAGATCCTCAACGAAGTGCGTGCGGCGATCGGGTAGGTTCCGCTCGGCCGCTCACGCCGTCACGCGCCGCAAGATCGTCGCGACCGTCTCGTACTCGCGGGCGAGGCGACGCACCGCCTCGATGTCCACGAACCCCGACTGAGCGTCGCGCTCGAGCTTCGCCGCGCACGTGCCCATCCGCTCGGCTCCGAGGTTGCGACAGCTGGACTTGAGCGAGTGCGCTTCGATCTCGACGAAGCCGTGCTGCGACGCCGCGCAAGCCCGGGCGATGCGCTCCAGCCGCGACGGCGTCTTGTCCAGGAACATCCCGACGAGCGACTCGAGGAGGCCGGGCTGGGTGCCCGCGCGCTCGAGCGAGCGCAGGCGACGAAGCGCACGCACGTCGAGCACGGCGTCGGCGTCACCCGCCACGGGATCGACGATCAACGGCCCCGACTCGGGTCGGGACTCGCTGGCGACCGCGGGGATCCACTGCGAGAGCACTTCCGCGAGTTTTTGGGGCGTGACCGGCTTGGGGATGAAGGCGTCCATGCCCACCGCCTCCGTGCGGGCGCGAGCCTCTGCGCGCACGTCCGCGGTCAGTCCGATGATCGGTAGACGCCGCGTGCCGTTGACCTCGGAGCGACGGATCTGGGCGGTGGCCGACAGTCCGTCGATCTCGGGCATGTGCACGTCCATCAGCACCAGGGTGTAGTCGAACCGCCGTACGGCCTCCACGGCTTCGAGCCCGTTGCCGACGGCATCGGCCGAGACCCCCATCGCGGCGAGGTAGCCGACCGCGACCTTTTGGTTGATCGAGTTGTCCTCGGCCACGAGCACGCGCGCGCCCTCCCCTCGCAGCCGAGGAATCGCGCTCGAGTCCCGCGCCGACACGTCGAGTGCCGCGCCGGGACGCATCAGCAGGTGAACGATGCGCGCGAGCGCGAGCCGCTGCACCGGCTTGGGGAGCACGGCGGCCACCCCCGCGCGGGCCTGCGTCATCGGGTCGGGCTCCTGATCGACCGGCACGAGCGCGAGGACGGTCGGTGTGCCCTCGGGCACGACCTCGGCGACCTCCCGCGAGGTGCGTAGCGGCGGGTCGACGTCGCGCGGCTCGTCGACGATCACCAACTCGTACGGGGCCTCGCGGCGCACCGCGCCCGAGATCCGGGTCGCGAGCTTGGCGGGCTCGCACGAGGTGACCTTGGCCCCCCATGCGCCGAGCTTGCGCGTCAGGGCGACGCGCCGCGACGGCAGCGGGGACACGACGAGGACCCGCGCGTCGCCCAGCTGCAGCTCGGTGGGCACCGAGGTCGGGCGACCACGACGCAGGTCCACACGGAACGTGAATCGCGAGCCCTGGCCGGGCGCGCTGTCGAGCTCGAGCTCACCGCCCATGAGCCGGATCAGCCGTCGTGCGATCGCGAGGCCGAGGCCCGATCCGCCGTGGCGCCGCGACATCGTCACGTCGGCTTGCACGAACGGTCGAAACAGCACCTCGCGCAGGGCCGGCGAGATGCCGACACCGGTGTCGCTGACTTCGCACTCGATCGAGATGTCGACCTCCTCGGCGCGTAGCACTTGCACCGAGACCACGACGTGGCCACCTTCGGTGAACTTGATCGCGTTGCCGACGAGATTGCCCAGCGCCTGCCGAAACCGACCCGAGTCGCCACGCAGGCGCGACGGCAGCGCGGGATCGATGTCCAGCACGAGGTCGATGTTCTTGGCGGCCGCGGCCGAGGCGTGGGTACGGACGAGCTCCTCGGTGGTCTGGGCGAGGTCGAAGGCGACCTCTTCGAGCTCGATCTGTCCGCTGTCGATGCGCGTGAAGTCGAGGATGTCGTTGACGAGGTCGAGCAGCGCCGTGCCGGACGCGGAGACGGCATCGACCATCTCGCGTTGATCGGGTCGCAGTCCGCTGCCTGCGAGCAGTCCCGCCATGCCGATCACGCCGTTGAGGGGCGTGCGGATCTCGTGGCTCATCGTCGCGAGGAACATGGTGCGCTCGCGGGCGGCCGCGAGGCCGGCTTCGCGAGCGATGCGAAGCTCGCGCTCGAGATGAACCTGCAACGACGCGTCTCGCACGATGCACAGCGCGTGCTCGCTGCCGTCGTCGACTCGCGCGTACGTCACCTCGACCGGCACCTCGAGTCCGTTGGGCGTGACGAGCAACGAGTCGGCACGCTCGGGCAAGCCTTCCTCGAGATCCTCGAGCACGTCGGCCGCACCGACGACGAGCTCACCGAGCCTGGTGCCGACGAGCGCGTCCTCCGCCGTGCCCGTGAGCTGCGCGGCGGCGGCGTTCGCGGAGACGATCGCGCCCTGTCGCGAACAGACGAAGACGGCTTCGTCCATCACACGCAGGAGTTGGTCGACCCACGGCCGCGGCACTGCCCTCAGTGTATGCTGCACCGGCAGTGCATGGCGATTGCCCACTTCGGTAACCCAAATCGGGACGCAGGGGAAACGGAACACTGATGCTGCAGATCTCCGCCATCGTCGTCGGCTTGAGCCTCTCCCATCTCGCCGAGGCCCGCCCGGAAACGGCCGCGGAACACCTGTACCGCCGGGGGGTGCACTGTCAGGAGGTCCTCGAGCGCAACGACTGTGCGATCGAGAAGTTCGAGGCGCTGATGGACCAGCGCACCAACCAGCGCGATCTCGTCACCGACGGGATGCTGCGACTCATCACCCTGTACGACAAAGAAGGACGGTCGGAGGACATCCCCGACGTCGTGCGACGGTTCTGGGACGTGGGGCGGGCTCGCGCCTCGAGCGGTCACGTCCCCTACTCCGTACGTTTCTTCCCGCCCGACGTCGATGTCCTCGTCAACCTCGACACGCCCAAGATCGCGCAGTCCGGGGTGATGAAGCGGCTCGGCGACGACGCCCGCGACATGCTGTTCAGCTGCGACGAGGCCCGCCGCGAAACGTTGAAGACCGACAGGCGCCGGCGCAAGGCCGAGCGCAAGGCCAAGAAGACCGGCCGTCCCGTCGACGAGGTGCTCGCCGAGTCCGAGGCCAAGGAGCGGGCGTACGAGGCCGAGCGCAACCGGACGAAGGGAGGCGAGCCCTCGCCGATCTTCGTGGAGGCCGCGTGCCCCATCGCGCGAGCGCTCGGCGACGACGACCTGCTGGGATGGACCCGCATGACGGGCGCGTTCGACCACGACCACGCCCGGAGATCGGTGGCCGCGGCACAAATTCCCGGTCTCGCGGCCAAGCTCGAGGACGCGCAGACCCGCGGCGCGATCGTGCGCCAGGGACCCGACCACTGGATCCTCGCCGGCACCGACTACGACGGCGCGCCGATCCACCTCGCCTCGCTCGACGTCGACGAGCTCGTCGCCGCGCCCGAAGCCATCATCGACGACATGATCGTCGCCCGCGGCAAGCGCCGACGCCAGATGGACCGGGGACTCGCCAAGCTCGTCGGCGAGGTACCGCGCGACACCGGGTTCTTCATGGTCGTGTCCGAGCAGGCCCTGGTCGACATGAGCTTCGGCGGCGCCAAGAAGTCCACGCGCAACTTCCTGCAGGCCCTGCTCCCGCGCCCCAAGGGTCTGCAGGTCGCGGCGGTGTTCACCGATACCGCCGCGTTGTTCACCCGCGTGCCCACCGACACGCCGGTCAAGGCCAAGATGCTCGCCGGCCTCGCCAACCGCCTGCTGTGGCGCGCCGCCGAGGACGACCCCGAGGCCGCGCAGTGGCTCGAAGGCCTCGACATCGCCGAGTCCACGGACCGCAAGGCGCTGCTCGCGAGCTATGTCGCGCCGGCGGGCAAGCTCGGCAAGCTCGAAGAGATGATCGCGGGTTGAGCTCGGTCAGTCGCGGGCCACGGTGATCGCCTCGCCCGCGGCCACCGCGGAGATCGTCTGAACCGTGCCGTTGGCGAAGCGGACCTCGATGTCGGCGGTCGCGGCGTCGCCGATGCCGAGCACCGCCTCGTACGGTTCCGAGCTCAGGTACGAGGATCCGGCCTGCACCACGACGGTCTGCGTCCTGCCATCGAAGGTGGCGGTGATCTGCGCGCCGACGGCGGCCGCGAGCGGTCGCGGGCGGACCGTGATCGAGGCACCACCGGCGGTGTCGTTGCGCAGGATCGCGATCGGAGCGCTGCGCCGACCGAGCACGATGTCGAGATCGCCGTCGCGGTCGAGATCGGCGTAGGCCGAGCCGCGCGCGTCCATGCCGGGCTCGGCGAGCTCGATGACCTGGTGATAGCCCCCCTGGTCGTCGCGCTGCCACCACAGCTCGGGGCGATCGTTTTGCGTCGCCGTGTGGACGTCGAGGTCGCCGTCGAGATCGAGGTCGACCAAGCCGATGCCCCAGCACACGTTCCACATCAGCGCGGAGGACTCCAGCCCGTCCAGGCCCAGCGCCAGCGCCCGCTCCTCGTACGCCAGCGTGCCCTCGCCTCGATTGAAGTACACGGCGTTGCCCGGCGTGTCGTCGGTGCCGTTGTCGTCGGTGACGAAGATGTCGAGCCAGCCGTCGGCGTCCATGTCGGCGATCGCCACGCCCATCGCATGCTTGGCTCCCAAACCGATCCCCGCGGTCTCGGCCACGTCGACGAACGTGCCGTCGCCCTGGTTTTCGTACAGGCAGTCGGGGAAGAAGTCGTTGGCGACGTACAGGTCCTGGTCGCCGTCGGCGTCGAGGTCGGCGAAGCCCTGGCCGAGCGTGGAGTAGCCGTAGCACGCCACGCCTGCCGCCTCCGTGCCATCGACGAAGGTGCCGTCGCCCTGGTTGACGAGCAGGAAATTCGGCGCCGAGCCCTCGAACTTCGAGCCCTCGTTCCACGCTCCCACGTACAGGTCGAGGTCGTCGTCGCCGTCCACGTCCGCGGCCGCCGCCGTGTAGGCGCGCACCCCATCGAGATCGATCCCCGATTGCAGCGTCACATCGACGAAGGTCATGTCTCCATCGTTGCGAAACAATCGGCTCGAGCCCCCGTCGACGGCGACGAAGATGTCGAGGTCGTCGTCGGCGTCGTAGTCGAATGCGACGATGCCGACCGGATTCCAGCTCGACACCCAAGGCAGATCGACCGCGCGCTCGAACGTGCCGTCGCCGATCCCACGAAAGAGGGTCAGGTCCCGTTCCGCGGCCGTGACGCGGTGGTTGCGGGGCTGGACCAGATCGAGGACGGCGTCGCCGTCGAGATCGACGACCCCGATGCCCGGCGAGTACATGTCCACGCCGCCCCAGCCGGGGACCGAGCCGTGCGGGTGGTCGACGAGGTCGGGCGAAGCGTCCGTGATCTCGGTGATCTGCAGTGTGGGACCGATGATTGGCGGGGGACCCGTGGTGGAATCCGAGGCGGCCTCGGTGTCGGTGCAGGTGCCAGTGGAATCGGTCGCTCGTGCGGTCGTGCCTGCATCGTCGGGCACCGCCTCCGAGTCGCCACATCCGGCGACGCCGCACAGCGACACCCCGATTGCGACTGCGATTCGCCCACGGACCATCGTCTGGGTGCAGTGTAGCGCCACCACGACGGCCCGTCGCCCATGTCGCCGGACATGCGACACGCAAACGACACCATGCAGGGACGATCGCGCGGCGGGCCAACCGCCGTTTTGTGTATGGTGGGGGCGATGAGGTTGGTTTCGAAGCTGGTCATGAGTGCTGCCGTGAGTGCCACGGCATGGATGGCAATGCCCGCCGATGCGCAGGCGGGCGGCGCCCCCCCGGTGTGGATCAACGAGGTGCGCCTGGACCAGTCGGCCGCCGGCGACCCCGACGAGTACATCGAGCTTCACGGCAACGCCGGCACCCAGCTGTTCGGTTACGCGATCGTCATCCTCGGCGACGGCGCGGCCGCGGCAGGCAGCGGCGTCGTCGAGGAGATCATCTCCCTCGACGTCTGCGACGCCTCGGGCGCGCCATGCTTTCTGAACGCGGGTGGGTTCTTCGTCATCGCCGAGCCGACCTTCTCGCTCGGCGCCCCCGACTTCGAGACGTCGCTGGCCCTCGAAAACAGCGACAACCTCACGATCATGTTGGTCCAGTTCCCCGACCCCGCGCTCGCGGTGGGGGACGACCTCGACACGGACGACGACGGCGTGCTCGATGCCATGCCCTGGGAGATCGTCGTCGACCTCATCGCGATCGTCGAAGAGCCGCTGCCCCCCAACGGCACCGAGTGGCACTACGGCCCGAGCGCGCCGGGCCCGGCATGCTCGGGACCAGCGCCGATCTGTGGGGAGATCGGGCCCGACCAGTTCGGCAGCGTCCCGACCCACATCACCCGGTGCGAGATCGCGGTGGCGCTCGCGCCGGGCCAGTGGTCGATGGGTTCGTTCGAGCTCATCGGCGGCGACTCGCCCGGAGCCCCGACCTTCTGCTCGTGCGGCGACGCGTTCCCGACCTTCCCCCCCGAGGAGTGCGACGACGGCGGTGACAGCCCCAACTGCGACCAGGACTGCACGTTCCCGCTGTGCGGCGACACGTACGTCAACAACGCCGCCGGCGAGGAGTGCGACGACGGCACCGGAGCCCAGACCTCCACGTGTGACAGCGACTGCACCGCCGCGTTGTGCGGTGACGGCACCTTCAACGCCACCGCCGGCGAGCAGTGCGACACGATCGTCGACACCAACACGTGCAACGCCGGCATCTGCCGAATCGCGACGTGCCCAGACGGCTACACCAACCGGGCCTCGGGCGAGGACTGCGACGACAACGGCGAGTCCACCACCTGCAACGCCAACTGCACCACCGCCAGCTGCGGTGACGGCATCTTCAACGCCAGTGCCGGCGAGCAGTGCGACACCGCCGGCGACACGTCGACCTGCGACGGCGACTGCAGCCTCGTCAGCTGCGGCGACAACTACCACAACACTTCGATCGAGGAGTGCGACACGGGCGGCAACTCGCCGTTTTGTGACTCCGACTGCACGATCGCGCAATGCGGCGACTCGTTCGTCAACCCGATCGCGGGCGAGAACTGCGACGACGGCGGACGCTCGGGCACCTGCGACGACGACTGCACGTCGGTGATGTGCGGTGACGGAAACACGAACGAGACCGCCGGCGAGCAATGTGACGACGCCGGCGAGTCGCCGATCTGCGACGGAGACTGCACCTTCGCGATCTGCGGCGACGGCGTCACGAACCCGACCGCGCTCGAGGAGTGCGACGACGGCATGCTGACGGCGACCTGCGACGGCGACTGCACCTTCGCCGAGTGCGGCGACGGCGTGCACAACGCGTTCGCCGGCGAAGAATGCGACGACGGCGGCGAGTCCCCCAACTGCAACGCCGACTGCACGCTCGCCCTGTGCGGCGACGGCATCGTCAACCTGACGGCAGGCGAGACCTGCGACGACATGGGACGCTCGGCCACCTGCGACAGCGACTGCACCGCGGTCTCGTGCGGGGACGGCGTCCTCAACGGGTCCGCCGGCGAGCAGTGCGACGACGGCGGCGAGAGCACCGGCTGCGACCCCGACTGCACCCTGCCCACCTGTGGCGACGGCTACCTGAACGTGTCGGCCGGCGAGCTCTGCGACGACGGCGGCAACTCGATGACCTGCGACAGCGACTGCACCCCCGCGCTGTGCGGGGACGGCGTCGTCAACCCCGTCGCGGGCGAAAACTGCGACGATAGCGGCCGCTCGACCACCTGCGACAGCGACTGCACCTCGGTGATGTGCGGCGACAACGTGACCAACGTGACGGCGGGTGAGGAGTGCGACACCGGCGGGCAGACGTCGAGCTGCGACGCCGACTGCACCCTGCCGGTCTGCGGGGACGGCGTCCTCAATCTGCTCGCTGGCGAGCAGTGCGACGAGGGCGGTGCCACGTCGACCTGCAACGCCGACTGCACCTTCGCCTCCTGCGGCGACGGCGTGATCAACGTTGCCTCCGGGGAAGAGTGCGACGATGCGGGCGAGAGCGCGAGCTGCGACTTCGACTGCACCTTCGCCTCCTGCGGCGACGGCACGGTCAACGGCAGCGCCGGCGAGACATGTGACGACATGGGCCGTTCCGGGGCCTGCGACGCCGACTGCACTTCCGTCCTCTGCGGCGACGGCAACGTCAACGCCACGGCGGGCGAGCAGTGCGACGACATGGGCGAGTCCGCCGGCTGCAACGCCAACTGCACCAACGCCAGCTGTGGCGACGGCATCTTCAATGCCAGCGCCGGCGAAGATTGCGACGACGGCGGCGAGTCGGCGGCGTGCAATGCCGACTGCAGCTTCGCCTCCTGCGGCGACGGGATCGTCAACGCGGCCGCGGGCGAAAACTGCGACGACGTGGGCGAGTCGTCGACCTGCGACGCCGACTGCACCACGGCGCAGTGCGGCGACGGCACGCTCAACCCGACCTCGGGCGAGATCTGCGACGACGGCGGAAACTCGACGACCTGCGACAACGACTGCACGCCGGCGGTGTGCGGCGACGGTCTGGTCAACCTGGTCGCCGGCGAGACCTGCGACGACGCCGGACGGTCCGGCCTGTGCGATGCCGACTGCACCTCGGTCATGTGCGGCGACGGCAACGTCAACGAGACCGCCGGCGAGCAGTGCGACGACATGGGCGAGTCCGCCGCGTGCGATGCCAACTGCACCCTCGCGGTGTGTGGCGACGGCACGGTCAACGTGTCCGCGGGCGAGAACTGCGACGACATGGGCGAGTCGGGCACCTGCGACGCCGACTGCACCCCGGTCATCTGCGGCGACGGCGAGCTCAACGTCAGTGCCGGCGAGACCTGCGACGACGGCGGACGCTCGTCCACCTGCAACGCCGACTGCACGCTCGCCTCGTGCGGCGACGGCATCATCAACGGCAGTGCCGGCGAGACCTGCGACGACGGCGGCGAGACGGCCGCGTGCGACGCCAACTGCACGGCGGTGGTGTGCGGCGACGGTACGCTCAACACGACGGCCGGCGAGACCTGCGACGCGGGCGGCGAGTCGGCCACCTGCGACATCGACTGCACCCCCGCCGTCTGCGGCGACATGGTGGTCAACACGACCGCCGGGGAGACCTGCGACGAAGGCGGTCCCACGGCCTCGTGCAACGTCAACTGCACCTCGGTCAGCTGCGGCGACGGCATCATCGACGCCGCCGCCGGCGAGCAGTGCGACGACGGCGGGCGCTCGGGCACCTGCGACGCCGACTGCACGTTCGCGATCTGCGGCGACGGCGTCCTCAACGTGACCGCGGGCGAGTTCTGCGACGGCGGCGGCGAGACGGCCGCCTGCGACGACGACTGCACGGTCCCGGTCTGCGGCGACGGCAACGTCAACGAGTCGTTCGGCGAGGCCTGCGACGACGCGGGCCGCAGCGGCACGTGCAACGCCGACTGCACCTCCGCCACCTGTGGCGACGGTCAGATCAACGCCACCGCAGGCGAGCTTTGCGACGACGGCGGCGAATCGGCGACGTGCGACGGCAACTGCACGCCGGCCGCGTGTGGCGACGGCACCACCAACACCACCGCCGGCGAGCAGTGCGACGGCGGCGGCGAGACGATCGGCTGTGACACCGACTGCACGACCGCCGTCTGTGGCGACGGCACGATCAACGCGACGGCCGGCGAAATCTGCGACGGCGGCGGCGAGACAGCCGCCTGCGACGCCGACTGCACGCCCGCGACCTGTGGCGACGGGGTGATCAACCCGACCGCGGGCGAGAGCTGCGACGATGCCGGAGAGTCGATGACCTGCGACCTCGACTGCACCGCCGCCGCGTGTGGCGACGGCGTCGTCAACGCCTCGGCCGGCGAGCAGTGCGACGACGGAGGCGAGTCCGGGTTCTGCGACGACGACTGCACGATCGCGGTCTGCGGCGACGGCACGATCAACGTCAGTGCCGGTGAGACCTGCGACGACTCGGGTGAGAGCGCCACCTGCGACCTCGACTGCACCGCCGCCGTCTGCGGCGACGGCACGGCGAACGTGTCCGCCGGCGAGGCCTGCGACGACGCGGGCGAGTCCGTCGGATGTGACCTCGACTGCAGTCTCGCCGTGTGCGGCGACAGCCTGGTCAACAACACGGCCGGCGAGGTCTGCGACGAAGGCGGGCCGACGCCCACCTGCAATGCCGACTGCACGTCGGCGACTTGCGGCGACGGGGTCATCAACGCCGCGTCCGGCGAGACCTGCGACGACATGGGTGAGTCGGCCACCTGCGACGCCAACTGCACCGGCGTGATGTGCGGCGACTCCACGGTCAACGCAACCGCCGGCGAAGCCTGCGACGACGGTGGCGAATCGGCGACCTGCAACGTCGACTGCTCGGCGGCCGCGTGCGGCGACGGGATCGTCAACGTCAGCGCCGGTGAGCAGTGCGACCAGGGCGGCGAGACGCTGACCTGCAACGGCGACTGCACGACGTCTTCGTGCGGCGACGGGGTCGTCAACGCCACCGCGGGAGAGACCTGCGACGACGTCGGGGAGTCGGCCAACTGCGACGACGACTGCACCGACGCCGTCTGCGGCGACGGAACGACCAACGCCACCGCCGGCGAGGACTGCGACGACGGAAACACCGACGACGACGACGGCTGCTCGGCCGACTGCGTGGTCGAGATGGGCGGTACGGGCACCGGCACCGGCGGCAACGACACCGGCAGCGACACCGGGGCCGACGACACGGCCGGCTCCGACACCGGCTCGGCCACCAGCGGCATCACCAGTGGCGCGGACGACACCGCCGGCACGACGGGCGACAGCGACGGTGGCACGCCGCCGGGCGACGGCTCCGGGTCCGACGGCGATACGGACGGCAACGCCACCCGGTCGACCGACACCGACGGCCTCGAGCCGATCTCCGGCGACTGCGAGTGCCGGGCCTCCGACGAGGCCCCGCGCGGCGGCTGGATGTTCCTGCTGGTCGGGCTCGGCCTGATGACCTCGCGCCGACGTCGGCGCGCGGCCTAGCCCCTCGCTTCGGCGAACCTCGAGCACGGGCTCCGACCTCGTCGACCGACGGGGTCGGAGCGTCCTGTGTAGGGTCGTTCGGGCCCCCGGCGGTCGGTTTGCGCGGCCTGGGCGCTCGAGCGCTTGTGCCATCGCGGTCGTGCGGTCAGACTCGCAATGCTTGTTGAATGGTCGGGCTTGAACGATGCGACGAACGAAGCTGACGCGACCACCACGTGTGGCGAGCATGATTCGAGTGGCCACGAGCTCGGTGCTCGCGCTGAGCCCCTTGGCATGCGGCGACGACGGAGGAGGCGACTCGACGACGGGGAGCTCCTCCACGGGGTTCGGCGACGAGGCGCCCAACGCCACGATTGACGACCAGGGGGACGAGGCGCCCAACGCCACGATCGATCCGGCGACCGATTCGAGCGACGACGCACCGAACGCGACGGGACTCGATAGCTCGAGCGACGACGCAGACACCGGCACGACGGACACCGGCGGCACGAGCGACGCGGATACCAGCACCAGTAGCGGCACCGACTCGGGCTCGACGGGGACCTGAGCGATGCCCGTGGGCACATCCGGGCCGCCGGATGGCTCGGAAACTTCGGTGATCCATCCTCGATGGCGTCGCTGGGCTGCCGAGAACCTGGCTCGAGGCGCGCCGGCTTCGAACGTCGAGGGCGAGCTCATTGCGGCCGGGGTGCCGAGCGCGCGAGCTCGCGCACTCGTTGAAACGCTGAGCGACAACGCCGCGATGGACGTCGCCCGAGCCCTCGCCCGGCGCATGCACGCGCTCGAGTTGGTGCTCCGTCTACGGCGTAGTCGTGGCGCTGGACCGCAGGCCATGACGGCGATCGAACGCGCCTCGATGCCTGCCGCGGCCGAGTTCATCGCCAGGTACTGGCAGACCAGCACCCCCGCGATCTTCGACGACGTCGTCACGAAGTGGCCGGGGTACGAGCGGTGGGGTCGCGCGGACCTCCTGGCACGCTTTGGCGACGCGCAGGTCGAGGTCTGCGTCGGGCGCAGCACGATCGCCCGCCCCGACGCCGAGTGGCGGAGTCTTCGACGAACGGTCAGCATTCGCGAGTTCCTCGCGCCGATCGACTCGGCCTCGCCGGCCAACGACGTCTACATGATCGCCCGCAACGCCGGCCTGTGCCGATCGGCACTCGCCCCACTATTGGAGGAGATCAGGCTGCCGCCCGACGTCTTCGGACCCACCCTGGTTCCGAACCGCATGGGCTTGTGGATCGGCGGCGCCGGGACCCACTCGCCGATGCATCACGACATCGACGACTCCGTGCTGTGCCAGGTCGTGGGGCGCAAGCGCGTCCGGCTCGCCCCTCCGGAAGCGATCGAACTGCTCGACGAAAGCAACGGCGTCTACGCTTGCTGGGATCCGCGGGACCCGGAGCCCATCGAGGACGGCCCGACGAAGCTGCTCGAGTTCGTGCTCGCGCCCGGGGAGATGCTGTACATCCCCGCGGGGTGGTGGCACCAGGTCGATGCCCTCGACTTCAGCATCAGCGTGAACGCGCTACACTTTGCTTGGCCCAACGAGCACGCGTGGTACTTGCCCGGACGCGCCCTACGCGGGCCTTGAGCGCCGGATCTCGACTCGGGTTTCACGGGCAGTCGAGCGACACGCCGAGCACGCGCAGCGGCACATCGAGATCGAAGACCACGCCCTCGACCGATGCAGTCACCGACACCGACCGCGCGACGTGCAGCGGTGTGCCGCGGCGCGTGGTCGGGGCGTCGGTGGACGACGGCCACCGCGCGGTGACGGCCTGCCCCACGTCGATCCGCGGCCAGCGTTCGTCGCGGGCGTCGGTCCCCGGCTTGCCGTAGCAGCCTTCGTAGTGGAGCGTCAGCTGCAGGTCTGTGGCCGCGTCTCCCAGGGGGTTCGTCCACGTCACCACCACCTCGTCGCCATCGCGTCGGGCGGTGAGCTCCGTCAGCGCCCGCAGCTGGCGGACCTCGAAGTAGGAAAAATCCGGGGACGACCCGCGCTGGATCCGAATGCCCTGCGGCGTCGAAACCCAGTCGCTGCGCATCTGCATCGGTGGACACGGCGTCAGCTCCAGCGCGGCAACGGCAGGCGCGGTCGCGACCCGGCCGAACGCGACGACCGGCTGGCCCATCCACCGTGCCGCCTCTTGCTGCGGCACGCCGCCGACCCGGACGGCGCCGATCGTGGGCGTGACGTGCAGCCACGTGCGCTCGCCCGTCGGGGTGCAGCTCTCGAAGCCATGCTGGCCCACCACGCCGATCAGCGTGATCTCGCCGGGCCGAGCCGTCGGTGGGGCGGCGTCCGGGGCATCGGGGCTCGGGGGCTCGTCGGCCTTGGGCTCGTCCGTCGGCGCGGCCGTCGTCGGCGCGGGAGCGGTGGCACGGGGTTGTCGCACTGGGTCTCGGCGGCACGCCGCGAGGCCGCACACGCTGGCGACGAAAGCTCGACGGCGCACGCCCGACAGCCTACCGCGACGACGAGCCCTGGTCTCGCGCGCCGCTTTCGGGTGAGATCGGCGCCGTGAAGGCCCGACTGCTCGCGATCGCCTGTCTCACGCTCGGCGCGTGCGGCCGCGAGGTCCCGCCGTGGCTGCGCGGGGCGTGGGCGATCGGGACGTTCCACGCGCGCGTGGGCGCCGGACCACCGGAGGCCTCGAGCTTCGTCGGTCAGTACGAGTTCACGACCGCCGGCGAGTTTCTCGTCCGCTACGAGTACTGCGACGACACGCCGACGCTGACGGGGCGCAACCAGTGGTTTGCCCCCGACGAGACGCAGATCCTCATCGGCCCGATCGCCCCGCAGACACGGCTGGACTTTCCGATCCTGTCGCTGTCGGGCGCGACGGCCGTGCCGGGCGAGGACGAGGACGACGTGGACATCGAGCTGTTCGCCGACGAGGGCCCCGGTGGATTGCTGCGGCTGTCCCCGGGAGCGCGGTGTTTCGCCGGGCCCTGCGGGACCGCGCCGGTTCCCTGTCCTTGACCGACGTCAGCGGGCGCGGGCCTTGATCCGCCACAGCTGGTGGATCGGCGGACGACGCGGGAAGTCGCGGGGTAGCGACCACTGGGTCAGCTCTTCGATGTCGAAGCGCTCGCGGAGACGCTCGTCGAGGCGGAAGCGTCGCGCGTTGGTCGAAAACAGCAGCTCGCCGCCGGTGTGCAGGCGCTTCATCGCCGCCGAGATCAGCGCGACGTGGTCGCGGACCACGTCGAAGTCCTGCGTCATCGCCTTGGACCGTGAGTAGGTAGGCGGGTCGACGAAGATGAGGTCCCAGCGTCGACGTTCGCGGTCGAGAAACTCGAGCACGTCCTCGCGGATCAGCTCCTGCGCCTCGGTCCACTGGTCGTTGAGCCGCAGGTTGTCCTCGGCCCAGTCCAGGTAGGTGTTCGACAGGTCCACCGTGGTCGTCTCGATCGCCCCGCCGGCGGCCGCGTAGACCGTGGCGCTGCCGGTGTAGCCGAACAGGTTCAGGAAGCGCTTGCCCCTGGCGCTACGCTCGATGAGGCCGCGGGTCCGTCGGTGGTCGAGAAACAACCCGGTGTCGAGGTGATCGTCGAGGTTGACCCAAAAGCGGTGGCCTCCTTCGGTCACCTGCACCCGGCGTCCGCGATCGCCCATCCGCTCGTACTGGGCCTTGCCCTTCTGCCGCCGCCGACGCTTGAGGTGGATCGCCTCCCGCGGCAGCTGCAGCAGGTCGGGGAGCACCGCGAGCATCGCCTCCACGCGGCGGGCCGCCGCATCGGGATCGACGCCCCGCGGCGCCTCGAACTCCTGCACGTGCACCAGATCGCCGTAGCGATCCACGGCGACGTTGAACTCGGGGATGTCGGCGTCGTACAGCCGGTAGCACGCGATGCCCTCGCGCTCGGCCCAGGTCCGCAGCTTGCCGAGGTTCTTGCGCAGGCGATTGACGAATGGCGCGGCGATCTCCGCCGCGTCGGTATCGACCACGTCGGCATCGGGGTCGCTGACCACCGCGACGCACTCGATCGGACCGTTGTCGAGAGGATGCACCTGCGCGCCCGTCTGCCCGAGCTCGAAGCGCAGCTCGTCGTCGGTGGTCAGCACGACCGTGCGCCATTGGGCGAAGTGCGTCTGCAGCAGCTGACCGAGGCGGCGGTGGTTGTCCTTGGCCATCGACTTGGCGCCGAGCCGCTCACCGTGCGGTGGGTTGGTGACCAGCACGCCATGGGCCGGCACGCCGACGTCGTCCCACTCCCCGAGCTTGCGGGCCACGATCGTCAGCAGGTCCTGCACGCCGGCCCGTGTGGCGTTGGCTGCGATCCGCGCGACGAGAGCGGGGTCGGGCTCGGCCGCGACGATCGACCGCACACCGGCGGCGACACGGCCGACCTGCGCCCGCGCATCGGCCTCGGTCAGCAGCTGCGCCCACGTGTCCGGCTCGTGGCCACGCCAGCCCCGCTCGAACGCCAGCGTGCGGTTGCGACCGGGCGCGAGGTCGGCGGCGATCATCGCGGCCTCGATCGCGATCGTGCCGGCGCCCGCCATCGGATCCACGAAGTCGGTCGGCGCATCATCGGCTCGGGTCCAACCGGCGAGCGACAGCAATCCCGCCGCCACGTTCTCCTTGAGCGGGGCGGCCCCCGCCTCGGTCCGATAGCCACGACGGTGCAGACTGTCGCCCGCCAGGTCGATCGACACGCTCGCCCCGGAGCCACGCACGTACACGTGCACGCGCGCGTCGGGATCGCGGTGGGCCACGTCGGGCCGCTCGCCCAATCGCTCGCGCAGACGATCGACGATCGCGTCCTTGACCCGCTGCGCGCCGAAGTGGGTGTTGTCGATCCCGGCCCCGCGCCCCGCGAAATCGATGAGCAGCGTGCCCTCGGGATGCAGGTGTTCCTCCCAGGGCATGTCACGGATCTGGCCGTACAGCGCGTCGGCGTCGGGGGTGCGCAGGTCGGCGAGGTGCACCAGCACCCGCGAGGCCAGACGCGACCACAGACACACGCGGTAGGCGAACGGCAACGGGGCGCGTACGCGACAGCCCGCCGGCTCCTCGCGAACCTTGCGGGCCCCGAGCTCGTGCAGCTCCTGCGCGAGCAGGTGCACCAGACCGCGCGGGGCGGTCACGAACAGCGAGCACACGCTCATGGTCCGACGATGACCTCGCGAAAGGCCGGGTGAAGCTTCGGACCGGCGGCACACATGCTGTCGGCATCGAGGGTGAAGGGCCGCCCGTCGAGCGTGGTGGTCACGCCACCGGCCTCGCGGACCAGACACCATCCCGCGCCCCAGTCCCAGGGATTGAGCGCCAGCTCCCAGTAGCCGTCGAGCCGTCCCGCGGCCACGTTGGCCAGGTCGAGCGCCGCGCTGCCACCCCGCCGGATCCCCTGCACGCGCGGGAGCACGCGGTTGAACTCCGGCAGGTTGTTGCGGGCGGCCGTGGCCCGATCGTAGCCGAAGCCCGTCGCCACCAGCGCGCGCTGCAGATCCGCGATCGCGGTCACGTGCAGCGGTCGAGTCGTGCCGTCCGCCCGCCGCAGCCACGCGCCCTCGCCGGCGAGGGCACAAAAGCTCTCGCCGCGCAGCGGGTCGTGCACCACGCCCGCGCCGACCTCGTCACCTTCGGCCACCGCGATCGAGACCGAGAAGTAGGCAAAGCCGTGGGCAAAGTTCGTGGTGCCATCGAGCGGGTCGACGATCCATCGCACGCCGGTTCCTTCGCGCGCCCCGCCCGACTCTTCGGCGAGCACGCCGTCGGTGGGATAGCGGCGGGCGATGGCGTCCTTGATCGCGGCCTCGGACTGCAGGTCGACCTCCGTGACGAGGTCGACCGCGCTCGACTTCGTCTCGATCGAAAACGACTGCTCGTAGCGGCTGGCGATCAGTCGGCCGGCCTCGATCGCGATCGCGATCGCGTGGTCGAGTCGCTCGCGCATCAGGCGGCCTGCGTCCACCGGCGCACGTGGGGCAGGTCGTCGTCGAGCCAGTACGCGCGGCCTTCGTCGACGACGAGAATCTCCTCCCACTTCGCGCCCACGCCCCCGCGCGCGATGTGGGGCTCGAACGCCCACAGCCCGGGCTCGGGCCTCACCTCGGAGCCGGGGCCCACGTTGCAAAACGGCGAGCCCTGCCGCGAAAACGGCAGCCGGTTCCAGACGCGCGGTGGCAGTCGCGAAGCCGCCGCGCGCGCGAGCAAGCCCCCCGCCGCGGTCACGGAGAAGCCGAGCACGCGCCGGTGCAGCGCGTGCGGCTTGGGCATGCGCCCGATCCGGTGGGCGAGGACGCCGAACGGGTACTTGCGATGGCAGTTGCGATAGCCGAGATCGGCCAGCATGTCCTCCACCGCGCGGTAGACCTCCCCGAGGCTGTCGCCTCGGCCGACGCGTTCGACGACAAGCTCGCGAAACCCTCGCAAGTCCTGGTGCGCCTGGGCGAGAACCGGGTTGTCGCCCAGCGAAAACGAGTAGCCGATGTCGACCGCGTAGCCGTCGACGATCGGCGCCACGTCGAGGATCGCCGCCATGCCGGGCTGCAGTCGCCGCGTCGCCTTCGGAAAGAAATCCAGCGGCGTGCGGAATGCCGTAAAGGCCGTGCGATCGCCGAACCACGCGAAGGGCTGGTGGAAGTAGTCCTGCACGCCGCGCTCGCCGAGCGCCTGCTCGAGTCGCTGGACCGCCTCGACCTCGGTGACACCAGCGCCGAGGCTGTCGGCGACCTGCGTGGTCGTGTCGTAGGCCAGCCGCTGCAGCGCGCGGAACTCGGCGAGCTCGGATGTACTCGGGACTGCGCTCATTTGCCGCTCCCCATCACGCGCGACAGCATCGCGCCCGACAGCCGCCGAAACACCGACGGCGCGAGCCGGTGCAGGACCACCGCCGGCGCGACGCTCCCCCACGTGTTGGCGTAGGGCGCTCCCTTGCGCACCGCGGTGAGGATGTCGCGGGCGACCCGCTCGGGTGGAATCCCACGTCGCGCGTAGAAATCGATCACGCTGCGTTTTTGGTCGGCGAGCGACCCGTCGATCTGCCCGGCGCGGATGATGTCGGTGGAGATGATGCCCGGGCAGACCGCCGTCACCTTGATCCCGTGGGCCGCCAGCTCCGCGCCCAGGCTCTCCGACAGCCCGACGACCGCGAACTTGCTCGTGCAGTACGGGGCCATCGCCGGCATCGCCACGAGCCCGGCGACCGAGGCCGTATTGACGACGTGGGCGTGCCCGCCCTGGTCGATCATCCGCGGCACGAACGCATGGACGCCGTGGATCACGCCCCACAGGTTCGTATCGAGCACGCGCTTCCAGTCCTCGAGACTCGTCTCGTGCACGAGGGCGCTGTGGGCGATCCCGGCGTTGTTGACCAGGATGTCGCAGCGGCCGTGACGGCGGTACACGTCCTCGGCGAGCGCCTCGACCGCCGCGGCGTCGCGCACGTCGACCACGTGGGCGTGCGAGGCGACGTCGTGCTGACGCAGCTGCGACGCCACCTCTTCGGCGCGCGCGCGATGGAAGTCGACGACGTGCACCCGCGCGCCCTCCTTGGCGAACGCGATCGCGGTGGCTCGCCCGATCCCGGAGCCGGCTCCGGTGATCACGACCACCTTGTCGCGCGCCCAACGGCGACGCAGCAGGGACATCAGACCCATCGCGGCGGCAGGCTACTGTGGGCGGCTGCCGCTGTCCACGCGCGCGCGGGGGCGACGCGGCGCCGAACGTCGTAGTCTAGCGAAGCTCGTGGCTGCGCCGTCACCCTGCCCGTCTCCGCAAGTCCTCGACGACTTCGCGCGTGGCAGGTTCGACCCGGCGCTGCGCCCCGCCGTCGAGGCGCACCTGGACGCGTGCCCGGCGTGCTGCGAGGTCGTCTCCGAGCTCGCCATGATGTCGAGCGTCGCCGCCTCGGTCGCGATGCCCCCCTCGGCCGAGCCGACCCTGCCCGCCGACGCGCAGCGAACGGGCCCGGGTGCGCCGACGCACCCCACCCTCGTCGCCGGGATGACGTTGGGTCGCTACCGCATCGAGTCGCGACTGGGCGCGGGCGGCATGGGCGTCGTCTACGCCGCGCACGACCCCGAGCTGCACCGCCGCGTCGCTCTCAAGCTCCTGCACGGTTTCGCCCGCGGCGGAGACGACGAGCGTCGCGTGCGATTGCAGCGCGAGGCACAGGCGATGGCGCAGCTGAGCCACCCTCACGTCGTCACCGTCCACGACGTGGGCAGCGTGGGCGACGTGGTCTTCGTCGCGATGGAGCTCGTCGACGGCGGCACGCTGGGCGATTGGATGAAGGCGCGCCACGGCTGGCCGGAGATCGTCGACCGCTTCGTCGCGGCCGGCCAAGGCCTCGCGGCCGCCCACGCGGTGGGGCTGGTGCACCGCGACTTCAAGCCCGACAACGTGCTGGTCGGGCGCGACGGTCGGGTACGTGTGACCGACTTCGGCCTCGCGCGTCATCTGCAGCCCGACGACACGCCGTGGTCGACCGAGGGCGAGGACGGCACGCTCGAGCTCACGCGTGTCGGCGCCGTGGTCGGCACGCCGGCGTACATGTCCCCCGAGCAGCTCGGCGGTCACCCGGCCCAAATGGCGTCGGACCAGTTCTCGTTCTGCGTGGCGATGTGGGAAGCGCTGTTCGGCGCGCGCCCCTTCCCCGGACGCACGCTCGCGCAGATCGCCGCGTCGATCGAGGAGGGCCCCCCGCATGCGCCCGGCGGTCGCGTCCCCGTGCGGATCGTTCGCGCGCTCCGACGGGGGCTGCACCTGCACCCGACCGAGCGATTCCCGACGATGGCCGCGCTGCTCGAAGAGCTCGTCGCGGCCCGGCGTCGGCGTCGGGGAACGTGGATCGCCCTCGGGGCCGGCGCGGTGGTGCTCGTTGCGGGATCGGTCGGGACCACGCTCGCGCTGGCGACCGACGGTCGGGCGACCACCACTCGCGCGCAGACGTCGGCCTCCGACGCGGAGGCGGCACCCGTCGTCGACGTGTGTGCAGCGGCCGAGACGAGCCTCGAAGACGTCTACGGATCCCAGGTCGACGGCAAGATCGCCGACGCGTTCACGAAGGCGGACGCGGCGATCGGCACGGACACTGCGGGCCGGGTGGCGACGGCCCTGCAAGCCTGGGCCGGTCGGTACCGCGACACGCATCGCCGCGCCTGCGAGCTGACTCTGCTCGAGCATGCGCGCTCGGACGTCGAGCGAGACGAGCAGACCCAGTGCCTGGACATCGCGCGCGACGAGCTCGGTGTGCTCGTGGCCGAGTTCCTCGCCGCCGACGCCAAGACCGTGGCGCGCGCGGTGCAGGCGGCCGAGGACCTGCCGCGGCCCGAGCGATGCATCGATCCGTCGTTTCTCGAGGTGTGGGTACCGCCCCCGACCGAGGAACCCCTGGCCTCGGAGGTCAAGCGCGTGCGCGCGGAACTCTTGCGCGGTCGGGCGCTGGTCGAAGACGGCAAGTACACCGAGGCGCACGCGGTGATCGAAGCGGCGCTCGAGGACGCCAAGGACACGGGCTACGACCCGGTGATCGCCGAGGCGTACTACCGCCTGGGCGCGGTGCTCGACCCGCTCGGCAAGTACGAGCAGTCCCGCGACGCGTACACCGAGGCGGTGTGGACCGCGCGCAAGGCACGTCACGCGTCCGTGGAGCTGTGGGGGGCGACCTCGCTCGTCTCGGTGGTCGGCGACGACCTCGGTCAGCCGCAGGAGGCGGAGCGCTGGGCCCGGCACGCGGTCGCGCAGGCAGAGCGTCTCGGCAACGAAGGCCGCGACGCGCTCGCGGAGATCCACTCCAACCTCGGCGCCCTCGCCTTCGTGCGCGGCGAGTACGAGCTGTCGCGCGACCACCACAAGGAGGCGCTGGCCCTGCGGGAGTTCGTCCACGGCAAGCGCACGTTCGCGGCGGCCAACTCGTTGCACAACCTCGCCGGCGCACTGCTCGAGCTCGGCAAGGTCGACGAGGCCGAGCCGCTGCGTCGGGCGGCCGTGGCGGCGGCCGAGGGCGCACTCGGCCCCGACCATCCGCAGGTCGCCGCGTTCCTCAAAGGCCTCGGCAACGTCTACGTCAACCGCAGCGACTACCGAACCGCCCTGCCCTACTTTCAGCGCGCGTACGACATCCGTCGCAAGGCGCTCGGCGAATCACACCCGGAGGTCGCATCCGCGCTCGCCGACTTGGCGATCGTGACCAACTTCGACGGCGACGCCGAGAGCGCGCTGCAGATGCACCGGGATGCGCTGAAGATGCGCGAGGCGGCCTACGGACCGCGGCACGTCCAGGTGGCGCGCTCGCACGCGAGCATCTGCAGCCTGCTGATGGACATGGAGCGCTACGACGAGGCGCAGCCCTCGTGCGAGCAGGCGCTCGAGATCCGTCGCGAGGTCCTCGGCGACGACCACCCCGACGTGGCGGGTGCGCTGGATCGACTCGGCAGCCTCGCGCACAAGCGCGGACGGTTCGACGAGGCGATCGCGTTCCACCAACGCGCCGTCGAGATCAAGCAGCGCACGATCGGCGATGCGCCGGACCTCGCGGTTTCGCTGGGCAACCTCGCGAGCAGTCAACGGCGCAACGAGCAGTACGACGAGGCGCTGCGAAACCTGCTGGATGCCAAGGAGGTCCTCGAGAAGGCCTACGGCGACAAGCACACCCGGCTGGCCACCGTGCTCGACAGCATCGGCGAGGTGTACGGCAGCCTCGCGCGCATCGACGACGCTTGGACGATGCACGAGCAGGCGCTGGCGATGCGCGAGGCGCTGCACGGTCCCGACCATCCTTCGGTGGCTCGATCGCTGCGGTTCCTCGCACGGATCCACGCCCACCGCGGCCAAGATGCCGAGGCGGCCGCGCTGTACGAGCGCGCGCTGAAGATCTTCGAGGACGCCGGGGGTGAGCCCTTCATCACGGCCGAGACGCGATTTCAGCTCGCGAAATCGCTCGCGGCCTCGGATGCCGCGCGCGCCACCGAGCTCGCGACCGCGGCGCGGGCCGAGTTCGAGGGACTGCCGGACGGTCCGGACGCCGAGATGGTGGCCGAGATCGACGCGTGGCTGGCCGCCCGCTGAAACATGCCGGGTGTCGGGCACGAACCTGAGGGAACGACCCATCCGGTTCCGTTGCCGGAGTCATGAAGCGAAAAGTCGTCATCGGCGCCCTCGCCTTCGTTTCGGCTGTCGGTCTGGGATCGGTTGCACCTCCCGCCGAAGCCGCCCCGGGTGGCAGCTACTACGAGATGGCGTGCCGGGGGCACTTCAACGTGCGTACCTGGGGTTGGGTCGTCGTCGAGGGCAAGAAGGCCAAGAACAAGGCCGACGGACGTGGCTCCGCGCTCGCGCCTGGAGAGTGTGCATGGAAGGACCGTGCGTTGAACTCGAGCGAGAAGGCCACGATCTCGTTTCCGGTGCCGGACTCGGACTCGATGTTCAACCGCGTGTTCGCGATCAACCGGGCGACCGCGATCACGACCTGCTCCGCGTCGACCGATTGCGTCCTCGTCACGCGCGTCCGCAACGTGGGCGACGGAACGATGGAGGCACACTTCGGCCAAGTCGAGCTGTACTGGAAGGAGTGACCGCCCCGACGCGGACGACTACTTCCTCTTCTTCGACTTCCGACCGCGGGCGCGGATCGTGATCTTGCGGGTCATCGAGCCGCGCTTGATCCGGATCGAGACGTCCTCACCGGCGCGCACGTGGCCCGGCCCGAGGGTCAGGGCCGCGGTCTCGGCTCCCTGCCCGTCCACGTCGACACCCCGGATCGATACGATCTCGTCCCCGGGCTCGACCCCCGCGGCGGCGGCGGCCCCCTCGAGCGCGACGCTCGACACCCACAGGTGCTTGGTCGTATCCGCCTCGTCGGTCTCGTCGGTCTCCTCGGTCACCTCGCCGCCGTCGTCGTCCGGCGACAACGGACGGTCGCCGATCGTCGCGACCATCGTCGACAAGCCGAGGTCGCCGCGATCTTCGGCCGCGACGTCGCCGGCGGGGATGCCCGTGATCGTGCCGAGGTCGAGCTCGCCACCTCCTTCGAGCTCGTACGAAGACGCGCCCACGGGCGCAAAGCCGCTGGCGTCGGGATCGACGAAGGAGATCGATCCCTTGCCCGGCCGCACGCGGTCGACCTCGAACGAGCCGTCGTCGTCGGTCTTGGGGCCGCCGCCGGAGAACATGGCCATCATGTTGCTCGCGTCGGGCGATCGTCCCTGCACGACCACGTTCACGCCGCTGATGCCCTCGCCGGCGGCGTCGACGAGCTTGCCCCGCAGCGTCCCGAAGCCTTCGATCTCGAGCGTGAGCTTCTTGGTCTCCGAGGCCTCGATCTCGACCTCTTGGTCCGCGACGCCCTCCTCGGCATCCACGGTGACCTTGTAGGTACCGGGATCGAGACGGTCGATCTCGAATGTCCCGCTGTCGTCGTTGATCCGGCGCGTGCGCACGTCGGGGCCACGCACGGTCAGCGTGTACTTGGCCAGCGGCTTGCCCCCCGACTCGACCACGCCCGAGATGCCACCGAGCGGCTCGACCTCGATCTCGATGTTCGCCCCGAGCTCGACGCCCGTGACCTGTCCGCGCCCCGTCCCCTTGGGCCCGTCGCCGATGACGAGGTACGTGCCCTCGCGCAGTCCCTTGATCTCGAACGATCCGGTCTCGTCGGTGAGCACGGGCTCCTCGGCGAACTGGATCGACAGCGCACGACTGGCCATCGTCTCGCCTTCCGAAGCCTTGCGGTCGGGATCGGGCTTGCGCTTGGCCTGTTTTTGCGCCGCCGCCCCGGCCATCTTCATGAAGCGCTGCGTCAGCTCGTTCATGAACTCGCCGGCCGACTGCTCGCGGCTGGCCCGCACCCAGGCGTCGGCCAGAGGCGCACCGTCGGCGCCGACCACCCGACCGCGAATGACCCCGTTTTGCGCCTCGACGCGCAGCTCGTAGTTGTCGCGCTGTTCGGCGGCCGCGAGCTCGAGCACCAGCGGTGCCTTCGGATCGTCCGGATCGTCGGGCTTGGCCCAGGCGAGCACCGGTCCCTTGGCCGGGGAGACCTGCACTTCGTACGAGCCCGCCTCCAGCCCGCGCACGGTGTAGTTGCCCTCTTCGTCCGTGGTTCCGATCTCGCCACCACCCGGGATGTCGCCGGTGGCGTCGAACGACATCGACATCTGGGGCGCGTCGGAGATGAGCGTGACCTGTACGCGCGCGCCCTCGACGGGGGTGCCAGTGGCATCGACGACACGGCCGGCGAGACGGGCCCGCGCTTCGAGCGTGACCACGACGTCGTCGATGTCGTCGCTGCCGATGTCGAGGTCGACCTCGCCCGTGCGACCGTCCTCGGCGGTGGCCACGATCGTGACCTTCGATGCCGCCACCGGCGACAGGTCGAA
This sequence comes from uncultured Pseudomonadota bacterium, assembly GCA_937896535.1. Taxonomy (GTDB): domain Bacteria; phylum Myxococcota_A; class Polyangia; order Nannocystales; family Nannocystaceae; genus CALBMM01. The sequence goes on from CALBMM010000145.1 coordinate 44,557, forward strand.
CGTCCCGTCCTCGGCGGTGCGGTCGCGAACGAAGCCGTTGCCGATCGCGGTCATCATGTTCATCAGACCCAGCGACTGCATGTCGATCTCGAGCTTGATCGTGGCCGGCACCGCCGGCTCGACACGCCCGCGAATGTGCACACCGGTGGCGAGCTGGATCTGCAGGTCGTCGACGTCGGCGTCGATGACCTCGACCGAGTCGCCCATGAAGCTCGGCAGCGCCTCGTCGGAGACGGCCGAGACCACGTAGTTGCCGGGGGGCACGCCCCAGATCTCGAAGTAGCCGTCCTCTTCACTGGGTGAGCGGGCGGGGAACGCCGACGGCGGCTTCATCGACCAGGTCGAGAGCATCACGCCTTCGATCGGGGTCGCGTCGGCGTCGTCGCGTACCACGATGCCCGAGACCTTGTACGCGCGGTCGAGCACGAGCTCGACACCGCTGACCTCCTCGGCCACCCCGAGCGCGACTTCCACGGGTTGCTTGGTGGCGCCGTTTTCCGACACGGCACTGAGCGCGCGCACACCGGGCTCGAGGCCGGTGATCCGGAAGTGTCCGGACTCGTCGGTCTCCACGCGCTCGAGCATCCCCATGTTCGCCGCCGGCCCACCGCCGAAGCCGCCGCCCCCGGCCATGAGCTCGTCCGTGCCGACCCAGCGCACGAGCGCACCGGCGACGGGCTTGCCGTCGCGGTCGACCACCGTCCCTTCGATCGCCGCGCCGGGGGTCATCGTGATGTCGCGGGTCCGCGGGCCACCGTCGACGCGAAGCTGCGCGGTCGCCTTGACGTAGTCGGGATGCTCGGCCGTCAGCGAGTAGGCGCCGTCGGGCAGCCACAGCTCGTACTCGCCGTCTTCGTTGGCCATCGCCCCCGAAGGTGCACGCGAAAACAGCGACAAGGCGCTGCCTTCGTCCAAGCGCAGCGCGTGCACGACCGCGCCCTCGACCGGCCCGCCGACGATGTCCTGCACGTTGCCGGAGACGCGATGACCTCCGGACACGAGCGCGACCTTCAGACCGGCGACGTCGGAGGCGGGCTGGACTTCGACGTTGGCGAGTCGCCCCGGCAAGAACCCCTTGGCGGTGGCCGACATCGTGTACGCGCCCGGCGGAACGCCCTCGAAGGTGAACTCACCGGCATCGTCGGTGCGCATCACCAACGTGCGCGCCCGAACGCCGACCTCGGTCGCGACCGAACCGGGGCCCCCCTTGGCGTTCATCAGCACGACGGCGCCGGCGACCGGTGAGCCGTCGTCGGCCCGAGTCACGATTCCGGACGCGGTGGCCGGTCGTCGATCGGGGGCGGATCGATGCCGCGACACGCTCGGCTTGCCCTCGACGTTCGGGGCATCCGCCACCGACTTGGTGTCGGGCTCCGCGGTGGGCTCGTCGTCGTCCCGGGTCGCGAAGAAGATTCCGATCGCCGCCACGAGGGCAGCCACGACCACGACGAGAAGCGTCCGACGTTTCACCTGGGGCCCTCTACATCCTTCTTTATGGACCTATTCCGGCGGGGCGGGGTCGGCCACCTTCACGGCGAAGAATCGTTGTCCCCGCACGTGGGATCCGCGGGTGGCCGGATCGATCCCGGCCTTGCGGCACAGTGCGGCGACGAAGAGCTCCGGGGTCGGCACCGACTCCCACACGACGGGCAGAAACACCGCTCGGCGGCCGTCGTCGCGCAGCACGAGACCGTCGCGTCCGGGCACGAGCGCGGCCGTGATCGCCGGAAGCCCGACCTCGTCCATGTCGACCGGATCGGTGAGCACCGAAACCTCACACGACAGGCGAGGAAGTTGCTCCGCCGTCGCGGGCGGCAAGCGAGGGTCGCGGAGGCCGGACTCGACCGCGTACTTTTCCACGGTCGTCTCGAGCGGTTCGGTCGCCGCGAGCGTGCCGATGCACCCGACGAGCCGGCGCCCCTCGTGCCACGACACGAACGCCCGCGTCTTCGCCGACAAGAGCGGATCGTCGGGCCGCGCCGGCTTCGGCGGCGGCGTGGTCCCCAACGCCCGAGCCAACGACGCCCGCGCCACCCACAAAAGCCACGCCTGTGTCGCCGGCGACAGCGTGGGCGGCGTGTGGCTCACGCGTCGGACCATGGCACCCCCCCGCCGCGCCGGCAACACCCGGAGCAGCCGCTTTCGTCGGTTCGAGCCGCGCTCGGTCCAGGGGAGCGGGCGCCAAACGGACAAATGCGGATCTTCGGCCGAGCTCGTGCAACGAACCATCGCGGCGGCCGACCCAGCAGGTGATGACGATCGTCGAACACTGGGTAGCGCATACACGCCGTGGCTGGGACCGCGTGGTCGAGCACGCCTCGGCGTCGTGGCTGTGGGGCCGGCTGCGAAGTCTGGCACCGAACGCGTTCGCGGTTGCGCTGCTCCCCGATCACCTGTGGTCGACCGCCCGCGATCTCGTCGGTGCGGTCGCGCCCGTCTGGGTGGACGTGGCGCGCGTGGCCCGGGTGCTGCGGCACAGTCCCCGAGAGGCGATCGTCGAGGTACTGACGACCGATGCGGAACGCGCTCGCGCGGCGTTGTCGGCAGAGGTGCCGGCGCGTGGGCCGGTTCGCGCCGCGATCGTCCCGGTGCGCCACGACGCGACGCCGTGCCTCTCGGTCTGGTCGCGCCCGATCGTGACCCTGACGGACGTGGCGCATGCGACCGCTTCTGCACTGCGGGCCGAGCCTCGTGCGGTCACGTGCCGGACACCGCCGGCGCGTGCGGTGTTCGTGGCGCTGGCGGAGCGTCACGGTACACCGCGCACGATGGATCTCGCCGCCGCGTGCGAGGTGGGCACGCGTACGATCCGTGCCCTGCGCGGGCGGGCGCCGGACGCTGCGGTCGCGGCGGCAGAGCGTTGTCTGCTCGATCCCCGCCTGCGCCGCTGGTGCGCCTGAGCCACCCCGCCGCTTTCGTCAGCCTCGGCGCCGCTGGCACGCACCGAGCGGGCCCGAAACGGACGAAGGCGGAATTTCGGGTGTTGCCAGGCAGGGGGCGGGCGCTTTAGCAGGTGTCCGTGGTCATCGCGCGGACGTAGTCGGCGAGGGTGACCGGGGGCTCGAGGGCGAAGGGGTCGGTGGTGGTGCGCAGCGCGTCGATGCGGTCGAGGCGGAAGTTGCGGAAGTCCTCGCGCAGCTCGCACCAGGCGGCGAGGGTCCAGGCCGCGCCCCAAAAGTACAGGCCGAGCGGACGCACGGTGCGGCGAGATCCGGCGCCGTCGCGATCGGTGTAGCGAAAGCTGATCTTGAGGCGAGCGTCGACCGCCTTGCGGACCACGCCCATCGTCTTGCGTACCTTCGGCGGGACGCGAAACGACAGCGAGAACAGTGCGGTGTCGTCGACGCGGGCGCGTGCCTTCGGAGGCAGCACCGCCTGCACCTTGTCGAGCGCGGCGCGAGCGGCCTGCTTGAGCTCGTCGTCGCCCCAGCTCTCGACCATGCGGGCCCCGAGCACGAGCGCCTGAATCTCGCTTTCGTTGAACATGAGCGGAGGGAGGTCGAAGTCCTTGCCGACTCGATAGCCGACGCCGGCCTCGCCCACGACCGGAACCCCCGAGCGCGACAGGTCCGCGATGTCGCGGTAGACCGTGCGCTCGGAGACTTCCAGTCGTTCGGCGAGCTGCGCCGCCGTCGTCAATCGGCGACGCCGCAGGATCGAGACGATCTGAAAGAGTCGGTCAGCCCGTCGCATCGACGGGGCGAGCCTGCTCCAGGACGTGGAAGAAGTCGAGGTACACGCCGTTGGGATCACGCGCCACGAAGCTGCGCCAGCCCCACGGTCGGTCGGCCAGCTCGGCGGTGACCTCGACCTTCTTCTTGGCCAGCTGCGCGTGCTTTTTGTCCGCCGACTCGGTCGGGATGCTGATCGTCAGCCCCTCGCCGGCGAACGGCGCGTGCGGTTGCAGCGACGGCACGCCCTCGACCGTCATGAAGGCCAGCTCGGGCGCCGACTCGTCCGCGCCGAAGCGCACCTGCAGGTAGTGGGGCATGTCGACCGTCACCTCGCAGCCGAGTGTCTCCACGTAGAACGCGCGGGTTTCGCCGAATTTTTCGGTGACGACGAGGGGGAAGAGCTTGTTCGGATTCATGCGCCCAACCTAGCCCCGCCCTCCTGACAGCATCATGTCAGGGGGGTTCGAGACTCCTGACAACAACTGTCAGGAGACCGGCTGGGGCCCGCCCGCGGGTCCCTCACTCGGCCGGCGGCGGTGGGTCCGGAATCCACTCGCAGTCGGACACGGTCTCCATGCACGCCTCGAAGCGAACCTCGCGACCGCGCGTGCGGAAGAACCAGCCGATCTGGTGCTCCATGAACTGCCCCACGTCGAAGTCGGCGTTGGTCAGGCCCGGGGGCGGAAAGCCATGCTGGCCCTGCTCGGCGTTGAGCATGGGCAGCACGATCCCACTCTTGCCGCCGTCGTCGGCGTTGGGCGTGGGCACGATCAGCCGCAGCGGCGGTGACAATCGCGGGGCGAGCAGACCGTCCACGGCTCCCTCCGGATCCATCGGCCACATGTTCGTGCTGTCGGAGATGTTGTCGACGTCCACGAGCACCGGGCCCCACTGCGGCCCCGCCGACTCCCGCCACGGGATCCCCTCGATCACCCCCTCTTCGATCAGCACGCGGTTGGGCGTCTTTCCGTAGCGCCCGTCGGCCTCGTAGATCTCGATGAACCCTCCCACCTTGGCGATGTTGACCCCGGAGTTCACGGGTACGTTCGCGTCGCCGATCGTCGTCACGTTGAGCACGTGGGTGGCCTGCTTGCGGAACGTCGCCCCGTCCTCGGCGAACACGAGCGGGTCGCGGGAGTAGTGCACCGCGTAGATCGCCGGGTCGGCCGCCTCGATCGCCATCTGGGCCAGCTGGGTGAAGCGGCGCACGTTGGGCGTGCCGCGCTGAAAGCCGTAGCCGTCCTCGAGCGCGAGCAGCTCGTCGCCGGGCTGGATCTGCAGGCCGCGGTAGGTGACCGGGAACTGATGCTCGGCGATCGTGGTGCGCAGCCGGGCGCCGTCCTTGGGCTCGCACTCGAGCTGGTCGCCGGTGATCGTGACCGGGTCGGGCCCCTCATACACGTCGATGCGGATCGGGTCGCCACGGTCGGCCGGCACCCCCACCCGGAACGTTCGCGCCAGGTCGCACGCGTACGTGCCCTCGGTGCCCTCGTCGCAGGTGCGGCAAGAGCCCGAGTCGTTGATGGCGCAGTTGGACGCCTCGCCCCACCCCACGAACCGCTCGTAGCCTCGCGGCGGGGTGTCGGGCATGACCCGGGCGCAGCGCGCTTCGCCGGAGTCGAGGTTGGTCACCATCACCACGTCGCCCGGTGCAATGCCGTCGGTCACCGCGAGGTCGTAGCGCGTGTCCTCGTTGCCGTTGGCGAACAGGGTGTACAGCCGCGTGCGCCCGTCGTTGGACGGCTCGCCGATGATGAGCGGCCCGAACATGCGCAGCGCGACCGCCTCGACCACCCCGCCCTGCTCGGAGCGGATCGTCAGGTCGATGAGACCGGCGCCGCCGGAGATCGGGGCGGCGGCGACCACCTTGGGCTCGATGGCCGACAGCATCGACGACACGAGGCCGCCGAGGCTGGTGCCGCTGGCGAAGAAGTCCACGTTGGGACCGCCGAAGTCGACGAGGCCGTCGGCGTCGAAGTCTCCGAGCAGCTCGGCTCGCCCGTCGCCGTCGACATCGAGCATGGTGCCCGAGCCGAAGCTGCGGACCAGTCGCACCAGCGTCAGCCAATCGAGCAGGGTCTGCCGCAGGTTGTCGCGGGTGCGGAACATGTAGCCGGTGAACATCTCGCCGCCGAGATCGCCGTCGCCGTCGCCGTCGACGTCCTCGATGCGGCCGCGCAGCAGCGGGTCGAGGGCGGCGGCGAAGCCGTTGGCGGTCAGCACCAGGCGCGCGAGCGGCTCTTGGTCGCCGACGTCCACGCCGTGGTACGGCGCATCCATCCCGCAAGTGGCGAGCCCGAACTTGGCGTGCAGCGCCAGGCCGAGCTGCTCGATCTTGTTGGACGTGTATCCGTGGGCATACAGGACCACCGGCGCGGGCTGGGCCGGATCTTCCTTGTACTCGTCCTTGGGGATCGTGCACCAGAACTGGATCTCGTCGTAGGTGACCTTGTCGCGCAGCGCCGGGTCGAACAGATCGTCGGGCCAGGCGCGGGCGTCGAGCGTGCCTTCCTTTTCGATGTCGATGAGCCGCGGCGACAGGAACGTGCCGCTGACGTGGTAGGCGATGTACTGGTGCGACTCCTCGAGCTTGGCGGTGTCGGAGATCCCGAAGCCACCGAACGCCGCCCCCGCGAGCGCACCGAGCACCGGGGTGAGGCGCTCGGTCGTCAGGATGTAGGGGTTGGCGATCGTCGAGCCGTCCGGCTGCGTCGCGTCGACCATCGGATACAGGCTGGTGAGCGCCGGCGGGTTGTCGGTCCGTAGCCACGACAGCTCGCCCTCGCCGTACAGACCGTCGCGCAGCGCCACGATGCCGCCACTGGCGTCCTGGGTGGTGAACGTCCACGTGAAGGCCACGTCGTCGAGGCCGAGGCCGAACTGATCGAGCGCCTCTTCCACCGGCATCAGCTCGTCGGTCTGCGAGGTGTGGTTGACGTAGTCGAACGGGGAGCGCACCGCCTCGCCGCGTGTGCCCTGCAGCCGATTGGTCACCACCACCGCGTAGCGCGTGCGCTCGCGCAGCGGGATCACCGGCTTGAACATCAGCGTGTTGGTTTGCCTCTCGTAAAACGACAGAATGTCGGAGTCTTCGTCGTAGCGCGGGTCGCCGTCGTTTTGCGGATGGATGTTGGGGCGGTCGAGCACGCCGTCGAGGTCGAGGTCCTCGCCGGGCTCGAGGATCCCGTCGCCGTCCACGTCCTCGTCGTAGGTCTCGAACGCGAGCGCCTTGGTAATCGTCTTCGGATCGTGCTCCCAGTACTGCTGCGGCGTGCGCAGCAAGACCGGGAAGTTACCGTCGCCGAAGTCCAGCGGTACCGGCTGCAGGTACGTGGGCGAGTCGGGCGTGACGTCGAAGACGTAGACGGCGTCGTTGGTGAAGTCGTAGTCGTTGCCCCCGCCGACCCAGTCGCGGTGGCGCTTGAAGATCTCCTCGAGGTCCAGCGGCGCATCGAAGCGCACCGCGATCGGCTGAAAGACCCCCCAGCCGGTCAGCGCGTCGAAGCGCTCGCGCGCCGTGGTCTCGAGCTGCGTGGGCGCGACCATCGACGCGTTGATCCGCAGCCCCGTGGGCGAGGTGGGATCGGGCCGCGTCGCGATGTCGTTGGGGAACGGGATCTCGGGCAGCGGCCGATGGTCGAAGTCGAAGACGATGCGCGGGCCGTCACCATCCGGGGTGGGCGCGAGGCCTTCGGGGGGCGGGGCGCAGCCGACCGCCCACGCCACGGATCCACACGCAAGCAGCCGAAACCGAGTCACCCGCATGGTCGCCATGGTGCCGCACACGAGGGCAAGACAGCCAGGAGTCGGCGCACGCGAAGCGGCTGGCGGTCCCACGACGGCTTGGGGCAGCATGGGGCGTGGCTCGGCCATGGCTGTCTTGGGTGTTCGCCGTCGGCGCCTGCGGGTTCGGCGACGACGCCGACTCCGAGGTTCCGCCGACGTCGGCAAGCTCCGACGGCGCCGCCGAGGAAGTGACCGGCACGCCCGATGGTTGCTCGGCGCCCAACGTCTGCGATCCGCTGTCGCCGGATTGCGAAGACGGCCAGGTGTGCGCGCCGGGCGATCAGACCTTCACGTGCGCGCCGCAGGCCGGCGAAGGAATCGGCGTCGGTGTCGGCGAGGCGTGCGGCGGTGCGGCGGCGTGTCAGCCGGGCCTGGTGTGTCTATCGGTGCCGGTGGCGGGCTGCACCGGCGGCCAAGGCTGCTGCGTTCCGGTCTGCGAGCTGTCGGCACCGCAGTGCGGCAACGCCGGCACCTGCTCGCCGTTCTTCGCGATCCCGCCGCCATGCTTCGACGACGTCGGTGTGTGCCTGCAGGACGCGTGAGTCACTGCCGCCAGCGGCGACACGTCCAGTCCTGCTCACCGGACCGACGCGTGCACGAGGCGACGGCGCGAGTCGAGGACGAGCCGACCACCAGCGTGTACGAGTGCCCGTCGCGCACGTAGTTCATCGACGCGACGCGCGAGCCGTCCATCCCGACCGCGGACAAGCTCACGGGGTACTCGCCATGCTCGTTTTCGTAGGACTCCAGGGCCCCGATCACCCGCTGGCCGTCCTCGTGGGCGATGCGCTTGGCCTCGCGCAGCTGCTTGTGGCCGCAGCCGGCGGCGAGGAACGCGATCGTGAGGGCAAGCGCGAGACGGTCCATGGGGCGGGGTCACCATCGCCGATGGCAGCGTGCGAGCGCAAGCGAGAGGTCCATGCCGCGGAGATCCCGCAGGGGCGTGTCGATTTTTTTCGATCACGTTAATGGAAAGCCGCGGCCACGCAGACTCACCGAGTCATCATGCGAAATCTTGGACTACTTCTTCTTTGCGGTGCTGCCTCGGGGCTTTGGGGCTGCGTCGTCGACCACGAGCTCGGCGACACCGACAGCGCCGACGGCCCCGGGACCGGCAACGGGCCCGGCGGCACGGGCAGCAGCGGTGACGGCGGCTCGCAATCGAACACGAGCACCCCGCCCGGCACGGACTCCGGATCCGACGACGCATCGACCGACAGCGGCAGCGACGATGGCTCGACGACAGGCACGTCGCAGGTGTGCTTTCGCGACGAGGACTTCGTCTTCATGGAGTCGGACGGCGACCCGTTCGTGGGCTTGTCGGCCAACTTCGCCGTCGTGCTCGGCGGCACGTGCACGGCGGCGGTCGAGGCGTTCGACACGATCGACACGTATCTTTGGGAGGTCGACTTGTCGTGCACGGTCTCGGGTCGGATCGACCAGGACGACCAAGTGGTCGACGCGCCACTGGAGTTGAGCCTCCACTACGCCAGCTTCCTGCCCTCGGAGGCGTTCACCGGCTCCCTGGCGTCGACGATGCAGCTGCGTCTCGTCGCCGACTGGTGGGGCATGGGGTGGAACCGCTGGGTCGTGCTCGAGCGTGCCGACGGCGTGATCGTGCTCGACAGCTTCGACGGTCAGATCATCGACCCGCTCGAGTCGAGTCTGGCCGAAGACGTCGCACAGCTGCTCGGAGGCGACCTCGGCGAGGGCGAACCGCCGGCCCCGTGGCACGGCGAGCTCGTGATGGACTTGGCAGAGGCCGACTGTGCGTTGGACGTGTCCACATGCGGCGCCGAAGCGCGCGGGCTCGAGGTGGGATGGCAGAGCCCCTCGGTGACGCTCGACCACGCCAAGGGCACCACGGCGATCGGCACGACCGTCGAGGAGCTCGCCTACGGCGTGTTCGCCGAGTCGGTGATCGAGCACGTTCCCCCCACTTGCCTGGACACGCCCGCCTTCGAGCTGTCGGTCACGGCCTGGGCGATCGAGCCGTGATCGAAACCGCCGTGCACGTTGAAGTCGGCGTGCACGCGCCGGATACTTCGTCCGTTGTCGCCGCTCGCCGTGCCGCTGTTGCTGTCGTTGCCGCCGGACCTGCCGGTGCAGGCACAGACGTGGCTGACGACGAGCTGGACGACGGCACCCGCATGCATCGACGACGCGTCGCTCGGCGAACGCAGCCGCGCCCTGGTCGGCGCGCAGGCCCAGCCCCGACCGACCACCGTGGAGCTGTCGGCCACGCCGGGGCCCGCGTGGACGATCGACGTGCGACTGTCGGACGGCACCGGGATCGTCGTCGACCGACAGCTGCGCGGCGACGACTGCGAGACACTGACGGACGCGGTGGCGTTGATCGTGGCCGTGCACGTGGACGCGGTGGGCGTCGTGCGCACGCGGCCGACGTTGGCGGAGCCACCCGTGGTCGCGCCGGTACGACCGGACCCGCCCGATCCGCCGATCGACGACGCGAGCACGACGGCCTCGTCGGCCACCCGCACGGTCGTCGCCACGCCCAGCGGCGACGAACGTCCGGCGCCCCCGGGCCGGATTTCGCGACCGCGGATGTCGGGGTCAGCGGCCGTCGCCGGCGAGCTGGGGCTGCAGCCCAAGGGCGCCGCCGCGGTCGAGCTCGCCCTCGGCCTGTGGTGGCCCCACGTGCGCCTCGAGATCGGTGGGCTCGTGGCCTTCGGTCCCGCGATCGCATTGACCGAAAGCTCGCCCGCCGCCGACTTCACGTTCGCGGGAGGCCTCGCCCGCGCGTGTGGGGTCCCGGGGCGCGGGTCGATCGAGGTGCCGCTGTGCCTGGCCCTCGAGATCGCGGATTTCCGCGCTCGCGTGTCCGGTCCGGGCGTGGAGGAAGGCACCGTCGAACGCGACTCGCTGTGGGTCGGCCTCACGCCGTCGGTACGACCGACGTGGGCCGTGGGCAAGTACGTCGCGCTGTTCGGCCTCGTCGACGTGCCGATCGCTCTACGGCGACACCGCTATCTCGTCGAGGGCACGCAGCTGCACACGATCGCGCCGGTCGGCGCGCGCTTCGGGCTCGGCGTGCAGGTGCGCGTCCCGTGACGGGGGTACGAGCATGAATGCGCCCTTGCGATCGATCGACGAGGCGTACGGCTCCGACCCGCACGCGGCCATCGAGGCGCTGTTCGCCGCGCACGCCGACTTCGTCGTGCGCACGCTCCGGCACCTGGGCGTGCCCCCGTCGGCACTCGACGACGCGACCCAGGACGTGTTCGTCACCGCGTTCCGGCGCTGGCACAGCTTCGAGGGCCGGGCCAGCGCGCGCACGTGGCTGTTCGGCATCGCCCGACGCATCGCCGCACGCCACCGCGATCGAACGCAGCGGGCCACGCGACGCGCCGGCACGCTGACGCCGGCGCAGGAGGCTCGTCGGGGCGCCGACCCGTATGCGCGACACGATGCGGCCGCAACGGTGTGGTCGCTGCTGCGACAGCTCGACGTGGACAAGCGCGCCGTGTTCGTCCTCAGCGAGATCGAGGGCATGACCGCCCCGGAGGTCGCCGACGCGCTGTCGATCCCGCTGGGCACGGCGTACTCGCGCCTGCGCGCCGCGTGGAAGCGTCTGGGCGACGCGGCCGGGCGCGACCGGGCGCGGGTCGAGGCGTTGCTGGCGGCGGCGGGTCAATCCAGGCTCGACGACGATCGGCGCGCGCGGATGTGGGCCGCGATCGCGATCGCGCTGCCGCGGCTGACGGCCACGGCGCTCGGCGTCACCTCCGTCGCGACCGCCGGGGTCGCGAAGTGGATGGTGATCGTCGGCGGCCTCGCCCTCGGCCTGGCGGGAGCGCGGGCGCTCGTCGCCGAGGATCCGACCGCGACGACGGAGGATCCGATCCCCCCGGGCATGCGCCACGCCGAGGCTGCCGCCGCCGCCCGCTCGCGAGCGGCGGTCTCGCCGACCCTCGTGGATCCCGACCCCGCGTCCGACTCGCCCGCGCCCGCGCTCGTCCCGGACACCGATGCCCCTTCGCCCGCCCTGACGTCGCCCTCGCCGACCTCGGCGCCGATCCCGTCGCGTCGCTCGCCCGCACCGGACACCGAACCCGCGTTGCGGGTCGATGGCCCGGATCTCGCCGCGGAGCTCGCCCTCGTCCGCGCCGCGCAAACCGCCCTCGCGGCGGGCGATACGGCGACCGCCTTCGACGAGCTCGCCGCGCACGCCCGAAACTTCCCGCGAGGCCAGCTCCGCACGGAACGCGAAACCACGCGCGTCAGAGCGCTGTGCAAAACCGGCCGGCGGGCCGAAGCGCAGCCGATCGCACGTGCGCTCGGGCGCACGCTGCAAGAGCTCTGCGGCGATTGAGCGATACCGCGACGCGGCCGACCTCGCGGCATCGAAAACGGCATTGATCACGAACGCGACCGTGAGATCCTCCGGGGCATGGGTCGACGTCTCGCCGCCTACTTCGCCGAGGCCGACAGGCTGGGTGGCCTGTCCGGGCGCGTGCAACTGGCGTCCCTCGCTCGCATCACGTCCACGGAAGCCAACACGATCGAGGACACGCCGGAGCTGTGTGAGCGCTTCGAGCGGGCGCTGGCGACCGTGGCGGAAAAGTTCGGCAAGAACCGTCCCGCCGCGGGCCCGCTCGCGTCGACGCAGGCGCTCGACACCGCCGGCCTGCGGCGACACATCGCCGCCTACCTCGAGCTGATGAGCCAGCGCGCCCTCGTGCTCGGCGACGTCGCCGAGACGTGCCGGCGCGTCGACGAAGCCGCCGCCAACACGCTGGAGGTCGCGCGCGTCAGCGTGTGGATGCTCGACGACGGCGCCTCCAAGATCACGTGCGTGGACCTGTTCGAGCGCGCCACCGGCGAGCACACCAGCGGTGTCGAGCTCGCCCGCGATGCGTTCCCCACCTACTTCGACGCGCTCGCGACCGAGCGAACGATCGCGGCCCACGACGCGCACACCGACCCTCGCACGTCGTGCTTCTCCGAGCCCTACCTCGCCCCGCTCGGCATCGGCGCGATGCTCGACGTCCCGATCTGGGTCGCGGACGAGATGGTCGGCGTGGTGTGCCACGAGCACGTCGGCGGTCGCCGCGACTGGAACGCGGACGAAGAGACGTTCGCGTACTTGATGTCGAACTACGTGGCCCTGGCGCTCGAACGCCAGCGATCGGCGTAGAGGGCGACGAACCGCGCAAGCGCGGTAAGCGACGACCATGCCGCCGCGGCGCTAGCGTGGGCGTTGGACCTTCCGCGATGAAACCAAACCCTCGGCGTACATCACGACGATGGCGGGTCGTATCCCGCGTGCTGGCGATGGCTGGGCTTCCGCTCGGGCTCCCCCCGATCGTGACCGCCGCCGCGGCCCCCCCGCCGGCCCCACGAGACCTCGCACTGGTCGAGCCGATCCTCGAGGGCAAGACCGACGTCGAGCCGGAGCAGATCGTGTTCGTCGCGCCGCTCCCCGGCGTCGACGGCGACGGGACCGCGACTTCACCTCGCCGCGACCTCATCTCCGTCGTCGCCGCCGCGACGGCCGGTCAGGCCATTCACCTCGCGCCCGGCGTCTACGACATGTCCGAGATCCGCGACGCGTTCGGGCACGTCGACTCCGCGTTGTGGACGGAGGCCGACGGCGAGCCGGGGCGTCCGATCGTGCTTCGAACCGATCCTGCGCTCTACGATCCCGCCCGGGGTCAGGTCGCCGTGCTCGACTTCGGCTACGAGAACGCGCCGCCGGGCTGGCGTGGGGCGGCGTTCATCGTCCGCCACGACTTCTGGGTCTTCGAGCGCTTCGAGATGCGTCGGATGCAGGATCGAGGGTTCTGGGTGAACACCGACGCCCACGACGACACGTTCCGCGAGCTCGACCTTCACCACGCCAACTTCGACGGCACCGACAACGAAGCCCTCATCCTCATGGCCGCGAGCGCCGGGCCGATCGACAACGTCGTCATCGGCTGCCACCTGCACGACGCGGGCAACATCGACCTCGCGACCGACGCGCTGCTCGATCACGGCTCGGTCAACGGCGGCTGTCTGTACTCGGAGACCCGGCTCACCTACGACTCGGTGGAACCATCCGCCGGTCACGACGCAACGCGGGCCGAATGGGAGGCCGGCATCTTGGCGCCGGACGGGGACGTATATCTGGTGGGCAACGAGGTCCACGACTGCCACTACGGACTCGGGCTCAAAAACCACAGCCGCGGGCCCTACTACTTCCTCAGCAACGTGATCCACGACGTGGAGTTCGGGATCTTCTCGCCGTTTTCCCTCAACACGGTCCGCAACAACATCATCCACGACGCCGATGTCGGCATCGAGATCGGGCGCGCGGCCACCGACGGCCCGATGGCCACGTTCTTGAAGATGACGGGCAACGGGTTCGGCTCCGAGATCGAACACAACACGGTGGTCGGCGCGCCGATGGCGTTTCACGGAGGGTGGAGCTCGACCGCACACCACAACCTCGTGGTCGACACCGACGAGCCCGTGCAGGTGCGCCGCAACCAGTACTATTGGTGGGAGGACGCGCAATGGCCCGGGGTCCGCGGCGAGTTCCTGATCGGCGACCTCGACCCCGCCCATCCTTTCTACGACCTCGTGCCCGGCTACATGAAGGAAACGCCGGGCGAGTTCGTCCGCATGCAACTGCACGACAACTGCTACACGGCCGAGCCGCAGATCGGTGCAGTGGACTTCGTGCAGTCGGTTGCCGACATCACCGGCATGACCTTCGACATCGACTACCTCGTCCTCGACCAGACCATGCGCGAGGCCCTGTTCGTCGACGAGGCGGCCGGTGACCTTCGGCGCGCGGACGACGGCCCGGATTGCGGCTCGCAGATCGGTGAGGTCGAGCCACCCGGAGACGACGACAGCGGCGGTGACGACTCGTCGACCTCGGGGGCGGGATCAGGCGACGCGGGCGACGGCGGAACCGGCACCGCCGACGATGGTGCGTCTGGAGGCGTCGACGGCGGCACGACGGGGCGAACCGAGGACACCGACACGGCAGGCGCGCGCGACGACGGCACGACGGGCTGCGGCTGTCGCGGCGGGTCATCGAGCGACCCGGCCTGGCTGGCCTGGGTGGCGTTGCTGCTCGGCGTCCGACGACGACGCTCGACCGCTACCAGCGGATCCGGACCTCGTCGAAGCGAACGGTCGTGGCGTCGGGAAACGTGGAGCCGACGCGAAAGCCGGTGACGATGCCGTCGAAGGTCTCCGGCGTCAGCCCGAGCTGCGTCAGCGGGATCTCGTAGCGGCGGTAGGTCCCGTCGGCGCGCAGCGTCAGACCACGGTAGACGTGCCACGAGCCGTCGCCGGTCGCGATCCCCAGCTCGCTCCACCATCCGTGCGCGGCGGCATCGTCCACCCCGTCGATCGCGACCCATGCCTCGACGAACGCGTCGGTGAACTCTCCGTTGCCCAGCATCAGGTCCTCGCCCGGGAGGTTCTGCAGCCGCAGGTTCTCCCAGCACTCGGGCGCTCCCCCGGTGGTGCACGAGGTGCCCAGCTCGGGGTCGCATCGCATGACGTGAGCGTAGTGATGGGTGCTCGCCTGCGCCGGCGCCGAGTCGACGCGCGCCATGCACTCGGGCAGCGTCAAGCCGCCGGGCGGGTCGTCGGCAAAGACCACGTACGCGCTCACCGGCGCCGACGTCGTCGAGCGAACGGCTACGTTGGGGCTCGAGGTTCGTCCCCCCGCCGTGTCGAGCACGTGCAGCCGGGCGAAGTACTCCACGCCGGGCTGCAGACCGTCGGTGATCGTGCCCACCACGGCGTCGATGTCCGTCGTGTTGTTGAGCGTCCATCGCGACAGCTCCGGGTTGATCGTGTCGTCGACGACGTGCACGTCGGTTCCGGCGGTCAGCGCCGCCTCGGACGTTGCGATCCAGACCTCGTACGCGTGAAAGTCGGCCTCCTCGCCGGCGACGTCCCACGCCCAGTGGATCGACGTGGGGGTCGACCAGTCCGCCGTGAACGCGAGCACGTCGAACGCCGGTGCACTCGCCGTGTCCGCGCCACCGCTCGCGACGGTGGTCTCACCGACCGTGGTCCCGTCCGATCCGCCGCTGTCGTCGGCGTCCCCGTCGCCGCCGGTGCGCTCGCAGACCATCGTGTCCGGATTGCACACCCAGCCGTCCACGCACGGACAGGGACGGCCGTCGAGATCGATGCTCGGGACGACGCAGCTCGCCGCACTCACGGCGAGCGCCGGGCCTACCCGACGCGCCCGTGCCTGCCCCGACCTGACGACGCCCACGTGCGCATCGTAGCGCACGTACGACGGTCCGTGCGGCGACGGGCGCGTCAGCGGCAGGGCAGCCAGTCGCCGATCCGCGGATGGCCGGCGGCATCGACGTTGGGCGGCGGCGCATCGTCCGTCGCGATCGCGATCTCGTCGACGTACGCGGTGTTCGCCGGTGGCGCCTCGTTGTTCCAGTAGGTGAACACGTACAGGTAGTCGAGCACGTCGTCGGGTCCGGTCACGGTGGGCACGTCGGTGCGGTCGAAGACGAGGTCGTCGTCGCGCCAGACGCGGAAGCGACCTTCGCCGCCGTCGTCGACGGGCACATCGTCGACGACGATCTGCATCTCGTAGCGTTCCCACGTGTCGCGCGGCAGCGCGGGGCCGTCGTAGACCTCCCAGACGTCGTGCACTTCCTTGATCACGCGCAGCACGCTGGTCTTGCCGTCGGCGTTGTCGACGTACAGGTCGTTGTAGCCACCGTTGCTGCCGTCGGCGCGTCGGTCGTGCAGGCGCAGGAACTTCATCCACGGCGACGCCGAGAACTCGAATGCAGCGGGCCACCGGACCCAAAGGCGCACCCACACCGACTCGCCCTTGGCGATGTCGGGCAGCGGGAGGATCCCGCCCCACTGGCCGAAGCCGCCGTTGTCCTCGGGGCGAATCTCCATGCGGGCCGCGAGCGCGCCGGCGTATGCGACCTCGTCGGTGGCCGCGGTGCGCCCTGCCGCGTCGAACGGCGACATGCCCGACAGCGACTGCTCCGGCGTGTACGACTCGAAGCCGTCGTAGAACCAGGGATCGTACGGCACGCACTCGGGTGCGCTGGTGTCGTCGTCGACCGACGCGGTCGTCTCCGTCCCGTCGTCGGTCGCCGGGCCGGTCGCGGTTGCGGACGTCGTCGTCGTGTCGTCACCCGCAGGCAGGTCGTCGGATCCCGGGGCCGACGTGCCCGAGTCGTTCGCGCCGGTGCCGGGCATCGTCGTCGCGCCGGTGTCGTCGTCGTCCGTGTCGCCGCCACAGGCCCCCCCGAGCGCGCAGACGACCGCGGCGAGCAGGCGCGGCAGGTATCGATCCGTCATCGCGACCTCCCCGCCGCGCGCCGGCGTCTCACGGCAACCCAGACCAGCCACGCGAGACCAACGGGACCGAAGGGGGCCTCGTGCGTGCTGCGACAGCCACAGCCGCCGTCGCCGTCCTCACCGCCATCGGCGAGCCCCGCGTCGTCGGTCGCACCGCCCCCGGCATCACCACCACCGCCGTCGCCCGGACCGCCGGGCCCGCCGCCGGAGCCGTCCGCCGTCGCGCCATCGCCTCCGGCCGAGGTCCCGCCGCCGTCGGTACCACCGGCATCGTCACCGCCCCCGTCCGCGGCCGGTCCCGTGTCGCTGCCGCCGTCGTCCGGCGTCATCGCGCAGCCGATCCGCTGCGTGCTGACCACCACGTCGTCGAACCAGACCTGATTGGGATGGTCGGTGTCGCCGGGGTCGATGAAGTGCTCGAGCATCGCGCGGTTGAGCTGAAGCTCGGGCACGTCGCGCCACGCCATCCCCTCCACCTCGTGGCCGAGCGCGTCGTCGACCCAAAACGCCATGGCGCCGTCGGACTGACCCGGGGTGTTCAGGCGCATCATCATCTCGATGCACGTCCACGTCTCGGTCGCCATCACCACGGGTGGATCGGGCGAGAAGTGGTTGCCCCAGCAGCACTCCGGCCCGTTGCTGCACGGCATGTCGATGTCCGCGCAGCCGTTGCAGATGTCGTCGGCGTACTGCCCGCTGCAGTACCCGCCCGAGTCGCAGTTCATCCCCGGGTAGTACGTGTAGAAGAACAGCTCGTGGTCGGGATTGAGGTCGACCCGCGTGCCGGCCCAGCGCTCGCCGTTGGGGCGGCAGCCCGCGTTGCCGTTGGCCTCCCAGTACGCGTCGGGTCGTGAGCCGCCGATCCCCAGGAAGTGGTGCACGTAGTCGTGCGCCGCGTCGAGCCGCACCCAAGTACGAAAGTACAGCTCGTCGTGCCCTTGCAGCGTGCATCCGGCCGACGGATCTCCGTCGCAGCTGGCGTAGCGCAGCGTGCCGCCGGTGAAGTCGGCCGCCGTGCCGGGCGTCGTCAGCGACCACTCGCCGTCGTGGGCCAACGTCGCATCGTTGTCGAGTCGGATGCGGTCGGGGTCGTTGACGCCGCCGGGACAGCCGGCGCACTCGGTCCACGACGACTGGTCGAACCACGCTTCCCAGCCTGCGCCACCGCCTTCGAAGTCCTCGCACATCAACCAGGCCGCGTCCGGCTGGTCGCACTCGGACGCGCCCGCCGTGCGCGGGATCATCACCAGGGCGGTCAGCGCCACCCCCAGAAACCACCGCTTGGTCGCCTCGGGTCCCACGGCCGCACCCTAGCGGGAGAGGGCGAAAACCGGGCTTACCGCGGTTGCGCGGGTCGGTGGCGCCGAGCGCAGTGTTATCGTCGTGGCCGGTGTCGGTCGATTTCGTCGGCACGCGTACCTTCGCGACGCTGTCCGCCGTCTGTGCCCGCGTCCTCGCCGTCGCGCTCGCGGCGGCGCCATTGCCCGCGACGGCGGCCCCCCCCGCGCCGACGGACGACACGCCACCACCCGATCCCGACGACCCCAACGTTCGCTTCGAGCGCGCCGAGTCGTTGTACCGCGCGGGACGCTACGAGGAAGCCATCGAGGTGCTCGAAGGGTTGCTGCGCGAGTACCCCGAGCCGATCCTCTACTTCAATCTCGGCCGCGCGCACGAGAGCTCGGGTCGCATCGAGGACGCGATCACGGCCTACGAGCGCTACCTGCAGGCCGATCCCGATGCGCCGGATACGAGCTCGGTGCGCGATCGGATCTCCCGACTCGAGGATCGGCGACAGCCGCACGCCCCCGTGCCACGGCCGCCGACGCCCGCACCGCCGCCCCCCGCTCCCCGGCCGATCGTCGCGCCGTGGGTGCTCGCCGGGATCGGCGGCGCCGGCCTGGCGGTCGGGGTGACGTTCGCGGGTCTGTCGCGCGCGCGCAGCTCCGACGCCCGCGACGCGCCCGACCAGGTCACGGCCGCGTCCGAGCACGACGCTGCGCGCCGCCATGCCGTGGCCGCCAACGTGGCCTTCGGCGTCGGGGGTGCGCTGCTGGTCGCGGGACTGTCGTGGGGGATCGCGAAGGTCGTGACGCGTCGCCGCCAGCGGTCGTCCGCGACTTCGTCACGGCCGCGGCGTTGAGACCGAGCCCGAGGCACGCTCGCGCGTCGGCTCCTGAAACGTGGTGTCCTCGATCGCGTACAGGATCTGGCGACCCGCGCGATCGCGACGGCAGGCCCCGCCCTCCACCAGCGAGCGCAGGGCGTCCTGCACGGTCCGCAGCGGCACGCCCAGACCCGACGCGAGGTGCCGAGCGCTGAGCGCTCCCCCGCTGGCGAGGTGGGCGAGCACCCGGTCGTCGGTACCGGGAATCGAGCGAGGGTCCGCGACCACGAAGGGTGTCTGCACGTGCAGTGCGATGCGGCCGTCGCTGCGATCGATGCGGCCATACGGCTCGACGCGGGCACGGGCGCGATGCAGCGCCACGTCGAAGGCACCGCGGTGCAC
This sequence comes from uncultured Pseudomonadota bacterium, assembly GCA_937896535.1. Taxonomy (GTDB): domain Bacteria; phylum Myxococcota_A; class Polyangia; order Nannocystales; family Nannocystaceae; genus CALBMM01. The sequence goes on from CALBMM010000145.1 coordinate 63,844, forward strand.
GGGAGCCGAGAACGCGAAGCCGTATGCATCGGCGAAGACGTCGGCGTCGATCGCCCCCGCCGGTCCACGCAACGCGAGCGCCGAGACGATCGCCTCGGTCCGACCGACGGTCGCGCCGTCGAGCCGGTGCCCGGCCGTCGATGCGCACGCCAGACCTTCGGCCACCCGCAGCACCCGGCGGCCGGGTCGATCGCGATGGGCGAGGACCAGTCCGACGCCCGCCGTCGGGCCCTGCGACGGATCGATGCCAGCCAGCCCCCCCAGACCGCAGGGCGCGGGCGCGTAGCCGCTGGTGCCGTCGCACCAGGCCCGCAGCGTCGCGGGCACGTCGCGCAGGTCCGCCTCCGGATCCACGGCCGCCTCCACCCAGCTCAAGTCGCGCGCCGCGAAGGCGAATGCCTGCACGTGTCCTCGCAGCCACCCGAGCCCGCGGTCGAAGCCGTCGCGCTCGCCGGCACGGGCACGCGCGAGGGTGTCGGCGAGCCGAGCCGCGGCCGCGGCCGCCTGCGGTGGATCGGCGCCGGGCTCGAAGGCACCGCCGGCCATGACGATCTCCCAGTCGATCCACGGGTGCCACCTCGGCGAGGCCATGCGGCGCAACGCCGACGCGATCCTCGTGGCCAGGTACGGCCGCCCGGTCAGTCGACGCAGGCGGGCCAGCACGAGACCGGCGAGATACTCGGCTTCGGGCAGTTGCTCGGTCCGCCCCATGCGAGCGGCCCGACGCGCGTGCTCGAGCGCATCGTCGAGCTCGCCCACGTCGGCGCGCGAGAGGGCACGAAGGCTGGCGACGTCGATCACCGCGCGGGCACGCTCGCGTCGTCGGGCGTCCGCCTCCAGCTGCGTGAGGACCGCGTCGTCGAGAGGATGGCCGGCCGCGAGCGCGGCCCAGGCGGCGGCGAGGCGACCACGGAGTCCTTCGCCGTGTGCCTCCCCGCTCAGCGCACCGGCCTCGAGCCCGACGATCGCGGCGAGCACCGCGGGGGCATCGTCGGGACCCGGGTCACCGACGCCGAGGAGGTCGGGCTGTGCCACCACGACGATCGGACCACGCGGCGCAGTCGCTCGCAACCTCGGCGCGTTGGATCCGGAGCCGTCGGCTGCGGCATGCTCGTGTCGTGGACCCATCGGGGAACGCGGACTTCGGGGGCTGGTCCCCGAGCACGGGGGGCTACCGCCGGATCGGCGAGCTCGCGGCCGGGGGCATGGGGACCGTGTCGCTGTGCGTCAAGCATGCCGGACGCTTCGAGCGACTGTACGCGGTCAAGCGCCTGCATCCGCACTTGCGACGCGACGACGCGATGCGGCGGATGTTCCTCGACGAAGCGCGCGTGGCCGGCCTCGTGCGGCACGCCAACGTGGTCTCCGTGCTCGACGTCGGTGAAGACGACGAGGGTCCGTTCCTGGTGATGGACTACGTCGAAGGGACGGCGCTGTCGCGCTTCATCCGGCACCACATCGAGCACGGTCGCTCGATCCCCGTGGTGGTGTGCGCGCAGATCGTGGCGCAGGCGGCCCGGGGACTGCACGCCGCGCACGAGCTCGTCGACCCCGACGGACAGCTGCTGCATCTGGTGCACCGCGACGTCTCACCCTCCAACATCCTGCTGGGCATCGACGGCGTGGTGCGGGTCACCGACTTCGGGGTCGCCAAGGCCCTCGGTCGGTCCACCCACACGAGCACGGGCCTGCTCAAGGGCAAGGTCGGCTACATGGCGCCCGAGCACCTGCGCTTCGAACCGCTTGACCGACGCACGGACCTGTTCGCGCTCGGCGTGGTGCTCGTCGAGGCGCTGATCCGCCGCCGCCTGTACTCGGCCACCGACGCCGCCGCGGCCGCCCGCCGCGTGCTGCACGAGCCACCGCCCGACCTCGGCGACGAACGACCCGAGGTGCCGCCGGCCCTCGTCGAGCTGACGTACGAGCTGCTCGCCAAGGACCCGGCCGATCGACCCGCGACCGCGGCCGAGGTGGCCGACCGACTCGACGAGATCGTCGCGGAGCTCGGACACGCCGACGTGGCGGCCTACCTCGAAGCGACGATGGGACCGGAGCTCGCGCAGCAACGTGCGCAGCGGCGCGAGCTCGCCCAGCAAGCCGAAGCGGTACCGCCGGCGCCCGAGCCGACGATCGCCGAGCCGCCCGCGGGTGCGGCGGTCGACCTCCGCGATCGCAACGGTCGCACGGGCCTCGTCGTGGGCACGATTGCGATCGTCGGCGCGCTCGCAGCGGGGTGGATCTGGATGCGGTCTTCCGTGAGTGCACTGCCGCAGATCGACGTGGCCACGACGCCGACCCCGGTCACCCCGCCCGCGGCGTTCGTCGTGGTCCACGTCGACAGCCGCCCGCCCGGCGCGACCCTCGACGTCGACGACCGCACGGTCGGCAAGACGCCCTTCGAGCTGCGACTGCCCACCGACGACGACGACGAAGTCACCCTGTCCCTGTCGCTGGACGGCTACGAATCGACCACGCACGCGTGGGTGCCGACCCGCAGCGAGCACCTCGTCTTCAACCTCGCGCCCGCGCGCGAGACGGCGCCGCGGACCGAGCTCGCCGGCGACGACGCGACGGTCGCCACGCCCGAGCCCAGGCCGAAAGCGCACCGCGGTCCACGACGGGCCGGGACCACGACGCGACCCAAGCCGTCGACGGACGAGCCACCGAGCACGGACCCGGACAAGCCGCGCTTTCGTCGCTTCGACTGAGGCGAGCTCAGGCCGCGTCTTGCTTCGCCGGCCGCAGCTTCTTGACCAGCGTGACGACGCCGACCAGCAGCGCCCCGGCCAACACGCCGGTCATGAAATCGACCAGCGTCGGCCCCAGCGTACCGAGCAGGCCGCCCCGTCCGCCCAGTCCTTCCGCGAGGTGATGGATCGGCCCGATGCCGTGCGAGAGGATGCCGCCGCCGACGAGGAACATCGCGATCGTTCCCGCGATCCCGAGCCCCTTCATCAGCCACGGCGCGCCGGCGAGGATCGCCTTGCCCAGCGCTCGCGTCCCGCGGCCGTCCTTTCGGCTCAGCGCGAGCCCGGCGTCGTCGAGCTTGACGATGCCGGCCACGAACCCGTAGACGCCCACCGTCATCAACACCGCGATCAGGCTGAGCACACCCACCTGCGTGGCGAACGGCTGGTCGGCGACCGTGCCGAGCGTGATCACGATGATCTCGCCCGACAAGATGATGTCGGTTCGGATCGCGCCCCGGATCTTGTCCTGCTCGAAGGCGACCATGTCGACCTCCGGGTCGGCAACCGCAGCGCGTTGCTCGGCTCGCCGCTGTGCGTCCTCTTCCGGGGCGTGATGAAAGAACTTGTGGGCGACCTTCTCGAAGCCCTCGAAGCACAGGAACGCGCCGCCGAGCATGAGCACCGGCACGATCGCCCACGGTGCGAAGGCGCTGAGGGCCAAGGCCGCCGGCACGATGATCAGCTTGTTCTTCGCCGATCCTTTCGCGACCGCCCAGACGACCGGAAGCTCGCGGTCGGCACTGACGCCCGCCACTTGCTCGGCGTTGAGCGCGAGGTCGTCACCGAGGACGCCCGCGGTTTTCTGCGTGGCGACCTTCGTCATCGATGCGACGTCGTCGAGCAACGATGCGATGTCGTCGAGGAGCGTGAGCAGGCTCGATGCCATGGGCCGATCTCGGCCGAAGCTAGCACCGATCCCGCTCCTTCGAGCACGACGAGCCGCAGGCGTATCGCGTAGCGCGCACTGCGCCCCGTCGACAGCCCGGCTGCGTACGATAGCCTCCCGTGGCCCGCCTCGGCGGATCCCGTGCGCAAGCTCGAACGCAGCCTCAACCTGTTCAGCGTCGTCGCGATCTCGGTCGGCGCCATGCTGGGCGGTGAGATCTTCGTGCTGCCGGCCGTCGCGGCACAGATGACCGGGCCTTCGCTGTGGTTGGCCTATCTGGTGGCGGCGTTGCTTGTGCTGCCGGCCGCGCTGAGCAAGTCCGAGCTCGCGACCGCGATGCCGGACTCCGGCGGCGCGTACCTGTACATCGAGCGCGCGATGGGTCCGCTCGCCGGCACGATCGCCGGCGTGGGTCTGTGGCTGTCGCTGCTGCTCAAGAGCACGTTCGCGCTCGCGATCCTCGGCAGCTACCTCGCGCTGCTCGTGCAAGTGCCCGCGGTCTTCGTGGGCATCGGCCTGCTCGCCTTCGTGATCACCCTCAACGTGTTCGGCGTGCGCAAGGTCGGCAACGTGCAGCTGGTCATCGTGGCCGGCTGCGTCGGCGTCTTGTTCGTCACCCTGATCGCCGGCGCGAGCGTCATCCCGGAGCGTGCCGATGCCGGACCGTGGATGACCGATGGTCTGACCGGCTTCGCCGCGACGGTGGGGCTGGTGTTCATCTCCTACGCCGGCGTCACGAAGATCGCCGCGATCGCCGAAGAGGTGCGTGAGCCCGAGCGCACGATCCCGCGCGGCATCCTGCTGTCGCTGGGGCTGGTCGCGGCGCTGTACACCGGCATCGCGCTGGTGCTGTCCCGCGCGTTCGCGCCCACGCAGCTCGCCGGCGACGACACGCCGATCGCCTCCCTGGCGCGACTGGCCCTCGGCGACGTCGGCGTTCCGATCATCGCGGTCACCGCCGTCTTCGCCCTGCTCGGCATGACCAATGCGGGTCTGCTGGCGTCGTCACGCTTCCCGTTCGCCATGGCCCGAGGACGGCTCGCGCCGCAGTTCCTCGCGCAAGTGCACAAGCGCTTCGTGACGCCGGTGCCGGCGATCGTGCTGTCGGGCGCGACGATGGCCGTGATCTTGCTGACCCTGGACGTCGTCAAGATCGCCAAGCTCGCGAGCGCCTTCATGATCGCCGCGTTCATGGCGGTCAACGTCTCGGTGATCGTCTTTCGCGAGAGCAAGGCGCGTTGGTACAAGCCCGCGTTTCGGGCGCCGCTGTACCCGTTGCTGCAGATCCTCGGGGTCGTGGCCGGCGCGGCGATCCTGGTCAGCCTCGGCTCGTTTCCCTTGCTGGGGGTGGGCATCGGCGCCGCGTTCGGCATCGCCCTGTACATGGGCTACGGACGGGGCCGCGTGACTCGTCTTGGTGTGTGGCGGCAGATGGCCGCGCGACGTGACCTGCTGGGCCCCAGTCGCCCCCGGTCTGCGACGGGCGGTCAACCCACGGTCGCCAAGGCCCACACCACGGTCGCGCTGTTCGGGTCCGAGCCCTCGGCCGAAGCGCTCGTCCACCTGGGGATGACGCTGTCGGGAGAGCCGTCGCTGTCGGTCCTGCATCTGGAAGAGGTCCCCGAGCAGATGGAGCTGGGCGCGGCAGCGCAGGAGCCGGAGGATCGGCTCGCGTCGCTACAGCGGCGACTCGTCCATCTCGGTGAGGAACGCGGCATCGAGACCAACTTCGACGTCGTGTTCACGCGAGACGTGCGCGAGACCTTGTATGACCACGCCGACCACCAGCACTCGCGCTGGGTCGTGATGGCCTGGCGCGATCGCAGCATGCGCGGCCTCATCGTCCGCAATCCTCTACAGTGGTTGATGACGCATCTGCCGTGCAACCTCGCCCTGTTCAAGGACGCGGGTATCCGGACGTACCGCAAGATCATGGCCCACGCCGAGCCGGGCCCCCACGACGCGCTGGTGGCCACGACGGCCGACTCGCTCGCCAGCCTGTTCCGCGCCGAGGTCACGTTCGTGCGCACGGTCCGAGACGACGCCACCGACGAGGAGGTCGCGGAGGTCCGCGAGTATCACCGCCAGCTCGGACGGCTGTGCAACGGGCCCACGCGCAGCGAAGTGCTGCGGACCCAGGACCCGATCGCCGGTCTGGTCCACGCCACCGCGCGCTTCGACCTCGCGATCACCGGCACGACCTCCGAGCGCCCCTTGCACGCGATGTTCTTCCCGCCGCCCGAAGACAAGATCACCGAGTCTGCCCACTGCGCCGTCCTGCAGCTGCGCGCGCCCCGGGCCGAGACGCATCGCTCGCTGACGAACAAGTCGGCGACGGTCGCCCAAGACCCCGTCCTCGTCGAACCCGTCGCCACGTCCGTAGGCCTGGCCGTCAGCCGCAAGGAGCAGCTGTTCGCCGAGCTCGGCATGCTCTTCGATCGCGCATCGCCGCAGCTGCACGCCGCCGCCGTCGAAGCCGCGCTGTGGGAACGCGAGCGCACCCAGAACACGTCGGTGGGCCACGGCGTCGCGATCCCCCACGCCACGATCGCGGGAGCGCCCCGCACGATGCTCGTGATCGCGGTTCTCAACCGCCCCATCGCCTACGACGGCAACGACGCGATGGTCGACGTGTGCATGTGCATGGTCGGCCCCTCCGGCGACCGCGAGACGCACCTTCGCCTGCTGGCCAAGATCGCGGGGATGATCCTGCAGACGGACTTGCTGCCCCAGCTGCGAAGCGCCCGCGGCGAAGCGGACGTGCTGCGCGCGTTGGCCACGGCGTCGGTGGCGGGGTAGCCGGCCCACCGGCCCAGGCCGTGGTGTTGCCGGACGACCGGCGCGGGTCGTGAAAAAAAAGCACGGCCAACGTGCAACGAATCCGACCGGTGGCCGAGGAGACAAGTGAGCCGCGCCCCCTCCCCGCGTGGCCGTCCTCGGTCGCCATGAACACCCCAATCCGATCCCCCTTGTCACGCGCGGCCGTCATTGCCGCCTTGGCCATGAACGGCGCGTGCACGAGCTCCTCCTCCACCACCGCGGGCGGTGCCGCCGCCCCGAACGCCGTCGGCACGCCGGAGTACTTCGACACGAAGATGGCGTGGGAGCGCGCCCCGCTGCGACAGCACCCACTCCACCTCGCCGACGGTGCCATCTCCGGCGAGATCGAGTCCGACGCTCCACCGCGGATCGAGTGCTCGAGCGTCGACGGATCGGGGACCTCGTGCTCGGTCATGGCCACGCTGGGCGAGGACGAGTACGGAGACGCCCGTGTCGTCGACTGCACGGTGATGGACCGCATCGTCCACTTCGGCGTGATGGTCAAGTCGCTCCAGGGCGACCTCGTGCTCACCGAGCTGCCCGTCGTCGAGGCCTGGCAGGTGGGCGACGGCGTCGCGGGCTCGTTCGAGGCCAACGTGCGCACCGAAGACGGTGGCGTCTTCGGGACCTACAAGTTCGCGATGCTGCTGTCGCGGGGCAACATCGCCGCGTGCGTCGACCGAGCCCCCGGCGGACGCGAGACCTTCCAGCGGGTGGCGCGAGGACTGTTCGACAGCCTGCGATTCGCCGAGACGGACGATCCGCCGCTGTTCACTCTCGGCTACCGCATGCGGGAAGGCGACCAGGCCGTGGGCTTTCGGTACGGCCGGCTGTACGAGCGCGAGGACGGCACCTTCGTGGAGGAGTCGGAGTCCTTCGGGCTGCGCACGACCGAGGACACCTGGTCGGTCCTCGACTACCGCCAAACCGTGGAGCGGAACGTCACGGGCGAGATCACGCTGTATCAGTCGGCCCTGTGGTCGGATGGTAACGGCCCCCATGTCATCACCGCGCGCCCCTCCGAGGGAGGACGTTTCCGCATCAAAGCCGAGGTCGGCGAGCGCAGCGACTCGTTGGAGCTGACGCCGAAGGCCCCGCTGGGCACCGAGCTGTGGTCCGCGGTCGCCTTGGGTCGGATCGCGTCGGGAAACCTGGGCTCCCACGTGTACGCCGAGCCCGGCCTCGAGCATGGGGATCCCTCCCTCGACTACATCCTGCTCGACCACAGCGCCCCCGGGGTCGTGGCGGAGCGCCAGGTGGCGCACGGCGACTACAAGTCGCACGACGCCAACCTCCCGTCCGACGAGCTGCACGTCGACGACCGTGGCGTGGTCGTCAAGGAGGTCTCGTCCCACTCGGTCGCGGAGCTGCTGTTCGCGTCCGGCTCGTTGCCCACCGCGGCGACACCGCGGCCGACCCGGAGGGCACGCCGATGACCCGCCACGCCTTGGTTGTCGCTGCCATCCTCGCCGGCGGCTGCGTCGGGTCCGGGCAGACTCGGTCGCCGCGCCACGACGACGACGGCGGCTGCGGCTGGGTGGACGAAGCCATCGATCTCGGCGGGGCCAAGTTGGGCGCCACGCTGCCGTACGCGGCCGGTGCCCGCGACACGCTGATCCGGACCGACGAGATCCTCGGCTACCTGCGGGTGCTTCGCAACGCGATCGATCCGGACTCCGAGGCGGTTTCGATGTCGCCGCTGGTCGACGCTCGGATCGACGATCTCGAGAAGTTCCGGGCGGCCTTCGTGGTCGCCATGGACGAAGCGCACGCGTCCCACGAACGCGCCCGCGCGCAGGTGGAGGCCGCGAAAAAGTGCGACGGCGCCGACCTCGAAGGGCCCGACGCCGACACGGACCCACGGTTGTCCTCGGGCGACTGTCGCGCGGCGATGCGGCTGTGGACCGCCGTGCGAGGGGTCGAGTTGATGTCCGCGGTGCGGACCCGGGCCGTCGCTCGACACCTAAGAGAGCTCGAGCTACCGGCCGAGCTCGCTGGAGCCGCCACCGGTCTCGTCGATGACTTGCTGACGCACGCCGACAAGCTCGACGCGCTCGATGCGGCAGCCGAGGCGAAGATGCTCGACGCGGCTGCGGACGACGACGGCTCGGCGTCCTCCGTGGACGAGATCACGAGCGTGGTGTCCGCGGCCGTTGGTCGCTGCGCACATTCGTGGACCGGCAGCGGCGGCCACGACGATGCAGGTGGCGATCCACGCGACAACACGGTCGTGGTGCGCCCGAAGTATCCCGATGCCGTCGAATCCGAGTTCGCGGGTGGAGCTTTCGGCAGCGGCATCCTCGTACGGTGGCGTAACGGCGACGGCGATACGCAGACGCGGATCGTCACCAACGCGCACGTGATGGGGAACGCGACGGAGGCCGAGATCACGCTCGCGCCATGGTTGGACACGCGCGGCCCCACAGCCGAGCCCCATGCGCCGCTTCACGCGACGCGATTGTACGGCTCGCCCTTCGACGACCTCGCCGTATTGCGGCTGGACGATCCGTCCGGCGATGTCGCGCTCGGCGGAGGAATGCAGCTGCGTGACAGTCCGGTGCGAGAGCGTGAGGAGGTCGTCGCCGCGGGCTTTCCCGCCCTGGGCGACGCCCCGTCGTACCAGGTGACGCAAGGCGTCGTCTCGAATGCGCGCGTGGGCCGATCCTCGACAGACGACAAGGACGACGACACGAGTGGTTTCATCCAACACACGGCGCCGATCGACCCCGGCAACAGCGGTGGGCCGCTCCTGGACCGCCGTGGGCGCGTCGTCGGTATCAACACCTGGAAGGCCAAGGGGCGCGACGCGACCGGGTTCGCGATCCCGGCGGCGCGGGTGCGGTTGGCACTTCGGTTGGCCAAGCAGCCGGGTCAGTTCACCGTCGAGCACGCGACGGCGGCGTGCCACACGGTCCTCGCGGCGTTGTCGGACGATACGCCGACCATCGGACTGCTGCAGCGTTTGTCGACGACGATGTACGACCCCTCGTCGCCGGACCTGGCCCTGCAGCAGGCGGGTACCTACCGCCGTGCCGTGCGCGATGCGACCCATGACCCGGGAGATGCCGCCCGTACCCGCATCTACGGAGCACTTCGGGCTCGCCTCGAACGTGAAGGCGGCGTAGCTCCCCTGTCGACGTGCCAAGACGTCCGCGCGCTCGAGGACGGGCGCTTCGCCGCGACGGTACCTACGCGCACGGGCGCTCACGAGATCGTGCTCGCACCGGATGGGGACGTGCTGCGCGTGGTGATGTTCGAATGAGGCTCGATCTGCGCCGGGCATGGGACTTACCTACTTTGCTGCTCCGCTTCTCGCGAGGCTCACATCGGATCGCGCGTCAGGGTCAGACGGTAGGGGCCGGAAACCCCCTGCGGATTCCCGATGCGGATCCACCACTGGCAAGCACCAAACTCGAGCTCCTGCGGGCCAGTGCCGGCCTCGACGAATTTGTCGTGGAAGGCAGCCCCAGTCCCGGCTCCATCCGGACAGCCAATCAGCCCAATGTTCACGTCCAGCTCATCGACGTCGATGTCGACACGGAGCGTTGCGGGCTCCGACAACGCCAGACACGAGGGAAGATGGTGCAGCCCCGGGGGGCCCAACGTGTCGCTCGCCGCGAAGTCGAAGTCACCGGCAACGACGATCTCCGTGGCGTCGGGATCGAGCCAATTGTCTTCGGCGCACCACTGGCCGCGGTCGTAGCGTACGGACGCCGTGCTCCGCCACTGCTGGTCCGCCGCGACCAGATCGTCGCCAAAGTGCACACGAAAGGCGTCGGCGACGGCCACGGGTTCCGGAGGCTCGAGCTCGAACGTCGGGTCGCGCAGGAATGCCATCACCGCGTCTTCGCCCTCCCGGTCGGAGAGCCACGCGAGGAAGTGGGCACCGAGCCGGTAGTGCTCCTCCGAGACCTCGACATCGAAGGCCAGCTCCGCGGGTCCTCGGACGACCGCGCTCGCATCGACGACCAACACCTGCGCCGAGAACGGCCGCCGACTACCCACGAGCTCCGCCAAGCCCTCCGAGAAAAAGGGAGGGCCGCGAAGCCCGTGCATTCGCCGCAGCCCGTGGACGAGCTCGTGGCTCGAAGAGAACAGATCTGCGAAGACCTCGGTGTCTCCGCCGAACCCCCTCGCGCAGCCCGCGACCTCCTCGATCTCGCCAGCCCCCATGCACTCGTCGGCGACCAGCTCCTCGCCGAAGCCGAACTGAAGCCGGGATGACCACTCGAGACGAATCGTCTGCGATATCCGGGAGCTCTCCTCGTCGAGGCTCACGAGCGTCCCGCCGCAGATCTCCTCGCCGGGACGCACGTCGAGCTGCTGCGTCTCGAAGACCTCGTCGCTCGGCGCACACGCAACGTCGCCGGAGCATGCGAGCGCAACGGCGAGCAGACATCCGCGGTTGGTAGGCAATCGGTGAGTCGGCGCGGCCATCGGCGCGAGCCCACGGCATGTGCGGGCGACCGTATCGCCAGGCTAGCAGCGTGAACGCTGTCGGGGGACCGGCCCGCGGGCCGGCCGGGGGGATCGTATGATCGTCTTCCGCGACATGGAGTGGAACGAAACACGGCGATACAAAGTGCAGTTCGACTCGATGCCCTGGTGACCAAATTCCTGCGTGACCCCGATGCCCCCCAACCTCTTCGCCTTCGCCACCTCCGAGCTCTCCCAGGACGCCGCCCTCGCCTACCTGCTGTCCTGGGCCGACCCGTCCCACGCCGCCACCCACCCCGTCCTGCATTCGGCCGGCCGCGACTTGCTCGCCAGGCTGTTCGCCAAGCACGACCACCCCACCCCCGACCCGGCCCTCTCCGTCACGGCGCAGCGCCAGGTCCACTACATCGACGTGCTCGTCACCGTCGGCGACGTGGCCGTGGTCGCGATCGAGGACAAGACCAACACCGGCCACCACTCCGACCAGCTCGCGCGCTACCTCGAAGTCCTGCGCGCCCACTTCCCCGGCCGCACGCACGTGCCGATCTTCCTCAAGACCGGCGAGCAGTGCGACTACGCCGACGTCCACGCCAAGGGTTGGCGTGTGATCGAACGCCGCGACCTCCTCGCGTGCCTGCGTCCCCACGCCGACAAGACGGACCACGCGATCCTCGTCGACTTCGTCGAGCACCTCGAGCAGATCGACCGACACGTCCACGCGTGGACCACCGCGCCGCTCGACCAGTGGACCCCCCGCGCCTGGCAGGGCTTCTTCGGCGCCCTCACCAACCACGTCGAAGGCGGCTGGGACTACGTCCCCAACCAGACCGGCGGGTTCATGGGGTTTTGGTGGGGCTGGCGACCCGTCGAGGGCGGCCAGCTGTACCCCCAGCTCGAGGACGGCCGTCTCGTCATCAAGCTCTCCGTCGAGGAGGGTCACGACCGAGCGACCCTGCGCGATCACTGGCTCCCCTACATTCTCGGCGACCTCGCCCCGCTCGGCTTCGTCCGGCCCGCCCGCCTCGGCCACGGCAAGACGATGACCCTCGCCGTCGTCGACGAGTACCGCCGCACCACCGACGGCCGCCTCGATCTCCCCGCGACCGTCGCCGTCCTCCGCGAAGCCGCCGCTCGCCTACATGACTGCGTCGCTCGCCATCACACACCGGGCGGCACGTAGGGTCGTGGCAACACCCGTTCGCCGTCGGAACGGACGCAGGCCAACATCGCTCCGCGCCCGCGCAGGCCCACTACACCGCCCTCGGCCCAACCGCAGATCTTCCCAACCGCTCCACCACCCCGAACCGGCGTAACGTCAGCAGTCCCCATGTCCTCTGACGACTATGCCCTGATCGAACTGCGCCGCGCCGAGCTCGTCTTCGGCCTGGTCAGCCCGCTCGGCGCTCCTCTCAGCGATGTCGAGACGGTGCTACGCGAGCAACTGGAGAAGCACGGCTACCAGGTTCCACCAACGGTGCGGATCTCCAAGCTCCTCGACGATCGCGAAGTCCTCCCCGCCGCGCTGCGGCCCGAGATTCGCCAAGAGAGGTTGATGGAGGTCGCAATCGCCTTCGCGGGGCACATGGCGACGATATCCTGGCGGTCATCGCCGCCGCGACGATTCGGGCGAAGCGCCCTGTCGACGAGTTCGGTCCCGAGGCGATGCGGCAGACCGCCCACATCATCCGGTCGCTCAAGCATCCCGCCGAAGTGGAACGGCTACGTGCGATCTACGGCAAGGGCTTCTTCCTCATCGGCGTATCCGCACCACGGGCCGATCGGCTCCACAATCTCAGTGACGTCCGCGACTTCCCGCGCAGTGCCGCCCAACGGCTCCTCGACAAGGACAGCGCGGAAGACGAGACGTTCGGTCAGCAGACACGAGACACGTTTCATCTCGCCGACGCCTACGTCCGTGTCCGTACGCAGCGCAAGGACCAAGCCGACAACCACCTGCGCAGGATCGTGGATCTCGTGTTGTCCCACCCGTTCCTGCCGCCGACCCGCGATGAGTACGCGATGTTCATGGCCTACGCAGCGTCGCTTCGCTCCGCGGACCTGTCTCGGCACGTCGGCGCGGTCATCGTCGATCGCAACGGCGACATCATCGGCACCGGCGCCAACGACGTCCCACGCGCCGAAGGCGGTCCCTATTGGGCCGACCCCGACGACTTCTGGCCCGAACGCAGCGAGGTTGGTGGCCCCGACTATGTGCGCGGCTTCGACTCCAACGAGCGCGAGCGCGATGCAATCGTGTCGAAGGTCATCCGTGCGGTCGTGCCGGACGAGCCGGGGACCCCGGCCGAAGTGGTCGAGCGATACCGCAAGAGGCTCGAGGATACGGGTCTGCTGGACCTGACCGAGTTCGGCCGTGCGGTGCACGCCGAGATGTCGGCGCTGCTCGCTTGCGCGCGGACCGGGGTGAGCCCGCGAGGGGCGACTCTCTTTTGCACGACGTTCCCCTGCCACAACTGCACCAAGCACCTCGTCGAGGCTGGCATCACGCGGGTGCTGTACGTGGAGCCCTATCCCAAGAGCAAGGCACTGGCGCTGCACAACGATGCCGTGGTGTTGCCGGACGAGGAAGAGAGGCCGGTCGACGATCACGATCGTCGGGTGCGGTACGAACCGTTCACGGGAATCGGCGTTCGCCGCTTCCTCGATCTCTTCTCGTTGGGCATGGGCAGTGGCCGGCCAATTCGGCGCAAGGCGAAGCGTGCCTCGGGCGCCCGCGTCCAATGGGAGCACGCCGAGCACTCGGCGCCGCGACTTCCTTTGGATCCAAGGTCGTACCTCGAGCGCGAGCACGCGGCTGCGCACAAAGTTGACAAGATCGAACGGAAAGCTGGCATGGTTGCGCGGTCCGCTTCCTCCGTGGACGAAAGCCGAGCTGATGATGAAGGACCGAGCTCCGACGTACGCTGAGGTTCTCCAGGCCGCGCGCGTGGCCGCCGAGCAGTTCGAGCGCTGGCCCGCATGGAAGAAGGCGCTGTCGGAACCCGAGCGCGTCTCGATGCGCCCCGAGGTTGCCGCCAAGCCCTCGGACGACTCCGATTCCAAGTTGCGCTGACTGGCTCGGCAACCGCGGTAGCCGCCCTACAGCGAGAACGCCTCCGCCAGCTCATCGGCGAGCTCGACGAGCGCCGCGTGCAGCTGTGCCGCCGCGTCGGGATCGACCTCGCTCTTGCGGGCGATCAACAGGTCCGTCGAAGCATCCAGTCCGGCGATCTTGTGGCGGACACCTTGCACGAGCTGGTCGATCGGTGCGCGCGGGACCGGAGGCGTCGCAAGGTCGTCTCCGATGACGCGTGCGAGCTCGCCGACGGTCATCACGTCGATCGTCTTCTTGCCCGCGCGGCCCGGGATCGCGAGGGCCGCGGCACCGGTCAGGCGTCGGCGCTGGGCCGATGCCAGCGGCATGAGCAGGTACAGCTTGCTCGGGCCCAGGTGCTGCAGGCGCTCGAGCTCGCCGGGCTGCTGCGCCGCCCACTGCGACAGCGCGATGTAGTTGGCGATCGTCGACGTCGACCATGGCACTTCGCTGGCGCACCACCGCCGCCACTGACCGTGCGACAGCCTGCGTTGAATCTGCTGGAGTCGGTCGCCGATCTGCACGATCGCCCGAACGACCGCCGTCGCGGCCTTGCCTTGCAAGGTTCGGATCTGATCCGTGAGGCGGACGACCCTGGGGTCGTTCTCCCATGGACGGTCGGTGCCGGATGCGAGCGCGGCCAGACGGGGACGTGCCATGCCTGACCCTGCCACGCGCCGACGGGCACCTCGGTCTCAAATGTCCAAACGTTTGGACATTCACGCACTCCGCGCGCCGGTCAAAATGGCGCTCGAGGCCCTCCCAGCCCTACGTAGCACTGCGTATTTTCACGCTTCGGATGATCGCAACGAGGTCTCGGGGCACTTGCCAGACATGAGACTGACTTCCCTTGCTGCTTCGCTTCTCGTCGTTTGCGCCACCCTCGCCGGATGCGACGTGATCGACGGGCCTCCGAGCTGCCCGGCCATCGACTCCACCCGCGGGGATGAGGCGATCGAGGACCATCCCGAGTATGCCCAGGCCGCGAGGTCGGGCGCGTGGCAGGCGCCCGTGCTCGAGGCGATCGAGGGGGACGCGGTGGGAGGCACGCTGCAGATCCGCGTCGACGAGGTGACGTCGATCGACGTGTCGCGGACGTTCGAGTGCGGCGGCGAGGACACGGTCGACCTCATGGGCGCCAACGTGCTCGCCGAGCTCGCGGCGCCCGACGGCAGCTTCACGATCGTCGTGCCCGCGTTCGTGGAAGATGCCGACACCGACGCGCCACAGGTCTCGTTCCGGGCGTGGTCGTCGAGCGATCCCGAGGTGCTGGCGCAAGTACCCGATACCGACCTCGCCGACGACGCCGAGATCGGGCTCGTCGAGATCGAGACGACCGATGGGGACGTGAGCCTGTATCGGACCGACATGACGCTGTGCACGATGGTCGAGGGCTGCAGCAACACCGAGCGGCGCTTGCTGCTGAGATGGTCGCAAGACGACGTCGCGGCGCGCTGAGGTCCGGTCGCCGTCACGCCTCGAACAGATCCGGTCGATACGCCGCCAACGTCACGACCGGGTCGAACCACTCGCGGAACGAGACCAGCCGTCCTTCGCGGAACTGCGCGCGGTGCAGGAACGGGTCGGCGTAGGCGAGCTGGTGCTCGACCGAGGTCGAGTGAAAGCCGCCCACCACGTAGACCGCGTCGCCGGTCGGCAGTACGGCGTCGAGCCAGTACGTGTGGATGTCCATGCGCGCGGCGAGCTGCTCCCAGAACTTCAGCACGCCGTCGTGACCGGTCCACACGCCGGTGAAGAACAGCTCGTCGGGTCCCGGGACCTCCCAGCGCACCTGCGCGTCGCACTTGGCGAGGAACTCCTCGATGTCGGCGAGGCCGGCGAAGCAGCGGTACAGCTCGCGCGTCTGCGCGACGTTGGCCTGCTCGGTGGGGCTGGGCGTCGCGCGTGCGTCCGCGAACGCCTCGGCGCCGACGATCGTTCCCTCGCGCAGCTGCCAGCGGTGCACGAACCACGGGGCGTCGTCGTCGTCGCCACGCGGACCGGCCACGATCACGTCGGCGCCGTGGGGCATCACGTAGCGGGCGACGCAGCCCTGCGCCAGCTCGTGCCGACCTTCGGCGTAGACCTCACGAAGCACGCGCGCGTTCGCGGCCTCGACCACGGGGTCGTAGGCGTGCCCGACCACGCGGGCGCGCTGCGGGAACACGAGGCTCGGGTCGGTGACCCGCTCGCGCGCCGCGGATCGAGTGGGCAGGCGCGTGCGCGCCTGTCCACCCACGTCGACGCGGGCCGGCAGCTTGCCGATCCCCTCCACGAGGGCCGCGAGCGCCCGGTCGACGTCCTGCGGCGTGTGCTCGCTGCACAAGAAGAACCGCAGGCGGCTCTTGTTCTGCTCGACGGCCGGCGCGACGACCGGCTCGACGTTGACCCCGGCCTCGAACAGCAGCTGCGACAGCTCGATCGCACGGTAGGAGCTGCCCACCACGATCGGCACGACGGCCCCTTCGGTGGAAAACCCCACGTCGAGCCCGGCCGCACGCGCACCGTCGCGAAACCGACGGGCGTTGTCCTGCAGCCGGGCGACGCGCTCGGGCTCGGTGAGCATGATCTCGATCGCGGCGAGGCTCGCGGCCGCCAGCGGCGGTGACAGGCCCACGCTGTAGACGAACCCGGGCGCGGTGTACTTGAGGTAGCGAACGAGCTCGCGACGTCCGGCGATGTAGCCCCCGCAGCTCGCGAAGGCCTTGGACAGCGTGCCCATCCAGATGTCGACGTCGGCGGGATCGATGCCCGCGTGCTCGCCGATGCCGCGACCGGTCGCACCGAGCACGCCGATCGAGTGGGCCTCGTCGACCATCAGCCACGTGTCGAACTCGCGCTTGAGCGCCACGAGCGTGGGCAGATCGGGCGTGTCGCCGTCCATGCTGAACACCCCCTCGGTGATCAGCAGGACGTGCCGCGCCGACGACCGATGCACTTGCAGCAGCGTGCGCAGGTGGGTCATGTCGCCATGGCGGAACGGACGGGCCGTCGCGCCCGAGAGCTTGACGCCTTCGATGACGCTGTTGTGCGACAGGCTGTCGTACAGGATCAGGTCCGGCGCCCCCATGAGGTGGCCGATCGCGGTCACGTTCGTGGCGTGGCCGCTCACGAAGACGATCGCGTCCTGGGTCCCCACCAGCGAGGCGATCGAGGCCTCGAGCGCGGCGTGGATCGGCCGCTCTCCGGAGGCGATGCGACTCGCCGACGGCGAGGTGCCGAAGCGATCGATCGCGGCCTTGGCCGCCTCGGACACCCGCGGATGCCCGCTGAGCCCGAGGTAGTTGTAGGTCGCGAAGCTCAGCTGGTCTCGGCCTTCGATCGCTGCGTGGGCCGTGGTGCAGCCTTCGTGCGCCACGAAGTACGGCCACCGTCGCACCCAGCGCTCCACCACCCCGATCCGGGCGCCGAGCACACGAGCGGCCTCCGTGTCGGCGATCGAGGTCGAGGTCGAGACGGGCGCGGGCGCGGGCGCGAGGGTCCGTCGTGCCTTCAGCTCGAGCAAGAGCTCTCGCTTCTGCTGCGGGGTCATCGTCGACAGGTCGGGCTTCACGCGTCGTCCTCCCGCGCGAGCATTCGCGCGAGCTCGGCGTCGACCTCCGCGTCCGACAGCTCGGCCCCGGGGGCCGCGTCATCGCACAGCGCCGCGATCAGAGCGGTGGCGGTCGGGTAGTCCCACAGCGAGGTGGGGTCGACGGGACGTCCGAGCTCGGCCTCGATTTCCGCGGTCAGCTCCACCGCCTCCATCGAGTCCAGCCCGATCGTCTCGAGGGGGCGGTCGAGGTCGATCCGCTCGGGGGGCACGGCGATCCGCTCGCCGAGCTTGCGGCGAAACCAGGTGGTCAGCTCGTCTCGATTCATGTGCTTCGTCGCTTTCGTTGCGCGGCGGTCGGCCGCTTCAGGTCCCAGGCCAGGCCCGCGACGGCGAGCAGACGAATGAACCATCCGGAAGGATCGAGATCCCACACGGAGAAGTCGTTCGTCGCCGTCGAAGGGAACGCGTGGTGATTGTTGTGCAGAGAGCCGCCGAACGTCGGCAGCGCCAAGATGCGCAGGTTCGTGCTGTGATCGCCGGAAGCGAACGGTCTTCGGCCGACCGTGTGGCACGCGGAGTTGACGAGATACGTGGTGTGTTGGGCGACGAAGATCCGCACGAGACCACCCCACAACAATCCCCGCCACGCGCCCAGGCCCGTTCCGGTCATCGCCCAACCCAGCAGCGCCGGCGCGAGCAGGCCCGCCGCCACCCACCACAGATGGTGCCGGCTGACCCAGACCACCAGTGGATCGCGCAGCAGGTCCCGCGCGAATCGCCCGGGCGAGGGACGGCGCGCGCCGAAGATCCAGCCGACATGGGCGTGCAGCAGGCCCGCCAGTCGGCCTCGCGCGGGCGTGTGGGGCGAGTGCGGATCGTCGGGTCCGTCGCTTTCGGCGTGGTGCAGACGGTGGTTGGCGACCCAGTACAGCACGGGGCCCTCGAGCGCCGTCGTGCCGGCGATCGCCAGCGCGAGACGAACCCAGGGCTTGGCCGCGAAGGCACGGTGCGAGAAGTGGCGATGAAAGCCCGCTTCGATCCCGATCCCCGAGACCACCATCATCACGCCGAACGTGACCACCTCGACCCAGGACCAGCCGATCCGGCCGATCTCGAGCGCGGCCACGACCACGCCGAGCACGGGGATCGCGGTCGCGAGGGCGAAGCCGATCCGCTGCGTCCGCAGTCGCGCGGGACGAAGCGGCAGCCACATCGGCACGTCGCGCCGAGACGTCTCAGGCGCCATCGGCCCACCCCGAAAGCGGCGCGTCGACGTACGCCGCGTGTTTCAGCCACGCGAAGGCGGCCTCGATCGCATCCTCTCCCACCGGATCCGCCTCGATGCCGGGACGCGGGGCGGCGAACGCCAGGGGCATCACCGCGTCGCGGATCGTCCACGGCGAGAGCCGTGCGGCCGCGACCATCGACAGCTTCGTGCGCACCATCGCGTACGCCTCGGCCAAGCCCAGCAGCACCGCCGAGCGTCCGAGTCCCGGGGGCTGGTCGGCTCGGGCGACACGGAGTCGCTCCGAGATCCGCAGCAGGTCACCGGCGGCGTCGGCGGCCAGACGACCAAGCGCATCGTCGGGGCCGAGCGCTGCGATCTCGTCGGCACCCTCGACGACGGCGTCGCGACCCCGCGACGTCAGACCGATCTCGTCGTAGCGCAGGGGGACGGTCTCGGCGCCGAGGTCGACGCAACTGCGCCATGCGTGCGGGTCACGATGCGGCGAGCGCAGCAGCGTGGTCAGCTGCAGACCCAGCCCGTGCAGACACACCGGCGTGCTGCCGTCGAAGGTGGCGACCGCGAGCTGATCTCGCAGCGCCTTTTGAAACGCCCCTGCCCCGAACCCGTCGCGGAAGAAGAACCGCGCGCCGAGCACTTCGGCGCTCGCCTTTACGCAATCCCGCGCGAACGTGGGCAACAACGCCTTGCATGCGGCCGAGGCCACGACGAGCTGCTCGGGTCGCGCATGCGCCGTGCGGACCGTCGTCAACGCGAGCCCTTCCGCGACACACAGGCGCGCCCACGCCCCGACCAGCGACCGGCGCACCGCCGGGAGATCGGTCGCCCGTCCGCCGTACAGCCGCCGCTCGCAGCAAAACCGCGTGGCCAGCCGCAGCGCCGTGTCGGCGGGACCCAGCGCGAGCGAGGCCACCAGCGGACGCGTGATCTGAAACAGACGCAGCGCCAGCTCGACCCCGCGCCCGCGCTCGCCGACGATCGCATCCTCGCCGACACGTACGCCGGCCATCGACAGACCGCTGACATCTGCCGCGCGAAAGCCCAGTGTCGGCACGCGGGGCAGACGTCGTAGCTCGACCCCCGCGACGGTCTCGGTATCGACCAGCAACCAGCTCGCACTGCGCGGTCCCGGGCTGGCCTCGGTGCGCGCGAGCACAAGCGCGAGCCGGCTGTGCGTCGCCCGACCGATCGGCCACTTGTCACCGTGCAGCGTCCAGCCGTCACGACCGAGCTCGGCCCGGGTGCCGGACGCGACGAGGTCCGCACCGTGCTCGGACTCCGAGGCCGCGAGGCAGATCCCCTCCCCGCGACGCACCACCTCGCCCACCCGTGCCCGCTGCGCGGCCGTGCCCGCCATCCACACGAGCTGGCTCCACACGTCCAGGCCCACGGTCAACGCGAGCGAGGCGTCGCGTCGCGACAGCGCATAGGCCCCGGCGACCAGTCGATGCAGCGCGTCGAGCTCGCCGCCTTCGTGCGCCGGAATCTGCGACGCCGCCAGTCCAACCCTGTAGATGGCCGCGACCGCCGTCGCGTCGAAGGCGTCGGCCTCGTCCCGGGCCACCACGACCGACGGATCCAGCGGACCGCCCACCGTGGTCAGCGGGGCGAGCCGCCGCTCCGCCCGGCGCAGCGCGTCGCCGTAGCTGCTGCACGCGAGGTTCATCTCAGGCACGCCATTGGACGAGCACGTCGAGCTCGCCGGCCTGCAAGCGTCGGCGACACTCGGCGCGGCGGACCTTGCCGCTGGTCGTATGCGGAATCGACTTGCGCGCCACGAAGACGACCCGGCGGGGTCGGACGCGCTCGTCGGCGGCGACGCGATCGGCGATCGACCGGGTGAGCGCCTGTAGCTGGTCGACCTCGGTGCGCGTCGGGGCTTCCATGCACACCACGAGGCCTTCGTCGTCGGCATCGTCGGCATCGTCGACGAACGCGGCGACGCGACAGTTGGCCAGCGCCGGCGCGGCTCGGCGAGCCGAGGTCTCGATGTCCTGCGGCAGCAGGTTGCGCCCGCGCACGACGATCGTGTCCTTGATCCGACCGGTCACGTACAACTCGCCGTCGGAGAGAAACCCGAGATCGCCGGTCCGCAGGAACCCACCCCCGTGCTCGGGATGCACGGCATCGAAGACCTCGGCCGTGCGCGCCGGATCGCGGAAGTACCCCGCAACGACCCCAGGCCCGCGCACCCAGATCTCCCCCACGTCGTCGTCGGGATCATCGGGCACGATCGCGACCTCGGTCTCGGCCACGACGCGACCGCTGGACATGAGTGTCTTGGTCGCCCCCTCACCCGCCTCGCACACCGACCGCCGCTCCAGTGCCGCGGCGTCGACGACGAGCGCGCGCGGGCCGTCCCCCGCGCGGGCGCACGAGACCATCAACGTGGCCTCGGCCAGTCCGTAGCAGGGCACGAACGCCTCCCGCCGAAACCCGACCGGGCCAAAGCGCGCGCAGAAGGCATCGATGGTCGAGGGCAGCACCGGCTCGGCGCCCGACAGCGCGAACCGCCAGCTGGCGAGGTCGAGGCCTTCGAGGTCGGCGTCGGAGACCTTGTCGACACACAGCCGATAGCCGAAGTCCGGCGCAGGACAGCCCAGCCCACGAAAGCGCGTCATCGCCCGTAGCCACCGCACGGGTCGCTGCACGAAGTGCAGCGGCGACAGCATCACGGTCGACTCGCCGCGCATGAACGTCAGCAAGAGCGAGCCGATGAGCCCCATGTCGTGGTGCGGCGGCAACCAGCTCACGCACGGACCGGTGCCGTCGAACACCATGGTGCGCACGTTCGCGACGACGTTGTCGTGGCGCACGACCGCACCACGCGGGGTGTCCGTGCTCCCCGACGTGTACTGCAAGAACGCCACGCTCGTCGGGTCGACGGTCGGGAGCACGCCGCCGCCGTCTCGCTCGAGGTCGGCGACCGCGACGACCTCGGTCTGCGTCCCCGGCAGACATCGGTCGTATTTGCGCACCACCTCCGGCGGCAGCACGGCCAGCGCCGCGTCGCAGGCCCGCAAGATCGTGGTCAGCCGCTCGAACGCCGCCCCGCGCATCGCCGGCAGGATCGGCACCGCCGCGACCCCGGCGTAGAAGCAGCCGAGCAGCGCGACGAGGTAGTCCAGCCCCGGCGGCAGCAAGATCGCCACCCGGCGTCCCACGAGGTCGCGCTCGAGCAGCCCCTGCGCGAAGCCACGGGAACGCGTCGCGATCTCCCCGTAGCTGATCTGCGCCTGGCGTTCGTCACCGTCGACGAGATGGACGAACGCGACCGCGTCCGGGCGCGCGAGCGCATGCTCGTCGACCCAGTCGGTGATCCGCCTCGCCCCGGTGGTCGCCTGAGGTCCGTCGCCGCCCGCCCATCGCTGCAACGTTGCGCGCACGAACGACCAGAGCCGGCGTCACCAGGGGTTGTGACGCCGGCTCGCGAAAAAGAAGCCGCGCTCAGGGCGCGTCGATGCGGTACAGCGTCGACGCCGGGGAGACACCGTCGCCCTCATCGAGCGCGAAGTACAGGGCGTCGTCGGACCCGAGAGCGACCGCCGTGGCCTTCACGGACCCCGACGGACCTTCGGGGACGAGCATGATCTCGCGCAGCACGGTCCCCGATGCGTCGAACTCGACGATCGTGCCGCCGACCCGCAGCGGCTCGCCTTCGGCCCACGCCTGGGCGAAGACGTAGCGCGTGGTGTGATCGGCGACCATCAGCCCCTTTTCGAAATCCGGGATCGGCACCGTCTGCGTCATTCCGCCTTCGTAGGGACGAAAACCCAGCTCGAGACCGTCGAACGTCAGCAGGCTCAACGTCTCCCCGCGACCGGCGAGGCCGAGCCCGACCCCGAGCCCCACGCCGTCGCCGACCGCGTCGGCGGACACCTCGACCAGCACCGCGGGCGTCTCGGGCCCAATGTCTCCTTCGAGGCCGAGGAGAACGACGTCGCCCGCGGCGTCGACCGAAGCGTCGGCCACCCACAGCGGGATCGCCGAAGCGCTCGTCGTCGCGACGAGATCGGGGCCGGTCCACACGACCGTGGCCTCGAACGGGAGCTCCTCTTGAAGCACCACCACGAAGCCGTCGCCGAGCGGCTGCGCGGCGCGCAAGACCCTCGACCCGGTGCCGTCGAGATAGCTCTGCTCGTACTCGAGTTGTCCGCAGCACGACAGCTTCCACGCCACGGGAATCTGCGGGCCGCCCGCGGACTTGGTGAAGCCGGCCAACACGACGCCACCGTCGGGCGTCGGAGCTGCATCGTAGATCTCCGCGTCCCCGAGGGACACCTCCCACATGGGCTCCAGCGCCGCCGTCAGGCCGACCACCGTGACCGGTGCGGTCTCGCTCGACGGTTCGAGCGATTCGATCACCGCAATGACACCGTCGTCGGTGGCGATCAGATGCTCGACGTACCTGTCCGGCCCGATCGAAAAGAGCGCCTGCGCATCATCGGGCGTGGTCGCAGGAGTGGCATCGCCGGAATCGCCGCTGTCGGCCGTCGCTCCGGTCGAACCACCGCCGTCGTCGTCGACGAGCCCGGCATCCTTGGCCGGGACCGCACAAGCACACCACGCGAGTACCATGATCGGGAGCGACTTCAGATTCATCAACGTGGTCTGCACCGCCGCCGTCGCTTTCCCTCACCGGTCGGGACAGATCGGATCTTCGGGCGACTGCGCCCCGATCTTCACGAGCGCAACCGAGGCAGCCTGTGCCCGCGACGAGTTCCCCGCAGCGCATGCCGCCTCACGCTCCACGCGTCGGTGCTCCCGCCCGAGGACCGAGAACCCCCCCTCGAGACCATCGAGCACCCCGAGCGCGCGGACCGGTTTACCGGCGGCGAGGAGACGACGCGCCTGCTCGAGCGCGGCGAGCTCGGCGGCGATCGGATCGGCCGCAGGCAGTGGTGTCGCGGGCGACGACCCGCGCGCGCGACGACCGTTGGTACGCGTGACCGCGGGCGCGTCGACCGTCGGCTCGATCCGCCGCGTGGGCGGGGACGCCTCGGGCGTATCGACGCGGGCCGCCACGGACACGGTCGGCGGCGCATCGGAGGAGGATCGCTTCGTTCCGACGGCAACGACAGAACCCGCGAGGTCGAGCGACCGCGTCGGCACCGGTGGCAGCACCGAGGCGGCGCCGATCGAGCCCACGACCACCGACGCCAGCGCGAGCTTGGTCGTCCACGCCGCCCACCATCCCGTGCGCGCCGCGGCACCGACCAACGCCGACGCCGGCAGCAACTGCTGCGGACCACCGACGGATGCGACGACGAGCCCCCACGTGCGACGTCGCTGCGCCCGATCGGGTGCACCGCCGGCCTTGGCCTCGCGCAACGCGACGCTGCGCGATCGCGATTGCCCGTCGAAGCGGCGCCCGAACTCGGTCCGGGCCGCGCGCAATCGCGAGTGCAACGTATTCGCCGGCTCCCCGGTGATCTCCGCCAGTCGAGCCACGCGCATCCCGACCACGTCGACCATCACGAACACTTCGCGCTGCGGCACGCTGAGCTCGTCGAGAAACGCCGACAACGACCGCCAGGCCTGACGACGCGCGAAGGCGTCGTCGGGTTGCTCGGGAGCCTCGGGCTCGGCGAGCATCTGCAGCCGCCGCTGACTTCGCGCCGCCGCACGCCGGTGCGAGAAGGCGACGTTGCGGGCGATGCCCGCGATCCACTGCCGGATCGGCACGCTCGGGTCTCGGTCCGGCAAACGCCGGTGGATCGCGACGAACGTGTCGTGCACCAGGTCGTCGAGCGAGGCCTCGGTCGCCCCCGCGGCACGCAGCACCCAACGCACCAAGCCGTAGTCGCGGCGGTACAGCTGCTCGAGCGCCGGTCGTGCCTCGGCCGATTGCATGCCCGAGTTACTGTGCACCGCCGCGACGCGTTTCCCTCATCCAGACGCGCACGCGACCGCCGATCACGAGCCGAAACGCCGCGCCAGGCACGCGAAACGCCTCGATGGGCTCGCCCGCGATCGTCAGGAACATCCCCGGGCGCCGGAGTGCGACGAGCGCATCGGCCCGCGCAGTGAGCGCGAACCTGGGCACGACCCACCACCACACACCCACGCCCGTTCCCGCGGCCAACCACAGATCGGCCGTGTCCAAGGCCTGGACGCGCGCGCCTCGTCCACGGCCGTGACTGGCCGCGACGTCGAGCGCCCCGCACAACGGCACGTCGACCACACGACCCCGCCACAGACCGCACGCGGCCAGGCGCGCCCCCGACAGCGCCGCCGAAATCCCAGCCTCGGACTCGACCTCCCGCGCCCGCGCAAACCAGTGATAGCCGACCAACTCTGCGCCGAAGCGCCCGACCGTCCCCGCCACGCCGCCTTCGACCCCGCCCGTCACCGAAGGCACGAGTCCGAGCCCGAGCCCGCCGCCCGCCGCGAGGGCGACGCTCGCCGACCGGGGCGGGGAGATCGAGCGCGGTGACCTGCCGCGCGGATCGTCGGCGGCCGAGGCCGGCGCGAGGGACTCGTCCTGCTCGAGACCGAGGTCCAACGACGCGGCTGGATCGTCGGTCGGCGGGGACACGCCGACGAGCGGCGCCGTCTGTACCGCCGGGGTGGACACGGACGAGGGAGGTTCCGGCAACGCGGCTCCGGTGTCCAAGTGGTTCGCAGTGGCGAGCGCGTCGACGGTCACTGCGACCACGAGCACACCCGCGCGGGTCACCAAGCCGCAATCACGCGCGTCGAGCTCGCGCAGCTCCGCGGCACCGTCGACCTCGACCGACAGCGTGAGCGCGAAGGTGTCGGCTCGTGCCACCACGCGACCGTCCACGCGCACGGTCGCGGTGCGTTCGCTGGTCGCCAGATGCCGGGCGAGTTGCCGTGTCACCTCGTCTCGCGAGGGGCAGCCCGGCGGGGCTTGCCACGTCACGTCGATCGCCGGGATGGACGGTCCAGGCTCGGGGGGCGCACCGGTCCCCAACCACCAGACGAACGGGACCAGTCGCAGCACGCCTGCGCGAGCTTAGCTCCTCTCGCCGACCGGTCCCGTCGAGCGACAGTGGCCGAACGCTTCGTGCCCGAGCTCCGCGTCCGCGGCGTCTCAGCTCGCGTAGGGGTCGTTCCAGGCCTCGCGCGCGTCCGAGGCGGCCTTGCGCACGTCCTTGGCCGTGTCCGACATCCAGATCCACGCCGCGTGGCCGATCAACGTCGTGACCGCGCCGAGGATCGCTAGCCCCGCGACCGTCGTGCCCGTGGCCACGCCCAGGCCCGCGCCCACGCCGGCCCCGACCGCCACGACCGCGAGCATCACCAACGCCTGCTGCTTGGCCCGCATCACGAAGGCACGCAGCGGCGTCCAGAAGGTCGCTTGCGCCCCCATGCCGAACTCGTCGAGGTCGACGGCGCCCTCGCCCGACCACCGCGAGTACCGCGGCGGCGCGAGCTTGGGCGTGATCACGGTGGCCACGGCGACCAGGCTCGCCAGCGTGCCGATGAACACCCCGCCGAGCACCGACATCTCCAGCTCCAGCGTCACCGCCAGTGCGGCCGTCAGGGCGACGGCCACGCCCGCCCCCGCGAACATGAGCCGGGTGCTCATCTGCGTGCGCGCGCGGTCGTCGGCCTCGACGAGCTGCAGCCGGACTTCCTCGCGCGTCGGATCCAGCAGCGGCTCGTGCGGATGCACCGGGCACGCGTCGGCCTCGTAGGTCTTCGCGCACGCCATGCACAGCTGCGGACCCGTCGGCGCCGGCACGGCCAAGGCCGCATCGATCCCCAGACCTCCGTCGGTCCACTTCACGTACCGCTGCGTCCCGGCCTGCGCGTCGAGATCGAGCAGGCGCAGCTTCACGTCTTCGCGCGACGGATCGACGAGCGGCTCGTAGGGATGCACCGGGCACGCATCGGCCTCGTAGGCCTTGGCGCAGCGCAAGCACAGCAGCTCCGCCGCGCCCGTGGACGCGCGCGTGACCGGGGCGGCCGCTCGGCCGAGCTCGCCGAGGAACGCGTCGCCACCCGAGTACCGCAGCTTGCGACCGAGCCGCAGCGGCACGTGGCACTTGGGGCAGGCCGAAGGCGCGTGAGGACGAAACGAGACCGCGTGATCGCAGTGGGCGCAGACCGCCAGGCCCGTCAGCTGCTGCACGCCGAGGTAGGTCAGCGCAGCGACCACCGCGGACGCGAGCACGCTCATGAACAGCGTCATGCCCAGCAGCATCACCGGTGCCGCCGCGAACGCGAGCTTGCCGTCGACCATCAACAGCTGCCCGCCGAGCACCGCACCCACGTCGAAGCCGACGCCGAACAGCCACACGCCGAGCTGGATCGCCGCCGCGATCGCGGCCCCCACGACGATCTCGGTGTGCCGTCGCGCGCGCGTGACGACGGCGGTGACCAACGCCGCGCCTGCGAAGGCCAGCAGCGGCCACAAGAGCCCAAGGAATCCTCCGAAGCCGAGCACGACCGCCTGCTCCCGATCGCGCACGCGCTCGAGCGCGGCGACCTGCTCCTCGCCCGACAGCTCGCCCGCGTCGAGACGGGCCTGCAGCTCGTCGTTGATGTACAACTCGAGCAACAGCCGTCCCGCCTGCGCCTGCGTGACCTCGCCCTCGGCGACCAACGTCTCGAGCACGGGCGCCGCGGCATCGCCGGTCACCGGCGCCGAGATGACCTTCATCGAAAACGTCTGGCCCGCCAGCTGCAGGACCAACAGCGCGACGAACGTCAGTCCGGCCATGATCGACAGCGTGCGCACGTGCAGCGGTCGCGCCGGCGCCTTCGCACTCTCCTCGGCCGCTTCGGGATCGAGCAGCTGGTCGCACGCCGTGCACCGCTGCAGATAGTCCTCGTTCTGCGTCCCGCAATCGGGGCAGAAGACGGTGGCGGTCGTCGAGCTCTGCATGTCGAGCGCGAGACGAGTCACGAGGCTCGCAGTTGCAGTCTTTGCTGGGGCGGCGCGCGACCGCGCGCGACTCAGACCGGCAATCCCGCCTCGGCGCGCGCGCGCAGACAATCACCGTCGCCGGGCTGCACGCGACGACACGGCAACGGCCGATGGGCGTACACGACACACCAGACCCGTCGTCCCGTCGCGCCGCGCAGGGCGGCGCAGCGCCCGTCGATCAGCCGCAGGTGCGCGACGCCGTCGATGTCGGCGACGTATTTGCGGCGCAGGCTCCGATCGCGCAGCAGCTTGGCGCGCGGATCGGAGATCTCGACATACGCCTCGGTCCCCTCGTCGGCATTGACGCGGGGGTTGACGCAGCACGCCCCACATCGCTGGCAGTCGTATTGCCCCATGTCCACGATGCCGGCGCGACGACGCCCCGGTTCAGCCAAGCATCTTGAATCACTTCAAATCCGCGGCGCCAAGCTCGGTGGGCCATCGGAGTGCGCATGATGCGTGAGTCGGCACACAAAAATTGAGATGCAAAACACCGGGGCTCGTGCAACCAACGGCATTCCGAGCGTCATCTTCGTTCGGAAGAGCAGACGACCATGAAGCTCCGCAACATCGCCATCACCGCCCTTTTCGCCTCCTTCGCCCTCGCCGGCTGCAAGTCCGACGCGCAGAAGGTCTGCGACCACCTCGCTTCCCTTGCCTCGAAGGCCGAAGGCGACGATCCGATCGCCAAGAAGATGGCCGAAGAGTTCAAGGACACCAGCAAGTGTGTCGCCGACGTGGAGAAGATGTCGAAGGAAGACGCCAAGGCGTTCGACTCGGCCAAGACCTGCATCCTCGACGCCGACAAGCTCGACGCTGCCATCGGCTGCTTGTTCAAGGCCGCGATGGAAGCCGAAGGCGCGAAGAAGGAATAACTCCCCTTTCGCCTCCGCCGACGTCGCCGACTACAGCGGAGCCAGAGCACGCACCGTCCGGGCAACCGGCGGTGCGTCGTTCGTTTAAGGACCGCCGTCGCGGACGACGACGACGGCCTTGCCCACGACGCGTCGATCCATCAGCGCCTCGATCGCCTCGTGCGCGTGGGCGAGATCGAAGCGAGCCGTGACGATCGGCCTGAGCTTGCCCTCGGCGTGCCACGCGAACAGCTGGCGGAAGTTGGCGGCATTGGTCGCCGGATCGCGGGTCGCGAACGCGCCCCAGAACACCCCGACGACCGAGCTGCCCTTGAGCAACATGAGGTTGGCCTTCGCGGTCGGGATCTCGCCGCTGGCGAAGCCGACGACGAGCAGGCGTCCGTCCCATGCCAGCGCGCGCAGCGACGGCTCGAACAGCGGCCCGCCGACGGCGTCGTAGATCACGTCGGCACCACCGCCGGTGACCTTCTTGAGCGCCGCCTTGAGATCGGGCTCGGTCGCGTAGTTGATCACGCCGTCGACGTCGCAGCTTTCCTGAACCTTGGCGAGCTTGTCGTCGGAGCCACCGGTGGCGATCACCTTGGCGCCGAGGCACTTGCCGATCTGCAGCGCCGCCGTGCCGACGCCGCCGGACGCCCCGTGCACGACCAGCGTCTCGCCGGCCGCGAGGCGCCCGCGCTGCACCAGCGCGTAGTAGCTGGTCCCGTAGGTCATCCCGAAAGTCGCCCCAGTGACGAAGTCCATCGTGTCCGGTAGCGGCATGCACTTGGCGGCGGGGACGACGACCTCTTCGGCGAAGCCACCCCAACCCGTCAGGCCGATCACGCGATCGCCGACCGACAGGCCCTGCACCTTGGCGCCGACTTCCACGATCTCACCGGCGACCTCGCCCCCCGGCGAGAAGGGTCGCGGCGGCTGGAACTGGTACTTGCCCTGAATGATGAGCACGTCGGGAAAGTTGACGCCGGCGGCGTGCACCGCGACGCGCACCGCGTGGGGCCCACACTCCGGTGCATCCACTTCCTCCAGCGACAACGCCGAGGGGGGTCCGTACTCCTTGCACAACAACGCTCGCATCGCGACGCCTCCGGGTGCAGCCGTACCACACTCGCGCCGATGGGGCATGCCTCAGTCGGGCAGGTTCAGGCGCAAGTGCGTGATCCGGTCCACGGTCACGACGAGCAGGACGTCGTCGACGAATGCGAGGTCGGAGACGCCGAATGCCTCGTCGGCCTCCACGCCGTGTTCACACCTGACGTCGCCGTCCTCGTCGAGCACACGAACGCCGAGCTCGGCCCGTGACTTGTCCACCTCGACGAGCGAGCCATCGGGCAACCGAAGGGGTCGAGGTGGGCTCTCGTACTGCGGCACGTACGTGCTCGGGATGCTGCGCACGAGCGTGCCCGCCGTGTCGTACCAACGGGTCTCGCACGCGACCGCCACGTCCTCGGTCCCCGTGCCTTCGAGCAGCCGCAGCACGAGCTGGTCGTCGACCACGGTCACCAGCTCGAGGGCCGGGCGCTCCAACGCGGGGCCTTCGCCCAGCATCACCGTCCATTGCGTCTGTCCCGCGACGTCGCGAAGCGACAGCTCGTCCCGGGTCTCGATGCCCATCTCGTCGAGGATGGTGCGCGTCAGGACGTAGCTGCGACCATCGTCGAGCACGCGCATGTCTTCGACCCCGGTCACGTCCGACGTCGTCATGCCGTCGTCGGAGGAGGCCTCCCACCAGTCGCGAAAGTCGCCGCCCCACGCGTGCATGCGCCCGTCGGGCCACATCACCACGTGGGGCCGGCCGAGCTCGGCGGGGACGCCGTCGATGCGCGCGAGCTCCCCCAATGCCTCGCCCGTGCTCGACCAAGCGTCGACCTGCAATCCCATGTCGTCGGCACGGGCCACGAGCACCCGCCCATCGTCGGTCGTCCGGAACACGAGATCGTGACCGGCGATCTCGAAGCGCGGCGTGTCGTCGAGCTCGTAGGCGACGAGGCGACCGAACGCGTCCAGGACATACCCGTGCGGGAGGGGCTCGATCCGTGTCAGCTCCGCTTGGTCGCGGAACTGCAGCAACTCCACGCAGTCGTCACTGGTGCACGCGGCGAGCGTCGAGACCAGGCACAATGCGACGGCGTTCGGCAGACTCCCAATCGACACCATCGCACGAGCATACACGAGGGCCCGTCATCGCTTGCGGGCGTTCATCCCAACTGTCGGTGCGCACCTGCTACCCTGCCGCCGCCATGTTGCGACAACGCCGGTCTCTGCCCCTGCTCTTGCTGCTCGCGACCGCGACCGCTTCCGGCGCCGCGCAGGCCGACGAAGGCCAGTGGATGCCCGAGCAGATTTCCGAGCTCGACCAGGGGCAGTTGCAGTCCCTGGGCCTGCAGCTTTCACCCGAGCAGCTGTGGGGCGGCGAGGACGGCGGGCTGATGCGCGCCATCGTCAACCTCTCGGGATGCTCGGCGGGCTTCGTGTCGCCCAAGGGCTTGGTCGCCACCAACCATCACTGCGCGTACCGGGCGATCCAGGCCAACAGCGCCGTCGAGCACGACTACCTCACCGACGGGTTCCTCGCACCGGACCTCGCCGGCGAGCTCGACAGCAAGGGCACCACCGTCAAGGTGCTCATGGACGTCACCGACGTCACCGACGACGTGCGCAAGTCCGCCGACGGCGTCACGGATCCGGGCGAGCGCGCGCGCAAGGTCGACCTCGCCCGCAAGACCCTCGTGGAAGCCTGCGAGAAGGAAGACGCGGCCAATCGCTGTCGCGTGGCCGAGTTCTACAACGGCAGCCTGTACCAGCTGCATCGCTACGTGGAGTTCCCGGACGTGCGCCTGGTCTACGCACCGCCCTCGTCGGTGGGCAACTACGGCGGCGAGGTCGACAACTGGATGTGGCCGCGCCACACCGGCGACTTCAGCCTCATGCG
>CALBMM010000146.1 GCA_937896535.1 uncultured Pseudomonadota bacterium
ACGCCCCAGCGTCAGCGCCGCAGCTCCCAAATGCGCGATAGAATCTCCTATCCGCGCGCCGGCCGGTGAGCGCTAGCGGCGGTGCACGACGAGCAACGCGCACAGCGACAGCTGCCCGGCGACCAGCGCGAGCATGCGGCCGCCGGGATCCTCGACCAGCAGCTGGGCCACCAGGCTCCCGCCGGAGACGACGACCAGCCCCGCCCACGCGTGGCGCATGCCGCCGACGCGTTCGATCACGGCCGGCCATTGCCTCGCCAGCGCCATGCTCACCGCCGCGGCGATCGAGGCGGCCACCACGAAGCCCACGCCCGTGCTGCCCTTGGCGCCCGTCCACCGCTCGAACAGCTCGATGACCCCGAAGTGGACGGGAACCAGCGCGAGGCTGGCGGTGCCGCGAAGACCGATCCAACGCGGGGCCGCGGGGACGAGGGTCAGCAGCAAGGCGAGCGCGGATGCACCCACCACCCCCACGAAGCCCGAGACGAAGAACGTGCCGTTGACCGAGCCCCATCGCGACAAGGTCGAGCCGCGGTCCAGCCGCCACAGGACGAAGGCGAGACCGAGTCCCGTCGCGATGACCAAGCCGGTGGTGATCCGCGCGCGACGGTGCGCGACGACCTCGCGAAAGCGCTGCGCGAGCACCCCGACGGAGAAGCCCACCAAGCCGTACGCCAGCCACGGCAGCGGCGGGTAGGAGAATCCGGGGGGCGAGCCGAAGCCGAGCACCCAGTGGGTCAGCGAGATGTCCGCGCCCGGCAGGGGCGCTTCGAACAAGCGCGGGATCACGACGTAGCGCAGGCCGGCGATCGCGAGGGCCGCGACGATCGCGATCCACCAGCCTCGACGGCTCCGACGCAGCGGCTCGAGCACGAGCATGGTCAGCGCGATGAAGCCGAGGAAGTCGTTGCCGAGCCACGTCACGGGCGACAGCCACAGCAGCGAGTCGGCGAGGAGCAGGATCGCGACCTTGCGCGCGAACCCAAACGCATGACCCCCGTCGGGGCCCTTGTGCTCGGCTTGGATCCCGTAGCCGAGGCCCGTCGCGGTGAAGAACAGCACGGGCGCGTACGAGCCCACGGTGAACAGCAGCCACGCCAAGCCGGTCGCATCCGGCCCCGCGGTCCAATGCGCCGCGGCGTGGTTGAGCACCATGACCACGCCCGCGAGACCACGCAGTACGTCCAGCTCGGGCCACGTCGCGCTCTTGGCCATTTCGGGCGGAACCCTACACGGCCGGCCGCGATCGTTGTAGCGGGGTCGGGCGCCGAACTGGCCCGGGGCGGCCGTGCGCGGGCTTGGACGTGGTCGGTGGGCCCGCGTTCACGACTCACCCGCCGTCAGTCGCCGCCGGGAACCAGGCAGCCCTCGTTGTGCCGCAGCGCAATGCCATCGGAGTCCCGGGTCAGCAGGTCGTCGAGGCCGTCGCCGTCGAAGTCTCCGGTACCCGCGATGTAGCCGACGTGGTCCAGCTCCACCCGCGTGTCCCAGGCTTCGTCCGCGCTCGTGAGCGCGGCCAGTCCCTGCGCACCGGCGTCGATCAGCTCGGGTGGGTCGACCCCGTCGAGCTCGGCGACGAACGACAAGAAGCTCACGAGCTCGATCGAGCGCACGGCGCCGGATGGGGAGAGCACGAAGGCGTCCGAGCCGAAGTCCGAGAAGCTCTGGCTGACAAACGCCAACGGGGCGAGGTCGGGCAGGGGCGCGACATGCTGCAACCACGAGTCGCCGACCCAGGGGGTGCGGGCGCGTTCGGTCCACGTCCCGTCGGGCGCGCGCGCGACCACGGCAAACGCCGCGTCGCGGGGATCAGGTCCCGCACGCTCCAGGTGCACCAGCACCGCGGGGTCCGCGTCGAGCGTGACGGCGGTGGCGTCGACGACGTTGTCTTCGAAGCCCACGCCGAGCTGCTCCTTGGTCTCGAACGTTCCGTCGCCGCGACTACGCTGAAACCACAGATCGCTGCCGACGGCGTCGAGAAGATCGGTCCGCCCATCGCCGTCGATGTCGAGGGTGGTGAGCCAGATGTGCAACATGCTGGCGGCCCAGGTCAGCGAGCCGTCGGCGGCCCCGAGGTACACGTCGACTTCGAGGTCGCGGTTGAGGACGATCGCATCGGAGGTCCCGTCTCCGTCGAAGTCGCCGCTGTAGATGCGCCGCGCCTCGGGGATGAGGAGCGTGCGGGTGACCGCCCCGTCGACGACGCGGACGATGTCGAACGCGTTGGCGGTCCCAGCGTACGATGACAGCAGCAAGCGCGGTGCTTGTCCCGGGTCGGTGGGCAGCAGGCGCGCGCCGTTGCTCGGGTACTCCAACGTGTAGTCGATGGGGGCGGCCACGCCGCTACCGTCGGCGCTGCCGAGATAGATCCGGACCTGTTGCTCGTGGACCATCACGACGTCGGCCCGGGCATCACCGTCCACGTCGGCGGTGAGGGTTGGAGAGAAGTCCCCGTCTGCGGTGACCTGCTGCCACGCCGAAAAACACGGCGCATCCGTCCCGCCCGTCTGCTGCTCGCCGGAGCCTGCGGTGGTCGACGACTCCGCCGCGGCTGCACTCGATGTCGTGCCGTCGTCGTCGTCGTTTTCGCCGCCCGAGCCGCCGCAGGAGACCCCTGCGCTGGCCAGCACGAGGAGAAGGACACGCCCGGAAAAAACGAACATAGCTGTCCTCAAATGCTATCATAGCGAACCTCGGTAGGGAGCACTGAAACTTGGCCAAAATGCGAGCCGGCGGGGGGTCTTCGTGGCGATTCCAGCACAAACCCCCGTGGACCACCCGCCATCCCCCGGCAACTAAAGGCCGGGGGAGTATGCGCATGCCAAGGCGGGACACGTGGGGGATCGGGATCGGGGTCGCGATCGCATCGTCGCGCCGTTTGCCGGCGAGGTGATCCGCGCCGGATGGTCGACGGCGGGCTGGGCCAACTACGGCCAGCGCGTGATCCTGCGCCACGACCTCGGGGACGGCCACGTCTATCACACGCTGTACGCCCACATGAACGCGATCGATCCGGCGGTGGTCGAGGGGGGCATGGTCGCGGCGGGCCAGGTGCTCGGCGAGCTCGGTCAGTCCTGCCAGGGCGCGCTCAGCTGTGGGTCGTTCTCGACGCCGCATCTGCACTGGGTGATGCATCGCGACAGCATGGTCGGGGGATCGGGGACCGGTGGATCCTACGGTGGCAACGCCGTGGTCCCCGAGCCGATGTCCGGCTACGAGGACTTGGTGCCGGGGATGATCCTCGAGGTCGGCGATCCGGTGTGCGGCGACGGGGGTGTGCACCGGGGGCGAGGACTCGTCGAGCTGTGCCGAAGACTGCCCGACCTGCGCGCCGATCGGCCCGGCGGGACGCACGATCGAAGAAGACGACCTGTGCTTTGCTCGCAGCGGTTCTCCGCAGTACTGGTACGACGCCGACGTCGGCAGCGGCGGGGCGCTGCTGTGGACCCACGCGGTCGATGCGGCCGAGGCCGACGACTCGGGGCGCTGGAGTCTGGTGCTGGAGCAGCCGGGTGAGGCGCAGGTCGACGTGTGGATCGAGGCGGGCTTCGCCGGCAGCCAGCAGGCCCGCTACGCGATCCGCCACGACGGCGTCACCGAGGAGATCGTCATCGACCAGTCGGCCGGCGGTGGCTGGGTGTCGTTGGGAGCCTTCGACTTCGCGGCCGACGGCGACGAGTGGGTGCGCCTCGACGACAACACCGGCGAGCCGTTCGACGCGGAGCGGGTGCTCGTGTTCGACGCCGTCCGCGTGATGCCCCTGGGCGGCGGCGGCGGTGGCGGTGACACCGGCGGCGGTGGCATGACCGACGGCGACGACTCCGGCGGCGACACGGGCGGACCCATGGGCGACGACGGCTTCGTCGATGACGGCGACCCCGTCTCTGCCCGTGTGGCGGCCGACTGCGTCCGTTGGGCGCCGTGCTCTCGCCGCAGGACATCGCCGCGCACGTGCACGGCGCTCGGGCGCCGCCGCGACCGTCGCCACCTGGGCAGCTGATCTTGCTGGCTTGACCCGAGCTCATAGGGTCCACGCCCCATCGACCCGGGCCGCGCCTTGGTTGCTCGCTCACTCGCCACGCTCACCCGCTGCCGTCCCCCCGTCCACAGGCCTCGTCGTCACTCCGACCACGCCGTCCGCGAGCCCGACGCCCGTAGCCTCTACCCCGCGCCCCTGCCGTGATTCCCCTGGGCACGCCCCAGCGTCAGCGCCGCAGCTCCCAAATGCGCGATAGAATCTCCTATCCGCGGCGCCCTCCGTGAGCGGGGTGGCGAGGTCGATCTCCCCGCGGTCGAGGGCGGCCATGATCGCGCCGGTTCCCCGGGAAAGTCGATCCACTCCACGGTGAGATCGGGATCGACCGCGGCCGCGACGCCTTCCTCGATCGCGAGTCGCCACGGCAGGTTGAAGTGCTCGGGTACCCCACCCACGCGGACGTGCGACACGTCGGCAGTGTATCGCTCGATGCCGGTGCACGCAGGCGCCGCGGCCGGCGGTACTCTGGGTCGGTGGTCCACCGCCCCGGCCCGACGATGCCCGCGAACGCGCCGACCGAGCACGATCCCTCGAGCGGCTACGAGGCTGCGGCCGGCGAGTTCACGGCGCGGCGCGACCGGTCGACCATCGGGGTCGCGACGGTGCGGGCGTGGGCCCGGACGCTCCGGCCCGGCGCCGCGGTCCTCGATCTCGGGTGCGGCCACGGCGTGCCGATCTCGGCCGCGCTGATCGACGAAGGCTTTCGCGTCCACGGCATCGATGCCTCGCCGACGTTGGTCGCCGCGTTTCGGCGGCGCTTCCCTCGGGCACCCGTCGCGTGCGAGCCGGTCGAGGCGTCCGGCTTGTTCGGGCGCACCTTCGACGGCGTCGTCGCGATCGGCCTGATGTTCCTGCTCCCGGCGGACGCGCAGCGCGACCTCGTCGCACGGGTCGCCCGCGCACTCGCACCCGGCGGCACCTGGCTGTTCACCGCGCCGACGCAGACGTGCACGTGGACGGACGTGCTGACGGGACACACCTGCCGATCTCTGGGCGCCGAGGCGTACGCCGCATCGCTCGCGAGCGCGGGCCTGGTACTCGACGGGGGCGAGGTCGACGAGGGCGACAACCACTACTATCGCGCGCACCGGCCCGTGAGCGGGTAGCGACGGCAGACGCGCTCTCGTCCCGCGGCACCACCACGTCAACGGTAGGTTGACGTCCACGTGAAGGAGAACCGTTTGGACACCGTCGCGCGCGGGGCCTACGGTGGAGCCCATGGGTGGTGTTCGGTTCGTCGGAGGTTGGGGCGTGGTGGTGTGCGTGGCCGTCGGGTGTGGGCCGTCGCTCGGGGGCGGCGCGGAGTCGGACACCGAGGGCGAGGGCGGCACCGATTCGAGCTCCGGCGCAGCCACGAGCACTCCGGGAGCGGACGCCGACGAGACCGCGACCTTCGATCCGAGCGACGGGAGCGGCGACGACGACGGGACGGAGGACGACACGGGCGGCCCGGTCGAGGCGGGGTTGTGCGGCGTCGCGCCCGACGAGGTCGTCGCGATCACGATGGTCGACGACGCGATGCACATCGTGCACGGGGACACCCGGTCCTTCGTCGTCGATGTCGCCCGCACGGGCGCGCCCACCGACGCCAATCACTGGTACGCGATCGCGGCCGACAGCGATCGGATCGCGGTCGCGTCCAACTTCAGTGTGTGGACGGGGCAGCAGCACAGCGGCTCGACGCTGCGGATGCTCGAGTCGGACGGTTCCCTGGCGTGGCAGCGCGACGAGGACGGCGCTTCTTGGGGCGAGCCGATCCTCGGCGCCGGCGACGGCGTGCTGGGGCGTCGCAATCCCGATGGGGGCACCGCACAGCCCGTGCTGGTGTCGGGACCCGGGCGCGAGATCGTCCTGGCGGGCTTCTACGCGTTCGGCCCGCGGCACGACGACGGGACGTTCCCGGGCCGCATGGCGCAGGGGGAGCTGTTCGGCCCCGGCGGCTGGATGCAGCCGGAGACGGGAACGTTCGACCCCGTCGCGGTCCCGCCGCGCGACGACGGGTTGGGAACGTGGCTCGCGACCTGGAACGATGCGCTGCTGTACCGCACGAGCACCGCGCTGGCGATCGGGCGTCCCGACGAGGTGGCGCTCGTCGAGCTCGGAACTTCGGCCGATCTGCAGGTGCGCGACGCGACCGGCGACTGGCTTCTGCTCGGCGACGGCGAGTCGAACACGTGGGCCCGCGTGTCGCTGGTGTCGCGCACGGTCGAATCGCTGACGCTGGGGCCTCCACCCGGTCTTCAGCCGTTCGACTGCTACGTCGCGACGCCGGCGATCGATGCGACCGGTGCCATCTACGTCGCCACGCGCGATGCAGGCGCGGCGTCGGCGTACCGCTACGATCCCGGGGGCTCGTCGTGGACGCCCGTGGGAGCCCCGGTCACCGCGACCGACTCGATGGACTTCACCACGGCGGGGCCGAGCGCGCTCGTCGCGACGACCGGCGCGGGCCTGACGTTCTGCCCTCCCGCGGCGTTCGAGCCCGCCCCCGGCGTGCTCGACGGCCGTCAGCTCCAGGTCGTGCGTCCCGACGACGGCGTCGCGCTCGTGCTCCCGAGCGACGCGGTGGCCGCGACCCTCGATGCTTCCGGCGCCTGCGTCGCGTACACGACGCCGCGAGGTACGACCATCGTCGATCTCCCGTCGGGTGACACGATCACCGTCCCGGGCAACGTCGTCCACCTGCTGCGTTGACCAGTCCTCCGACCGGGTAGTCCTGGGCGGCGAAGCACCGCCCCGTCCCCACCGTCGTTGCGAGACCTCGCAGTATCTAGGTCTGGTCGAGCGCGATCCGTTCCGGGCGCGGCGGCGCTTGGTACTGCCGTAGCGCGTCGAGCATCGCCCGCGGGGTGGTGGCCGTCGTCAGCAGGGCGAGGTTGTGGGCACACAGCAGCTCGTCGCGCACGCCTCGGGCGAAGAACGTCAGCAGCGCGTCGTAGTAGCCGTCGACATTCAGCAGGCCGATCGGCTTGTGATGCGTGCCCAGTTGGGCCCACGTGGTGACCTCCGCGAACTCCTCGAGGGTACCGAAGCCGCCCGGCAGCGCGATGAATGCGTCGGCGAGCTCGAACATTCGGGTCTTGCGCTCGCGCCGACAGCACCAGATCGCCTTCGTTGCGGATCGCCCCGCCGTTGTCCGCGTATCCGTCCTCGACGACGACGTCCGTGATCTCCACGGCAACGCCCGGACGGACGTCGAAGATCCGGTCGCTGGACAGTCCGCGGATGACCACGCCGTTGCCCACAATCGACAGGTCATCGGTGATGTCGAGATCGCCGGTGAGACATCCGTCCTCCCCCGCACCGACGTTGTTGAGGTCGATGGAGATGACGGACGCATCGAAAACGACGTTGTCGGGTCCTCCCGCCGCATTGGCCTCCATGATCGCCGCGCGAAGGGAACACAGGCCGAAGATGGTTGCGCACGTCCCGTCCCCCGGATTGACGTCCACGGCGTCGCCCGAAGCGTCGACCTCCAACTCGGCGGCAGAGGCGGGAAAGGAAGCCAACGCCACGAACGCGGCGCCGAAGAACACGGAGGTTGAGCAAGCAGTTGCCATCACCCCGCAAGAGAAACCGTCCGACGCGATCGGATTGCCCGACTTTGCTCGGGCTTCGATCGACGTTCTCGGGGCCGCCCGACCCCGCCTACAGCTCCACGCAGCGCCCCCGGGGCAGCACGCGGATCCGGTCCGCCACCGCCGAGCCCTCCAGCGCTCGTCGCATCTCGTCGGGTGGTTGCCGGAAGTGGTTCCACCCGTCGTAGTGCACCGGCACCACGAGGCGGGGATCGAGGCGGTCGATCGCGTCGAGGGCCCCCTCGGCGTCCATCGTGAAGCGCATGCGACCCGTGTTCTTCGGAAACTGCACGCCACCGAGGTGGAGGAACGCGACGTCGATCTTCGCGTGCTCGCCGATCTCGTCGAGTCGGCGGAAGTCGACCGTGTCGCCGCTGATGTAGATCGCGCCGTCGCGGTCGTCCCACTCCAGCAGCATCCCGATCACCGGGCCGACGATCGGCCGCGTGCCCGCCGGGCCGTGGCGCGCCGGGGTCGCGGTGATCCGCAGCGACTGCCCCTCGGGCGTCGTCAGGGTGTGGCTCTCCCAGGGGCGCAGACCGACCGCCTTGTCCCCGAGCCGTCGTGCGCCCTGGCGCGTGGTGATCGTGACCGGCGCCCGCGCGAGCAGTCGGCGGCCGGGTGCATCGAGGTTGTCGGCGTGCTGCTCGTGGCTGACGAGCACGGCGTCGAACGCCATCGCCTCGACGTCCGCCTGCCCCGGCAACGGGTCGAGCAGCTTGCGCGAGTGCGTGCCCCACCCGAACGCGTAGTCCTGCCCTTTCGGATCGAGCGCCGGATCGGTGAGGAGGCGAAAGGGCCCGATCTCCAGGATCAGCGTGGCCGTGCCGACGTGCGTGACGCGAACCTTCCCGGCAGAGACCGGGCCCTCGCAGTCGGGCAGCGACGGCGAGCCGGCCAGGCCCTGGTACTGCGGCGGCGTGGGATCGGCAGGCAGCCCCGCGCATCCGGACACGATCCCCAGCAGGGCCCACACCCAATGCGACCGCGGCACGGCGGCATCGTACGGCAATTCGGCGCGCCTACGTGCGGCCGATCCGTGCGCCGAGGTGGTGCTCGACCTTGCGGCGGATCCACGCGGCCTGCTCGTCGGTCGCCCCGATCTGCAGGAGCACGTCGTCGGACACGAAGCTCAGCATCGGTCGTGGGTTGGGCTGCTCGCGGACGTGCTCGAGGGCCGACAGTGGGATCTCCACGATGCGGCGGAAGGGAAAGCCCCCTGTGTGGTGCAGCTTGGTCGCATCGATGACGAGCTCGCTGTTTCCCGTCGTGCGGCCCGCCCAGGCGATCAGCGCGGCCAGCCCCAGACCGACCACGAAAAACGACAGGCCGATGAACAGTGCCCCTTCGATCGCCAGCACCACCCCGAAGAGCGCGAAGCCGATGAACAACACCATGCCGAACAGCTGGCCCCCGACGCCGGCGTACCACGTCAGCGCGAGCCGCTGCGGCAGCTCGTCGAGCTCGATCCCCGGCGGCGGTGCGCCCGGCGAGGGCGGGCGGTCCTCTTCGGGCATGCCCTCGAGTCGCTGCACCAGCGTGCGATCGAGCTCCGCCGGCGTGCGCTGCATCGGTCGGCCGCCGGCGAAGTCGATCATCGGGACGTCGAGCGTTCGGGCGAGCCACTCGCCGATGCGCCACATCAGATGCTCGTCGGTCGTGGTCATCACGTGCAGCTGCTCGCTGCGCATGACGGGTCCCCACTGCTCGAGCGCCGCCGTCAGGTCCGCGCGCCCCGCCTCCGAGAGCCCCTCGGTGGAGTCCAAGGCCTCGCGCATCTTCGCGACCATCTCGGCCGCCTCCGGATCGACGTCGGGCAGCACGAGGCTGACCCCGAACGCGAGGACTGCGACCGACCCGTGCTCGGTCTGGTGCTGCTGGATCCCGGCGCCCACCATCACCGCCACGTAGCCCTTGGTCCGGTCTCGGTCGCCCACCGCGACCACTTCCTTGCGGCTGCCGTCGATTTCCGTGAGCCCTCCCCGCACCGCGTACAGCCAGCCGACCAAGCCGAACGACATCGGAAACAGCCACACCGGCCACGCCTCGCTCTCGACCATCATCAGCGCCGCGGCCAGTACCGCCGTCGCCAGCGCCATGACGAGGAACCACCGGCCGACGCGCCGCTCGTCGGGTCGCTCGACGATGACCCACTTCCCGTCCCCGGTCGCCCGTAGGGCCGACAGCTTCACGCGCCGCCTACTCCTCGTCGACGTCGCGGTCGAAGCGAAGCCGCAACGAGCGGGCCCACTTGTCGAGCCCGTCCGTCGTCGACCGCAGCACCGCTTCGGAGGTCGCGAGCTCGGCGATGCGCTTGCGCAGCATCTCGCGGGCGCGGCCGAGGCGGCTCTTGACCGTGCCCGTCGCCACTTCGAGCACGTCGGCGATCTCGGCGATCGGCAGCTCTTCCCAGTAAAACAGCTCGACGGCGATCTGGAAGTCGACGGGCAGAAGCCGCAGCGCCGTCACGAGCAGGCGCTCTTCGTCGCGCGCGGCCAGGAACCCGCTGGGCGTGCCACCCGAGGCCGGCCCCACGTCCTGCAGCGAGACGGTAGTGGGATCGAAGACGTTGGCGTGTCGGTACCGCTTGCGAAAGTGCAGCAGCAGCTGCTTGCGCGCGATGCCGAGGACGAACGCGCGAAACGATCCATCGCCGCGGTAGGACTCGGCCGATTCGACGCAGCCGAGGAAGGTACGCTGGGCGAGGTCTTCGACGCCGTCGGTCAGCTTGCTGCGGAAGAAACGAAAGACGACCGGGAAGTGCCGACGAACCAGGACATTGCCCGCGTCCTCGTCGCCGTCCCGCCAGGCCAACAAGAGGTCTTTGTCGCTGGCTTCCGCCTCTGCCACGCGATGCCGAGCGTACCTCAGCGGGCCTGCCCGCGCACCTGCATCACGGTGTAGCGGGGGTAGGTGTGTGCAAGTGCCTCCGCGCCGGCCCGGCGCAGCGGGGTGGCCAGCGCGTCGGCCCGGCTGACCACGAAGAAGGCGCGGCCGTCGGGCCCCAACCAGGCGAGCACGTCGGCGACCAACTCGCACAGCGCCTCCACGTCGAGGTGGGTCGGCGGGTTGAGCAAGGCCAAGTCGACCTCGCCGCGCACCGCCGCGAGCTCGTCGCCGAGCCCGGCCCGACAGACCGCCGTGGCGCGCGGTGCCAACCCGAGCGCAACGAGGTTGTCGAGCAGACACGCGTGCGCCAACAGGTTGGGCTCCACCGCCCACAGCTGCGCGCTCGGCCAGCGAAGCCCGGCCCACACCGAGATCGGCCCCACCCCTGCACCCACATCGAGCACGACCCGCGGCTCGGGCACGCCGGCGTCGCGAACATGCTCGAGCAGACAGCGCGTCCCGGCATCGAGCTCGCGGCGCGAGAACACCCCGGGCGACGATCGGAGGATCGCGTCGCCCAAGCACGGGTCGGCGATCTCGTAGCGCTGCGCGAGTCGAGTCGTCGCGGCGTCGATGTCGTAGTCGTCGCCACGGCGCGCGCGCAGCAATCGATACCCGCGCTCGCGCGACACCGTCTCCACCCGGCCGAGCGTGCGCTCGATCTGCGTCGCGATCGAGTCCGCCCCCTTGGCCTTCCGCACCGCGCACCACACCGCACCGCCCGGCCGCACCGACAGTGCGGCGAGATCGAGGCACGCGAACGTGAAGTCCTTGCCGAGATGGGCGCGAGGCCAGCACCACGCGTGCTCGAACGCCCGACCTCGCGGCGGCTGCAACCGCAGCGGGCTCGTCCCGGCTTGCGCCAGCTCGCGCACGTCGATCACGTCGCGCGCCGCGGTCGGATGGCGGGGCAGCGGGGGTCCGGCGATACCGACGATCCGCTCGGTCGGCACCTCGGCGAGCGCCGCCGCGAGCAGGCCCATGCCGGGGTCCGCCGCGTTTTGCCCTTCGACCAATGCGCGCGGGAGCGTACCCGAGGCCCGGGCGCGGGTCGGTGCGGAGATTCATCACGCGTCGCGGCGACCGGCGTCTGCCACCGGCTGCGGGACGACCCCCGGGGGTTTTGCGGCGGCCCGGAGCGTGCTAGACCGTCGTCGCTGCGCGAATCTCGCTCGTGACCCGTAGTGGCCCGAGCAGACTCGCCCACGCCCCTCTTGCGCCCCGCGATGGCGTCTTCGTCCGACGGCGAAGCACGCCGGAGCCGGAGTCCAACGTGTCACAGCTCGAAAGCTTCCTTCCCCTCGTGGAACCCGAGGTGCTGGTGCGAACCGCCAGCCCCAAGGCCGTCAAAGCCGGCCAAGAATTGTTCAAGTCCGGCGCGGTGTCCGACCTCGTCTTTTCCGGCGATTCGGTCGAAGGCCGCGTCAAGGGCTCGAGCCCGGTGCCGCACTCGACGAGCCTCAAGCTCGGGCCCGGCGGCAAGAAGCTCGAAGCCCACTGCAGCTGCCCGACGTTCACCGACGGGTGGGAGAAGATCTGCCACCACGCGGTGGCGCTCGGTCTGACGCTGCGCCAGCAGTACCAGGCCGGCGCGGAGATCACGACCACGCACAACCCGTGGGTCGCCGAGGTTGGTGCCGACGACGCGAGCGCCCGCCGCTACCAACTGCAGCAACGCGGGGGGAGCTGGTGGCTCACCGTCTTCCAGGCCGGTGTGGCCGCCTCCGCCAAGCGCGGCTCGGGCAAGGGCGGACGCCCGGCCGACCGACTCGTCGATCGACTCCTCGAGCAAGCGCTCGACGAGGACGACGAGGGCGCGTACGAGCTCGACGATCCGGCGCTCGCGAGCCTTCTGTATTTCGCCCGCTACGCGCAGGTCAGCCTCAAGGGCGTCGGCAAGCTCAAGTTCGCCGAGCATCCGCTGACGCTGCGCGTGCAGGCCGAGTCGCGCCACGACGGTGCGATCGAGCTGCACGCGTTCCTGGAGGACACCACCACCGGCCGCACCTTCGAGCTCGACCAGGGGCGCCTGGTCGCCGGCGCGCCCACGTGGTTCATCGATCCCGAAGGCTCCGAGTGCTTCCTCGTGCTCGACACGCCGCCGTGGGTGCTCGAGGCGATCGTCAAGGAGCCGCGCATCGTCATGGACTCGCGGGTCGGCGCCGCGCAGATGGACGCACTGTCGGAACAGCTGCAGACCGTCGGCGTGCCGCGCCAGGACCTGTTCGCGCTCGCGTCCGATGCCCGCGGCGTGGAGAAGATCGTCATCACGATCGAAGGCGACGCCGAGCGCGTCACGGTCACGCTCACGGCGGTGTACGGCAACGTGTCGCTGTCGATCGCGGGTGAGGACCCGGAGACCGCCCGCTACACGATGAGCGCGGGCGGCGAGACGATCAGCTTCTACCGCGACCTCGAGGCCGAGGCCGCCGCGCGCAAGCAGCTTCGCGATCTCAAGCTCAAGTACTCGGAAGCCGACGCCGCCTTCGTGGCGCGCGACGACGACGCGATCGAGTTCCTCATCGCCGGTCTGCCGCTGTTGCCCGAGACCTGGGAAAAGCGCGTCCCCAAGCTGCCCAAGATCCGCAACAAGGCTCCGAACCCCCGCGTGTCCGTCTCGGCCGGCGACGGCTCGGTGCTCGACGTCGAGGCGATCGTCGACATCGACGGCGAAGAGGACCTCATCTCGTTCCGCGACCTGCTGCGGTGGCTGCACGAGGGACGCCGCTGGATCACGCTGGCCGACGGGTCGGTGGTCAAGCTCGACCCCAAGATCCTGCAGCCCATCGCCGAGGCCGCCGGGGACATGCAGTTCGACAAGGCGGGCCACGCCGAGGTGTCCACGCTCGAGCTCGGCAATCTGTCGCGGCTGCTGGGGGAGATTCCCACGCCGAAGGTCGCGGCCGAGGTCAAGAAGCTGCTGTCGTCGATGACCGGCGAGAAAACGGCGAAGGCGCCGCGCAAGGCCAAGGCGCTGACCGCCAAGCTGCGCGAGTACCAGCGCTCCGGCTTCGCG
The DNA here is from genome assembly GCA_937896535.1 of uncultured Pseudomonadota bacterium. Taxonomy (GTDB): domain Bacteria; phylum Myxococcota_A; class Polyangia; order Nannocystales; family Nannocystaceae; genus CALBMM01. Next base: position 13,520 of record CALBMM010000146.1, read on the forward strand.
TGGCTGTGGCAGCTGCACGTCAACCGGATGACCGGGATCCTCGCCGACGACATGGGTCTGGGTAAGACCGTGCAGGCGCTGGCGCTGCTGACCAAGGCCAAGGAAGAGGAAGGCCAGGCCCCCAACCTCATCGTGTGCCCCACGTCGGTGCTCTCGGTGTGGAAGCAGGAGGTCCAAAAGTGGGCACCGACCCTGTCGGTGCTGGTGTGGCACGGCACCGACCGCGCCGAGAACCGCCGTCTGCTCAAGAAGACGGACGTGATCGTGACCAGCTACTCGATCCTGCGTCGCGACATCGATGAGCTGTGCAAGATCCGGTTCCGCTACGTGGCGCTCGACGAGGCGCAGTACATCAAGAACTGGACGACCTCGACGGCCAAGTCGGCCAAGCAGCTCAAGTCCGACCATCGCCTGGCGCTGACCGGCACGCCGGTGGAAAACCACCTGCTGGATCTGTGGGCGATCTTCGACTTTCTCGCGCCCGGGTTCCTCGGCAAGCTCTCGGACTTCCAGAAGAACTACGTCAAGCCGATCGAGGACAACGACCCCAAGGCGCTCGAGCAGCTGCGCGTGCGCGTGCGGCCGTTCGTCATGCGCCGCAAGAAGGAAGACGTGGCCAAGGAGCTGCCGGCCAAGACCGAGCAGACCCTGTTCGTCCACTTCGGCAAGAGTCAGCTGGGTCTGTACAACCGGATCCTCAAGGCGGCCAAGAACGAGATCACCGGTCGCGTCAACGAAGCCGGCATCGAGAAGTCGCAGATGGCGATCCTCGCCGCGCTCACCCGACTGCGTCAGGTGTGCTGCGATCCGAACCTGCTCGGCCTGCCCGAGGGCACTCCGATTCCGCCTTCGGCCAAGCTCGAGGCGTTCAAGGAGCTCATCACCGACTGCGTGGGCTCGGGCCGCAAGGTCCTGGTGTTCTCGCAGTTCGTCGAGATGCAGAAGCTGATCGCCGCAGCGCTCGACGAGCTCGGCATCGAGTACCTGTGGCTGCACGGCGGCACCAAGAACCGCGAGGAGCTCGTCGCTCAGTTCCAGCAGAAGTCGGGACCGCCGATCTTCCTCATCAGCCTCAAGGCGGGTGGCTCGGGCCTGACGCTGACCGAGGCCGACACGGTCATCCACTACGACCCGTGGTGGAACCCCGCCGTCGAGGACCAGGCCACCGACCGTGCCCACCGCATCGGGCAGGAAAAGCCCGTCATGGTCTACCGCCTCGTCGTCGAGGACACGGTCGAGCAGAAGATGGTCGAGCTCGGTCGCCAGAAACGCGAGGTCGCCGAGGGGGCCCTCGGCCGCGACCAGACCGGCGGCAAGAGGCTGACCATGGACGACGTCGAGGATCTACTCGCGACGCCCGCCTCCAATCCCTGGGACTGAGCCTTCCCGCGGCCCGGCCCGTGTAGGGAGACACGCGACCCGCGAGGACGTGCCCGACGAGATCCCGCGCCGCTGGCGCAAAGCGCCGCCGAACGTCGAAAAAATGCGCCTGTCGGCCGGCACCGGCTAGGCTTGAGTGGCATGCGTGCGGGCTTGGCGTTCGGCGTCCTGTCCATGGTCTGCGCCCTCGGGTGCACCGCGTCGACGCGCGAAGCCGACGAGCTCGTCGTGACCCCGGCGGTCGTCGAGACGCCGCACACGGCGGCGCGGCGTGACACCGAGGTCGTGTCCGCGCCACGCATGGAGGCGCTCCCGATCGGACAGTGTCTGGTCCGCGACGACCTCGACGTGCTGTTCATCGGCAACAGCTACACGATCGCCCACGACCTTCACCTGCAGGTCGCGCGCATGGCCGACTCCGCCGGACTGCACATCCGTACCCAGCGTCTCGCGCTGCCGGGCAAGCGACTCGAGTACCACGCACGTCGCTCGAAAGTGCGGCGCGCCCTCGCGGCGCGCGACTGGGACTTCGTGGTGATCCAGGGCCAGAGCCTCGAGCCGTTGCGAACGCCCGAGGGATTTCGGACCTCGGGCGGCGAGCTCGCGCAGATGGCCTGGGACGCGGGCGCCACCCCGATCTTCTTCGAGACGTGGCCGCGCAAGGAAGGGCATTCGATCTACACGCGCCGGCGCACGCTCAGTGGCGGCAGCCCGATGGCGATGTACGAGGCGATCCACCGGGCGTACGCCGACCTCGCCTTCGAGACGAGCGCCGAGATCGTCCCCGCGGGTCAGGCGTGGATGGAGATGTCCCGGCGTGCGCCGACGGTCAACCTCTACGACACCGACCTGCACCATCCGGGTCGACGAGGCTCGTACCTCAACGCGAGTTTGATGTTCGCGCAGCTGACCAACGTCTCGCCCGTGGGTAACGTGGGGCGGCCGCTGGTGCGCATCGAGCCCGACGTCGCGCAGATGATCCAGGAGATCGCTGCCGCGACGGTGCGCCCCGAGTGCGAACACGTGCCGTGACGACGCGCGCGACCGCGCAGCGTTTCGCCGGGCGCCCGCGAACACAGGCTCGCCGGCTCGATCTCGCTCGCGGAAGCGGCGCCGACCGACGAGTTTCGTGACGTTTTCATCGTCGCGAGTGTTCCGTTTTGGGACAATGAAGGCGTCCGATCGCCGCCGTCGGGTCCCGCCGACCTCCCCATGAACCTTCGCCCTTCGCATCTGGCCCCCGCCGACGGAACGCGGTTCCGCAACAACATCGGCCACATCGTCGCCCTCATGGAACGGCCACTGCCGGGCGATCCGATCTGGGACGACCTGCCGATCACGACCTTGTCGCAGTGGGCCATCCACGCCGCCCAGCTGCTGCGCACGCTCGACGCGAGCCTCGACGCCGCGGCCGTTCGCCTCGTCGAGCAGCGTGCCGGCCTTCGTCAGCCGCTGTCCACCCTCGCCGAGCAGATCGAAGACTGGAACGCGATCGTCTCTGCCCCGCCGTCGCGTGACGACGACGACGACGAGTGGGCCGACGCGTGGGTGGAGCTGCAAGACCACATGCTGCGTGCGCTGCTGGACGTACCCGGCTTGCGCGGCGAAGCGCCCGCGCTGTGGCGAACGTTGGCCAGCGCCGCCGAGCAGCGCGACGTGGGACGCGAGGCGGCGCTCGCCCATCTCGCGACGCTGCGTGCCCGACTGGCTCGCGCGCCGGCCGGGACGTCCGTGCGTGACCGGGCGCAGCTCGTCTTGCAAGTGCTGCAGGAGGCCCATGGATCGCCCTCGAGCGCGTACCTGCGTCGCCGCGAGCATCGGGCGATCCGAGCCGTGCTCGCGCAGGTGACCACGACGCTGCGGGACGACGACGCGTCCGAGCTCGGCGAGCTCGACGTCCTTCGCCTGCACCGCCGGGCCACCCGTGTCCTCACCGAGATCGACCGCGCCGCCGCCACGCCGGCCTGGGTCGGCACGCGCGCGGGCTGACGCGCCCGGCCCGGTTCGTTGCAGCGGCTACGGGCGGACGTTCTCGAAGATCATGTTGTCGGCGACGACCGCGGCGCGTGCGGCGTCGGCGGCCGTTCGGATCGTCCACGCGACCACGGGCACACCCACGCGGCGTAGGAGCGTGACGGGCCAGTACGGCAGGCACCGCAGGTCGTAGCCGACGTAGTCGGGAGCGACCCATGGCACCGGTGCGAGACGACGCAGCAGGATTTTCTGGTAGGTCGGAAGATCCTCGTCGGCGAAGTCCGTGGCCAGCAAGCCACGCGGCAGGTGCGGCGACTCGCGACGAAACCACGCGACGCTACGCGGGTTGAAGCTCTGCACCGCGACCTCGCCGGCGTAGTCGCGCAGCACGTCCCGCGTGCGAGTCTCGAGCGCTCCTGCTGCGCCGTGCGACTTGAGCTCGACGACCAAGGGCACGCGCCCGTCGACGAGCTCGAGCACCTCCCGCAGCGAGGGAACGTGGTCGTCGGTTCCGAGAAGTCGGCGCTGTCGCAGCTGCGCCAACGACAGTTCGGTCACCCGACCGGACGCGCCCGTCATGCGCCGCAGCTCGTCGTCGTGAAAGACGACCACCTGTGCGTCGGACGTCAGGTGCACGTCGAGCTCGATCGGATAGCCGTGATCGACGGCCGCCTCGAACGCCGACAGCGAGTTCTCGGGACGACGCGGCCCGTGCAGGCCGCGGTGCGCGATCGGGCGACGCAGGATCCACGTCGGCGCGTGACGGCGTCGCATCGTCGACGTCTGATACCACCGAGCGCGCCGGCGACTGGCCCGGGCACGACACGTGCGTCAAATCACACATCAGGCGCCGCGCGGGCTGGGCAATCCTGCCCGGTGCCTCGTACCGTAGGTGCGTGGGGGTCGCAGGCCCGCACCGTGCCCCCGAAGCCATGGCCGGACCGACGACATCGAAGCCGCTGCCATGGCGGCGCATCGGAGCCGCCCTCGCGTGCGTGCTGTGGGTGCTCGGGTTCGAGATCGGGCCGAGCGTGCACGTGTGGCTGCACGAGCAGATCGGGCACCACCACCACGCAGGGGACGGCGTCGCGTCCCACGAGCGTGCCCACGAGCACGCTCGAGGTCACGACCACGCGCAGGGTCATGACCACGGAGCCGAGCACGGGCACCGGCACGGACACGACGAAGCGCCGCATGACCATCGGCACGCCGACGTCGTCGACCACGACCACCACGCGGCGCACGACGACCACGACCACCACGCGGCGCACGACGACCACGGCGACCACCACGACGACCACCACGACGACCACGACGCAGAGCATCACGACGACGATGCCGACCGCGACGTCGGCGACGAGGCGAGCTGTCGATCGCCGGGGCACGGCGCGCATGCGTTGGCCCACCGCGCGATGGTCGTCTCGCCGACGGACGCGCCCTGGCCCGTCGTCGCCGTCGCCCCGCTGAGTTTCTTCGCTTGGACGCATGCCTCACCGGCCGCGCCGAGCGACCGTACGCCTCGCCACGTGCGGGCGCGTGGTCCTCCTTCGATCGGATAGACCGCGGCCGCGAGGCCGCCCGTACGCCGCTTCGACCCGAGGCGCCGCGCCGTCTCGGCGTGGGCCCGCAGCAGCGTGTGGACCGGAGCTTCCGCGACCCCGCGGACGCTTCGCGGCGCCGCCACGTGCGCCGATCCCCTCGATGAGACTTCACGTACCCACAAGCACGGAAAGCAACGAACGCATGACTACGCCAACCCATGGCGTCGGCCGCAAGGCCCTCGTCGCCACCCTCGCCCTCACCGGGCTCGGCGGCTGCGACTTCGACACCAAACTCGCTCCACGCGTCGAGCTCGACATCGTCGTCGACGCCAGCGGCATCGTCGAGCACGACAACGACCTCGGGTATCACATCGAGCTGACCCGCTGCCGCGTCGCGCTCGCCGACATCGAGCTGACGACCGACGGAGAGATGCACGCCAGCCTCGGCCAGCGGGCGCTCGACGGCATCCACGACTTCTTCGTCCCCTCCGCGTACGCCCACCCGGGCCACGCCGCGGGCGGCGAGATCGTCGGAGAGCTGCCGGGCCGTTTCGTGTTCGACTGGCGTGAGGACGGGCGGGTGCTCGGGCTCGCGACCATGCTCGTCGCCAACTACTCCGGCGCCAACTTCGGACTGTCGCGGGCGGAGGCGACGGACGGCCTCGATCCGGACGACCCGATCATCGGGCACACCTTCGACATCGCCGGCACGGCCACCCTCGACGGCGTCACCGTCACCTTCGAGGTCGTGCTCGACCAGGACGAAGGGCGCCAGATCATCGGTGTTCCGCTCGATCTGACCGTCGACGAGGACACCGAAGAGGCGATCGGATTGTCGCTGGCCATCGTCGATCCAGTGGAGTCCGACACGGTCTTCGACGGGGTCGACTTCCACGCCCTCGACGACGACGCAGATGGGCACGTCGTGCTCGTCCCCGAGACCGAGGCCTACAACCGCGTCCGCCGCCAGCTGCAGGCGCACGACCACTACCTCACGCAGGTCCGCTGATGGAGACGAACACACGCAACGGTGCCGCGCTCGCGGCACTGCTGGGATCGCTCGCCCTGCTGTCGGCCGGCTGCGACGGCGAGCCGAGCGGTGAGGGTCGCCTCGCCGTCACGATCTACGGCGAGTCCTACATCGAGGACCGCATCCCGGCCGCCGACACCGTCGACGGCTGGGAGATCACCTTCGACCGTTTCCTGGTCGCGGTCGACGGCATCGCAGCCGACGGCGTCGCCCTCACGGGGCCCTTCGTCTTCGACCTTCGGCCCGACTCCGCGGGCGCGGGGCATCCGATCGGCACGATCGACGTCGAAGCGGGCGTCGTGGAGATCCTCGACTACGAGGTGGGGCCGGCGGCCGCCGACGCTTCCGGCAACGCGTCCGCCGAGGACGTCGCCGCGATGGCGAGCGCCGGATACTCGATCTGGGTCGCTGGCCGCGCCGTACGGCAAGACATGACGGTGGCGTTCGAGTGGGGCTTTGCCACGAAGACGAGCTACGTCGCCTGCGAGACCCAGCAGGACGTGGCCGCCGACGGCGAGGCCACCTCGCAGATCACCATCCACGCCGACCACCTGTTCTACGACGACCTCGACTCGTCCGACCCCAACGTCGCGATCGACCTCGTGGCTGCGGCCGATGCCGACGGCGACGGGACGGTGACCGAAGCAGAGCTTCGGGCCGTGGACATCACGGGCGAGACTCGATACCAGGTCGGTAGCCGCGACGTCAGCGACCTGTGGTCGTTCATCGAAGTGCAGACGACGACCGTCGGCCACATCGATGGCGAGGGTCACTGCGACGTCGCCCCCTGACCGATGCTCGCCGCGTTCATCGTCGTGTGTGGGGTCGCGCTGCTCGCCCCCGCAGCAGCTCCCACGCCCGAGGGTGAACCGGCGACGCCCGTCGCCGTCAACGACGACGACGAGCCGGTCGAGGACGCCGACGTCGAGGACGCCGGTGACACGAACGACGACGACACCGTTCGCGAGGTGCGGGTCCCGACCAAGCGCGTCGACGGCATGACGTCGTCGGCGCGCACGATCTCCCGGCGCGCGATCGACAACACACCCAAGCGCAGCGCCGAGGACATCCTGCGCCTCGTGCCCGGTCTGCACATCGTCCAGCACGGCAGTCAGGGCAAGGGCTACCAGTTCTACCTACGGGGCTTCGACGCCGTGCACGGCTCGGACGTCGAGACACTCGTCGACGACATCCCGGTCAACGAGCCCTCCAACGTCCACGCCCACGGCTACCTCGATCTCGCCTTCATCATCCCGGAGGTGGTCGACCACGTCGATGCGACCAAGGGCTCGCTTCGGCTGTCGCAGGGCAACTTCGCGACGGCCGGCTCGATCCACTACCGGCTCGGCGTCCGCGAGCGCGGCACGCGAGCCAGCTACGAGTACGGATCCACCAATCGCCACCGCGTCGCGACCGTCTACGCCCCACGCGGCCGATCCGAGGACACGTTCGTCGCCGTGGAGGGCCTGCACGACGACGGCTACGGACAAAACCGACAGATTCAACGCATCAGTGCGATGGGGTCCGCGCGCCTGTGGTCCGGGCACGGGACCACCGTGGGTGCCCTCGCCACGGTCTACGGCGCGCGCTTCGGCCTCCCGGGCGTCGTCCGCATCGACGACTTCAACCGCGGTGACGTGGGCCTGTACGACGCGTACCTCGACGACACGTCGGGCGAGTCCAGCCGAGCCATGCTCGCGCTGCGGGCCCGATCGGAGCGCACACGCGTCGACACGAACGTGACCGCGTTCACCGGGGTGCGCCGGATGTGGCTCGACGAGAACTTCACCGGCGACCTGCTCTTCCCCGAGCAAGGCGATCGGCACGAGCAAACGCAGGCCGCCGTGACCACCGGCGTTCGCGGCGAGGTCGTGATCAAGGCCCACGACCGCGTGCAGGTGCCGTTGCTCGCCCACTGGCGCGGCGACTTCATCGACCAGCAGATCGACCAGACTCTGCCCAGCGGCATGCGCTGGGACACGGCGCAGGACCTCGGGATCCACCAACACGACTACGGGGTCGGCGCGGGGGTGCGTGCGGCCCCGGCTCATTGGGTGCAGCTGGAAGGCGGCGCTCGTCTGGACGCGTTCACCACCCGGGTCGGCGACCGCGAGCAAGCGCGCGAGTTCAGCGGCACTGCGTTCGCCGTCTCGCCTCGCCTGATGACCCGCTTCCGCCCCGGCGAGCGCTGGCAGCTGTTCGCGGGCTACGGTCGCGGCTTCCGATCACCGGAGGCTCGCGCGTACACGCTGCCGCAAGAGGTCCCCTCCGACGTCGACCTCGATCGGTTCGCCGGTGGCCGCTCCCGCATGACGCTCTCGGACAACGCGGAGGTCGGCGCGCGCTTTTCTCCGAGCGCGCTGTTCGACGTCGGCTCGAGCCTGTTCGGCACCTGGATCGGCCGCGAGAGCGTCTTCGACCACGTCTCGGGCTTCAACGTGGAGCTGTCGGGCACGCAGCGACTGGGCGTGGAGGGCGACGTGCAGATTCACGCTGCGTCGTGGCTCGACCTCGGCGCCGACGTCACCTACGCGCACGCGCGCTTCCGAGACAGCGGCCGTCCCATTCCCGGTGCGCCACCGCTGGTGGTCTCGACGCAGGCCACGCTCGATCACCCCAAGGGCTTCCACGGCGGCCTGCGCTGGTTCCTGCTCGGGCCACGACCACTCAGCTACGGCGCGACCGCCGGAATCGCGACCGTCCTCGATGTCTCGGTGGGCTATCGCTACAAGTGGTTTCAGATCGATCTGGCGGTCGACAACGTGCTCGGCTTGCGTTGGCGCGAGGGCGAGTACCACTTCGCGTCGCACTGGGATCCGGATCGCCCCCGCAGCCAGCTGCCGACCGTGCACGCGATCGCCGGCAACCCCATCGTCGCTCGCGGTGCGGTCACGTTCAGGTTCTGAGCTCGTCGTCGGCAGGCAGCAAGCCGTCGGCCACCATCCGGCGGATCAGCCAGTGCTCGATCCGTCGCGGCACCAAGCGCGTCAGCCCGAGCATGCGGCGAGCCCAGCGGTCCTCGCTGCCGAGGGCCCCCTCCTGACGGTGACGCTCCTTCGCCTCGGCGATCTCGGCGTAGATCTGCGGGGCGAGCTTGTGCTGCGCGGCGCGGATGACCATCTGCAGCGGCAGTCTTCCCGCCCCGCCCGACACCTCCACGGGCACGCTGACGTCGACGTCCTCGAAGCGCGCCACCTTGCGACCGTGACGCACGACGTTGAGCTTCGGATGTCGGCTCGAGGCCACCGCGATCGACCGCACGACGTGCGCGAACAAGGACACGCGCAGGCCTCGATCCTGCACCTGGGCGATCTGTGTCGATGCGCGCGTCACATCGAGCTCGAGCAGCGCCGTCATCGCGTGCATGGCCGACAGCGCATCGAACGTGTCGATCGTCAGCCGACGCGCGAGCGCGATGTCCTCGATTCGGTATTGTCCCAGCAGATCCTCGGTCACGTGGTTCTCCAGACCGTCGGCGTCAGCGTCGCGCTCGGTACGTCCTCGGGCCCGCGGGGGACCACGGCGTCGGTCCCCGATGCGGCCCGATCCGTGGCGCCTCGTCGACGCTGCGCGCCACGTCCGCCGGCGGGATCGATACGGAGGGCCCCGCACGGCGGGACCACACGGCGTTTCGCTCCCGCACGAACCTCGTGCCGACGGGCGTCTCGTGGAGGAACGCGAGCCACGTCTCGCCCTCCGGCGTGATCAGCCGAAAGTTGTGGGGCGTGCCGGGTAGCAGCACCGGGTCGTAGTCGATGCCGGCCACGCCCAATCCCGGGTAGTCGATCCGCATGTCCGTGCCGTCCCAGGTGACCTCGATCGGCCCGGCAAGGCGAGGCTCGTCGTAGGTGCCCGCGTACAGAGGAAGCGTGGCGGGGTCCATCGCGAAGTCGGGTGGCGCCGCGGGTGTCGGCAAGTCGTGCCGAGTGCTCAGCGCGACCGTCAGGACCGGATCCACGTGCACCCGATCGGCATTGGCCAACCACGCGATACCGAAGTCGAGCGAGGGGAAGTACACGATGTCGGCCGAGAAGCCGGGCACGTCGCCGCCGTGGAAGACGAAGTCGAGCGCCATGAACCCCGTGTCGTCCGGCTCCTCGGGCACGTACCAGTACCCCCGCTGGGCAAACAAGCCGTAGCCGTAGAACTGCCATCCGGGAATCTCTTCCGTGTCGACGTAGGCCGTGGCCATCCGCCGTCGCCCCTCCTCCGACAAGACGTCGGGATTCCCCGCGCGAAGGAACCCGATCAACTTGGCGAGGTCGCCCACGTGGGTGAAGGCCAAGCCCGCCGGTCGCGACGCGGCATGGTCGTAGTCTTCGGGCGTGTACAGCACGGGCTGGCCGAGCGCGTTGATCTTCAGACCGGAGGCGTAGTCGCCGTCGGCGAGAACGTCCGCCGGCTGCAAGAACGTGCGCTCCATCCCGAGAGGCGCCCACACTCGATCGCTCAGATACTCGCGATACGTCCGGCCCGAGGCGGTCTCGATGGCGCGCCCGACCACCGTGAAGCCGGGATTGGAGTAGTTCCACATCGTCCCCGGCGGCACCCACATGAACCCCTCGTCGGCATACTCCTCGACCAACCATTGGCTCAGCTCGTCGTCGTCTCCCGTACCCAGCCAAGGAAACCGGTCGCGTAGCCCCGATTGGTGCGTGAGCACGTGGTGCACGGTGATCTGCGAGACCCACTGCGGATCCTCGGAGAACGAGAGCTCGGGCACGTAGTCGACGACGACGGCATCGAGATCGACCGTCCCGGCGTCGACCTGCTGCAGCAACGCGATCGTGGTCATGGTCTTGGTCACCGAACCGCAGCGAAACAGCGTGGTCGGCAGCACCGGATCGTCCTGGTCGGGTCGCTTGCGCCCGAACCCCTCGGCGAAGGTGACCTCCCCACCTTCGATGATCGCGATCGCGGCGCCCGGGATGTTCGCGTCCGCCATGTACGCCGTGACCGCATCGCGGAGCGGTTCGAATCGATCCTCCGCGGGGCCTTCGGTCTCGCCGGTGCTGGAACCGTCTGCCACGTCCGCGGTCGTCGAGCCATCGGTCGGGCCGGTGCCGGACGCCGTCCCCGTCGTGGAGGATCCGCTGCCGGACGCGTCGTCGCCACAGCCGGCGAGGCAGACGAGCACGACACCGAGGACCACTCGGTCCCACATCACGAGGGGCGTTCGCCTCATGGAGCCTCCAGCGCACCGATGTCCGGCATCGCATCCCGTGGATTGCCGGCGGCATCGGTGGCCGGAGCATCGACCGGGTTGCCGGCGTCGATGCACGGGGAGCCCGGCACCAACCCGAAGTCACCAGCGTCGCGCCCCACGAACATCGGATCGACATCGAGGTTCATCGTTCCCTCGGCGCCACCCCGGATGTCGCTGTAGACGACCGACAGTGCGGTCTGTCCGACCGACGATAGCTCCCCGAGGCCGTCGGGATTCCACACGATGCTGCTGTCGATCGTCAGGTCCGGCGGACCGAGGATTGCGGTCCCCTCCGACGCGAGGTTGTGCGCGATCGTCGAGAAGCGAATCGTGACCGGCCCGGACTCCGCGCCCTCGAGGGAGCTTCCGGTCGGCGCCTCGTTGTAGGCCGCGAGCACGTTGACCAGCTCGAACGAGCCATCGGAGCCGCCGACGGAGAGCGCCCCTCCGAACACGAACGCCTCGTTCGAGGAGAACGCACTGCGCTCGACCACATAGTCCCCGAACTGGAGCTGCGCACCGCCACCGGCACGCCCGGCGTAGTTGCCGACGAACGTGCACTCGGAAATCGTGAGCGTGCTTCCCAGACCGTAGACTCCCCCGCCACGAAACGCTGCGTTTGCCTCGAAGTGGGACCGGCTCACCAATGCGTCCGTGCAGCCGTCGCACGTGAACGCGCCCCCGCCCGCCGGATCGCCTAGCATCCCGGAGGCGTTGAGTCGGAACTCGCTGTCGGAGATCACCGGTGTGCCTTCGATGACGTAGACCCCGCTGCCGTGTCCGATCGCAGTGTTGTCCTCGAACACGCACCCGGTGATCGTCGGTTGGCCGCCGACGCTGGCGATCGCACCACCGTGCTGGGTTGCGTAGTTGTCGCGGAACGTGCAGTTGGCGATCGTGGGTGCGCGGGCCAGGTTGAGCAACCCTCCGCCGAACTGATCGGATCCTTCGTCGAGCGCATTGGCGGCACCGAATTGGACCGTGAAGCCGTCGAGCATCGCTTCGTCCGCGCCGTGCACCACGTGATAGACGGTGGTCGGCGAATCGAGGGCGTCGCGACCGTCGAGCACCGTCTCGTGGGCGACGAAGTCCCGTGCCGCGAGCTCCGTCTCGTCGCCGGCAAAGCCTCCATACACCGCGACGCCCTGGCGAAGGCGGACCGCGTCCCACTCGCACCCCTCGTACACGTAGTACGTCCCCTCCTTGACCCAGACCTGCCCTTGCTCGCAGCCGCCAGCGAGGACGCCACAGTGGACGAGGTCGATGCCTTCTTGCACGGTTCGTAGAGCCGTGGCCCACGACGTACCGTCGCCGGACGTCGCGACCGACCCGTCGACGTAGAGCCGACACGGAGGCGCCTTGGGACAATGCGCGGCGTCGAACGTGTCGATGAACGTGCACTCGGTCGGCCCGCCCGTCGTTTCGTCGCCGCCGGAGCTGCTCGATGCGTCCCCGTCCGTGCCCGACGACGCGCCCGTCGTTGCCTCCGTCCCCGTGCTTGCGGATGTGGATCCATCGCCGGCCGCCGCGTCGTCACCTCCGCATGCCAGCACGACGAGCAATGACATGGACGAGAGCGCGAGCTTGGCGGCCTTCATGGACCACCTCCACATGCGTCGCCACCCACCCATCGCGATGCGCAATCTCTGCCGTGGGTACCGCCCCGCGTCCCGCCGTTTCGGCGCGAGATTGCCGACCGACGAGGTGCCGGCAGATCCGCGGCGACGGGCTGCACTCGCGTCTGCCTCGCGGAGCAGTGTTCCGAACCCCGCGGGCGTGCGGACACGCATCGGTCGACCGCGGTAGGGTCGATCGCGTGGTGGAGCCGAGCGCAGGCGATGCGACGGTGGCCGATCCTCACAACGAGGTCGGCCCGACCGCGCGCGAGCCCACGGCGCTCGTGATCGCAGACGCGGTGGGTCGCTACGTCGTGGTGTCTCGGTTGGGGGCCGGCGGCATGGGGGTCGTGTACGCCGCGTACGACCCCGAGCTCGACCGTCGGGTGGCACTCAAGCTCCTGCGCGGTGGCGACGAGTCCGGCGTCGCCACCGGCCGGTTGCTGCGGGAGGCGCAGGCGATGGCCAAGCTCAGCCACCCCAACGTGATCGCCGTGCACGACGTGGGTGAGCACGAAGGCTCCGTGTTCGTCGCGATGGAGTTCGTCGACGGCGGCACGATCGGGCAGTGGGCGCGCGAGCAACCTCGAGGGTGGCGGGAGATCGTCCGCGTCTTCACGGACGCTGGGCGGGGTCTCGCGGCCGCCCACGCCCACGAGCTGGTCCATCGCGACTTCAAGCCGGACAACGTGATGGTCGGCAAGGACGGTCGCGTGCGGGTGATGGACTTCGGGCTCGCCCGCGCCAGCGCCGACCCTTCCGCCCCGGTCACGGCGGCCACGGAGAGCGACCCACGCAAACCATCGGTCGACGCGCTACGCAGCGACCTGACCCGGGATGGCGCCGTGATGGGCACGCCGGCCTACATGGCGCCGGAGCAACACCTCGGCCTCGTCGTGGGGGCGCCGGCCGATCAGTTCGCATTCTGCGTCGCCCTCTACGAGTGCCTGTACGGCGAGCGACCGTTTCCTGGCGAGACGCCGGCCCAGATCGCATTCAACGTTCTCGAAGGCGAGCTGCGCGACCCGCCGTCGGGCACCGACGTTCCCTCGTGGGTGCGGGCGGTCGTGGTGCGAGGCCTGGCCCGCGAACCGCAGGCGCGCTGGCCCTCGATGCACGCACTGATCGCCGCGCTCGGCCGCGACCCCTCGCAGCAGCGACGGGTGTACATGGGATCGTTCGCCGTCGTCGCGATCGCCGTGGGAGGATGGGGCTGGCACGAGCTCGGACGGGCCCGTGCCCGGGAGGCCTGTGAGGTCGCCGCGCAGGCGATCGACGAGACCTGGCATCCGGCGCGTGCCGACGCGGTCGCCGACGCGTTCGCGGGCACCGGCCTCGGGTACGCGTCGGACTCCTGGACGCGCGCGACGAGTCTGTTCGACGACTGGTCCGATCGCTGGTCGGAGGCACGACGTCGGGTCTGCACCGCGAGCACCATCGACGACAACCTCGCCGTCGCGACGGCCGACGCGTCCACGCGCTGCCTGGACGCGCAGCGCCACCGGCTCGAGGCGCTGCTCGGCGTGCTGGAAAGAGCCGACCCGGCCGCCGTGTCCCGCGCCGTGTCGTCGGCCGCCGACCTCCCCGCCCCCGCGACCTGTCTGGACCCGGCACGCCTCGCCGAGTGGGAGGCCGACACGCCGCGAACGCGAGACGCGAGGCAAGCGATCCGCGACCGGCTGGCGAACGCGGACGCGATGCGGGCGAGTGCGCGCTTCGACGAAGCTCTCGAGCTGGCACAGGGCGCGGCAACGGACGCCGAGGTGATGGAGGCGAACGACCTGCGGGCGAGGGCGCTGCTGGACGCGTCGATCGGCTTGGGCGAGCTCGGCCGACTCGAGGAGGCGGCCACCGCGGCACGCGACGCCTACATGACCGCGGGGGCAGAGGGGGACGATCGCGTCGCCCTCCTGGCCGCGAGCCGGCTGGTCGAGGTGCTCGGCGGGCGTCTGACCCGCCACGACGAAGCGACGTGGTGGACCGACCTCGTGCACATGCACATCGACCGACTCGGCGAGGATACGGCACTCGAGGTAGCGACGGCGTACAGCGCCCTGGGGCTCTTCGACGGCGGACGAGGAGCGTACGACGAGGCACACGACCACCTCGAGCGCAGCCTGAAGATGCGCATCGAGCTGCTGGGCCAAACCCACCCGGCGGTGGCGCGCTCGTGGGTCGCGAGCGGCATGAACGCGTTGGCGCGCGGCGACCACGAGACGGCGCTCGAGCAGGTGCAGCGTGGGCTGAATCTGCGCGAAGCGGTGTACGGGCCCGATCATCCCCGCGTAGCCGACGTGCTCAACAACCTCGCCAACGTGCTGCGAACGATGGGCAGGTACGACGAGGCCGAGCCCCTGTACCGGCGATGCCTCGAGATCAAGGAGGCGGCGCTGGGCCCGGAGCATCTCGATCTGGCAGTCCCGCTCAACAACCTCGGGTTCATGTACACGCTGCAGGACCGCTACGACGAGGCCGAGGCGGCTCTGGAGCAGGCGCTCGCGATCAAGGAAAAGGCGCTGGGCCCCGACAATCCGGATCTCGCGCGGACGCTGGCCAACCTCGGCGCGGCCTACCGTCAGCACGGAAAGCTCGGACTGGCCGAAGCCACGATGAAACGCGCGGTCGATCTCCACGTGCGCAGCCTCGGTGCCGACCACCCCACCGTGGCGATCACGATGTCCAACTACGCGCTCTTGCTCAAGGCGCAGGGCAAGTTCGAGGAGGCGCGCGAGATCTATCTGAAGATCGTCCCGGTCCAAGAGAAGGCGTTGGGCGGCACGCACCCCGACCTCGGGAGCTCGCTGGCGAACCTCGCGACGATCGAGCGCGAGCTCGGGCGCGACACGGATGCCCAGGGACATCTGGAGCGGGCGCTCGAGATCATGCAAGCCGAGGAGGTCCCGCCTGGCCATCGTGCGCTGGTGCAGTACGAGCTCGGCTCCCTGCTGTGGGCCAGCGGTGGCGATCGACAGCGCGCAGTCGAGCTCGTTTCCGCGGCGTATGCAACGGCGGCTCGCCTTCCGCAGTACGCCAAGGAAACGGAAGGCATGCGCGAGTGGCTACAGCGTCACGGGGACGCGTCGCCGGACGAGGGTGACGCCGACGCAACCGCGGAGGGCTGAGCTCCCCACGGACGTCCCGGATGGCGCGAGCGCGATTGGCCGGGGTCGCCGCCGGAGGTCCACCGCGCTCACGCTTGCTCGATGCGAGCCTTCTGACTGGCCAGATACGCGACCTTGCGCGCGCGCATGATCGATCCGAGCGGGCGGTGGTCCATCAACGCCGACCACGGGTCGAACTTCAGCGCGTCGATCTCGTCGGCGAGCGCCGTTCCTTCCGTCCCCGTCGGCGCCTGCTTCGGCAAGGTCAGGCGCGCCACGTCGACGTAGGGCGCGTCGGACTCGGCCCAGTCCACGGCGGCGTCCTCGATCGGTGTGCGCGTCTCGTCGACGAAGAACTGCAGCTGCAGCCGGTACTCGAGTGCGCCGGCGGCCAGACGCTCGACGACGTCGGCGGACAGATCGTCCTTGCGCACCGCCGGACCCTCACCCTCGACGGTGGTCGGTACCAAGCGCACGCGCGCGGCGTGTCGGCCACACGCGATCGGGGCGGCGCTGAAGAACGTCTCGTGGGCGAAGCCACGGAAGCGGTCCTGCGTGAGCTCACCGAGCATCCGCAAGCCTCCGAACAGCCCGTGGGTCTTCACGAGGTGCCAGATCACCGAAGGCACTCCCCGCGACGCCGCGAACACCAGGTCGAAGAACGGCTCGGGTCGCGAGAATCCGAACGTGGGTCGATCGATGAGCAGGAAGTCCTGGCTGGACGCCGGACCGCCGAACGTACTCTCGCCTTCGACCCCGAGCACCTTGACCGCGAAACCGCGGATGTCGGGCCGCTTGTCCGACGCGACCTCCATACCGCCGTTGGACAGGCGCACGCGCGCTTCGTAGGTGGCCGGCGCGGCGAACAGTCCCTGCGCCGCGTGCTCCGGCAGGTCGGGCAGCACGTCCAACGTCGCGCGCAGCCCGAGCACCTGTTTGCGATGCAGTGCGCGACCGCGGCCGTACTTGGCCGAGCGCGCCTTTTGGATCTCGATGAGGCGCGCGGTGGCCTCCTCGAAGCGTGCTTGTTCTCCTTCGGGGACGACTTCTTCCCACGCGGTGCTGGGCGCCATGGACCTCGTTAGGTCATCGACCGACCCTCGCTGTCAACCACCCGGCTCGTCCGGTGCGCGCGGGGGTCCAAGGGTCGGCCATCGAAAGGAGGCACCACTACGGAGGGGGCCGCGCCAAGCTGTTTCGCATGGGCAACCTCGAAGCGAGCGCGACCGGCTACGCGCGAGCGCGCCAAGCCCAACGTGCGACCCGAGCCGGACGGCGACCGCGTGATCGGATGGTTGCAAGCGCGACCGGCAACGGTGCGCGTCTACCTCGGTCGGCCCGCGGCCACGCCGCGCCCGGGTGATCGAGCCGCGGGGGTAGACTGATGCCGTGGCCGGATCCGACGACCTGCAGACGCTCCCCCCGAGCGGCGTCGTCACCGGGCTCGACATCCCGACGTTGCCGGGCGCGCCGGAGAGCACGGTACCCGGCTCGGACCGATCTCGTCCGGGCCCCGCCTTGGGTGCCCTTCCCTCTCGGGGCGACCGCATCGCGAAGTTCGTCGTCGACCGCAAGCTGGGGGCCGGGGCGATGGGCGTGGTGCTGCTGGCGATCGATCCCGAGCTCGATCGCAAGGTCGCGATCAAGCTGCTGTCGACGCCCGACCACGGCGACGTCGCGCAGCTGCGTCTGCTTCGCGAAGCTCAGTCCGCGGCACGCATTCAGCATCCCAACGTGATCGCCATCCACGAGGTCGGCACGTTCGAGGGACAGGTCTACCTCGTGATGGAGTACGTCGACGGCGGCTCGCTGCGCGAGTGGCAGAGCGCCGCGCACTCGCCCGAGCAGATCCTCGAGACCTACCGGCAGGCGGGGGCAGGTCTGGCCGCCGCCCACGACGTGGGTCTGGTCCACCGCGACTTCAAGCCCGACAACGTGCTGATCGGCCGCGACGGACGTGTCCGCGTCTGCGACTTCGGGCTGGTCGGCGTCAGCAGCGATCCCACGAGCGAGCAGCTCGATCTCTCGGGCAGCAGCCTCGAGCAATCGCTGACGCAGACCGGCGCGATGATGGGCACGCCGGCGTACATGTCGCCCGAGCAGCTGAGCGCCGCGCCCCTGGACGCACGGTCGGATCAGTTCTCGTTTTGCGTCGCGCTGTACGAGGCGCTGTACGGCGCGCGACCGTTCGCGGGCGAGACGCTGCCGAACCTCGTGGCGGCGGTGATGTCGGACGCCCCGACGAAGCCGCCGCCGTCCGAGGTCGGACGCCACGTCGAGACCGCGATCCTGCGCGGCCTGGCCCGCGATCCCGCCGACCGACACGTCGACATGCACGCGCTGCTGACCGCGCTCGCCCCCGCGCCGCGAAGCGCCCGCCCCTGGCTGCCGTGGGTCGGGACCGTGGCGCTCGTGGGGACCGCCGTGACGGCGATGGCCGTGCTCGACGACGCGCCGTCGCGAGATGCGTTCACTTGCCCGCCGGCGAGCGAGGTCCTGGCCGACGCCTGGGACGACGCGACGCGTGCCGAGGTGGCCGATGCCCTGCGCCGCGCGTCGCCGGCCCGCGGCGACGCGATGTTCTCGGTCGTGCAGTCGCAGCTGTCGGGCTATCGCGAGGCATGGGCACGGCAGTGGGACGGGGCCTGCTCGGATCGCGCCGCGGCCGACGACTCGGACGCCGAGTACGCGCTGCGGCGCGCTTGTCTGGAGCGAGCCCGGGACGATCTGGGCGCGCTCGGCTCGTGGCTCGCCCACGTCCCGAGCTGGGCGGTCGATGGTCTGTACGATCTCCCGCACACGCTGCCGGACCTCGAGGCGTGCGCCGACCCGGTGGCATTGAAGGCGCGGTCGCGCGATGCAGGCGAGGGCGAGCCCCCCGAGCCGGACCTGTCGCTGCGGACGGCGATGTGGCGCGCGCGGACGGCCTTCGATGCCGGTGGCTACGACCGGGCCAAGGCCGAGCTCGACGACGTCCTGCCCCGGCTGCGTGCGGCAGGTCCGTCGGCAGCCGTCGCGTCGGCCGCCCTGCTGCGCGGACACGTCGATGTCGCCCAGTCCCTGTACGCCTCGTCCGAGGCGTTTCTGCACGAGGCGATTCAGCAAGCGGCGGCGAGCCACGACCCCCTCACGGAAACGATCGCCGCCAGCCTGCTCGTCGAGGCGGTCGCGGCTCAACCCGATCGCGTCGCCGAGGCACGGGGCCTGGTCGCCGGCGTCGAGGCCACGGCGCGCCGCAGCGGCTCGAAGATCGCCCTCGCCTACGCGCAGCTGGCCGCCGCCACGGTCGCCACCTCGCCCGCCGATGCGCTCGTCGCCGTCGACGACGCCATCGCGCAGCTGCGGGAGCTCGACGCCCCGCCGGCGGACCTGCTCCGCAGCGCATACGCACGGCGGAGCCTGCAGCGCCTGGCCACCGACGGAGTCGACGCCGCCACGGAGGATCACACGCGCGCGCTCGAGACGGTCGCGTCACGCATGGGACCGGAACATCCCGCGCTCGGAAAGACGTCGGTCGTCTTTGCCGAGGCGCTGTACGCCGCGGGAGAGCTGCAGGCGTCGTACGAGCACGCCGTGGTCGGGCACGTGGCATTGCGCGCGGCGCTGGGTCCTCACCACACGCTGACGCTGGGCGCGGGAGCCTCGATCGCCCGCGCGCTGATGCAGATTCCCGGCCGGCTCGACGACGCTCGTTCGACGCTCGAGTCCACGCTCGCCGACTTCGAGGCCGCGAAGCTCGACGACCCGAGGCTCGAGTCGGCGATCCTGGAGAATCTCGCGTGGCTCGAGGTCGCCACGGGTCACGAGCGAGAGGGCATCGAACACTACGAACGTGCCGCCGAGCTGCTGCCTCGGCTGGGGGCCGAAGCGGGAGAGCGGGCGCCCAACATCGAGCAGGCGATCGCGTGGACGTGGTGGCGCCTGGAGAACATGGACCAGGCCCGCTCGCACTTCGGCAAGGCACGTGACCACCTCGTGGGAATGTACGGGCCCAAGCACATGGGCGTCGTGCTGCAGACGGCCGCGATCGGAGACACGTACAAGAAGGAGGGCGACTGCACCGCCGCGCGGGACGAGTATCGACGCGCGCTGCGGGCCGGCGCCGACGCGGGGATGACGGCCGGCGCCCTCATGGCGCGACTGCTCGTCAGCATGGGCGAGTGCGAGCTGGCCGACGGCGACCTCCCCTCCGCGCGCGATTCGCTGCAACGCGCCTACGAGCTGCGCGACGCCGAGGGGCTGGGCGGCGATTGGCAGGCACCGATCTTGTTCGCGTACGGCAAGCTGCAGGCGGCCGAGGGACGACGTCGCCAGGCGATCGAGCTGGCCGAGCTCGCCCTGGCCACGTACCGCGCGTTGCCGATCCAGTACGAAGCGGAGATGGCCGAGATCGTCCAATGGCTGCGAGCGCGCGGCGTCGCGTCGCCCGACGACACACCCGAGCAGCACACACCCGCGCAGTAGTCGTGGCCGATCCGCTGAACGACCGTTGCGCTTCGAACCCGCTCCTGGGTCGAAGCCCCCGCGGTTGAACGCCTTTTCTTCGCCAGTTGCGCGGGGCGAGGTAGTTTAACGATCCATGCGCTGGCAGAGCCTGGGGCAGCAAGACGACGAGCGGACCGAGGTCGCGGAGATTCCGGGCAAAGGCACGCTCGTTCGCGTCTGCGTGTCCGAAGGCGGACGTTGGCGCCCGACCGCGATGACGTGGTGTCCGGGCGTGACCGCGGCCGAGATCCAAGCCGCCGCGGGCGCTGCTCCCGCCACCGCCGCTGCCCCCGCGCCCGCCCCGGCCGCACCCGCACCCGCACCCGCGCCCGCACCTGCGCCCACGCCCGCACCGGCCGAGGCCGCGCCGGCCTCCGCCGAAACCCCGCCTGCGCCGGCACCCGCGCCCGCGCAAGCCGAGCCGACCCCCACGTCTGCGCCGGCCGCCGCGCCCCTGGGCCCCGACGCGATCAAGACCCTACGCGACTTCACCGCGATGCAGGAAGCAGTGCTCGCGGCGTTCCGCAGTCTCGTCGGTCAGAGCTCCGGACAGCTGGGCTTTCTTCTCGACGCCCAGAAGGTCGGCAGCCTCAAGGTGCCCGGTCACGGCGACTGGATCTACCGCATCGACACGGACTCGGTGACGTTCACGTCCAAGCGTAAGCCGATCGAGGTGCCGTTGCCCACGCACTCGCGTGACGACGCGTTCAATCCCAAGGTCGCCGCGATCTATCTGAAGGCCGCCGGGCTCGAGAACCTGTCGTACAAGGGTCAAAACCACCCGACGGACGAGGGCTCGATCGAAGCCCTCACCCGCCAGCTGGCCAACGACGGCGCCGTCCGGCTCTTCAGCTCGGTGCCGGCGCCGATCTACACGGTCAAGTAGCGTTCAGTCCCACATGCACTCGGACAGCGAGTGCACCTTGGCGAACCGAACATAGTCGGCCGTGACGCGAAGATCCGGCGTGGGCGTGCCCGCGTAGGCGACCGGTCCCGCAGCAAGCGTCGCGGGAAGGTCCGGGCGGACGTGCCAGTCGAGGATCGTCCAGCCCTCGCCCGGCAGGCGGATGAGCCCCTGCACGTCGGCACCGACCCGGCAGATTCGCATCTCGGCGATCGTGCCGTCCCAGTCGTTGGTACCGATCTGGCTGACCGCGTCGTCGGTGCTCTTGGAGACCGTGACCACGGTCGGCGTGGCCATGTTCCCGATCCCCATGTGGTAGCTGTTGACCTGTGGCGCGTCGGGGTCGCGCACCATGATGCCGCCGATGCGGTACGGGTCGCCCGGGGCCGCGGGGCCGCCCGCGAGATTGGTGACCGTGACCAACGAGGTCATCGCGAAGTCGCCGGTGAGTCCCTTGTAGATCTGCAGCGCTTCGTCGGAGGCGTACCACTGCGTATTGCCGTGGGGCTCCATCACGAGCGCACCCGCGTCCACGCTCACGTCGGCGGCCTCGGGGCGATGGATCGTCCACGCCCCTAGATCGCCGTCGAACTCGTCGGAGTAGCTCGCGAGCGGGTCGTCACCACCGGGACCACCGTCGTCGTCGAACTCGCCGCAGGCGACCGCGTGGTAGACGACGTGCACGTCGCCCGACAGGCCGTCGATCGTGTGCGACGTGGTGGTCGTGCCCGGCGCGAGGTCGACGACGAGCGGGTACTGCCCCGGCGCGACGGTGAACTCGCCCTGCACGTCGCGCGGCAGGACTTCGCTGCCGATGTAGATGTGCTCTTCGTCGAGACCGAACTCGCCCACGCGCTCGAAGGTGATCGTCGCGCTGCCGTCGGCGCCGTACTCGACCGACACGTGGCCGACGAGCGTGCCGTTGCCGAGCTCGCACTGTCCAGCAGCCGCGTACACGGGCCACTGCACCGAGGTGCCCGGCGACACGGGGCCGTTGGTCCAGCCCCACCGCGAGATGCCGTCGTCGATGCCGTCGCCGTCGAAGTCCGCGCCGATGAAGCACGTCTGCGATCCGTCACCCGCGACCGCGAACGCGGTCTCGCACTGCTGGACGGGCGGCGGATCCCCCTCGTCTTTGCAGACGAGGTCCATCGAGAACAGCTCGGCCCAGCTGCCCTGCACCGTCATGCGCTCGCCGTCTCCCCACGCGGTCTCCGTCTGGCCACCGGGGCCCTTCACGACGGCATGGGCCGCGAAGTAGGCGTTGACCGGATCGCAGCTCGTGTCCGCCGCGTCGAGGCCGAGCTCGCACAGCGGCACGTCATAGGCGACGACGGTCGTGCCGGCGTCGTGCGAGCCGGCGTGGGGGAACTGTCCGATCTTGGGGTTGCCCTTCTTGTTGGCCGGGATGTCGGCGATCGCGTCGCCGACGGCGAGATGGGTTTGTTCGATCGTCCAGCCGCCGCTGGTCGCGTACTCGACGTGCACGGCACCGGCCGCGCCCGCACCACACTCGTCCGAAGTGTCGGCGTCGCTGTCGACGGTCACGCAGACGGTGCCGACCTCGATCGTCTGTCCGGCGAACAGGCCGACGCAGGTTTCTTCGCCGGCGATCTCGACGAGCCGATCGGTGCCGTACTCGGGCACCGGATCGAGGCCGCATGCCGAGGCGGTGAGGGTGAGAACGGAAAGTACGATGGGGGCTGAAGGCTTCATGTGCGCGCTGTACCGAGGCGTGAGTGGTGCAGGAGGTGGGCACACACTATCCGACCCGGCAGCGCGTTAGCGCGCGGAACATCGATTAAGCGACGATTTCACCATTGCGCATTGCGCGAATGTGCGCAACGACGCGCGGTCTTGCGCCCCCACGCGCGACGATGCCCGCCCGCCAGCGGGTCAGCTCAGGCCCGCAACCAAGGCAGCCACTCCCCCATCGCGCTCTGCACGGCCGCGGGGTAGTGGACGTCGCGGCCTTCGCCGACGAACAGGTCGGGATAGCCGCGACCGGAGGCGACCTCGTACTCGTCCGGCGACAGGCCCATCGCCTGCAGCACCGAGCCCAAGTACTGGTTGTAGATGAGCCCGCCGTACAAGCGCACCGGCGTGCCCTCGTACGGATCGAACATCGGGTTGTTCATGTTGCGGTAGTCCAGGAACTGCCCGGTCGCCAGACATCCACCGGCACTGCCCGCCGTCACCACGGGACTGTCGACCGATTCGTGGGTCATCGGTCCCGACTCCTGCGTCCACTGCACGAGCGTGTTGTCGAGCATGGTGGTGCCGTCGCCTTCGTCGATGTCGAGCTTGGCGACCAGATCCATGAACACGTCCTCGAACGTGCGCTGGTTGCCGTCGGCGATCTCCTGCTGGGCCGCGCCGTCGGGCAGGTGAGCCTGATGCGCGATGTCCTGGTGCCAGTCGCCCACGAAGCTCGAGAAGTTGTCGGTCACGCGCAGCACCGCGATGCGCGACGTACCGCAGGCGAACGCCGCGAGGATCACGTCGTTGAACAGCTGCCAGAACTCGCGGTTGAGCGTGGGGTTGACCGGGAACGAGGGATCGCCCCAAAGCTGCTCGGAGTCCGCCATGGGCGTGGGGATGTCGCCGCACGAGACCGCGACGGCGAGCCGGCGCTGCAGCTCGTCGATGCGCTCGATGTGCGCGTCGAGCCGGAGCCTGTCGCCCGCCGACAGACGCTGGTTGCTCTGTCGCAGCGACTGGTAGTTCTCCATCACGCGATCGACGACGGGTGGACGCGGATTGTCCTCCTCTTCCTCGGGCACGAAGATCCGGTTGAAGAGCGCCAGCGAGGAGAACTCCGGAGCCGTGGCCTGGATGGACCCCGATTGCGTCTGCGGGTTCGACCATCCCCAGGAGATGTCGTTGCCGATGACCATCGACCGCTCGAGGACCGTGCTCAGATCGGAGTAGAACGTGTTCGACCACGCCAGGACCTGGTCGATGGTCGGCGTGTCCGAGCCCATCTGGATCTGCCCGTCCTCGCCGTTGCCGTCGTTGGCGGCCCAGTTGCCGAGGTGACCGCCGCGATGGTGCGCGATGTAGAACGGCACATCGAGGCCGCGCAGTACGTTCATCTTCGCGACGAGCGCATCGGTCATCACCGTCGCATCGGCCGACAAGATCGGCGACAGGCTCGCGCGCCCATTGGCCTCGGTGCGCACCAGCGGCGATCGGCGAATGGCATGACCGGCGTACGTCATCTGCTCGGTCTGACCGGCGGCGGGGTGCATGTTCTGCTCCCACAGCGCGCCGTGCTCGGTGCAGATCGCCACGAAGCGCGGCTGGGCCAGGGGTGAGGGCGCCGCATCGGCTCCGCGCGGCAGCAACGAGGGCAGCCAGGGCAAGGCGAGGGTGAAACCGCCCGCGCCGCGGAGGACTTGTCGTCGGCTCAAGCGTCTCATTGTTCGATCAACCTCGTCTTGAACTCGTCGCGCAGCGCGAGCTGGCGAAGGCCCTCGGCGATGGGCGCCCCTTCGACCAGCGACGAGGTCATGCCGTTGAGCATGCAGCCGTCGCGGTCGAGGTCTTCCTCGCGTCCGAACGTCCAGCGCACGTAGTGACGCGCGAAGCAAGCGTGCACGCGCCCCGTGTCGACGAGCATGCGGCTGAGGTCACCGGCCCCGTTGGAGACGCTGTCGTCGTCGGGATCGAGGCGCGGCACCGAAGACGCATCCACGGCGCGCCGCCCGGTCTCCACGCCGTTGTCGTCGAACAGCACCTGCTCGGTTCGGAAGCGGCCGAGCGCGTCGAAGTTCTCGGTCGCGTAGCCGAGCGGGTTGATGAGTCCCGCGTGGCAGCCGGCGCACGCGGTCCCCTGCTGCTCGGTCAGCGCCTCCACGACCTCGCGGGTCGTCGCATCGGGCGAAAGCTCCGGAGGCATCGCGTTCGCGTTGTCGGGCGGTGGCGGGATGTGGTCGCACAGCAGCGCGAGGCGAATGAACACCCCCTTCATGATCGGACGCGTGTTCGAGGAGCCGGTGGCCGTCAGCGCCGCGCGGGAGATCAGGCCCACGCGCTCGGGCTGAGGAAACTGCGGAGGCTCGCCGCTGCCGTCCCACACGGCCGTCTCGTAGATCTGCGCGACGTCCGGCGTCGTGGCGAACGAGCGGTTGCTCGTCATGAGGTCTTCGAACGTGCCGTCGGCGGTCAGCGTGTAATACGTGGCCATGTCGACGACCTCCTGGACCATGTTGGACGTGGTCTCGGGTGTCGGCTCGAAGTCGCCGCGGAACGCATCGAACACCGCCGTACCGAGGCGCGAGTCGACGGCCGGCAAGTCCTCGAGCCACAGCCACTCGCGGTAGAACTCCCCGAGTGCCTCGGCGGTGCGCGGGTCGGCGAACATGCGGTCGACCTGCTCGGCGTACCCGTCCTCGGTCATCAGCTCGCCGCTGGCGGCCGCGGCGTACAGCTCGTCGTCCGGTGAGGTCTGCCAGAAGTGAAACGACAGCCGCGACGCGAGCTCGTAGGCATCGAGAGCGTAGACCCCCGGCTGGCTGTCGACCTCTTCGGCGCCGTGCTCGACCATGTACATGAACTGCGGCGCGGTCATCATCACCACGATGACGTCGGCGAACGCCTCCGGCTCCATGCCCTGGGTGACCCCGCCGGCCTCGAACACGCTGCGGTAGAAGGCGACCTGCTCGTCGGTGATCGGCCGACGCAGCGCCCGCGAGCCGAAGCGGCGGATGAAGTCGTCGACGCACGCGGCGTCGTTGGCGGGGTCGGCGTCGGTGGCACAGGGGCCGGCGAGCTGCGACAGGTGCGATTGCGACAGTCGCTGCCCCACGGCGACCCCGACGTCGTAGCCGGCGTTGATGTGCTCTTGGTGTACGTCCTGATCGAGGCGACGGAAGCCCCCTTGGACTTCGCCCTCGGGTCCCCGACGCGCGTCCTCGGGCAGCCGATCGATGAGGTTGGCGACGTCGGCGTGAATCGCCGCCCCGGCGTCGCCGGCCGCCCACACGAGCAGATCCCGGACCGCGTTGTCGTACTGGGTGCGCGAGAGGCGACGCAGCGACAAGGACTCGGGGATCGCGCTCGGATCGCAAGCGTACGGGCCGTCCATGTCCCCGTCACCGGCGTCGTCCGCCCCGCCGTCGCCGTCCGCGCCATCGGTCTCCGAGTCCCCGGCGCCCGCTCCATCCACGTCGGTGCGGCCGCCGTAGCAGCCCACCGTCGCGACGAGCGAACACGCCCAGATCCAGCGGCCGGCCCTCCACTGCCCGTCCCCCAACACTGCGAACCTGGAGACGAGTCGGCGCGCGCGGGGGTGAAATTAATTCGCGGGCGCCGACACCTACATTGTCGCCCTCGTCGCGTGTACGCTGATCGGCACGATGGCCGATGCGGACAAGCCGTACGAGGACCTGACGACCCAAGAGGAGATCGAGTCGATCATGGCCGAGGGTGGCGGCACGGTCGTCATCGACTTCTGGGGCGAGACGTGTGGCCCGTGTCTGGCCATGGCCGAGGACTTCGCCCACGTCGCCGACCAGTTCGACCCCCGAGAAGTTCGGTTTTGCAAGGTCAACACGACCGAGCACGGCTGGCTCGCCGCGCCGTTCAAGATCCGCTCGATCCCCACGATCCTCTTCATCCACGACGGCAAGATCCTCGACGCCGTCGTCGGCAAGATGAGCGCCAAGGATCTCGGGGAGAAGGCCGAGTGGCTGCTGGGCAAGGCCAGCCGCAAGGGCCTGCTGTCTCGGTTGTTCGGCTGAGGGGAACGCGTCCACCCGCGTGCCTGGTTGATGCGCTGGCGCCGATGGCGTCTTCGACAAGATTCCGCGTGGGCATCGGCGCGACCGTCGCGGCTGCTCGAGCTGTGGGTCGTGGGCACCGAGCCCGTGGTGCCGATCGCCCTGCGTGACGAGGACGGCACGTCGACTTGGGTTCGACCGCTGCAGGAGGGCGAGCGCTTCGAGGGCCAGCGCGACGCGCTCGCCGACATCTTCGAGGCAGAGCACCCCGTTCGAAACGCGGCTCGTCGATCGGCTCGCGCCGCGCTCGACCCCGTTTCGCCTGCGCTCTTCCGCGAGCGAGGTGGACGGGGCACTCGACGCGGACATGCACGCGTGCATCACCAAGGTCTTCAAGTCCTGGAAGTTCCCCAAGCCCAAGGACGGCAAGCCGGTGAAGGTGAAGACCCCCCTCGACTTCAGCCCGATCTAGTGTCCTCCGACCGGGACGTGGGCGAGCTCGTGGTCGACGCCGACCCACTCGCGCCCCCACGCAGAAAAAACACGCCGACCTCCGCAGCGGAAACCACTGCGCCTCGAACGGCGCAGCGTTTGGGATGAGCCGACAGACGCGAGTGGTACGATGCTCTGGGATGGACAGTGTGATGGTCGTCGCGATCGCCTTGGGCATCGCAGACCCGCGTGCCTACGCGGGGGTCGACGAAGTGCAGGTCCCTCCCTCCGCGACCGACACCGTCGCGCGCACCGCCGTGCCCACCTCGCCCCCCGCGAGCGAACCGCCAAAACCCACCGAGACCAGTGCGCGTGACTGGAGGCTCGACGACCCACCCGCGACCGCAACGCCGCGCCGGGTGCAGAGCGTTGCGCCCGAAGAGCAAGTGCCCCGGGGTCTGCCCCGGGAGGAACCGAGCACCGGTCCCGCCCTCGGACCGGTCGGTGCGCCCGGTCGAGGGCGCATGCCCGTGCTCTCGTGGGACTCGCGACCGCCGACGCCCGAGGCGACGCGCGAAGAGTTGGTGCGTTGGCTCGAGCGAAGACAGAAGCTGCGATCGACGGTGGGCGTATTCGGGGGCCTGACGGCCGCCGGTTTGCTGCTGATGGTCGTGCCGGTGATCGCGGCCGCCGGCCAGAACGAAGACGACGGGCACGGTCCCATCTTCGTCGTGATCGCGGGTGCCCCCATCCTGGCGATCGGCGCTGCGGGCACCGTGCTGAGCGCACCGTTCCTCGCTCACCACGTGCGTTGGGATCGCCCCACCGACCTGGCGCGGCAGCCACCGTCGGCCGCGGCCCACCAGGCGCGGCGACGGGGCCGCCAGCTGCGGATCGCACTTTGGGCCGAGGCGGGCGCGGTCGTGCTCGGCGCGGTGAGCGTCGGCTTGGGGTTCATCGCCGCGAACGCCTGCGCGGACAACCGAGACCTGGCGTGCACGTCACCGCGACTCGTCGCCGGTGGCGCGCCGGGCTTTTCGCTGATCGGCCTCGGGGCGCTCGCCATGGTCAGCACCGGGATTCTCTTCGGCCAGCTGCATCGCCACGGCCATCTGCGCGGCTCGGGTCCGTGGCTGACCCAGGTGGGTCCGACCTCGGTGAGACTTCGTTTCTGACCTCGTCCCGTCCGGGCGTAACGCAGGCCGGCGATCGGGCACTTCGGGTCGGCGCTGCCGTGATGCTCATCGAGACGCTCTTGTTCATCTATGACGGCGTCAGCGCCGCGGGACGGGTCCACGTCGACGACACCAGCGAGCTGAACGTCAACGGCTGCGCGCTGTGTCGCATCACGCACGACGGTGACGAGGAGCGGGACGAGTGGGCGTCGTGCAGTGCCGCGATCGGGATCCCGATCCGATACCTGCATCTGGACGAGATGGCCCCCGATGTCGCCGCGATGGCGACCGGCCGTGCGCCGTGCATCCTCGCGGACGCGGGAGGTCGGCTGCACTTCTTGGTCGACCGCGCCACGATCGAGCGGTGCGAGCACGGGGTGCACGATCTCCGCGGTCGCATCGCCTTCCAGGCCGAGCGCGCGGGACTCGACCTGCCGTCTGCGGTCTGATCGACGACCATCGCCCGACGTCACGCCGTCGCACGTTCGTGTGCGGCGGCGTGATGCATTGGTTCGTCGTCGTCCTCGGCAATCGATGCGCCGCCGACCACCTCGTCGATCGCCCGGCGATTTCGCGCGTAACGAACGCGAAGCATCGGCGACCAATGGCCCGAATGACGAAGTTCCTCCCCACTGTTCTTGGCCTTGCCACTTTCTCCATCGCCCACGCCGCGTTCGCCAACGAGGCCGACGTGGCCGCCTGTGCCGCGTCCGCCGAAGGGGACGCGTGCGTGCGCAGCAACGGTGCGCCTGGGGTCTGCATCCCCGACGTCGGCGATCCGACCGTGCTGACCTGCGACGACGCGGCGGCCGGCGAAGCCGACGACCCCGAGTGTGCCGGCCTCGCCGAGGGTGACGCCTGCGTTCGTGCCGACGGCACCGGCGGCACCTGTACCGTCGATCCGGTCGACGGCGCGCTCGACTGCGAAGACGCCCCCGGCGAAGGCGAAGCCGACGACCCCGAGTGTGCCGGCCTCGCCGAGGGTGACGCCTGCGTTCGCCCCGACGGCACCGCGGGCACCTGTACCGTCGATCCGATCGATGGCGCCCTCGACTGCGAGGACGGCCCCGGCGACGGCGAAGCCGACGACCCCGAGTGTGCCGGCCTCGCCGAGGGTGACGCGTGCGTGCGCCCCGACGGCACCGACGGAACCTGCGTCGTCGACCCGACCGACGGCGCGCTCGACTGCGAGGATGGGCCCGGCGACGGTGGTGCCGACGATGGCAACGGCGCCGGCGGAGACGACGGCGGCATCGACGACAACAAGGCCGCCTGCGTCGAGCTCGCCGAGGGCGACATGTGCACCCGCGACGACGGGCAAGCGGGCACGTGCGTGCCCGACGACAGCGACCCCGGCGTGCTCGAATGCGAGGACGACCACGGATCGAACGACGACTCCAGCAGCGACGACGACATGGCCGCTTCGTGCTCGGTCGGCACGTCGCACACGCCGGCGGTGCTCGGTCTGCTCCTGCTCGTCGGCTTCGTCCGGCGACGCCGCGCGGCCTGATCTTCCTCGCGTGACGAGCCCGGGCCGCGACCTTCCCCGTCGCGGCTCGGGCGTCTGCGCGTCAGGCCCACCGGTCGGGATCGACGACCGCGGTGCGGTCGCGGCATGGCCGAGGACCCGGGGCGGCCGGCCGTGCGACGGCTACGACCGCAGCCGATCGAACACGGCCCGAAGCGCGTCGAGCTGGGCGGCGCCGAACTTGCGAGCGCGCTCGGGCGACCAACCGTCTTCGTGCGGGGTATCGGCCGTGTCCTTGAACGGTTGCTCCAGCGTCATCGACAGGCAACCGAACGCCTCGCCGACCCAGTTGGACGCCATCGTCATGTTGGCCTTGCCCGCCTCGGACACCGGGTAGCCGTGCTGGGTCTGAAAGTCGGGGCTCGCGGCCAGCAGCGCGTCCACGTAGACCTGCTGCCGGGCCACCGCCGCGTCGTCCCACGACGGGATGCCTTCGGCACCGGAGATGAAGTTGTACGGCAGCCCCTCGTCGCCGTGCACGTCGAGGAAGAAGTCGACGCCGGTCTGCTGCATCTTCGCGCGCACGAGGAAGACCTCGGGGCTGCGGTCCGTCGACGGCGTCTGCCACTCGCGGTTGAGGTTGGCGCCCGCGGCGTTGTTGCGCAGGTGTCCGCGCGTGGAGCCGTCGGGGTTCATGTTGGGGACCACGTAGAAGACCGCGCGCTCGCGCAGCCAGCGGGCGGTCGCGTCGTCGCCGTCGAGCAGACGCTCGAGCATGCCCTCGACGAGCCACTCGGCCATCGACTCCCCCGGATGCTGCCGCGCGATGAACCAACACGTGCGCTTGCCTTCACCCGGCTCGCCGACGATCAGAAGATCCATGTCGCGCCCGTCCACGCTCGCGCCGAGGCGCTCGTACGAGACCTCGGGGGCCAGCTGTGCCTCGCCGATCAGGTCCGCGTGACGATCGAGCGAGTACGGCGCGAAGTAGGCGTAGTGGATCGAGTCGTACTCCGGCGTGTGCTCGATGACGAGCTCTCCGCCCGCGACGGTCGTCGGCACGCGGAACCAGTGTCCGCGATCGTACGACGCGGCCACGCGATAGCCGTTCCACCCCTCGGGGTAGCTGGCCTTGCTCGCGTTGACGATCCGCAGCTTCAGCGCGGTGCCGGCCGCGCCGGTGACCCGGAAGTGAAACCACTGGAAGTGGTCCTCGCCGGCGTCGGGGCGGATCCGAAGCTGCACGTTCGAGGGGGCCGACGCGTCGACGACCTCGATGTTCCCGGAATCGAAAGCACTGCTGATGTGCATGGGCGCGGGGACGCTAACAGCGATCTCACCGGGCCGAAACCGCCGCCAGCACCTCGTCGACCGAAGGACGATCCCGCGGGCTGTCGCCCACGTAGATCCACCGTACGACGCCCTGAGCGTCGATCACGATCGTGGCCGGCAGGGAGATGTCGTTGTCGCCGTCCTCGACGCCGTACGCGCGGATCGCCGAGAGCTCGGCATCTTCGAGCAGCGGCACGCGCCCGTCGAGTCCGAGCTTGCCCGCGAGCGCCGCGTTCTTGTCGCGATCATCGACGCTGATCCCCACGACCGTCGTCGACCGAGCTTCGAAATCGCGCTTGGCTTCGGCCAGCTTCCCGAGCTGGCGTCGACAGTGGATTCACCAATCGCCGCGATAGAACACGAGCACGACCGGGCCTGCGGCCGAGGCGGCCTCGAGGTCGAAGCTCGCCCCGTCTTCGGCGACGAGCGAGAACGCCGGCGCCCGATCGCCCACGCGCAGCGTCGCCGTGCTCTCGGACGGGATCGCACCGGACACCGGTCCGGCCGATTGCGCCTCGCCGGTGGTGGCCTCGTCCGCATGCGTGGGAACGGACGCGGGAGCGCCACGGCAGGCGGCCAACGAAAGGAGCAACGGCACAGCGCACGATCGCATCGACAGCAGTACGCGAAGACTGCCACGAGGTTTCACCCCCGCCGAACAAGGCTCCGTGGACCCCGCCACGGCGGGTTTTGAAGTAGGCTCCCGACGTGCCGCCCGAGGCCAAGGCGCCCGCCGACGTCGACATCGAGGCGCTGCTGCGCGCCGCATTCGACGACAAGCCGAGCGACGACATGCCCGACCGGGTCACCGCGCGGCTGGCTCTGGTCACCACCGTGATCGAGTTCGTCCGGATGTTCGCGCTGGCCCCCGCCGGCCTCGCCGCCCCGTCCGACGACGACCCGGAACAAGGAGAAGACCCCAAGTGACACCGCCCCGCGCTCCCCTGCTCGCGGCGCCCGACGTCGAGAGCGTCGTCGCCGGTCCGTTCAACCACCTGGTCGACGAGATCACGGCCTACCTGCCGTCGCTGCTGTCGGGCCTGGCCGTCCTGCTCCTGCTGTGGATCGCCGCGCGCGTCGTGCGGGCGATCGTGGCCCGCGTGCTCGGGATGACCCGCCTCGACAAGGCGCTCGCCGAGACCCGCATCGCCCGGATCCTCAAGGCCTTCAACGAACAGCTCACGCCCTCGCGCGGGCTCGCGAGCCTCGTGTTCTTCGCGATCATGCTGTCGGCCGGGATGGCCGCGGCCGACCTGATGGGCCTGGACTCGGTGCGCAGCACGCTGGAGGCCGTCCTCGGCTACGTCCCCGTGCTCGCCTCGGCGATCATGGTCTTCGCCCTCGGCGGGTGGATCGCGGCGTCGGCCCGGCGCGCGGTCGGAGCGGTGCTTCGGGAGATGCGCAGTCCCTACGCGCCGCTGCTGGAGAGCCTGACCGAGACGGGACTGCTCATCGTCACCGTCACGATCGCGATCGACGTGCTGGGCGCGGACATGTCGCTCATCACCTCGAACCTCACCGTGCTCGTCGCGGTCACGGTGGTGACGATCGCGTTTCTGTTCGCGTGGTCGATGCGGCGGCCGGCCGAGGAGATCATCGCCAACTACTACCTGCGCCGGCTCGTGAAGGTCGGCGACCAGGTCTCGATCGGCGAGCACAGCGGTCGCGTCGAGCGGTTCGTGCCGCTCGGGGTCGTCATCGAGAACCAGCGTCGCGAAAACGTCTTCGTCCCGGCGCGCAACGTCCTCGACGGCATCCGTCAGGGCGGTGGCGCTCCCGGTCTGCCGACCTCGCGCCCCGGATGACCCGCCACGCCACGCATCCGGGCAAGACCGGGGTCGTCGTCATGGACGACGAGACGCTGCTGTCGGCGTTCCTCGATCGCGGCGACGCGGGGGCGTACAGCGAGCTCATTCGGCGCCATCAGATCCGGATCTTCCGGCTCGTGCTGAGCATGGTCGGGACCCCCGGCGAGGCCGAGACCGCGTGCGAAGAAGTGTTCGTGCGCGCGGCCCAGCGTATCGACCCCGCGGCGCCGCCGGCCAACTTCGGCGCGTGGCTGGTGCACCTGGCCCAGCAGCTCGTCGCCGAGCGCGAGTCCCCGCGCGAGGAGAGCCCCGCTCCATCGGCGCGCCACCATCCCCGCTCGGCGCTGCGCCACGCGGTGCTCGACATCATGGACGGCCTGCCGGCCGACGAGCGCACCGTCCTCGTACTCGCCGAGCTGCAGCACGAGTCTCCCGAGGACATCGCGACCTCGCTCGGCCTGACGCGCGGCGAGGTGGAGGCCAAGCTCGTCTCGGCCCGGCGCCGCTTCCAGCACGCCTTCGAGGAGCGCCGTGTCGCGGGCGCACAGACCCCCGCGCCGACCTCGGAGGCCCCGCCCGCCGACGCCGACGCCGACGACGGACCGAAGCTGACGCAGCAGCTCGCCCCCGGTGACACGCTCGCCGGCCGCTTCCGGATCGACGCCGTGCTCGACGAGGGAGGGATGGCCTTGATCTACAAGGCGACGGATCTCGAGCACGACCGCACCGTCGCGGTCAAAGCGTTGCTGCCGGAGACCGCCGCGTCGCATCCGCTGCGAGAACGGCTGCGGCGCGAGGCCAAGGCGCTGCAGCGCGTGCAGCACCCCCACGTCGTCGAGCTCGTCAGCTCGGGCACCGACGGCGACGGCTCGGTCTACCTCGTGATGGAATTCGTCGACGGCCCGACCCTTTCGGACACGCTCGAAGAGGGCGGGATGTCGCGACGCAAGGCGCTGGAGACGTTCGACCAGATCCTCGACGGCCTGCAGGCCTTGCACGCCGCGCGGGTGATCCACCGCGATCTCAAGCCCGAGAACGTCAAGCTCGCCCGCAAGGGACCCAAGCGATCCGCGAAGATCCTCGACCTCGGCATCGCGCGGCTGCTCGACGAGCCACCCCAGGCCACCAAGCTCACCGGCACCGGCCTCGCGATCGGCACGCCGGCCTACATGCCGCCCGAACAGGCGATGGGCAAGGATGTCGAAGCCCCGGGCGACGTCTACGCCGCCGCGATCGTGCTGTTCGAGATGCTGACGGGCAAGCTGCCGTTCCACTCCAACGACCTCGCCACGCTGCTGCTCATGCAGGTGTCGACACCGCCGCCGCTGCCGAGCGAGGTCGATCCCGACGGCGAGTACTCCGAGCAGCTCGAAGACCTGCTCATGTCGGGCTTGGCCAAGGACCCGACCGACCGACCGCTGTCGGCCCAGGCGTTTCGCGACGCGATCCGGCAGTGCCCCGAGTGGGGCTGACACTTCCGCACAGCGCCCGCTGCGCGCCCGAATTCGGGGTTCTGAGGGCGATCCACCAGCTTGCCCCAATCGGGCAGATCGCCCTTCCCGACGTGGGCGGACCACGGCCCGACTTGCGCAAAAGTCGAGCAACGTCGCGCGAGACGGTGGACGCGGCGTCACATCGCGCCAGGTTGTGCCTCGGGATGGGAACGGACACGACGAACTTTTCGTGGCGTGGGTGCACGCGGGCACTGGTCGCGATACTCGGCATCGGCTCGGCTTTGGCATCGCCGGGCTGCTTCTCGGAGACCGCCTCGTCCGGCTCGTCTTCGAACGTGGGCGACGACGACAGCGGCGGGGCCGAAGCGACCGCCGGCAGCTCCACCGCCACCCCGCAAACCGACGAGGGAGGATCGGGCGGCGGGACGACGGGCGGCCCCGCGGACACGGGGGCAGACGACACGACCACCTCGGGTGCGATCGGCACCGACGGCTCGACCGACGACGCCACGGGCGAGACCGGGTCCGAAAGCGGCAGCGCCGTGGACACGGGCAACGGCGGTGCGCCCACGTTCACGCCCTGCGACTCCCCGGCTGATTGCGCCTCCGGGGTCTGCCTGTTGTTCGTCAGCTCGGCCAACCAGAGCAACGTCGTCGGCGGTCACTGCACCGAGATCGACTGCCAGAACCCGGCCGCCGACTGCCCGGCGCCCATGGGCGGCTCGGCCGATCCGGTCTGCTACCAGGTCTCGCTCGACGGGGACCTCGTTTCGGTCTGCGCACTCGACTGCGGGGGCGGAGCGCAGTGCCCGGCGGGCCTGTCGTGCGAAAACGACGTGATCGCGCCGTTCCCCGCGGCGTGTGTGTGACCAGGGTCGCCGCCCTGCCCCGCGGCCCTGCTACGATCGACGCATGGACGGTCGTTGGCTGGGTCTGGGGTTCGGGGTCGTCGTCGCCGCCGCCACGCTGCTGGTCCCTTCGTGGGCGTACGCGACACCGCCCGGCTGTGGCGACCTGGTCGTCGAGGATGCCCTCGCCGGCGCGACCGTCGGCGATCAGCAGGGCGGCACACTCACGCCCGGCGGCTTCACCCCTTCCGGATCCGATCCTTCGGGCTCGATCGTCTGGTCGATTTCACCACCGCTGCGCGCGGGCTGCATCGAGCTCACGGTCAGCGGGATCACGACGGCCGGGGTGGGCGAGCACGATCTCGCCGAGCTGTTCACGGGCCCCGACGGCGCGTTCTCCGACGGTGCGACCGACTTCTTCCTGCTGCTCAAGGTCGCCGGCGACGTGTTTCCCGAGGTGCTCGGCCAGCTCAAGGTCGAGCTCGGCGAGGAGCTGTCGGCCCTCGAGGTCGGCGCGTGGTCGGGCACCCTCGACTGGAATCCCGCCGACAGCCACACGCTCGCGGTGCGGCTGGACGGCGCGGGTCTCGTCGAGTTCTACCGCGACGACGTGTCGATCGGCACGGTCGACTACAACGAGATCGCCGGAGGCGACCTCGCATTCGCGTCGCTGCGGGTGCCCAACGACGGGCAGTATCAGGTCCAGCCGGCTCTCGTGGACGCGGTCTATCGCGACGTGCGGATCTACGTCGTCGACCAGGGTCCCGCCGGGGACGACAGCGGAGGCTCGACGGGCCCTGGCTCGGCCGACGATACCGGCGCGTCCGATCCGACGATCACGGGCGCCGACGACGACGCGTCGGGCGGCGGTACGGCGGCGTCCGTCACCTCGGGCGATGCCGGCAGCACCGGCACGCCCGATACGGGCATCCCCTTCCCCGGCGCGGGGGGCTCGGGCGACGACGCGGGTTGCAGCTGCCGCGCCGCGTCCGCGCCAGGCACCGAGCGTGGGGGCGGATCGCGAGGCTGGGCGTGGTCGCTGACGTTGCTACTGCTCCGGCGCAGACGCGTCAGGTCCGCGCTCGCCGCGTGAGCGGCGGGTGACCCTGTCAGGCCGCGTGCCGGGGCGCGGGCGGCAGGAAGTCGTGCATCTCCTGGGTGACCACGCGCAGCGTGCGATAGGCGGCCCAGCAGGCGGCCAGCAGGGCGGCGGGATCGCGCAGGTCCGCGAGCTCGGTCACGCGTCGGCGCTGGTGTCCGAGCGCACCACTGACCGAGGCGACCCAGTCGTCGCGTCGGCCCAGCTGCGCCCAGGGCACGTCGTCACCGACGACGTTGGGCACGAGGTCGAGCGCTCGCAGCACGCGGCTGTGCAGCGCCAATATGTGAAGCACGAGGGTGCCGAGCGCATGGCGATCGTCCGGCGGGGTGCCGGCGAGCGCGGCTTCGGCAGCCGCGAGCATTGCGTCGATCGTGGGGGCTCGTCGCATCGCAGAACGACGCTAGCACCATGTATGTACGTGTGCGAGCTGTATTTTAGTACGCGAGAAAGATGCGCGATCGGGACAACCGTCCCGGCATCATTGTCACATCGACAACAGCGGACGTAGCGCCGTCGCGATGCCCTCGACCTCTTTCTTCGTCAGGCTCATCGATACGGTGACCCGTGCGTCTTTGCGCTCGGTTTCGATCTTCGACTCGAACCCCGACGGCAGGCCGAGCACCGACCCCATCGACTTGAGCTCGCCCACGGACTTGGTCACCTCGGCCTCGATGGCCGTGGCCGACGACGCGTCCTTGGCGTCGATCGTCCACGACCAGGCCATGTCGCCGCCGGTCAGATCGAACACACCCGACATCCCGTCCGCGTCCGCCATCGACGTGTAGCCGAACGGTTGCGACTTGCCGCCGCGCCCGGCCACGAACCAGGCGTGCTTTTGTTGGTCGACCTCGCCGAGACGCTTGGCGAGCGGCCCGGTGGTGACGTTGTCGCCCCCGTCGCGCACCTTCAGCGCCTCCTCGGCGAGCTCCTTGTCGACGAGCAGGAGCGCATCGTCGTTGAGCACGTAGAGCCGATCGCCGTCGTGTTCGACGAACTGCTCGCCGTCGACCGTCTCGATCGAGAACTTGACGTCCTTGCCGTCCGTGCGCAGCTGCGTTTGCAGGCACTCGAAGTTCGCGAACTTGCCGAATCCCGGTCCCTTGATCACGGCGACGGCGTTGTCGCCGTCGTCGACCCCCATCGTGAAGCTCGTCGCCTTGTCCGGATCGAGGTTGCATGCCTGCAGCCGTCGCAGCGTGGCCGCGTGGTCGCGGTCGGGGTCGGACTCCTTGAACATTGCGTTGCGGACCAGCTCGTACAGCTCGAGCTCGCGGACCGCCTCGAGCTCGACATGGATCACGATCCGCACGGAAGGAGGCAGCAGGTTGACGGGGGTCTTCGCGGCTTCCTTCGCGTCGGTCACCACGCCCAGCGCGATCCCGGCCAGGCCGCCCTTCTTGGGGCCCGTCTTCGGATCGGTGGACGGCGGGGTCTGGCCGTCGTCGCCCGCCTTGCCGTCGTCGCCCGCCTGGCCGCCGTCGCCGGCCTTGCCGTCGTCCGCCGCCGACTTGCCGTCGTCGCCCCCCTTGCCCGCGCCGTCGTCGGCCGCCGCGGGCGCACCGTCGCCGGAGGGCTCGTCCCCGTCCTTGCAGCCTCCGAAGACGAGCGATCCCACCAGACAGGTCAACAGCAGGCGACGCGGCACCGCGAAAGTGTCGCAGCCGGACCCGGTCCGGGCCACTGCTATCGTCGACGCCGATGCCCGCCCGCGAGCC
Organism: uncultured Pseudomonadota bacterium; assembly: GCA_937896535.1. Taxonomy (GTDB): domain Bacteria; phylum Myxococcota_A; class Polyangia; order Nannocystales; family Nannocystaceae; genus CALBMM01. Next base: position 51,814 of record CALBMM010000146.1, read on the forward strand.
CCGCGTGGTCACGCCCGGCTTCCACGCCCGCGTCTTTGCGCTCGTGCGGCAGATCCCCGCCGGTCACGTCGCCACGTACGGCCAGATCGCGACGCTGCTCGGCTCGCCTCGCGTCGCGCGTCACGTGGGGTTCGCGATGGCCGCAGCCGGCCACGCCGAGACGCCCGTGCCGTGGCACCGGGTGGTCAACGCCCAGGGCCGGATCTCCCACCGTGGCGACTTCGGGCGCGCGCAGGAGCAGCACGACTTGCTGCGGGCCGAAGGCGTGGACATCGACGCGCGCGGGCGCATCGACCTGAAGCGATTTCGCTGGACGTTCCCCGACTATCGCTGGCCCGAAGAGCCGGTCGATCCGGACGGATCGATCGCGTAGCCCTGCAGGTAACGGCGCAGCATCGTCTTCGTCTCGTCGAGGATCATGTCACGGTCTTCCTCGGGCGCGCGCGACAAGGCGAGCATCGCGGTCACCGTGGAGTTGACCAGCGTCGTCGCGACGATGCGGCGGCGCTCCGTCGAGAGGTCCGGCGCCCATGCGCCGAGCAGATGCGCGGTGACCTCGATGAACTCGCGCAGCTGGGCCGTGTCCTCGGCCTCGTACTCGTCGTACAGATGCAGGTTGCGCCAGATCGCCTGCATCGCCGGCTCGACCTGCAGCTGGCGGTACCCGTCGATGACGCGGTCGAGCAACTCCGGCCACTGCCACTGCAGCGGGTTGGGCCCGAGCAGCTCCGGCATCTTCGCGCGTGACAGGGCGAGGCTCTTGCCCGCAACCTCGCGAAAGAGCGCGCGCTTGTTCGGAAAGAACTGGTAGACGGATCCGATCGACGTCTCGGCCGTGGCCGCGATCCCCTCCATCGTGGCGGCGTCGAAGCCGACCTCGGCGAACGACCGCGCGGCCGCATCGACGATCGCGTCGAAGCGGCGTTGGCTGCGAGCCTGGCTGGGCACGCGGCGCTTGGTCGCCTTGGTCGCCATGGGGACAAACATGAGGAGGTCCTCACGTCCCGTCAAGGCACGCCCGGACTTTACGCGGGCCTTACGTGACGCCGCGCTCCGCTCCACGGAAGCGTGTCGGGATGCTGGGTACGTTGGGGCACGTGAAAACGACTCTCCACATCGCCGCCTTCGTCGCTTGCTTCGGCCTCACCGCGTGCGACGACGGCCCCGCCGATGACCTCGGCGCCGATCGTTCCGCCGAGCTCGAGGCGGACGCCGACGAAGCTCTTCCATCCGCCGACGCTGGGGACGCCGCCGATGCCGCCGACGCACGACCCCACGGTCGCGACGGCAAGTTCTCCGACCGCGGTGGCAAGAAGCTGTCGCGGCTGTGCGACGCGCTCGAATGCACCGACGCGCAGGTGGCCCAGCTCACCGAGGTGATGGCCAAGGGCAAGGGCGAAGGTCCTCGCCATGGACCCGACGACGCCCGCAAGGCCGCCAACGAAGCCCTCGCCACCGCATTTCGCGGCGATGGTTTCTCGCAGGCCGACCTCGACGCGTACGGCAAGGCCGTCACGCCCCACGACAATCCCCGTCGCGATCGCCTCGTGACGATGGCGACGTCGGTCCACGCGATCCTCACCCCGGAGCAGCGCGGCAAGTTGGCCGACGAGGTCGTCGCGGGCAAGCTCGGCATGCTCGGGTTCGGTGGGCGACACGGCGGCCATGAAGGCAAGCGCGGTGGCGATCGCCAAGGCAAGCCGGAGGGCGAGCACCAGGCGCGACGCGCCGGCAAGCTGTGCGAGGCACTCGCGTGCACCGACGCGCAGCGCACCGAGGTCGAGGCCGCGTTCGCGAAGCTGCCCGCCCCGAGCAAGCCCGACCAGGCCGCGATCGAGACCTTCGCCGCCGCGTTCCGTGGCGACGGATTGTCGAGCGCGGACGTCGAAGCTTTCGCCGCCGCGATGGGTGCCGGACACGAGGCCAAGCAGGAGGCCATCGGGGCCCTCGCGCTGCAGCTGCACGGCATCCTCGACGCCGACCAGCGCGGTACGATCGCCGACCGCATCGAGCATCGGGGACTGCACGCGCTCGCCGGCAAGGGCGGACGCCACGGCAAGCGTCGTGGTCGCCGCGGCAAGCGCCCCGGCAACGACGCGCCGTCCAACGAGGGCCTCGGCCTGGGCTGATCGACCGACTCCCCTTCCCGACCCGCGACGGGGCGGGTGCTATGGTGACCGCCCATGCACCCGCCCTCGTCGCGTCTGTCGTGCGTCGTGCTGACGCTCGCGCTCGGCTGCACGGTGCCGACGAGCTCGACCTCGTCGCAAACGAAGACGCAGCCGACCGAGACCGCACCGGCCGACGCCGCGCCCGAGGCCCCGGTTCCCGGCCGGGACCCCGCGGTGGTGCGACGCGAGGGCAACCACCTGGTGGGCGAGCCCAGCCCGTACCTGCAGCAGCACGCCCACAACCCCGTCGACTGGTACCCGTGGGGTGAAGAGGCGCTGGCCAAGGCCAAGCGGGAGGGCAAGCCGATCTTTCTGAGCATCGGCTACTCCACGTGCCACTGGTGCCACGTGATGGAGAGGGAGAGCTTCGAGGACGACGAGGTGGCGCGCTTCGTCAACGACCACTTCGTCGCGATCAAGGTCGACCGCGAGCGTCGTCCTGACATCGACGCCTTGTACCTCGATGCGGTCGCCGCCCTCGGCGGCTCGACCGGCTGGCCGTTGACGGTCTTCCTGACGCCGGACCTCGAGCCGTTCTTCGGCGGCACCTACTACCCGCGTCACGGCGGCCGCGGTCGTCCCGGATTCCTCGACGTGCTGACGCAAGTGCAGACCCAATACGCGACCGAGGGCGACGCCGTTGCGGCCCACGGTCGCGAGGTGCTCGCCAAGATCGAAGCGTCGGCCGCGGCGGCGGTGCGGGCCCCGGGCGGCATCGGCGTGCAGACGCTCGACGACGCGATGACGGCCCTGGCGCGATCACGCGACATGGTCGACGGCGGCTTCGGCAACCGACAGAAGTTTCCGAACACGCCGCTGCTGCTCGCGACGCTGCGCCACCATCGGCGCACCGGCAACGTCGGCAGTCGCGACCACCTCGTGCTCACGCTCGACGCCATGATGCGAGGCGGCGTGCGCGACCACGTCGGCGGAGCGTTCCATCGCTACGCCGTCGACGCGCAGTGGCACGTCCCCCACTTCGAAAAGACCCTGTACGACAACGCCCAGCTCGCGAGCCTGTACATCGAGGCCGGCCAACTCCTGGCGCGACCCGACTTCGTCGCCGTGGGACGGGCGATCCTCGACGAGCTGCTCGCGAAGTGGCAGCGCCCCGACGGCGGGTTCGTGGTCGGCTTCGACGCCGATGACCCCAAGGGTGAAGGGGCGTACTACTCGTGGACGCCCGCCGAGCTCACCGCTGCCCTCGGCGAGGCCGACGGCAACGTCTTCGCCGCGGCGTTCGGCGTCACCGAGGAGGGCGACCGCGAGATCGAAGGTCGCAGCGTGCTGCATCGCGTACCCGATGCCGAGCTCGCGACGGCGACGGGCGTGTCGGCCGACGAGGCCAAGGCCGTCATCGAGCGCGCGCTGCCCAAGCTCGCGAAGATCCGCGACGAGCGACCGCCGCCGGGGATCGACGACAAGGAGCTCGTGGGCTGGAACGCGCTGGCCGTGATGGCGCTCGCCGACGCGGGACGCTGGCTCGACGAGCCCCGCTACGTCGACGCCGCGATCCGTGCCGGCCGCTTCCTCGCCGAGCAGGGTTTCGTGGACGGTCGCATGCTGCGTGGCCGTCATCAGGGCGCCGCGCTCGCCGAGGGCGTGCTCGAGGACTACGCCCTCGCGGGTCTGGCGTGGGTCCGGCTGCACGCGGCCACGGGCGACCTTGCGTGGCTCGAGCGCGCGCAGGCGCTGCAGACGATCATCGCGCGCGACTTCTTCGACGCCGACCGTCACGTCTTCATGCGCACGCCCAGCGGCGCGACCGACCTTCCGGTCCGCATGGCCGACCTCGACGACGGCGTGCTGCCCTCGGGCGGCTCGGCCTCGATCGCGCTGGCTCTGCAGCTCGGGGCGATCACGGGCGACGAGGCGACGTACACGCTCGGATACGACACGCTGCAGCGGATGGCCTCGACGGCGGCGACCCAGCCGTTCCGATCCGGCTACCTGCTGGTGGCGCTCGACCACGCGACCGCTCCCGTCCGCGAGGTGGTCGTCGCCGGCGACCCGGAAGATCCGGTGACCCGAGCGCTACGCGAGACGATGTCGCGCACGACCCATGCCCGGATCCTTCCGGTGTTCGTGGGGACCGACGGCGCGTCGCCGACCCTGTCAGCGAGCTTTCCTGCCTTGCAGGGCAAAAAGGCCCTCGAGGGCAAACCGACCGCCTTCGTGTGCGAGCGGGGTGCGTGCCAGCAACCCACCTCGGATCCAGCGACCCTCCAAAAGCAGCTCGCCACGGCGCTTTCGTCGGACGCGATCGTCGCCCGGTGATAGAGTCTCGCGGCGGATGGCGGCGTTCTCTCCAGACGAGTGCAATCGCCTGGACTTCGAGATCCTCGCCGAGGGCGGCGTCTCGCTGTACTACCAGCACGAGGTCCTGGGCGAGGACCTTGCGTGGCTGGCCCTCGAAAAGTACGAAATCGTGCAGTTCGACGAGGAGGCGCTCGACTCGATCGACGCGTTCCACTTCGAGTTTCGCGTCAAGCTCGGCCTCGGTGACGGCTACAAGGCCACGTACGACGGTCTGCGCGACGCGCTCTCGGAGGTCCACGTGCCCCCCGAAGGCGGCTACGCGGTGGTGCTCGAGGCGGTCGACCAGCTCGCGATCGAGAACCCGACTGCGGTGCTTCGCCTGTGCGAGGTCTTCGCCGAGGTGTCCCGAGAGTTCTTGCTCACCGGTCAGCGCTTCCTGGCGTTGCTGCAGACCGACGACCCGCAGCTGACGATCCCGCCGTTCGGCGCGCGCGAGGTCGCGTGGAATCCCCGTGAGCGCGCACCGTGGTCGCGCGGCCTGTAGCGACCGGCCGAGCTACTGGTCGACGAAGCGACCGATCGCATCTTCGATTTGCTCGCGAGAGGTCGCGCCGTAGCGGAGGATCCGCGGCCACTCTCCCGTGCAGCCCAGGACGGTCGATGGCACACCGCCGGGGCAGCCGCCGCCGTCGAGGATCATGTCCGGCGCCGAGTCGTCGTCGACGTTGGGCGCGCCCATGCCCGCGATCACCTCGGCGACCGAGCGTGGTGGCGGCTCGCCGTAGCGGTTGGCGGAGGGCGCGGCGATGCCACCGGAGACGCCCCGCCGCTCCACGAGCTCCTCGAGCAGCTGCAGTGCCACCGGATGGTCGGGCACCCGGATCCCGATCGTGTCCGACCCGCCACGGACGAGCTCGGGGATGTCCTCGCGCGCGGGCAGAATCAGCGTGAGCGGTCCGGGCCACAGCGCCTCGGCGAGCCGCTGCGCGTACTCGGGTACCCGGCCGGCCCACCGCGGCATGCCGCTGGCGTCGTGGACGTGGATGATGAGCGGCTTGTCCTTGGGGCGGCCCTTCATCCGGAAGATCCGCGCGACCGCGTCCTCGTCGGTCGCGAGGGCGCCGAGGCCGTAGACCGTCTCGGTGGGGAACGCCACGATCCCCCCCTGCTCGAGGACCGACGCGGCGCGGTCGATATCGGCGGGCGTGACGGGCACGCCTCAACGATACCGGCTTTTGGTTCGCCGCTGCACGGGACATCCGCGGGTTTCGTCGCGGCCGCTGGTGTACCTTCCCAGGCCGTGACGGAAACGACGTCGACCGCCGACCCCGATGCGATCGTCATCGGCTCGGGGCCCAATGGTCTCGTCGCCGCGTGCGTCCTCGCGCGCGCCGGGATGGACGTGCTCGTCCTCGAGACCAATCCCGATCGCGCCGGCGGTGCCGTGGGCTCGCTGCCGTTCACCCGACCCGGGTTCGTCCACGACGTGGGCGCGGCGTTCTTTCCCTGGGGAGCGTTGAGCCCGGCGTTTCGCGAACTCGACCTGGCCTCGCACGGACTGCGTTGGCGCGGCGCCGAGCTCGAGAGCTGTCACCCCGCGCCCGACGGCACGTTCGCGTGCATCGGTCGTGACGCGGACGAGACCGCGCGCATGTTCGGCGACGCGCGCGACGGCGACACGTGGCGCGACTGGGCGCAGTGGTACGCCTCGATCGAGCCGGCGCTGCTCGACCTTCTGATGCGGCCGTTTCCGCAGATCCGTCCCGCGTTCAAGATCGGGGTCGGCGGCCTCGCTCGCCTCGCGTCCGCGTTCCTGCGCTCCGGTGGCGGCCTCGCCCGCAAGCTGTTTTCGACGCCGGCGGCCCAGCGCGTGCTGCCCGGGCTGGCGCTGCACGTCGACGTGGGACCCGACGATCGCTTCGGCGCAGGGCTGGGCTTCATGCTCGGCATGACCGCGACCACCGGCGGCTACGTCGTGCCCGAAGGCGGCGCGCAATCACTCACCGACGCGCTCGGTCGCTGCCTGTCGACGCACGGCGGGCGGATCCGACTCGGCGCGAAGGTCGAGCGCATCCTCGCCGCCGACGGCAAAGCCCGTGGCGTGGTGCTCGACACCGGTGAGGAAGTCCTCGCCCGCCAGGCGGTGCTCGCCGACACCGACGTCGGCGCACTGCTGACCCGCATGGTCGACCCCGAGTACGTGCCCGGACGCGTGCTCGAGTTCATGCGTCACTACCCGCGGGGCTGGGGCACCTTCAAGGTCGACTGGGCGCTGAGCAAGCCCGTGCCGTGGACCGTGGAAGCGGCTCGTCGTGCCGCCGTGGTGCACGCCGGCGACGACCTCGACGACCTCCGTCGCTTCACCGCACAAGTGCGTGGCGGAGACCTGCCCGACAATCCGTACCTGGTGATCGGGCAGCAGACGATCGCCGACCCCACGCGCGCGCCGAAAGGCCAGCACACGCTGTGGGCGTACTCGCGGGTGCCGCCCACGCCCAAAGGCGGCTGGGATGCGCACGCACAGGACTTCGCCGACACGATCGAGCGGCGCATCGAGGGACTCGCACCGGGGTTTCGGCGATCGATCCTGGCGCGGCACGTCGTCCCGCCGCCGGCGCTGCAGCGCATGAACGCCAACCTCGTCGGCGGTGACCTCGGTGGAGGATCCAACGCGTGGCACCGGCTGCTGCTGTTTCGGCCGCTGTTTCCGTACTTCCGGTACCGAATGCCGTTGTCGCGGCTGTATCTGTGCTCGAGCTATGCGCACCCGGGCGCCGGGGTGCACGGGATGTGTGGGTACAACGCGGCGCAGATCGTGCTGCGCGACGTCGGGTAGACGGGGAGCCGAGGCGGGCACCGCACGGAGCTCGCGATCCCTGCGGGCTCGCGGGCTACAGCGTGATGCCCTGCTTGGCGCACACGTTCTCGGCGTCGGCCTTCAGGGACGCGGAGAGCTTGCGGTAGGCGCTCTTGGCCTTGCCCGCGTCGCCCATCTTGCAGGCGGTGTTGACCATCAGCGAAAGCGCGGCCTGGCTCTTCTTCTTGTCGTACGACTCCTTGGCCTTCTTGTACGCGGCCCCCGGGCTCGTGAACTGGAGCTTGCGGGCTTCGGCGAGCAGCTCGTCCGCAGACGGGCCGGAGGGCTCGGGCGGAGGCGGCGTCGGCGTCGGCGTCGGCGTCGGCGTGTCGTTGCGCGGCGGCTTCTTGCTGCGGTCCTTGGGCGGATTCTTCTTCGGTTGCTTGGGCGTGGCCGGCTCGGGCGTGGGCTCGGGTGGCGGCTCGACGATCACCCCGTCGTCGCCGAGCGGCTCGTCGGCGCCGTCGGCGGGCTCGATGACCGCGGCGTCGTCGTCCTGCGCCCCGTCGTCGTCGAGCGCGGGCTCGTCCACGCCACCGTCGTCGACGACGGCCGGCTCCGGCGGCATCGGCGGGGGCTGCTTGGGCTGGTCCGCCTTCATGCCCTTGGCGGCGCCGTCGGACGTCGCGGCGGACTTGGGTGCCTCGTCGCCGGTCGTCGCCAGCCAGAACACCGCTCCGCCCAACGCCAGCAGCACCACCAGGCCGAACCCGATCAACACACCGGCGCCGCGCTTGGGCTCGTCGGTGTACGTGGGCGCGGTGGCGTAGGTCGCGGGGACCGGGCCGGAATCGAGCAAGGCCGGCTGCGGCGCCGGCGTGATCTGCTGCGGACCCGACTGCAGCGCATGCAGCTCGTCGGCCGACAGCCGGGGCAGGTCCGCGGACGAGCTCGCCATCAACGGGTCGACCCCGGCGGCCACGACGGCGCCATCGTTGGCCGCGCCCGACCGCGAGTAGTTGAGCGTGCTCTTGTCGACGTCCTCGGTGATCGCGAGGTGGTAATCGCCGATCTGCACGATGTCCCCCTCGCGGAGGTTCGTGCGACCGTCGACTTCCTTGTCGTTGACCTTGATGCCGTTGTAGCTGTTGAGGTCCTCGATGACCCAGACGTCCGAGTCCGGGAACAGCCGCGCGTGCTGACGCGACACGTTCTTCTCGGTCAGCTGGATCGTGTTGCCCTGCTGGCGACCGATCGTGATCGCGTCCTTACCGAGCGGGACGATGGTGGTGGCACCCTCGTCGTCCTCGATAATGAGCCGGAGGGACATCAAGACCATAAAGGTAGGGAGCAGTCCCCCCAGATGTCAAGCGAACCCCCGCTCAATGGCGAAGAAACGCTGTTTTTCGTTTTCGCGGCGCATCGGCCGAACCGGGGCGAGCGAACCCCACATGGGAACCTAACCCGCGACACGTGGGGCATCGTCTGTATCCATTTTCATGCGTTCGAAGACCACGTCGGACACCGGATAAATCCCGATTCCCTCCGCGTGCAGGACGTCGAGTCGACGGGTGAGCACGTCGACCACGGCGTCGGACGGGTGGCCGATCGCGATGACGGGGTGGTCCTTGGACAGCAACGCCGCTTCGTCGAGCGCGGCTTCGATCGCCTCCGGCGAGGGATCGTGATCGAGAAAGATCTCCCGCGACGCAACGGGGATCCCCACCGACTTGGCCGCATCCGCGGCGACGGTGTCGCCGATCGTACGCGAGTCGACGAACGTCTGGCCGTGGACGCGCAGCTCGGCCATCACGGCATCCATCGCGACGCGATCTCGGGTCAGCGCCGAGCCCATGTGATTGTTGACCGCCGTCGCCGCGGGCACGCGCGCGAGCGCGGCCTCGACCTTCGCCCGTAGCGTCGGCACATCGTCGGACAGCAGCAGGAACACCTCTTGTGCCTCGGCCCCCTCGCGCATCATCTGCGGCAGCGACGGCTCCATCGGCAGGTGCAGCATGATCTCGCGTCGGCGACGGTGGTCCGACGACAGCCGCAGCTGCACGCCGGGCGCATACACGGCACCGGGCAGCACGGAAAAGGTCAGCCGATAGCGCAGCGCGTGGAGCTTGTCGAAGTGGTGCAGCTCGCGACCCACGTCGTCGATCACGATCGCGAGGTGGCCCTTGGCCTCGTCCCAATCGAGGTTCTTGTCACCGTACTCGGCCTGCCACTGCCGCGCCTGGTCGGCCGAGATCTCGGCAGCGCGCTGGGTCGCCTGGGTCTGCTCGGCCGTCTCGGCGACGGGCTCGGGCGGACCGGGCGTGACGATGAACAAGACGACCGCGACGGCGATCCACAGCGCGAGCGACCAGGGCGTGCCCGCAGGGGTCCGCGGGTCTTCGCCGGTCACGCGCCTCCTTCGGCGTCCTGGGGGCGAAGGCGCTGCCACGCCCGCAGGTGCTGCAGGGCCGCGCGCAGCTGGTGGTCCTCACCGGCCGCCCGCAGGGCGGGGCCCTCGTCGATCATCGGCGGCGTCGAACGACCGAAGTCCTCGGGCTCGAGGTGGCGCGCGTGGTCTCGCTCCGGTCGCAGCTCCGGTCGGCTGTCGATCTTCGGCAGCGCTCCCGGTGGCGCTGCGCCGACGTACACGTCGGGCGTGATCCCGCTGGCCTGAATGAGGCGATCGGCGGGGGTGTAGTACAGCGCCGTGGTCAGCTTGAGCAGACTGCCGTCCTCGAGATCGAACGGCGCCTGCACCGAGCCCTTGCCGTAGGTGCGCTCGCCGACGATGAGCGCGCGTCCGTGATCCTGCAGCGCGCCGGCGACGATCTCCGAGGCGCTCGCCGACGCCTTGTTGACCACCACGACCAGCGGCAGCTCCGCCTCCGTGTTGGCCCGCCGCGCGCGGGCTTCGTCGAGCACCACACCCCGACGGCCACGGGTGCGCACGATGACCCCCTCGGCCACGAACAGGTCGACGATGCCGATCGCCTCGTCGAGCAGACCGCCACCGTTGTCGCGCAGGTCGAGCACCACGCCCCGCAATCCTTCTTTACCGGCCTCGCGCCGCAGGCTCGCGATCCCGGACTTGACCTCGGCGGTCGCGTCTTCGGTGAACTCGCGCAGGCGCAGCACGCCGTAGCCCTCGCCGAGGTAGGAGACCTCGACCGCCGGCGGATCCACGATCGCGCGCTCGAGCTCGTAGGTGTGCAGAATCCCCGCGGCGGGATCTTCGATCGTCAGCGAGATCGACGTGCCCGGCGCACCGCGGATGACGAGGATCGCCTGCTGCAGATCCGAGAACTGCGAGATCGGCTTGCCGGCGATCCTGACGACGCGCTGTCCCGTCTTGATCCCGGCGTCGTAGGCCGGGCCGTCGGGGATCACGTCGCGCACGTCGAGGAAGGTCGTGCCCTCGGGGTCACGGCCGAGCACCACGACCATGCCGACCCCACCGAACGCGCCCTCGATGTCTTCCCGGAGCAGCTTGGCCTCGCGCGGCGGCAGAAACGAGGTGTGCGGGTCGAGCTCGGAGACCATGCCGCGTACCGCGGCGTAGATGAGCTGCGTATCGTCGACCGGGCGCACGTAGTACTGCTCGACGATGGCGAGCGCGCGCGAGAGCACGTCGAGTTTGGCGAAGCGCGAGTAGCCCGTCGGCGCCGGCGACGGTGCGGCGGACGCCGACGTCAGCTGCGCCCCGATCCCCACCCCGACGCCCATGGAGACGGCGGCGATGGCGAGCGTGGAGAGCCGGCGTTTCGTCCCCGCAAACATGCGCGCAGTGTAGCCGAGACCCCGCGCGACGCCGATTTTTGGCCCAGGTCGATCGCGGCCGCCGGCCTCGCGTGCGGTTTCGTGCGACGCTGGGCGGGCCATGGAGTGCCCCGACGAGCAAGCGATCGCGCAGTTCGTCCGGGGAGAGCTTGCCGAGGACACACGGGCCGAGCTCGAGGGCCACCTCGATTCCTGCTCGGCCTGCGCCGACGTCGTGGTCGCGTTCGTGCAGCTGTTCGACAACTCCGCCGTCGGCGACGACGCCCCCCCGCCGGTCCTTTCGATCACCGAGGACGGCGCCCCCGCCGAGGGGGCTCGCGTGCTCGCTCCCGGCGCGTCCGTGGGCCGCTACCGGGTCCTCGACATCGTCGGCATCGGCGGGATGGGCGTGGTGTACGCCGCGTACGACCCCGAGCTCGACCGCCGCGTGGCCGTCAAGCTGCTGCGCCGCCGCGGCAAGGCCAACCTCGAGCGACGCGCCCGGCTGCTGCGCGAAGCACAGGCGATGGCCCGGCTGACCCACCCCAACGTCATCACCGTCCACGACGTGGGCACGCACGACGATCAGGTCTTCGTCGCGATGGAGTTCGTGCACGGCAAGACGATGGCCGGATGGCTCGCCGACCGTCCGAGCTGGGCGGAGATCCGGCGCGTGTTCGTGGCCGCCGGCCGTGGGCTCGAGGCGGCCCATGCCGCCGGGATCGTTCACCGCGACTTCAAGCCCGACAACGTGCTCATCGGCAACGACGGCCGCGTGCGTGTGACCGACTTCGGCCTGGCCCGTATCGGCGAGTCGACCGACGGCACCACCGATGCGGCCATGTCCGCCGAGGCCAGGGACGTGATGACGACCGGCGGTGCGTCGGTGCGTTCGTTGACCATGACCGGGGCGATCCTCGGCACGCCGGCGTACATGGCCCCCGAGCAGTTCGAGGCCGGTGTGGTCACGCCCAAGTCGGACCAGTACTCGTTTTGCGTCGCGCTGTACGAGGCGTGCTTCGGCGAGCGCCCGCACAAGGCGACGAGTCTGGCCGAGCTCGCCACGCGCGTGCTCGAGGCCAAGGTGCGCGCGCCGACCGAAGGCAAAGGTCCCCCGCACGTGCGAGCCGCGGTGATGCGAGGCCTGGCGCGCTCGCCCGCCGATCGGTTTGCGTCGATGACCGAGCTGCTCGCCGCGATCGAGCGACCGGACGCCAAGCCGTGGAAGAAGCCGCTGGTGCTGCTGGGCGTCCCGATCGCGGTGGCGGTGGCCGGCTTTGCCCTGACCCGCCCGGACGCGCCGCAGGACGCGGGGTGCGAGCGCGACGCGTTCGACGAGCTCTGGCACGAACGCGCCAAGACCGGGCTGCGCGACGCCTTCGTCGGCACCGGCCTCGTTTACGCCGAGGACACGTACGCACGGGTCGCCGCGCGATTGGACGAGTACACCGCCAAGTGGCTGGACCTGGACGCGGCCGCCTGCGCGGCGCGGCAAAAGGACACCAACGACTCGGTCGCCGCGCTGCAGACCCTGTGTCTGCAGGCGCCGCACGACGCCGTGGTCGCCACGGTCGACATCCTGCGGGCCGCGGACGCGAGCGTGGTCGAGCGCGCCGATCGGATCCTCGCGCAGCTGCCCGAGCTCGATCCCTGCGGCGACCCGGACGCGCTGACCGGAAGCCAGCTGCGCCCGCCTCCCCCCGAGGCACGCGACGGCGTTCGCCAGGTGCGCGCCAACGACATCAAGATCCACGCGCTCATCGCCGCGGCCAAGCTCGAAGAGGCGCGCGCGCTCGCCGAGGACAACGTGGCGCTCGCACGCGAGACGGCGTACGTGCCGGTGCAAGCCGAGGCGACGTACTTCCTCGCCGCCGTCGCCCTCGACCAGGGCAAGCGCGACGAGGCGATGGAATGGGTGCACGCGGCGGCCGAGCTCGCCGCGGAGTCCAATCACCACGAGTACGCGGCACGCACGTGGCTGTACCGCTCCGGCGGCGAGCTCGATCGCGACGACTACGCCGAGGCGATGCGCTTCGTGGAGCTGGCCCAGGCCGAGCTGCGCGCGTGGGGACAGGAGCGGCGCATCGGCGTGTCGCTGCGTCAGCAGGTCGGCGACATCCACACCCGCGCCGGACGCTTCGCCGAAGCGCTCGCGGTGTACGAAGACGTCGAGCGCGAGTACGCCGCGAGCAAGGAGCCCACGCGTCGCGCCGAAGTACTGGCGCAGATGGGGCTGTGCAAGATGGAGCTGCGCCGGCTCGACGAGGGCATGGCCGACTACGAGGAGAGCCTGCGGCTGCGCGTGGAGGCCCTGGGCCCGGACCATCCCTCCGTCGGCGACGCGCACCTCGGGATCGGCCTGACGTTCCTGGCGCGCGGGGACCTTCCGCGGGCCAAGCAGTTTCTCGAGTCGGCGCGGGTGATCCTCGAACGCGCGCTCGGACCCGACCACCACCGCGTGACCACGGTGCTCGGACAGCTCGGCCAAGTGCTGTCGTTCATGGGCGAGCACGACGATGCGATCGCGATGCTGCAGCGGGCCTTCGAGACCGAAAACGGCGATGGGCCCATCGACGACATCCGGTCCGCGATCGCCGTGGCCGCGCTGGCGCAGGCGGAGTTCAACGCCGGTCGCTTCGAGGACGCGGTGGTCCACGCCCGGCTGAGCCTCGACGCGCTCGAGACGTTTTATCCCGACGGCCACACCCGCGAGGTCCCGCCGCGCATGTTCATGACGCTCGCACTGCTCGAGACCGGCAAGCCCGAAGAAGCGCTCGCGCAGGCCGAGCGCGGCGTGGCGGTCTGCCGCCGACTGTGCCCCCCAAACGACGTCAACTTCATCGGTCTCATCGAGGCCCATGGCCGCGTGCTGCGTCGCCTCGGTCGCGACGACGAAGCGGCCGCCGTCCTCGCCGAGGGCGTGCAGCTCGCCGAGCCGATGGGCGGACTATGGCTGGGCTGGATCGGCTTTCGCTGGGCCGAGGCCGTGTGGGGCGACGCGTCCAAGCGCACCGAGGCGCTGCGACGCGCGCGCGAGGGACAAAAGCTCCTCGCGGACGCCGGCGACGCCCGCGTGCGCTTCATCGACGAGTGGCTCGCCGAGCACGACGCGTCCTAGCCAAACTGACGAAAGAGGATCAGCTCCACAGCGCGCGGCGCAGGCCGTCCTTGAGGGCGGCGGCGACTTCACCGTCGGGCAACCCGAGGGCCTCCGTCAGCGCGATCGGGCGATCGCCGGATCCGGCGCACAGGCGGGCGACGGCCGCATCGCGGGCCGCGTCGACCCGGGCGTTCGCCGCGTCGTCCAGGCGCAGGCGACACCATGCATCGATGTCCCGCGACAGCTCGGCGTGGCGCGTCTCGTCGGCGGCGATGCGCGCCATGATGCCGCGCACCATCGACGAGCCGGCGTGCTCGGCCTGGTAGCTCGCCTCGAGGGCCGCCCACGTCTCGCGCACGCAGCCTTCCACGACGTTTTCGATCGCGATCGTTTCGAGGTCGCGGATCTGCAGCCGGTCGTAGGTGGGCGCCGGTACATGGGCACCGCGCTGGCGGGCGAGCCGACTCATCATCTTGGCGTGGGCGATTTCCTCGCGCGCCGCTTCGAGGGCCCGCGACTGCAGCGACAGCGGGGCGCCGTGGGCCGCGAGCTCGCGCGCCAGTCCGAGGAACGCCGGCACGGACGCAGCCTCGGCGTGGGCGCACGTCGCCGCCCAGCGGCCGATCGGGTCGGCGGCGTCGGAGCACCCCGACGAGCGCAACGCTTCGTGGCCACGACCACCGAGGCAGTAGTCGATGTACTCGCACTCGATCAGCATCAGCGGATCTTCGCCCCCGGAGCCCGTGCCGGTCGGGTCGCCGCCGGTCGTCATGCCCGTGGTGTCCGGTGGGGGCGTGCCGTCGTCACCGTCGGCACCGGTGTCCAGACCGCCGGAGCCACCGTCCGAGGATCCGCCGCCATCGAGCGGGGTGACCACGCACGACTGGATCTCGCCGTAGATGCCCGCGGCCTCGCACGCCCCCCAGCAACCGTCACGCACCACGTTGCCGTCGGCGTCGACCCACTCGGCGATCTCCGACAGCGGGATCTCGGCGACCTGCGTGTAGACCTCGGTCGGGCACTCGCCGCTGTCCCAGTCGTCGGTGGTGTCGTTGGGCACCGTGGGATCGGTCGCCGTCGGGATCGTGGGGTCGGTGGCGCTGGCATCGGTCGCGGTCGGCGGGGTGGTGGTCACCGCCGTCGTCGTCCCGCCCGAGGTCGCGCTCCCGCTGGTGCCGTCGTCGTCGTCGAAATCGTCGAGGTGGACCTGCGGGCCGCACCCGGCGAGCAGCGTCGCGAACAACGAGGTCAGGGAAGCCGTGCGTTTCATCGAGACATCCATCCAGCGCGCGTCGCCGCGCGCAAAGCCAAGCGGGTCCACCCGGTGCAACCCCCGGGCCAGGCCCGCCGCCGCGTGATCTCGACCCGGTAGCGGGCCGGGCCCCCCCGACCCACGACATCGGTGTCGCACCGTCCGACGCCTTTGCCCCTGTTACAACGGGGCGTGCGACGCAGGTGGCCTTGGATCGCGGCGGCGGTCGCCGTCGCGATCCTGGCGGTCGGCTGGTGGCTCGCGCATCGACGCCTGCAACGGTGGGAGGATGCCCTCGTGCAGCGCGCCCGCGAGGAGGCCGCGCGCGTCCCGAGCCGCACGCCCCACGGTGAGGTGGTCGATGGGACTTTCGTGACGCGGCTGACCGCCGCGTACCCGGCCCTCGTCGACGCCGGGACGGCCTGGTCTCCGCCGACGCCCGATCCGGTGCTCGACCGATGCATCGAGATCCGCGACGGCCGACGCTCGCTGCTGGGATTGCCGCCGCGCTGCGCCGAGCTGGTCACGACCCACGCCGCTGCGATCGCGGCGCTGCGCGAGCTCGTGCATACGGCCGAGCTCGGCGACATCACGAGCCTGCGTGGCCTCAAGGCGTGGCCGATCATGTCCACCGCCGCGCTCGCCGGACTGTACGGTCGCTTCGCGCTCGAGGGCGACGGCGACCGGCGAGAGGCGCTGGCGGTGTGCGCCGACCTGCTGGCGCTGTGGCGAGATCTGACCTTGGTCGGCGATCTGTATCTGCGTACGTCGGCGGCCTCGATCGTGGCTCGCACGATGCCGCTGTGCCGCGACGCGAGCGTCGGCGCGGACAAGGACGACCTCGCCGTACACATCGAGGCGCTCGCGACGATCGCCGGTGGACTGCCGACGCCCGAGCACGCGGTGCGGGCGGAGCTGACGTGGATGGAGCTCGCGTTGTTCGGCCACGAGCTCGGGGCTCGCGTGTCCGAGCTGCCCGAGGCGGCACGACGGCGCATCGCCGACGTCGACCGTTACGACGTGATCGCCGATCGCGACGCGACACCGTGGATCCTCGGGCCGCTGATCGTGGCGCCGGCGTGGGCCGACTACCAGCGCGTCGCCGCGGCGATCGTGGAGGTCGCCGACGAAGCGCCGGACACGGCGATGGACACGATCGACGCCGCGCTGGCGGCCGACGATGTCGCCGAGCTCGCCCGGGCGGGCCTCGCGAACCGCTGGGATCGGCACCTGTCACGCGACCACGTGGCCCGTGGCCGGCTCGCCCTGCTGCATCACCTGGCGTCGCTGCTCCTTCGCGGATCCGCCGACGCTCCACCCTTGCCCGTCCCGGGCGCGGCGATCGAGCTGACGCCCGAGAGCCCGCCGCGCTTGGTGGGGCGCTGGGCGGTCCGACCGGGATCCGGCGAGCCCGCCGAAGACTCGATCCTTCTTGGTCGGCCGTGACCGGCTGCGCGAGGCCCGTCGAGTGGACGCCGTGGTAGCGTGCTCGCCATGTCCTCGAGCAAGCGCTGGGCCTTGGCTTCCCTGGTGTTGGGCGTGCTCGCGCTGCCCTCGACGGCGCTCGCGATCGACGTGGAGTGCACCGACGCCAACGGCACGTGCTCGGTCAGCAACGAGCCGGCCGACTCGTTCTCGTGCACCTGCGACAACGGCTCGGCCGATGGCGGTGGCGGGACCGAGGACTGGCTCGACCTGAGCGAGCGCGAGCTCCTGATGGTCTGCGAGGACTTGCTCGTCACCGAGTGCGGCGAAGCGCCGGCGACCAGCGGCTCGGGAATGACCACCGGCATGGGTGGCGAGGACGGCTCGATGACGACCGGCGTCGGCGACAGCACCGACGGAGGCGACACGGGCGGCGGGGCCACGACGGGGCCGGCCGACGGGTCGGGAGACTCGGCCCCGGCCGACGACGACGGCACGCCGCCCCCCGCGGGCGACGACGACGGCGCGGCGGTCAACACCACCGGAGCCACCAGCGGCGGCGACACGGGTGGCGACGACGCGGGCGCGAGCGAGGACGACTCCGGCTGCGCGATCGCGTCGACACGCGGGAGCGCGCATGGGCTCGGGCTCGGGCTCGGCCTACTCGGTCTCGGGCTGCTCGGGCGGCGACGGCGTCGAGACGTCTGAATCCGGCCCTTCGGCCGGCTGGCAACACGACGAAAGACACCTGTCCCCGAGGGCCATCTTGCCCGCGGCGATGCGGCGCGCAATGCTGACCACGGCGCGACCTCTCCGGTCCGTGCCCTGCCCCCTGCCCCGTGGTCGAGTTCTCCGATAGCCCGACGTCGATCGGCGTCGTCGATTACGACCTGAGCCTGCGCCCGCGCGGCGATCTGCAGCTCGACGACGCCGACCTGGCCGTGCGCGGCGTGGAGATCGTCGAGCGGATCGGCGAGCCGTACGAGATCGACGTGCAGGTCGTGTGCGGTGTCGACCTCGACGTCGACGCGTTGATCGGCGCCGACCTGGTGCTCACGCTGCGACGCGACGAGCTGGAGCGGACGTTTTGCGGCGTCGTCCTCGAGGCGCACTGGCGCACCGTGGATGCCGACGAGGTGCGCCTGCGCCTGTTCGCCGGACCGGCGATCGCCATGCTCGGCCGCGGCCGTCGCAGTCGCGTCTATCAAGGTCTGTCGGTCGTGCAGATCGTCCAGCAGATCGTCGACGAATCGCTCGGCGAGCGACAGCGCACCGTCGACGTCTCTCGGCTGGCGCGCGACCACCTGCCGCGCGACTACTGCGTGCAGTTTCGCGAGACCACGCTGGGGTTCGTGCGACGGATCCTCGCCGAAGAGGGCATCACGTTTCTGTTCACCCACGACGAGTCGGTGGAGACGATGGTGCTCACCGACGGCGTCGAGGCCTTTCGCGGGATCGATGCCGCCACGCTCGACGGATCCGGCAGCGCGGGCCCGCCCATCGTGCCGGTGATCGTCGACCGGGCCGACCTCGCCAGCGAGGCGAGCGTGCACGCGTTCGGCTGGTCGCGACGCATGCGGCCCGGCGACGTGCACGTGGCGGCCTGGGACTGGAAGGCGACGCACCCCACCCGCTGGGACGCCGAGGTCGCGCACGGTGAGCGTGCGCTGGAGGTCGACGTCCACGTCCTCGACGGTGACGAGCGACTGACCGAGGGCGGCGACGGCCAGTCGCCCCACGACGATCGGACGCAGGTGCGCGTCGCCGACGAGCACGCCGCGCTCGAGCGCTGGTCGGGGCGGGCCCGCGGCCGCGGCAACGTGATGCGGTTTTCGGCCGGGCACACGTTCGAGCTCGAGGGACATCCGCACGCGGAGTACGACCAGCCCTGGGTCCTCGACGAGGTCCGCCACACCGGGGACATCGCCGCCGCGGCCCGCGGCGAGGCCAACTTCGGGGCGCAGTACGAAAACACGTTTGTCGCGGTTCCGATGACGCTGCCGTACGCGCCGCGCCGCTCGGACAAGCCGCGGATCTACGGCCACCAGATCGCCACGGTCGTCGGACCGGCCGGCGAGGAGATCCACACCGACCGCTTCGGCCGAATCAAAGTGTGGTTTCACTGGGACCGCGAAGGCCAGGCGGCCTCGCCCGACACCTCGTGCTGGATCCGGGTCGCGCAGACCTGGGCGGGCGCGGGCTGGGGCTCGATGTTCATCCCGCGCGTGGGCATGCAGGTCGTCGTGTCGTTCGTCGACGGCGATCCCGACCGACCGCTGTGCGTCGGCTGCGTGTACGACGGCGCCCACGATCCGCCATGGGAGCTGCCGGCCGAGCGCACGAAGTCGGGCATCAAGACCCAAAGCTCCCCCGGGGGCGGCGGGGCCAACGAGCTGCGCTTCGAGGACGCGAAGGGATCGGAACAGGTATACCTGCACGCGCAGCGCAACCTCGACGAGGTCGTGCGCGCGGCTCACTCCACGTCGGTCGGGGCCTCGCAGACGCTCAGCGTCGGGAGCACGCAGTCGATCAAGGTCGGGGACTCGCGCGACATCGTGGTCGGGGGCAACCAGACGATCCGGGTCGAGGGTCAGCCCAAGCAACCGGGGGACCTGGTCGGACACAAGTTGGAGGTCCAGGGCAACATCGAGACCTCCGCGTCGCTGACGTACACGCTCGACGCCAAGGTCGGGATCAACTTGATCTGCGGCAGTACCAAGATCGTGATGGATCCCTCGGGGATCTGGCTCACCGCCGGGCAGCAGGCGATGATCAAGCTGGACGCGAGCGTGCTCGTGGCGGCGGCGAGCATGGCCGCGCAGTTGGCCCTGGGCCCGAGCGGCACGGCGACGCTGGCGGCGGCCACCGGCGCCGCCGTCGACATCGGTCAGGACATCCAGGCCAAGACCCCCGGCGGAGCAACGCTCAAGATCGACGACGCGGTCAGACTCGCGGCCTTCGGCGGCGCGAAGCTGGACTTGTCGACGGACGTCGCGCTGGGTGGCGCGACCGTCACCGCGCAGGGCAGCGCCGCCAAGATCACGCTCAACGGCGACGCGCAGATCAGCGGCACGAACGCGAAGCTGTTCGGGGCGAGCGGCAAGGTCATCGCCGGGGCGGGCGGCGTGGATCTGCAGGGCCCGAAGGTCGGCATCGCCGGCTACGCGCTCACCTCGATCGTCGCCCCGCTGGTGAAGGTCAACTAACCCGATGACCGCCCACGCCGCCGCGATCGAGGCGCTCGCGGAGCGGGTCCGCACCTTCGTTCGGGATCCCCGGTTGCGATTGCTGCACGTGGTCGCCTCGACCGAGCTCCGCAAAGGCACCGTCGCCACGGTGATGGCGGCCGAGCACGCGCCCGACAACCCGTCGCCCTTCGTCGGCTTCGACACCCCGCACGGCGAGGACTCCCCGGGCTGGGCCGCGCGCCTGCAATCGGCGCGAGCCCAGCACGCGGCGCGGGCCGACGGCGCCGACCCGCCGATCCCACCGTTGCCCCCCACGCCGCCCGGCGACGACTTGCGCGTCGCGTTCGCGCAACAGCTGTGGCAGCTGCTCGAGTGTCGGCCACCGGGCAGTGAAGGCTTGGTCGTGGTGCTCGCCCCACGCGGGGTCGAGGCGCCCAAGCGCTGGGCCGAGGCGGTCGGCCTGCTCGTCGGCGGTCATCGCCTTCGCGACGTGCGGTGGATCGTGATCGACGTCGAGGGCAGCACGGTCAGTCCGGTGGTCGCGGGTCTCGGCGCGCGGGCGGTGCAGCACGACGCGCGGTTGCCCGAGGGGGCCGCGTCGGCGGGGCTGTCGGATCTGATCGCGGGCGATCTCGGCGCGCGGCCCAAGGGCGTGAGCCCACCCCCGCGGCCGGACGTGATCGACGGCCCGCTCGATGCCGACGGACAGCGGCGGGTGACGATCGGCCGCAAGGTGCTCGGCGCCGCGCTGGCGATGGGCGAAGGCAAGTCGAGCGAAGCGGTGCGTGAGCAACGGGACGCGCGAGACCTGTGTGCCGCCGCGGGCTGGGAGGCCGAGGCGCTGTCGATGGAGTTGGTGCTGGGCGGGCAGCTGATGGCCGCCGGCCAGGGCAAGGTCGCCGAAGAGACGTTCGGGCGCGTGATCGAGACGGCGCGCAAGGGTGGTCGGCACACGGCGGTGGCCACCGCCGGCTTCGGTCTCGGCGCGGCACGTGCGGCCCGGGGCGAGCGACACACCGCGTTGGTCGCGTGGGCGGAAGCGGGTCTGGCGGCCGAGCGCGCCGACAACCCGATGCTGGCGATCGAAGGCACGCGTTTGGCCGGCGACGCCGCGGCGCAGCTGAAGATGGAGCCGCAGGCGATCACGTTTTACTCGCGCGCGGTCAAGATCGCCGAGACGGCCCCGCCGGATCAGGTCGCGAAGTCCACGGCCGCCGACGCCGCCCGCGGGCTCGCCAAGATCTGCCGCAAGCGACGGCTGCGGGACCGCGCGATCGAGCTCGAGGCGCAGGCGGAGAAGTTCGCGACGCCGCCGAGGCCGACGCCGATTCCGATCCCGGTGGTCGAACCGATCGTCGAGACCACGCCGACGCCCGCGCCCGAGACCACGCCGACGCCCGAGACCACGCCGACGCCCGCGCCCGCGCCCGCGCCCGCGCCCGCGCCCGCGCCCGAGACCACGCCCGAGACCACGCCCGCGCCCGAGCCCGCGCCGCCGTCCTCGCCGACTCCGCTGCGACCGTTGCCGTCCTACGAACCGACGCCAAGCTCCGCGTCGGCCCCCGAGCCAGAACCCGCCCCTCCTCCGCTGCTGTCGCCTCGCCGCGCGCCCGCCTTCACCGAGGGCACCGAGTTCCTCGATCCCGCCGAGTTCCTCGGCCCGCTCCCCGTCCCCCCCGAGCAGATCCACAACCTCCCCGAGGGCAGCGTCCTGCTGCGGCGCGACGCGATGATGGCCGCCTACGAGCCGCCGCCCGAAGGCACGGTGCTGCTCGACGACCTGCGACCCGTCGCGCGTCCTGCCACCGGCGCACCGATCGAAGGGACGATGCTGCTGCACGACATGCCCAACGCTCCCGCGATCGCACCGCCGCCCGTCGACTTCGGCGAAGGCACGGGCCTGATGACGCTCGAGGAGATCGCCCAGATGCACTGGGGCGGCGAGACACCGACCGAGGCGGCGGCCGCCGACGACCAAGGCGCGCGCCGGTGGACCCGCGGCGAGATCGAGGTCCTGCAGAAGGCGGTCAACGACGCACTCGAGCCCGAGGCGACGCTGCTGATGTCCCGCGACGAGCTCGCGGCACTGCGCGGCGAGAAGGTCGAGCGCCCGGACCCGACACCCGCCCCCCCGGCTGCGGTCGCGCGCGCCGGCGAGATCGACGGCCTCGAGGCCCTACCGCCGGAGCTCGCTTCGCGGCCCGACGGCCTCGAGTCCGCCCCGCCCGACGGCCTCGAGCCGATCCCGGGCCTCGAGCCGCTCCCGCCCGCGCAAGCGCCCGCGCCGGCCAAGAAGGCGTTCGACGCCGACGAGGTCACGATGCTGACGCTCGACGACGTGGCCCGCATGCGCGAGGCGATGCTCGCGGCCAAGAACCGGTCCAAGGACGAGTCCAAGAACAAAGAGCCCGACGAGGGGGGTGACGCGTGACCCTCGCGTCGTCGTGGCTCGACCTCGTCGTGGGCGTCGACCTCCACATGGAGATCGTGCCGACCCCCGTGCCGGTGCCGACGCCGTTTCCCCACCCGCACTGCTCGGTGATCTGGGATCCCGTCGGCTACGTGATCGGCGAGGTCACGGGCATGGCCTTCGCCGCGATCGTGGGCGCGCCGATCGAGCCCGCCGGCCCCGTGCTCGTGGGCGGCTCGATGGGCACCGTGGTCGGCGACGCCGCGCAGATGCCGATCAAGCACATCATCATTCCGCCCGGCGCCTCGTTCGTCACGGGCATCACGCCGTCGGACGCCCAGCTGCTGTTCGGATCGCAGACGGTGACCTTCCGCGGCTCGAGCGTGGTGCGAGCGGGTGAGATCGCGTTCCCCTGCTCGGAGCCGCTGCCCATGCCGACGGGCGCGGTGGTCCCGATCCCCAAGAGCCCGAACGTGACGATGGTGGGCGGGCCCCCCGGCTTCGCGCTCGGCAGCGCACTGATGTTCCTCGGCGGCAAGGCCCTGCGCACCAAGTGGGTCTCCGACAAGGTGCACAAGGTGATCGACAAGGTCATCCCCGACAAGGTCCCGCGGCTTCGTCGCCTCGCGCACAAGACCGCGTGCTTTTTCACGGGTCACCCGGTCAACGTCGCCACCGGTGGCGTGACGACCAGCGCCGTCGACTTCGAGCTGCCCGGACCGATCCCGGTCAAGCTCGAGCGTGACTACGACACGAACTGGTTCGACCGCGCGGGCCCGCTGGGGCACGGGTGGTCGTGCTCGCTCGACACCCGCGTGTGGCTCGAGCCCAACCGCGTGGTGTGGCTGACCGAGGACGGCCGCGAGCTCGAGTTCAACACGCGGGCGTTCCACGAGGGCGCGATGCGGCAGGGCGACACGGCGTGGCACCCGGTCGATCGCGTGACGCTCAAGTCGCTGGGCCACCACCGCTGGGAGATCGTCGACGCCGACGGCCTCACCCGCGTCTTCGGACCCGTCCAGGGCGAGCCCCACGACGACGAACGTCGCGGCACGTCGCGGATCCTCACGCTGCGCGACCGTACCGGTCACGAGGTCACGTTCGGCTACGACGAGCGCGCCCGCCTCGTCGAGCTGACCGACAGCGGCGGTCGCAAGGTCGGCCTCGAAAACGACGCCGCCGGTCGGCTGCGCCGGGTGTGGCTGCCCGCGTCCGACGGCGGGGGTCTGCGCCAGCACGCCGAGTACCGCTACGACGACGCGGGCGACCTCGTGGAGGTCACCGACGCGACCGGCAAGAAGACACGCTTCGAATACGACCGCCACTTGCTCGTGCGGGAGACCAACCGCAACGACCTGAGCTTCTACTTTCAGTACGACGGGTACGGCCGCTACGCGCGGTGCATCCGCACGTGGGGCGACGGCGGGATCTACGACCACGTCATCGCGTACGACCGCGAAGGCCGACGCACGATCGTGACCAACTCGCTGGGCGAGGTGACCGCGTACTCGTGCAACCCGCTCGGGCTCGTGACCAAGATCGTGCGCCCCAACGGCAGCGAGCTGCGCTTCGAGTACGACGAGACCACGCGGCTGCTCGCCGAGATCGACGAGCTGGGCCGGCGCACCACGTACGCCTACGACGAGCGCGGCAACCGAACGTCGGTGACCGGCCCCGACGGCGCGACCACCACGATCGCCTACGACGCGCACGACCAACCGGTGGCGGTCGAGGATCCGACCGGCGGCAAGTGGGCGTGGCGCTACGACTCGCGCGGCCGCGTGCTCGCCCGCACCAATCCCCTGGGGCAGACGACCACCTACGACTACGCCGAAGGCCAGCTGCGCGCGATCGTGGACGCCGTCGGCACGCGGACGCAGCTGACGTTTTCCCGCGCGCACGAGCTGGTCGCCGTCACCACGGCCGACGGCGCGACGACCAAGCTGCACTACGACGCGCTGGGTCGGCTGTCGGTCCACGAGGACGCGGCCGGCAACGTGCGTCGGCGCCAGTACGACGCGCTGGGCCGGGTGGTCCGGGTATCCGAGCCCGACGGCAACGTCCGCGAGTTGCAGTACGACGGCGAGGGCAACCTCGTGCGTGCCCGCGATCGCCTGCGCGACGTGTCGATGCGCTACGGCGGCCTCAACAAGCTCGTCGCACGCACGATCGCCGGAACCTCGGTCGAGCTGGGCTACGACACCGAGGGCCAGCTCGTGTCGGTGACCAACGAGCGCGGACGCACGCACCGGTTCGAGCTCGATGTCGCCGGCCAAGTCGTCGCCGAGATCGCGTTCGACGGGCAGACGACCACGTTCGAGCACGACGCCGCCGGCCAGGTCACCCGGATCGTGCGCCCCGGCGCAACGCGGGCCTCCACGCTGACGTACGACGACGCCGGACGCGTCACGCGGGTGGACCACTGGGACGGCAGCTTCGAGGCGTTCGCGTACGACGCGGCGGGGCGGATCGCCAAGGCGGAAAACCCCGACGCGACGATCGAGCTGTCGCGCGACGCCCTCGGCCGCGTGACGAAGGAGAGCGACGGCGAGCACTGGGTCGCCCGCGTGTTCGACCACCGCGGGCTACGAGCGCGCACGACCTCCTCACTCGGCGCCGAGGTGTCGCTGGATCGCAATGCCCTGGGCGACGTCGTCCGCATCGCCCAAGCCGGCGGCAAGGTGAAGGCGTGGGAGGCCAAGATCTCCCGCGATGTCCTCGGCCACGAGGTCGACCGACAGCTGCCCGGCGCGGGGCGATCGTACTGGTGGCGCGACAAGCTCGGCCGGCCCACGCAGCACTTCGTCGGTCGCGACCAGGCGGCCCTGCGCACGCGCAAGTACGAGTGGGACGTCGAGGACCGGCTGAAGTCGATCACCGAGGAAGGCGCGGGGGCGATCGCGTTCGAGCACGACGCCCGCGGCTACCTCGTCAAGACCACGATGCCCGACGGCACGGTCGACGGCCGGTTCCCCGACGACGTCGGCGATCTGTTCGCCTCGCTGCCGCGCTCCGATCGCGAGTACGGCGACGCCGGTCAGATCGTCAAGCGCTCGACCAAGGACGGCGTCGTCACCTACCGCTACGACGACGACGGCAACCTCGCCGCGCGCACCGACGCCGACGGCGGCATCTGGCGCTACCACTACGGCGCCTCGGGCATGCTGCGCCAGGTCGACCGTCCCGACGGCACCGCGGTCGCGATGACCTACGACGCGTTCGGCCGCCGCCGCACCAAGAATCACCTGGGCCGGTGCACGCGCTTCGTCTGGGACGGCGATGTCGTGCTGCACCACTTCGACGAAGCGGCCGACGTGCCGGTGCGCGAGCTGTCGCCGCAAGAGAAGGCACGCCAGTCGTTCCTCGACGCGACCAAGGCCCGGCTGCAGGAAGCCTTCGAGGACTGGCCTTCTCGCTGGGCCGACGTGCTCGCCAACGACGAGGGCTTTTCGCGCCTGCACGCCGAAGTCCGCCACCGCGAGGCCCACGGCGACCCGGTCGCCCCGCCGGTCGATCCCACCGTCGTCACGTGGCTGCACGAACCCGGCGGCTTCGCCCCGATCGCCCGACTGACGCCGGACGACGCCGCCTCGGTGATCTGCGATCACCTCGGCGCCCCGTTGGTCGTCCTCGGCGAAGACGCCCGCGCCCGCGCCCAGATCGCCCACGACTCCTACGGCCACGCCTCCGTCTCCGGCGACGCCGACCTCGTCCCCCACCGCTTCCCCGGCCAATGGCACGACCCCGAAACGGGCCTGCACTACAACCGCTTCCGCCACTACGACCCGGACACCGGCCAGTACACGTCGCGCGACCCCATCGGCCTGCGCGGCGGGCTGCAGCCGATGGCCTACGTGCGGGATCCGTGGAGTTGGGTGGACCCGCTGGGGTTGGCGGGCAAGCCCAGCGCGGGCGCGGGGTGCGAGGGACCCAGCAGCAGCGTACCGGACCTCGACGAGTTCTCTGCCGCGCAAGGGTTCGCCGGCGTTTTCGACCCCGCTTCTGGAGCGCTGCGCATGCAACCGAGCACCCCGTCGCGAGGCATGGCGGTGCCGGAGGGTTGGGTCCCACGCGGCGGTGGTCACGACTATGTTGCCGACGCTTTTCGCGATGCGAAGGTACCCGACGATCGACTCCTTGGATTCACTGCGATCTTGAGACCGGACGGAGGACTAGACTTGGAGTACATGTCGAGGAGCATCAACAGCCGTTTCCCGAACAGCACGGTGCCGTCCGCACAACGCGACGGGATCCGAACGGCCCTCGCAGCCCTGACAGGGAGGGAGACCCATGGATGAGTCCCGATCAGCCATCATCGTGACGGTAAGACCAGCGCTCGTGGGGTGGGTCCGAGGCCAAGGTATCCAACGCCCCTACCATCGCGAAGAGGACGCCGTTTGGCTCATC
Source organism: uncultured Pseudomonadota bacterium (assembly GCA_937896535.1). Taxonomy (GTDB): domain Bacteria; phylum Myxococcota_A; class Polyangia; order Nannocystales; family Nannocystaceae; genus CALBMM01. The sequence continues at coordinate 78,579 of CALBMM010000146.1, forward strand.
CCATCGGTGTCTTCGCTCGCGAGCACGGGAAAACTCGAGAGCTACATCGAGAGCCTCCACTCGGTCATTCTCGATGCCGAGCTCGAGCGATTCGGCCGCGACCTACGCGACAGAATACTACGAGACCACAGTTTCGACGACCTTCTCGAGTTGACGATCCGCGACCACGTGACGATCGCCCCGGCGGTAGACTGAGTGACGCGGCCCGAAGCGTCTACACGAGCGACCAGCCACACTCGTCGGCCACCGTCGCGAGGAGGACGCGTCCCATTGGGCGATGCAGCGCGGAGGACATTTCTGAGGAGAACGTCGATGACAGTCCCGCCCATCATGGGAGACGACCTGGATCGTCTGGAGGGCCTCTCCGCCCGCGAGATGGCGGACCGAATCGGCGTGCTCGCAGCGCGCGTCACCCAGGGCGCGTCCAACGACGGTGTTGCTGCAGCCGCAGCGCAGCACCTCAGGCAATCCTCTGGCGCGGAAACCACCGGGGCATGGGTCTCGTACGCTGCAGCGTCGCGCGCAGCGATCTTTCTTCCCGAGCTCACGGATCGGTTGAGTACCGCGAGGGAGGAGATTCGAGCCGCTGTCATCGCGGCCGTTGCGTGGAACCGAAGCGACGGTGTGAACGCTGTCCTTCTCGACGTCATTCAAGCTGATGCGTCTGCCGACGTGCGTCGGCTCGCGCTGAAGTACCTCGTCCGACCTGGATCACTCGGCGAGTGGGAGCCGACGGATCTGACATCGGCCGTCCGCGAGGCAGATTGGCGCCCTGTGACTCGCCGCGAGTACGAGACGGTGCGCGTGAAGCGAACACGCAGTGCCGGTGAGAACCGCGATTGAAGCAGGGCGGCACGAGCGAGCTTGGCTGACCAGCGAACCTGATCCCGAAAGGACGAGGATGAACGATCCGACCATCGACGAGGCAATCGCGAAGATGAACTGGAGCGACGTGAGCCTCGCCGGCATGGAATGGATCGAGGAGGGGAGAGATGTCGTCCTGCACCTTCTCCTCCCCCCATCCGATCGGAAGGTCGATCTGGTATGCCGCTGGGCGCGAAACCTCGTCGCGTCTCTCGAGTTTGAAGAGGGTACCGGCGGGTACGCGCTGTCCTGGAATGCGGTGATTCAGCGCGCCGACGACGGGTCCTGGAAGGTCGCTTTCGATTTCGCGGGAACAGGCGAGGTTTCGCTTACGTGCCAAGAACTGAAACTAGTGCGTGTAGTGTAGTCCCCGACCTCGGGAGGACGCTGCTTGCTAGCCGGCCACGATTCTCCGCGCTCGAGAACCCGGCGCGTACAACCCTTCAACCATTCTGCCGGGAGAGTTTTGATGCACCCGACGCGCGTTCTCCACTTTGGCGCGAGTGTTTTCGCCGCGCAGACCGCTTGCCTTGGCGATCAGGTCGCGACGGTCGTGGAGAGCATTCGTTCGCTCATACCCGATCTGAGCTGGTACGTGGCGGACGTCCAATGCACCGGCACGTCGTTCACCGACGGCGCGCCGACACCTGTCTACGTCGGCGACGCCGACGCGATGATTCGCGCTGCGCTGCAGGTAGACCAGTTCACGAGCGGCGTCTTCGTGGCGACTCCCGCAGACTTCCCTCAACCACGATTCCGCGACGGCGGTCTGTGGACCGACGATGATGAATCGGCCGACCTCGGAGATGCAGTTGTCGAGATGCGGGCCTTCGATACCACGCACGTCTCCGTTGCGACCACGCACGAAGAGCTCCTTCGATGGCTGGAAAAGAAGTTCCTGGTTCGGTGAGGGGCGCGACCCGCTTCAAGGCGAGGACAGTACAGCCGCGATGAGCCGAGCTAGATCGAAGACAGTACGCCAGTGGATCGACACGCCCCGGGTCGCCACGCCGCAGGGATTCCCGCTCGACGCACTCGCTGGCTCGGTAGCCCAGGTCCTGCCGGGCCGGCGCTTCGTCGTTCACAAGTGCTCCGGATACGGGCCCGACGTCCTTCGTCTTGCTGCCGCTACCGAACGAGACGGCAGCGTCCCCGTGGGCGTCGAGGAGCTGACGCACCTCATGGAGGGCACGGATCAATGGTTCTATGACATCGAGGTGTCCTGCGACGGCCCGGATGGCTCGGAGCTCAGCTTCGGGCTCGATGATTCGTCTTCGATGTTTCTGGAGGGGGGCGAAGAACTCGTCGAAGAGGTGCTGCGTCGCTTCGAGGCGGAAATCAATCCGCCTCCGGACCACCTCGCCTGATCGTCGCCGGGTCACGAAGCGTCTTTATCGACGACGTTCCGAGCTCCGCCGTCAAACCGGGCGGCCGCTGGGACTGGGGGAACAATCCACGGGCCGAGCAGCATTCGCGGTCCAATCGCGGACCGAAAAGGTGAGACTCTGGAGATGCCTCGTGCAACCAACATCGAAGTCACCAGCACAAATTGACTTGGTCGGCCTGCAGAGCGCCTTGCGGAGCAGCTGTGAGAGGATGAGCAGCCCACGTGGGCCTCGTGATCGTCGCGCACCAGTGACGCGCGGCGAGGCTTGGCCCGTCGTTCACGGGGTCCGCCCCTGCAGCAGCGACGCACGACGCCGCCAGCCCTCGAGCCCCAAGAGCACCATCGCCAGGCCGAGCGCGAGATAGACGAGCTCGATCGCGCTGTGCGTGCGCAGCAGGTACATCTCGGCGACGATCCACGCGCACGTCACGACGCCCGCTCCCGCAATCGCCAGCGCGCTCCCTCGCGCCCGGCGGATCGAGGCGATCGCAGCGGCCACGGACCCGATCCCGACGAAGACGCCGAGCAAGACGCCCGGGATCGTGAACGACGCAAAGCCCGTGCCCTCCAGCGCCGAGACCGGCGTGTCGAGCAGGCGATGGCCGTACGGGAACACGATGAGCTCGATCGCGCCGGCGATCGCGGTCACCCCGACGAACGACGCGACGCCGATCGCCCCGCGGCGCAACGCCTCCGTCCACCGAAGAGGACGCGACGGCGGCCCGAGCACGTACGACGCCAGCGAGAGCTCGAGCAGCCCGACGACCACGAGTGTCGGCTGAAGCCAGTGCACCACCCCGAGCATGGCGAGCTGGACGAACATCCATCCGAGCAAGACGATCGCGAACGCCGCCCCCACCACTGCGGCGCTTCGCCACCCGCGAAAGTTCGCCACGGCGGCCACGCCGCTGCCGACCCCGTTGGCCAGCAGCAGCACGACACCCGGGATCGCGAACGTCTCGAACGCAGTGCCGGACAGCATTGCAACGTCCAACCCGACGGTCGCACCCGATGGGTCCAGGACCATGCCCACCCCCGCGGGCAACGCTCCGACGGCGACCAGCAGCAACAGCGTGGCGAGCACGAGCTGCGCCCGCCGCTGCCCGCCCTGCACTCCGACCCGTGGCTCGCCGTTCGTCGCCGTGCGCGACCGTGGCATACTTCGACGTCGTGGTGGTGGAATCGAGATCGTGGACCTGGGGCGTGCTGGTATCGGCGGGGTTGGCCGTGTCCGGCTGTCGAGATTCGGTCCCCGAAGATCCCGTCGGCCCTCGATACGCGTGCCAAGATCTGCCGCGGCCGCAGCTGCCCGAGTCGATCGCGTTCGAGCCGGCGTTCGAGCACGTCGTGTTCGAGGAAGGCGTCGCGCTCGCCCACCGTCCCGGCGACGACTCGCGCCGCTACCTCGTGACCAAGCCGGGCGTCGTGTACACGTTCACGGCCGACGAAGGTCCGGACGTGTTCGTCGACATTCGCGATCGGGTCGAGACCGCCTCGGAGGCGGGCCTGCTCGGGATCGCCTTCCACCCGGACTTCGCCAGCAACGGCGAGGTCTTCCTTTCGTACACGACCCCGGGCACCGGACGCTTCGTCTCCCGAATCTCCCGTATGACCAGCCCCGACGGTGGGCTGACGCTCGACCCGGACTCCGAGACGGTCGTGCTGGCGCTGGAGCAGCCGTACGCCAACCATAACGGCGGCGACATCCACTTCGGACCCGACGGGATGCTCTACATCGGCTTCGGCGACGGCGGGGCGGGCTCCGATCCCCACGGTCACGGCCAGGATCCGACCACGCAGCTCGCGGCGATGCTCCGCATCGACGTCGACGGCGGCGACCCGTATGCGATCCCCCCCGACAATCCGTTCGCGTCCGGCGGCGGGGCGCCCGAGATCTACGCGACCGGACTGCGCAACCCGTGGCGGTTCAACTTCGACGTCGAGACCGGCGAGCTGTGGGTCGGTGACGTCGGCCAAAATCAGTGGGAGGAAGTCGACGTGGTGTCGCGCGGCGACAACCTCGGCTGGAACGTCAAAGAAGGCGCCGAGTGCTTCGGCCGTGACGACTGCGCCGACCCGACCCTGGTCGAGCCCGTGGCGCAGTACCGCAACACCGGCGGCGCCACCGTCGTGGGCGGCCACGTCTACTACGGCACCGCCCTGCCCGAGCTCGACGGCGCGTTCGTCTACAGCGACTACTACACCGGTCGCGTGTGGGCCGTGCGACGCGGGCAGACGCCGCAAGTCCTGCATCGCTCCGGCGGTCGCCGCGTCGCCGCGTGGGCGCGCGACGAGGCCGGCGAGCTGTACGGCGTAGTGTTCGGCGGCGGCATCGTTCGCATGGTCGCGGCACCCGAGGCCGGCCCCGACGACTTCCCGCGCGTCCTGTCCGACAGCGGCTGCGTTCTGCTCGACGATCCGACCGCGGCGGCACCCGGCACCATCGCGTACGACGTCGCGCTGCCGTTTTGGTCCGACGGCGCCGACAAGCTGCGCTGGCTATCCGTGCCCGAGGGCGAGCGCCTCACGGTCGGCGACGATGGTGACTTCGTGGCCCCGGTCGGCACGACGCTGGTCAAGACGTTCCTGCGCGAGGGCGCGCCGATCGAGACGCGGCTGTTCGTGCGGCACGACGACGGCGGTTGGGCCGGCTACAGCTACGCGTGGCGCGGCGATGGATCCGACGCCGACTTCGTCCCCGAAGGCCAAGACGCCGGGGCCGGCGCGACGGCGTGGCACTTCCCGGCGATCGAGGACTGCTCGTTTTGCCACACCGACGTCGCGGGCGGATCGCTCGGGCTCGAGACGGCACAGCTGGCGGTGACGATCGAGACCGACGAGGGTCCGATGGACCAGCTCGACCACTGGGTCGCGCTCGGCCTGCTCGACGCGCGGCCACCGGGTACCGTGCATCCGGGCGAGCAAGCCCCGATCGCCGACCGGGCCCGCGCGTACCTGCACGTCAACTGCTCGCAGTGCCACCGTCCCGACGGCCCGTCCGGGCGAGCGCTGCTGGACTTGCGCGTGACGACCCCGCTGGCCGAGACGGGTCTGTGCGATCCGCCGCGAGCCGGCGATGGCGATCTGCCCGGACTGAGCGTCCTCGTACCCGGCGACGCCGCGAGCTCGGTGCTCCCTGCCCGCATGCGATCGGTCGAGAGCCTCCGCATGCCGCCGATCGGCTCGGGCGTCGTCGACGTCGCGGGCGTCGAGCTGCTCGAGACTTGGATCGACGGCTTGCCGTCCTGCCCCTGACCACGGTCGAGCTCCGGCACGAACGACGCGCGCCGCCTCCGTGTGGCAGGCGATCCTACTGCGCCCTACGTGGCGACCCCGGAATGCCGATTGTTCTCACGGTTAGCAGTGACACCATGGTTACAATTCGCGACGGGAAGCTGGACAATGGGCGTCACCATGCTCGTTCCGGCGCGCTTATTTGTTCCAGTCGGCCTCCTCGGGGTTGTCGTCGCACTCGGCGGCTGTCCGGGCGCGGACACCGTCGATCCCTTTGGCGACGCCGGATCCGGCGGCACGTCGATCGGCAGTGCCGACTCGGGCACGGGCACCCCTGGCACCGGTGACGGCGTCGACGAAACGGGCGCCGGCAGCGGCGGTGCCGACGACGGTTCGGGCGACGCGGGGTGCACGGCGCAACCGGAGACGTGCAACGGCGAGGACGACGACTGCGACGGCGACGTCGACGAGGGCCTCGACGAGCCGATCTCGTGTGGCGTCGGGATCTGCGAGGTCATGACGTCGGCCTGCATCGACGGTGCACCCGTCGAGTGCGTGCCCGGAGATCCGAACCCCGCCGGCGAGACGTGCGACGGGACCGACGACGACTGCGACGGCGACGTCGACGAGGACTGCGATTGCGTCGATGGGACGACGCAGGACTGCTACACCTCCGACCCGGGCCGCATCGGCGTCGGCACGTGCGAGCAGGGCACGCAGACGTGTACCGGCGGAGCATGGGGTGCATGTGAAGGCGACGTGACCCCGGTGGCCGAAATCTGCGACGGCCTCGACAACGACTGCGACGGCGCTCCCGACGAAGGCGACCCCGACGGCGGTGGTGCCTGCGACACCGGGTTGCTCGGCGCGTGCTCGGCCGGCACCGAGACGTGCGAAGGCGGTGCGCTGACCTGCGTGCAGGACGTGATGGCGGGCGCGGAGACCTGCAATGGCATCGACGACGACTGCAACGGTCTGGACGACGACGGCAACCCCGGCGGTGGCGCAGCCTGCAATACCGGTCTGCAAGGCGTGTGCGGTCCGGGCACCGAGACGTGCACCGGCGGCGCGATCGTCTGTGAGGCCAACGCCATGGTGGGCGTCGAGGTGTGCAACGGCCTCGACGAGGACTGCGACGGCGTGCCCGACAACGGCAACCCCGGCGGCGGAGCCCCGTGCGTGACCGCGCTGCCGGGCGTGTGCTCGGCCGGCACCGAGACGTGCGCCGGCGGTGCGATCACCTGCCAACCCAACGTCGCGGCCGCGCCCGAACAATGCGACGGCCTCGACAACGACTGCGACACCGTCGTCGACAACGGCAACCCCGGAGGCGGCGGCGCGTGCAATACCGGCTTGCAGGGCGTGTGCGCGTTCGGGTCGCAGACCTGCTCGGGCGGCATGCTCGTGTGCGGCCAGTCCGTCTTCCCCAGCAACGAGATCTGCGACGGCCTCGACAACGACTGCGACGGCACCCCGGACGAGGGCAACCCGGGGGCGGGCGGCGCGTGCGATACCGGCTTGCAGGGCGTGTGTGGCGTCGGCACGGAGACCTGTGCCGGCGGGGGACTCGTGTGCCAGGCGACCAACGTCGCCTCGCCGGAGGTCTGCGACGGCCTCGACAACGACTGCGACGGATTCGTCGACGAGGGCAACCCCAGCGGCGGCGGGGCCTGCGACACGGGTCTGGACGGCCCCTGTGGCACCGGTGTCGAGCAGTGCTTCGGGGGCGCGCTCGTTTGCTTCCAGACGGTGGGCCCGGTCGAAGAGGACTGCAGCAACGGCATCGACGACGACTGCAACGGCTCCGTCGACGACAACACCGACGCGGACGGTGACGGCTACGGCGTCTGCGACAACGACTGCTGCGACGTGGCCGGTCCGGCTTGCGGCACGCCGGCGGCCGTCAACCCCGGCGCCTTCGACGACCCGGCCAACATGGTCGACGACGACTGCGACGGCTCGATCGACAACTCCGTCCCGTTGTGCGGTGCCGGGCTCGCGAGCAACAGCAACAACCCGCTCGACTACGCGCGCGCGATCGATCTGTGTCAGTTCACGACGGAGAACCCGCCGGTCGACCAGCAGATCTGGGGCGTCATCGATGCGGACTTGTGGCGGGCCAACGACAGCGGGGCGCCCAACGCCAACTCGCGTTCGATCCGGCCCTTGTTCGGCACGAACAACACTCCCCAGATGGGCACGAACTTCTCGGTGCTGTCGTCGGGCTACGCGGCCGCGCCGGGCCAGGTCAACCCGGGACACAACGGATGGGAGCCGGGCAACGACATGGGGGCCAACCCCGACGTCGCGCCGCCGGCCGCCTGGCTCGCCGCGAACGGGAACACGTTCCCCAACGCGCCAGGGTGCAGCCCTCCCGGCACGACGACCGCGTTCGACTCGGTCAACCTCCGCATCCGGATCCGCGTGCCGACCAACGCACAGTCGTTCTCGGTCGACATCAACTTCCTTTCGGCGGAGTACCCCGAGTGGACGTGCACGCCCTACAACGACATGTTCGTGACCCTGGTCGACTCGACCAACGTGACCAACCCGGGCGACGACAACATCGCGATCTACGACGACGGCGTCAATCAGTGGCCGGTCGGGGTCAACCTGGTCTCGGCGGCACCGGGCCTGTTCACGCAGTGCGACAACGGCCAGACCGGCTGCGAGCTCGGACCGGTCCTCAACTACGCCGGTTGCACGAGCGAGGCGGGACTGCTCAACACCGGCTTCGACGCCGACGCGCTGGCGTGTGCGGGCAACGACGATGTCGGTGGTGGCACCGGCTGGCTCAACATGTCCGGCAACGTGACGCCGGGCGAGGTGATGGAGATCCGGTTCATCATCTGGGACACCGGCGACAGCGTCTGGGACTCGGTGGTCCTGCTCGACAACTGGCGGTGGTCGGTGACGCCTTCGGAGCCGGGCGTCGGCGAGGGCTAGAGCGCAGGAATACCCGAGCGTGCTCGACCGTCGACGCGGGGTGAAACGACTCCCGCTCGCGGTCGCGCTCGCCGTGTCCGGTTGCGCCGGGCACCTCGACGCCGACGACTACGACCCCGACGCGCCCGCGGTGGCCCCACCGCCGGTCGCGGTCGTCCCCACGCAAGCCCACGCACCCACCCCCGCCCCTTCCCCCGAGCCGACGACGACCAAGTCGACGCCCGAAGCGGCGTCCACCTGCATCGCCGACGTCGTGGCCGACGCGCAGTCGGCCTGGGCCTCCGAGGCGGAGCACCCCGACGACGCGCGCGCCACGATCGAGGCCGAGCTGTCGGACGGCCTCGGTGATCTCGACGGCGACGGTCGGCCGGAGATCGTCGTCGTCAACGAGCCCATGTGCGGGGTGACCGGCAACTGCCCGATGCGGATGTACCTGTCCGCCGACGGCTGCTCCGCCCTCGCCCTCGACACGTTCGCCGCGTACGTCTGGCCCGCCCAAACGCGCAGTCACGGCGCGCGCACGATCGAATCGTGGGCCAAGGACGGCTGCGCCGGCATGGCCGGCGGGTGGGCGTCCCACCGCTTCGACGGCAACCGCTACGTCGTCGCGCAGACCGTGTCGTGCGGTTGCCCCGACGGCGAAGCGTTCGGCTGGCCCAAGGAGACCGCACGGGCGCCGCAGTGCCCCGGCTGATACCAGAGCCGCAAACGTCGGCGACTCGCGCGAGTCGACGAGCCGCTCGCGCGACCGCCGCCCTCACCATCGACGACGGCCAGGCCAGCGACCAGCAAGAACGAGGCGACTCCCCTCCAACGATCCGCGCGGGGTGGCGACCCATCGGGCGCTCGGTACTGCGCGAAGGGGCAGCATGCGCGCAGATCCAGCCGCCGCTGGCGAACCGCCCCGCGCCCGCCGGCAACTTCGCATAGTAAGGTATGCGAACGTCGAAAGACGTAGGGGTTTGCGGCCATGACTCGATTGCGACGGCTTGGGTTGGCGATCTGCGGGCTGGGGATGCTCGCCGGTTCGGGGGCGTGCTCGTCCGGAGACGTGCCGGGGGGAACGTTCGGCAACTTCGGCGGAACCAGCGACGGAGTGTCGGGCAACGACGGCAGTGGCACGGGCGACTCCTCGGTGAGCGCGACCACGATGGTCTCGGGCACCGCCGGTGGCGACGAAGACTCGGGTGGGACGGACCCCACCGATCCCACCGATCCCTCGGCCGGTGACGACAGCAGCGCAATGGCCGGGTCGACGGACGACGGACCCGCGGTCCCCGTCTGCGGCGACGGCTTCATCGGAGGGACCGAAGACTGCGACGGCGCCAATCTCGACGGTCAGACGTGTCAGTCGCAGGGCTTCGACGAGGGCACGATCGCCTGTGACGCGAGCTGCAACCTCGATACGTCGGGCTGCGTGCTCTACAACTGCGGCAACAACTCCATCGAGGGCACCGAGGTCTGCGACGGCACGAACGTCAACGGCCAGAGCTGTGCGAGCCAAGGCTTCGACGGCGGCACGCTCGGCTGCATGAACGACTGCTCCGGGTACAACACCGCGCCGTGCTTCAACATCGTGTGCGGCGACGGCACGGTGGATCCGGGCGAGGTCTGCGACGGCAACGATCTCGCCGGGGCCGACTGCATCAGCCAGGGCTTCCCCGGTGGCGGCGTGCTCGCGTGCGACGCCAACTGCCTCGCCTACGACGCCTCCGGCTGCGTCGCCGGCGGTGGAAACTCCGACTGCTGCATCGCCAACGGCACGCCGGGCTGCACCGACGCGGCATGCCAGGCGATCATCTGTGCGGCGGACGGGTTCTGCTGCAGCAACTCCTGGGACCAGATCTGTGCCGACGCGGCCTCCGCCAACGGCACCTGTGCGCCCAACTGCGGCGGGGGAGGGATGGGCGGAAGCTCCGGCAACTGCTGCTTCGCCAACGGCCTCGTCGGCTGCCAGGACGGGTTCTGCCAGGCCGCCGTGTGTGCCCTCGACGGCTTTTGCTGCAGCTTCGAGTGGGACCAGCTGTGCGCCGACGCGGCGTTCAACAGCGCCAGCTGCACCTGCCCCTAACGTACTGAGTCAGCAATCCGCGGCAGAAACGACGGCCGCGCTCGCTCGAGCATTCGGGCGCGGCGCGACCGACCGTCGCTGCAGCGCCAGCCAGCCGACGGCCGCGAGGCCGACGAGGGCGAGCACGCCCGCGCCGAGATTGCCGCCCAGCTCCACCCACGACGCGAGGGCAACCACCGAGAACGTCATCGCGGCGATCATCGCGACCTGATCGATCGCGCCCAAGCGCGCCATGAAGCGGTCGGGTCCCAGCGTCGCCATGCGCTCGGCGGAGATGACCCAGTTGGCGCCACCACCCACGCCCCAGGCGAAGGCCGCGGTCACCGCGAGACCGACGGTCGACGCGGCCCCGAGCGCGACGACGCCGAGCAGACCGACGACGTACGTCAGCTGCCACACCCGCTCGCGCCGTCCGCCTCGCGCCAGCACCTTCGTGGCGAGGGCCGGACCGATCCCCGTCCCCACGCCTCGGATCGCGTGCAAGACCCCGAAGCCGATCGCGGCGCCGAGCAAGGCGTCCGCTCGCAACGCGATCGCGAGCCAGCCCGCGCCGCCTGCCAACGCGAACGGTGCCTTCGCCAAGACCGCGCGTCGCAAGTCGGGGTCCGCCATCGCGACGCGCCACCCTTGGGCAAGCTCGCGGTGCACCGACTCGCGCCCGGCGCGGCGGGGCGCGGAGGGTGGCTCGACCGCCGGCAACCCCCACCAGACCCACGCCGCGACGACGAACGTCGATGCGTCCAGCGCGAGCGCGAGCGTCGGACCGAGCGCCGCGAGAAAGCCACCCGCCGCCATTCCCAGGGAGAACACGACGCTCCACGATCCGGCGTCGATCGCCCCGGCGAGCATCAGCTCGTCGCGCTCGACCACGCGAGGCAAGACCGCCCGCTCCGCCGGCGCGAAGAAGGCCGTCAGGGCGGACCGGATGGCGAGCAGCCACTGCAGCAGGGCCAGTGACCCGAGTGCGGCGGCGCCGACCATCGCGACCGTGAGCAGGCCCAGGCCCACGCTGGTCGCGATCAATACCCGTCGCCGATCGTAGCGGTCGGCGAGCACTCCCGAGATCGGGGTCAGCGCGGCCGCGGGGAGATGGTGGGCCGCGAACACGAGCGCGATGTCGAGGGGTCCGCCCTCGTGCAGGGCGACGACTGCCACGGCGACCCAGCCGACCCAGTCGCCGAGCTGCGACACGAGGTTGCCCAGCCACAGGCGGCGAAACCCGGGGCGTCGGCGCAGCAGCCGTGCCATGTCGGCGATCATGAGGTCAGCCTGACGCCACCCTGCCGATGCGTCGACGCGCTGGCTCGTACATCGACATTCGGTTGTTCCTTCGACCGGGGGCCTCGAGCCCGACCGTCGACCCGCCGCGGAGGCACGTCGTCACGGGCGCGCGGCGTCGAGGGCCCTTCGCTGCAGGTCCCGTCGCACCATCACCGACGACCAGATCGCATCGAAGCCCACGAGGGCGACGACGGCGGGCAGCACGAACCATCCCTGCAGCCACAGGACGAAGTTGACGAGCAACGCAACGCCTATCGCGGCGCCCGTGACGGGGCGTCGCGCGTAGATGTGGCCGCTCCCGAACGGCACGAGCACCGCGAGCGCCGCCGCCATCGCCGGCTTGCGCGCGGGTGCGTCCGAGGTGGGCACATCGGCATCCGGGTCGTCGAACTGCTCGCGAAACCGCAGCACCGACTTGTCCTCGATCGGCGCCACCTCGTCATCCGGCGGCAGATGCTCGGCGTAGGCGACCTCCTCGAGCAGCTCCCGCGCGTCGTCGAGGTCGCCGCGACGCACCATGACGCGCAGCTCGATCATCGCGCCGAGCAACGCTCCTTCGAGCGCGCGATGGTGCTCGCCCTGCACGAGCACCTCGATCCCCTCCGACTCCAGCAGCGATCGCACGCCCATCGCCTCGACCTGATCGCGACAGGTCATCAGCGCGACCAGCTGCATCGGATCGGCGGCGTCGGCCACAGACCGCACGATAAACGAAGGCCGAGTCACGTGGTCGCGACTCGGCCTCCACCCCCGGCGGCTGGGAACTCGCCGGGGGGCCACTCACCAGCGTCACTCGGGAACGTCGATCTGGATGTCGTCGACACAGCGCCCGGCGAGGAACCCCGAGAGGATGCCCAGCCCGCCCGACAGCTCTTCGTCGAGCCCTTCTTGCGAGCGCACCGCGCAAAACGACAGCGTGTAGGTCCCCGGGTCGGCGAAGACGTCCACGCGCAGCTGCTCGCGCCCGCCGTGGATCAGGCTGCCCCACTTCGAGCCGTCGAACTCGGGCGTGGCGAGGTTGAAGGTCGAGTAGATGATCTCGCCCTTGCCGTTGCGGATCTCCATGAGACCTTCGAGGCCGGCCGGTGACCACTGGATCTCCGCGGTGTCGCCGGCAAAGTCCGGTGCCTTGGTCAGCTCGAAGGTCACCTCGTCGGCCGGGGCGGAGACGACCGCGATGAACTCGTTGTCGGCGGCCGCACCGGTGATCGACTCGTCGTCGATGTCGAAGGTGATGCGGTAGTTCGTGTCGTCGCCGACGTAGACGAGCTCGGGGTGGTCGTCGGAGTGCGCCCGGTAGTGGCCGTCTTCCTTCATCTCGAGCGGGATGAGATCACCATTGGGCGTGCGCAGCTCGGCGTTGGTCGCCGACGTGATCCACTGCTCGTCCGAGCCGTCGACCTCGACGAGCATGAGGTCCACCTCGACCGAACCGTCCGCGTTCTCTTGCAGCACCGTGATCGCCTGGACCGGCGACTCGAGCGTGTCGAGCAGCAACGGACAGCCGCCTTCGGCCCCCATCAGCAGCGGCATCGCGACGAGCATCGAAGCGGACGCGAGGGTGCGGGCACGGTGGGCGAGGCGGGAGTGGCGGTAGGCGAGCTTGGTCATCGTGTCTTTCTCCGAGTGCGCCCCCGTGCAGTACAAGCGTGAGGCCACCGCGGCCGTCGTGGAGTTTCCCCCGCGTTTTTGGGGCCTTGCCCGAAACGGCGATGGCCTCCGAACGCGGTCGGGCACGACGCTGTCGCAATCGGCCACGTTGCGAGCCGCGACGGCGCCGGCGTACGGACGGCCGACGATGTGCTCCGGGCGCCCCCCGTCCACGATCGCACCCGGACGGCACAGGCGCGCCCGGATCGCTGCCGCAGGGTCACGTTCGGGCCCGGCTCACGCGATTTCGGCGGACGACGGCGGCGGCGCCCCGTCGCGGTCCTTGCGTGCGCGACGGACCGGCGGGAGACTCAATCCTCAATGCTTGGTCTAATGGGCACGAGCGGCGCGGCGAGTGCGCTGCTCGCATTCGCGGACGAAACGGAGCCGAACCAGCAAGCGCTCGACCTGTCCCCCGATGTGGGATGGCTGATGCTGCTGGCCGCGGTAGCGGCGTTCGCGCTGTTCGCGTTGAACGCGGAACGATGGCGTCGCTGGTGGTTGCAGCGCGAAGACCCACGGTCGATCGGGGTGTACCGGATCGTCTTCGGCTTCTTCGTCATCTGCAACATGAACGACTTTTGGGAGTACTTCCACTTCCTGTTCACCGACGAAGGCATCTTCACCGCCGACGTCGCGCGACAGGTCCACGCCTCGGCCCAGTTTCAGGGCTTCGGCGACGGGTTCACGGAAGACTCCCCCTTCGGCTTCTTCGACTTCGACGCGGTCATCGAGTTCCTCAAGGGACCCAAGTACTCGCTGCTGTACTTCTGGGACACCCCCGACTTCTTCTGGGGTCACCTGTGGACGTTCGAGCTGTGCGCCGTGCTGTTCATGATCGGTCTTTGGACCCGCGTGACGGGTTTTCTGACCTTCTTCTTGATGAACAGCATCTTCTTTCGCAACCACCTGTTCTGGGAGGGGACCGAGCTCGTCTACCGGGTGTTCCTGGCGTACCTCATCTGCGCCAAGTCGGGGCACGCCTACAGCGTCGACAACTGGCTGCGTTGCCGAGCGCTGCGCAAGCAAGGGCTGCTGTCGGAGCCCGGCAAGCCCGGCGAGGGTGCCGGTGCGCCGCCCAGCGACGAGCACCCGCGCGGACTGCAGGCGATCTACCGCCTCATCCCCGCGTGGCCCCGTCGTCTCGGGATGCTGCAGCTGGGCGTCGTGTACGCCTTCACCGGCATCGTCAAGAACGGCAGCGTGTGGGCCAAGGGCGACGCGATCTACTACGCGTGGAACCTCGACCACTTCTACCGCTTCTACCCGCAAAAGATCACGGCGCTGACCGGCACGAACCTGATGCGACTGGCGACGTGGCAAGCGCACTGGGGCGAGGCTCTGTTCGCCACCTGCCTGCTCGGCGTCTTCTACTGGTGGGGTCGATCGCAGGGCATGCGACCCGCCGAGGGCCTCAAGAAGATCGCGATTCGGGCCTCGCTGCTCGTGTTCCTGTACGCGGTGTCGGCCATGATCTGGGTGACGTGGCCGGTCCACTTCACGCCCAACCTGGCCTCGGCGGGTGGTCGTGCGGCGATGGTCGGCGTGTTCGTCGGCCTGATGGCGGTCGTGTGGTGGATCTTCATCGGACCACGCGTGCGCAAGACCGGGCCGCGTCTGGTCGCCATCGGCGTGATCGCGGCCGTCGCCGCGGTGATGTTCGTCAAGTGGCCGCTGCAGCCCAAGGGCGGACCCTGGGCCGACAACTTCTCGCGCCCGGTCTTCCTGTCGGCCTTCGTCGGCTTCTTGCTGGTCGCATGGCTGGCGTGGGGCAAGCTCGGACGCGACCCGATCGAGATCCGCTCGCTGCTGGGGATCAAGAAGTTCAAGACGCCGAAGGTCATCGACCAAGACTGGGTGATGAAGTGGGTGTTCGGCCGCCGGATCTGGATCCTGTGGCACCTGCAGCTCATGGGCGGGATCTTCCTGCTGATGAACATCGGCCAGTTCCAGACGGCGATGCTCTCGCAGACGTTCCTGTTCCTGTCGGGCATGGAAATCGCCAAGGGCGGACGGTTCATCGGCCGCAAGCTGCCCAAATGGATTCCCGGCATCCCCAAGGCCGTCCGCGACGGAGAGCCGCCGATCCCGAGCGAGGATCCAACGCTGCCTTGGCTTCACCGCGACGCCGCCACCTTCCCGCGGTGGGCGGTGTGGACCAGCTTGCTCGGCGTGCTCGCCGGCGTCTTCGTCAAGGTCCAGTACGACCCCGAGTGGTGGTACCAGGTCTGGCTCGGCACGCTGCTGTTCGCGGCTGGCGTCGCGTTCCAGCATCGCCGCGCTGCGCTGCGCAAGGTCACGCTCGACGAGGAAGAGCGCCGCGCGCAGGATCGTGCGGCGGCCCTGCGCATGAAAGCCCGCATCTGGGGCCTGCTGTCGCTCGTCGACATGATCGCGGTGTTCGCCCTGCTGTGGTGGCAGCGCTCGCCGGTCTCGTTCGTCGGCATCGCGATCGCGTTCGCCGGCCTCGGCTACACGGCGCAGCGTTGCTGGTCGACCTACGCCAAGGCGTGGTCGGTGGGTGGACACGTGCCCAGCCGCTACGAGCAGCTGTCGGTCGAAGACCCCGAGTCGGGCAAGCCACGGATGCCCTGGGCGTACGGTCCGGTGGGACGCTTCGCGGTCGGCGGGCTCATCGCTTGGCACATCGTCGCGGTGCTGACGTGGATCACCCCCGAGAAGGACTCGCTGGGTGCCTGGCGTCCGAAGGCGACGAAGATCTTCGCCAAGTACCTCACGGTCACGCAGACCGACCAGGGCTGGGGCATGTTCGCGCCCAACCCCCCGCGGTCCAACGTGTTCCTCAAGGTCCTCGTCACCGACAAGAACGGCCAGACGTTCGACATGAAGTCGGACGTGTACGCGCCGGAGCGCAAGCCGATCCCGTGGATCTGGAACGACCGGATGCGCAAGATGAACCGACGGATCATCGGCGGCGAGTCCGGAAACACGCAGTGGTACCGCAAGTGGTTCGCTCGCTGGCACTGCCGCGACTGGCAGCTGACCCACGACGGCGAGTTCCCCGAGAAGGTGGAGCTCATCAAGGTCTGGTACAAGATTCCTTCGCCCGAAGAGGTCGCCCAGAAGGGTTGGTACGACCCCGAAGAGCTCTACGAGCGCACCAAGACCGAGAAGGTCGAGCACACCGAAAAGTGCGAGCGCACCATCATGGGCCAGCTGCCCAACTGGGTCCGCGAGCGCCACGGTCTGCCCCCGCTTCCCGAGCACCTGCCGTACAAGCCGTGGCTCAAGCACAAGAAGAAGAAGTGGGACGCGCGCAACGACCCGAAGGAGACGCCGGAGGAGCGCAAGGCCCGGATCGAGCGCGAGAAGGAAGAAAAACGCGAGCAGGCCGCCCAACGGCGTAAGGAAGCCGCCGAGCGCCGCAAGGCGGGCGCCGAGTAGGACCGGGTCCCACCGAATCGGTGCCCGCGGGTCAAAGACCGGCTCGCGGGCCCGTACGGATCCGGTGATGCACGCCCCCAACCGCATCTGTACCGCGAGCCACTGCGTCGCCCCCGAAGACACGGCGGAGCTACCGATCGTCGACATCCTCGACGACCCCGACCCCGACCTCGCCGTCGCCGCGCTGGCCCGGGAGCTGTCGGAAGTGATGCAGACCCTCGAGGACATCGCCGGAATTCTCGGCGCGTGCTCGACGTGCTTCGGCCTGTCGACGGAGTGCTCCTACTGCGAAGGTCACGGCTCGCCCGGCTACCGCGAGTCGACCGAGCCGGCGCTGCTCGAGTACTGGAAGCGTGCGCTGATCCGCGGCAGCATCCGTTTGCGGCCGGCATAGGCGCCGACGCGTCCGCGCAGGGTTTGCGCCGACTTGCCGGCGCGGTCGAGGCTGCGGCAGTCTTCGACCCGATGCTGGGGCTGGCGCTGGACGATCGCATTCCCAACGAGGAAGCGCTCGCGCTCGCGCCGACCATCGGCTGGTTGATGCTCGCGTGCGCGGTGTTCGCCGTCGCGATCTTCATCAACTACCGCGAGGGCTGGCGCCGTCTGTGGTTGACCAAGGACGACCCGCGGGCGCTCGCGGTCTTCCGCATCGCGTTTGCCTTCTGCGCGATGTGCAACGTCAACGGCCTGTGGGAGCTGTTCGAGTACCTGTTCACCGACGAGGGGATCTTCGTCACCGACGTCGCGCGACGCGTGTACGCCTACGAGCAGTTCCAGGGCTTCGGCGACGGCCTCGGCGACGACCCGTACGGGTTCTTCGGCTTCGCCGGCTTCTGGCAGTGGCTCAAGGGTCCCAAGTACTCGCTGTTGTTCTTCAACAGCACGCCGGCGTTCTTCTGGGCCCACCTCGCGGCGTTCGAGATCGCGATGGTGATGCTCATCGTCGGCTACCAGACGCGGTGGGTGAAGTGGGTGGCGCTGTTTTTGTTCCACAGCATCATCCTGCGCAACACGATCTACTGGGAAGGCACGGAGAACGTGTACCGCACGTTCTTCTTCTACCTGGCGCTCTCCAAGTGCGGACACGCCTACAGCGTCGACAACTGGCTGCGCTGTCGAAAGCTCGCACGCAAGGGTGAGCTCTCGACACGGGACGGTCCCGGCGGTGGGGCCGGTATCGCCCCCGACGACGACCACCCCAAGGGACTGCAGCCGGTGTACCGGCTCGTGCCCGCGTGGCCTCGCCTGCTCGTCATCCTGCAGAGCGCCGCGATCTACTGCTACACGGGCGTCGTCAAGAACG
>CALBMM010000147.1 GCA_937896535.1 uncultured Pseudomonadota bacterium
GCACCGACCGGCCATGCAGCGGATGGCTTCCTTGGTGGCATGCGGCGTCCTCGTGGCGGCGTGCGAGAGCGGGTCGACGGGCTCCAACGGTCCGGGCGTGTTCGGCGACGGCGAAATCGCCGGGGAAGGCGACGGCGACGCGGGCGGTGACGGCGATGCGGCAGGGCTGACCGGCGGAGGCGACGACGGCGGGGGCGATGGCGCCGCCGGCGAAGGCGACGAAGGCGGCGGATCCGAGCCCCCCGGAGGCGGAGGAGGCGGCATCGAGCCGGGCACGCTCACGGCCGGCGTGTGGGACGACAACCTCAACTACGATCTGTTCGCGACGTACCGCGCCGCCTTCACGGCGGGTCGAGCGGCCGGGACGCCCGCGTTCGATGCGTCCGAGCACGCGACGGCGCACGAGCAGCAGCACGACGAGGCCAAGCAGTTCCTCGACATCTCGCTGGTCATCGACACCACCGGCAGCATGGGCGACGAGATCGCGTACCTGCAGACCGAGTTCGACGCGCTGTCGTCCACGATCGCGGCCAGCTACCCGAACGCACAGCAGCGCTGGTCGCTCGTCGTCTACCGCGACCAGACCGACGAGTACGTCGTGCGGTGGTTCGACTTCCGCGACGACCCGCAGGAGTTTCGGACCAAGCTCGCCGAGCAGATGTCCGGCGGGGGCGGCGACTACCCCGAGGCGTCCGACCAAGCGCTGGAGATCGCCAACCAGCTGACGTGGCGTGCCGACGACGACGTCGCCAAGCTCATGTTCTGGGTCGCCGACGCACCGCATCACGAAGCGCACGCCGAGGTGCTCGCCGACGCCGTGCGCGACGCTCGCGACCAGGGCATCCACATCTACCCCGTCGCCTCCAGCGGCGTGGACGAGCTGACCGAGTTCAGCATGCGTGCGGCGGCGCAGCTGACGGGTGGACGCTACATCTTCCTGACCGACGACTCGGGTGTCGGCAACCCGCACGTCGAGCCGACGATCCCCTGCTACTTCGTCACGAAGCTCGACGACGCCATCTTGCGCATGGTCGACGTGGAGATGTCCGGCGAGTACCGCGAGCCGGCCGCCACGGAGATTCTCCGCGTCGGTGGCGACCCTCAGGACGGCGCGTGCGCGCTACCCGACGGCGGGACGGCGTTGGCGTTCTAGGTTTCGGGCGGGCGGCTCAGCCCACGGAGACGGTCGAGCCGCCCGACGAGACCGAGCGAAAGCCGAGCTCGGCGAGCAGGCGCTGCAGCCGGTAGGTGATCGTCTGCTCGATCGACGCCTCGCACTGCAGGCGGAGGCGGACCATCCGTGGCTCCGCGAACGCGGCGGCGATCGGGGCGAGGTGCTCGCGCTCGGGGACCGGGGGCAGACGCCACCGGCGGGCGTGACCGTCGTCGCGCAGCGTGGCGCGCAGCACCACGTCGTCGGCCACGACCTCGAGCACGGCGTCGGTGACCCGGCCTTCGAGCTCGTCGAGCAGCTTGAACAGCAGCGCCTGCTTGCGGCCCGTCGCCCGCGCCAGTCGTGCCCGCGCCGGCGCGACGAGAGCCTGGCCCAGTCCGCGCAAGTCCTCGAAGGTCACGAACCACGACATCCGCCAGGCCTCGTCCAAGAACGCATCGAGGGCGGCTTCGGCGACCTTGCCCACGTCGCACAGATCCAGCAGCGGGTCGCGCAGCTTCGGTCGCGTCCGGCCGACGATGCGAGATCGTCGGCTCGTCGACA
This sequence comes from uncultured Pseudomonadota bacterium, assembly GCA_937896535.1. GTDB lineage: Bacteria > Myxococcota_A > Polyangia > Nannocystales > Nannocystaceae > CALBMM01. The sequence goes on from CALBMM010000147.1 coordinate 1,718, forward strand.
TCGGGGCGAGCGCGCGGCGACCCACGTCGGGATCGGCGAGCACGGAGGGCAACAGCGGGTCGAGTGAAGGATCGAGGTCCCCGCCGAGGTCGAGATCGGACAACGCGAAGCGAGCCAATGCCGGCTCGACCGACTCTCGCGCGCACAGCTCCTCGCGGAGCGCGGCGAAGCGGTCGACGAGAGCCGCGCGGTGAGGCTCCACGAGCGCGAGGACATGGGCATGGCGTGGCGATCGAAGGCAGTAGCTCCATCCGCCCGGATGGGGATAGGCGTGGTCGAGCAGGTCGCGACAGGCATCGAAGAGCGTCGCCGCGGCGAGCCCTCCGAGCATCGACAGGGCGTCCGCGAAGGCGACGTCGGCCACCGTCGGGTCGTCCCGTCGCTCCGCCTCGAGCTCGGTGACGGCGTGCAGGGTCTTCCACAGCGGCACGCCGGCGACGCGATGGTCGAGCCCGAGGCCGTCGTCGGCGACGAAGCGGGCCATGTCGCGGCCTCGAATCCAGGGGAGTGCACGCACGGGCAAGGCGACCCCGAAGTCGATGGTCCAGCGCAGCACGGCCCGTTGGTCGGCGTCGAGCTCCTCGGGCAGCAGCGGCTCGACCCGATCGACGTACGGAGCGAACACGGCATCGACCACCATCGCCGCACACGAGCGTACGAGCTCCTCGTTGCGCCACTGCGCCGGTGTCGGACCCTGGGGCTCGTCGGCCCACTCGTCGCGCGCGTGAAAGTCGAACAGCGGGCCGAGGCGGGCGAGCCACGCCTCCGTGACACGACGCAGGCCCGGCGTCGCCCCCTCGACGCGCCCCATGGCCGTCACCGCCAGCGCAGCCAGCCGCTGCTCGACGAGACAAGCCGGTTCGTCGCCGGGATCGAAGAGGGCGGCCCGCTCGAGCGCCGCGAGGTCGGGCGCTCCCGCGGCGGCCCGCGCGACGGCGACGGCCCCGTGGACGATGGGTGCGTCGAATCGGGACGCCACGTCGTCGAGCCACGACGTCGGATCGCCGGGTGAGCTCAGTCGCATGGCCGCGACGATGAAGCTCGCCGCGACGACCGGATCGTCGGTGTCCACGAGGGCTTGCAGCAGCGCGGCGCGCTGGCCCGGCGGATCGGCAACGAGACCACCGAGCAGGTGCGCCGCGGCCATGCGGACACGATCGTCGACGTCGGCCAGCGAGGGTACGAAGCTCGCGGCGACCCGCTCGATCTCCTCGATCGTCGCCGCGGCCTCGGCGTACTCGGGCGGCGCGGGTCGGCTTCGGAACGTGAAGGGGTCCCACCCTTCGGCCACGTCGCCGCGGTGTGCTCCGCTGAGCTCGGCGACGAGCAGCAGGATTTCGGCTCGGGTCGGCACGGTCGGGTCGACCGCCATCCGACACAGGAAACGAGTCGCCGGGGCCGTGGCCGGGTAGTACGAGCCTTGGTGGACAATACCGGCGTAGAGGGCATCGAGCGCTTCCTGCCAACCGTCCTCCCCGGCGGCGAGGGTACGCAAGCGCGCCGGCATCTCGGGCGTGGGCCCGTACGCATCCTCGAGGCGAGCCCAGTCCACGTCGTCGATGCCATCGAGCACGGACACGCAGGATAGCAGTGCCGTGGATGGCACCGGGACGCCGTACGGCGAGGCGGCGCGGCTCGTCCCGCGCTCGAACCGGGGTGACCGAACCGCGGGCGATCCCGCACTCGACGAGGCGATGGCATGATGACCACGCCGCATGGCGCTGTCGTCCACCACGCGTGCCGCCGTGCTGGCTGGCCTTTCCGCGGAGGACCCACGCGCCGGGCTACAGGCGGCCCTCGACGCGCTGGCGCGGGTCGGGCTGTCGACCACGGCGCCGGCGGCCGACCAAGCGCCTTGGCTGACGTGGAGGGCGGACGCCCACGGCAAGCCGCTGCACCTGTTCCGCAAGCACGACGCCGTGGTCGGTGACGACGACGAGGACGCTCGCGAGCTCGTGCGCGAGGCCATCGCCGCGCTGCGCCTTCGCGTCCACGAGCGAGAGCAGCTGCGAATGATCCGCGAACGGCTGGACCTGCTGTCGCACGCGTCCTTCGAGGGCCTGTTCTTCCACGTCGACGGCAGGATCCTGTTCGCCAACGAACGCGTCGCCGAGATGCTCGGCAGCACGGTCGAGGACTTCTACGCACCGGGGGCCATCCAACGCGTCATCGCGCCCGAGGACATCGGGCGGGTGATGCAGCGGATCGCCTCGGGCGACGAGGGCAGCTACGTCATCACGTGCGTCCGCGAGGACGGCTCGCGCTTCCTCGCGGAGCTGCAGGCCAAGCAAGGCAAGCTCGGCGAGCGTCCGGTGCGCGTGGTCGCAGTGCGCGACGTGACCGAGCGAGAACACCACGCCAACCGACTGCGCGAGAGCGAGGCGCGCTTGCGGGGTCTGGCCGAGTCCACGTTCGACATGCTCGCCGTCACCCGCGAGGGGATGGTCATCGACGTGGGCGGACGCAACGTGCGCATGCTCGGCCGCGAACCCGAGGAGATGATCGGGCGCCCCATCTTCGACTTCGTCGCGCCATCGGCCCACGCCGTGACGCGGGACGTGATCACCCAGCAACGCACCACACCGTTCGAGTCCCTGCTCGTGGCCAAGGACGGAGAGCTGGTGCCCGTGGAGGTGGTCGGCGGCAACGCGACCTTTCAGGGCCAGCCGGTTCGCTTCGCCGGGATCCGTGACCTGCGCGACGCCAAGCGGGCCGAGGCGGAGCGCCACCGCCTTCAGGCCCGTACCGAACGCGGCCAACGTCTCGAGGCACTCGGCGTGCTCGCCGGTGGTATCGCGCACGACTTCAACAATCTCCTCGTCGGCATCAACGGCAACGCGGAGCTTCTCGGACTGCAGGAGCTCGACGAAGACCAGCGCCAGCTCGTCGACGCCATCGTCTCGGCGGGCCAGCGCGCCAGCAATCTCACCCGTCAGCTCCTCGCTTACGCCGGCCGACGCTCCGTACCGGGCACCGAGCCCGTCGACGTCGGCGCGTTGCTGGAGGAGCTGCGCACGGCGCTGTCCGGTACGCTGGCCCCCCAAGCGGATCTGCGCCTGCACCTGACGCCCGGGTGTGTCGTCGCCGGCGATCACGCCACGCTCTCGCAGGTCTTGATGAACCTGCTGACGAACGCGTCGGACGCCCTCGAGGGCAAGCCGGGGCGCATCGATGTCCACGTGCGCAGGTCGACGGTCCCCGACGCCCGCTGGGACGACGCACTCGGTGCACGGGTCGGACCCGGCAGCTGGGTCGAGGTCACCGTGCGCGACGACGGCATGGGGATGGAACCCTCGACCCGCGCACGGATCTTCGAGCCGTTCTTCACGACCAAGACCGCCGGCCACGGGCTCGGGCTCGCAGGCTGCCTGGGCATCCTCGAGGCGCATCGCGGCGCGGTCCTGGTCGAGAGTGCGCCGGGCGAGGGCAGCGTGTTCAGCCTGTTGCTCCCCGCCGCGCAGACCACCGCGACCAGCGAGTCACCGCCCTCCGACGTCGCCGGCCTCGAGCCGTGCAAGGTGTTGATCGTCGACGACGACGCGGTCGTTCGACGACAGCTCGCGCGCATGCTCGCGCTGCGCGGGTTCGAGGTCGAGGAAGCCGAAAGTGGCGGGATGGCGCTGGCACGCCTGCCCGAGGTGAACCCGGAGCTCGTCGTGATGGACTACGAGATGACCGACATCAACGGCCTCGAGTGCGCGCAGCGCATGCGCGACCGCGGCTACGACGCTCCGATCCTGATGATGTCGGCCTACTACGCCCCCGGGGCCGAGGGCCTCCTCGCGACGGGGGTCATCCAGGCGTTCCTGGCCAAGCCCTACGACCTGCGCAGCCTGTCCCGTGCCATCGCACGCGCGCGCGGCTAGAGCCGGCGGTCCCTCGCCCGCCCCACCCGGGGACGCGGGCGCGAGCATCCACGCCTTGCGCTCGACGATCGCGCCGGGATCGGCCAGACTCCGCCCGTCCCTCATGCGCACTTGCTTCTTCGTGTGTGCCGCGGCTCCGGTCGTCTGCGACCCCTTCGACCTGGACGGCACGAAGGACGACGTCCCCCCGACCGCGACAGACGTGGAGGCTCGTGCGACCGACGATACCCGCTGACCTCGGCGCGGAAGGCCGGCGGCGACTTCACTCGAGGTCGCCTGCGCTCGCCGCGGTCGGGCGAGTCCGGGCGTCGAAGTGGCGCCGACACTTGACGGTCTCGCTGCTTCCGCTGTCGACGGCCGCGTGCTTCAACGGTGACGCGGCGCAGGGCCTTCCGTGCCAGAGCGACGCGCAGTGTGGCGTCCACGACGCCTGCATCAAGGCCGATCCCGGCGACGCCGTCGGCGTCTGCGGGGGCGCGGCGGCCGACAGCGGCACCGACGACGATTCCGGAACGACCGGGGGCACGACGCCCGCATGCGGGACTCCGCTCCCATCGTCGTGCGAAGGGGTCGCTCCGGCCGCCTCGGTGTCGTTCGACACGCGCGTGCTCGACGAGGTGCCCGGGGCCGGTGGCAACGTCGCCGTGGTGCCGGGCTATTTCTTGGGCGCCGACGCTCGGGTCGACCTCGCGGTGGCCAACTACTTCGAGCAACGGATCAGCCTGTATCGCAACACGGGGAACGCCTCCGTTCCTTTCGAGCGATACATGATCGACTACTTCCTGCCCCTGTACCCCTACGACCTCGTCGGCGACGACTTCGACTGCGATGGTTTCACCGACCTGGCCACGGTCAGCCTCGATGCCACCGAGTTGCTCGTCGCCTACGGCACCGGGGACGGAGTCGGCGAGTTCGTCGCGAAAGAGACCGTGGCGGAGGCGTGGAGCATGGCCTCGGGGGACCTCGTCGGCAGCGACGGGCGACCGGAGCTGCTCGTCGCCGGCTCCACCCAGATCTTCCTCATCGAGTCGACCGAGCGAGACTGGACCGCCACCAGCCAGGCTCTCGACAACGGGGCCGCGACGCCGTGGTCGACGGTGATCGCAGACATCAACGGAGACGGCGTCCTCGATGCCGTCGTCCCCGACGCCGACCAGTACGATCTGGAGCAGCCGACTTCGGACCGCGTGATGCTGTTCACCGGCGAGCGACTCGAGCTGCAGATCGACTACCGCGAGCCGAGCCTGCTCAACCCCATCGACGCCGCCCTGATCGACATCGACGGTGACGACGACCTGGACATGTTCGTGCTCTCCAAGCACATCAACATGGAAAACACCGGCAGCGACCAGCCCGCGACGCTCTCGGCACACACCAACGACGGCAACGGCCAGTTCACGCAGAGCGGACAGCCCAGCACGCTCGGCATCGGCGGCAACGCGCTCGCCTCGGGCGACTTCAACTGCGACGGCTACGACGACCTCGTCGTCGGCCACGACGGCGGCAACGGAGGCGTGTGGATCCTCTGGGGGCCGCAGTACGCGGCCGACACCGCGCAGCAGGTCGCCGACGACGCCATCGCCGGCACCAAGATGGCGGTGAGCGACTTCGACGGCGATGGATATCCCGATCTCGCGGTGACGGACTTCGGCACGCTGACCGTCGATCAGACGATCGACGAGCCCGGGTCCGTCTACGTGCTCCTCACGCGGCCCGGAACCTAACCGATGCCTGGCGCGTTTTCGTGGTGGTCTCGGTGGTCGGCGGTTGCGCTCGCGCTGGCGCTCGTCGGCCCGTCGCCGGCCCTGGCCGCCCCAGAGGCCGATCCCGAGGCGGAGGCACGCGCCCTCCACGACGACGGGCAGGCGCGCTTCGACACGGCGGACTACGCGGGGGCGATCGAATCATGGACACGTGCCTACGCCGCCCTGCCGGATCGTCCCGAGAGCGCCGCCATGCGGCCGTACATCCTCTACAACATCGCGACGGCACGCGAACGCGCGTACGACGTCTACGGTGACGTCGCCCACCTCAAGCAGGCACGCTTTCTTCTGCTCGAGTTCGACAGCGCGATCGACCGGATCTACGACGACCCCGCGGAAGCGGCGGCCGAACGCGAGCGCGTCCGCGCCCGGGTGTCCCAGCTCGATGCCCGCATCGCCGAGCACGAGCGCGCGCCGGCCGGCGACGACGATCCCGAGACAGTCTTCGGAGCAGCGCAAGATCCCGCGCCGGGTACCACCGAACCGCAGACGCCCCCGCAGACGCCCCCGAGTCGCGAGCGGGCCAAGCCGGATGGAAGACTGGTCGCAGGTGCCGTGCTCCTCGGTCTCGGAGGCGCGGCCGCGGTCGTGTCGCTTTCGGGGGTCATCATCGGCAACGCCGCCAACGACATCGGTGGATTGCAGGACGACGACTTCGCCGGAAGAGAGCAGAAGTTTTCGCGTGGACGTGCCGGCAACGGGATGGCGATCGGCGGTGCGATTGCTGCCCCGTTGCTGCTGGGTGCGGGCGTCGTGCTTGTCGTGCTCGCCAAGCGGCGCCCTCGCCAGGATGCTCGTGCGGCGAGAGTCCGCGGGTCGTTGACGCCCCAGGGCCTTGGCCTTCGCTTCTGAATCCAGCCTCTACCTGTCTTCCGCCCCTGACCGCGTCAGCCTGGCCGTCGGAAGGGATCGAATGTGCCCTTGTCGTTGCGCTCGAGTGGACGTCGTGGCGACTCCGTCGCGGGCGCACTCGACGACCCCGCCGCAGGTGCGCCCGAGCTGCCCGCGGACGTCGGCGACTGTTGGGGCCTGGCCCCACCGCGGGGCCGTCGTGGCGGACGAGCGACCGTCGCCTCGGGCGGCCTCGACTCCGGGTCGAGCTCGGAGACCGGTGCACCCGTGGTGTCGTCCGTCCCCGCGGCGACGGGTTCGGGAGGTGCCGGCACGCGGTCGGCGGGGACGCTCGGCTCGTTCATGGTCGGTGCGTCGGCATGCTCGGCCGCGGGCGCGGGCACGCGCGCCGGCGGCGGCGTCGGCTCGAGCGGCCCCGGACGTCCGTACCGTTGCCACCCCCACAACCCGAGCGCGACGACAGCCGCGACGCCGAACGCCGCGCCGAACAGCGACACCGGCGACACGCCTCGGGCACGAGGGCGCGGCGGCCCGGCCTCGCCGCTCCCTCGCGGCGCCGCGACGACGGCCGGGATCGTGCGTCCACGGCCCTCTGTCGCGTCGACGCCCTCGAAAGCCCGACGCACGTCGGCCATGGTCTGCAGACGACGGCTCGGATCCCGTCGCAGGCATCCCACAACCCCTGCGGCGAAGGCAGGCGGCCACGGACCCGGCGGGAGCTCGCCCACCTCTTCATACAGCCGTCGATACAGTTGCTCGTACGGGCTCTCGACCGGAAACGGGAGTCGACCGCACAACATCTCGTACGCGACGCAGCCGAGACTGTAGATGTCGGAGCGGGCATCGACCGCCTCGGCCCGCGCCTGCTCCGGGCTCATGTACGCCGGCGAACCGAACACCACCCCCGTGCGCGTCAACTTTCGCATCCGGGCGTCGAGCTCGAAGGACTTTGCGATCCCGAAATCGATGAGCTTGACCTTCTCCCCTCCGACGGGCTCGTCGACGACGAGGACGTTCGCCGGTTTCACGTCGCGATGGACGATGCCATGCTCGTGCGCGACCTCGAGTGCATCCACGATTTGCAGCAGTAGACTCCGAGCTCTGGGCCACGGCAGCGGGGCCTCGGCCCGCAAGATCGCGCTCAGCGGCCGCCCTCGCACCAGCTGCATCGCCATGAAGGGAACGCCCTCGTCGGTCTCGCCGTAGTCGGTGATCCGCACGATGTTCGGGTGTTCGATTTCCGCGAGCACTCTGGCCTCGCGGAAGAAGCGCTCCGCCGCATGCCCGTCCGTGCGCGCCGAAAGGAGCTTGAGCGCCACCGGCTTGCCGATGTCGATGTGCAGCGCTTCCCACACCTCGCCCATGCCGCCGGCCCCGATCGGGCGCAGCATGCGGTACCGGCCCGCGACCTCGACCCCGGGTCGGAGCGGCGCATCCGCGACAGATCGCCCCGCGCGGCGCTGCTCGGTGGCAGGGTCCTCGGTCGGCTCACCGGAGAGCAGCTCGTTCGACTCTTCGTGCGCGCCCAAGCCCGACCCCATGATGCCTCGAAAGCGGCGGTCGTGCGCGGCAGCCGAAGCGCTATCATCCCGTGCGCCATGGCCGATTCCGATTCCGACAACGCCGAGCCCCCCTTCGACGCCGTCAAGGCCGCGGCCGAGTTCGCGGCCGCGATGGCCGGCAATCCCACCGAGGACGCCGACGGCGAGACCTCCGGCGACGGGGGCGACAACTACACGGCGATCCTCGAGGAGGAGATCGACAACCTCAAGAAGATGCTCGCCGACAAGGAAGCAGCGCTGGCGGCCGCGCACGCGAAGGCCGCCGCGGCCAACGCGGAGGTCGCTCAGGTCCGCGCACGGCTCGAGCGCAGCGCCGCCGAGACGATCGAGCACAAGCGCAAGTCGGTGCTCGCCAGCTTCCTCGACGTCGCCGATGCCCTCGATCGCGCGGTCGCCGAGATCGACGGCGCCGGGGTCTCGGGCGCGCTCGCCCAGGGCGTGCACGCGGTGCGCTCGGAGCTGCAGAACGTGCTCGGACGTCACGGCGCCAAGCATCGGCCGGCGATGGGTGAGGCTTTCGATCCGGAGCATCACGAAGCGATCGCGACGGCCCCCGCGAGCACCGAGACGCCCGCGGGCACGATCGCCGCCGTCGTGAGCGAAGGCTACGTGCTCGGCGAAGCGACGCTTCGCGTGGCCCGAGTCATCGTCGCCAAGGGCTGAACCGGCCCGCCGCGCCGCGGCGCGCATCGCGTATGCGATGATCGGCAGCGATGAGTCGAGTGCGCGTTGCTTCCGTCCAGTACTTCATTCGCCCCGTTCGCGAGTTCTCCGACTTCGTGGATCAGGTCACGGGCCTGGTCCAGACCGCCGCCGGCTACGGCTGCCGCCTGATGGTCTTTCCGGAGTACTTCACGCTGCAACTGCTGACCTTGCACGACTACACGCGTCCGGTGCAGGAGCAGCTGCGCGGGGTGGCGGCCGAGCTGCCCCGCTTCGTCGATCTGATGCGAAATCTCGCCAAGAAGCACGGCCTGTACATCGTCGCGGGCACGATTCCGGTGCAGTCGGGAGACCACCTCACCAACGAGTCGTACTTCTTCAGTCCCACCGGCGACCACGGCGTGCAGGGCAAGATCCACATGACGCGCTTCGAGGCCGAGGACTGGAACATCCAGCCGCACTCGACCCTCAAGGTCTTCGAGACCGACTTCGGCAATCTCGCGATCCTGATCTGCTACGACGTCGAGTTCCCCGAGCTCGCCCGACAGGCGGCACTGCGCGACGTCACGATGCTCGCGGTGCCCAGCTGCACCGACGACCGCAACGGCTTTCTGCGCGTGCGCTACTGCGCCCACGCCCGGTGCGTGGAGAACCAGCTGTACGCGATTCATGCCGGTACGGTCGGCTCGCTGCCGATGGTGCCGGCCGTGTCGCTCAACTACGGCCAGGGCGCGTTGCTGACCCCGTGCGACTACGCCTTTGGGCGCGAGGGCATCGCCTTCGAAGGGGTGCCCAACCAGGAGATGATGGTCATCGGCGATCTCGACATCGAAGCGCTCGAGGCGGCTCGCAAGGGCGGCACGGTGCTTCCGCTGCGAGACGCGCGGCGCTCGGCCGAGGTGGCCAAGAACATGGAGCTCGAAACGCTCCTGACCACCGCGCGGTGACACCCGAACGCGTGCACGCCGACCACGGCAGCGACGAGCACGTGCTCGGGGCACCGTCGCCGGCGTGCTCGCCCAGACGCCCCACGCGCGTCGAGCTCGGGCGACATCTCGTGGATCGGCGCGGCCGACAACCGTCGTCTAGGGACAGCCCCTAGTTCGGTCGGTAGCGCTGGACGGTCTTGCAGGGCTCGATGCTCGCGGTACCCGCGACGGGCTCGCAGTGCCACGACGCCCAGCCGGCGAGCGTGGCGATGTCGGCGAACTCTTCGCGGCAGTGGCAGATCGTGTCCACCAGCTCGCACCCGAACTGCGCGCCGCACCACGGGACCTCGACTTCGCCGCAGTTTTCCAGGGTCACCGCGCGCGACGGCCTCGGCGGGGGATTGTTGGGGCCTCGCGGGAAGCACTCGTCGCCCTCCTGGGGGCCCCATCCCGGGTCACAGCCGCACACGTCGACTATCTGCCCGCCGGCCGCCGCTTCGGGCTCCGCCGGCGCCTCGGGTTCCTCGGCCTCCTCGGCCTCCTCGGCCTCCTCGGCCTCGCGGAACTCCGCGTCTTCGATGTCCTCCACGGTACACGCCCCGAGGCCCGCAACGGCAACGGCGACGACGAATCGGGCAGCAAGCTGGTGCATCTGCACCTCCTGGACCCTTCTTTGCGCGAGGCCGCGTTCGGTTCCCCGAAAAGCGCAACGCGCCCGCCGGTCAGTACCGTCCGCCGACGGCCGCGCCGACCGGCACGCTCGCGTCGAGCACGGCGAGCTCGTCGGCGGTCAGCGTCACGTCGTGGGCGGCCTGGTTCTCGTCGAAGCGCGACTGCTTGGTGGTGCCGGGAATCGAGACGACGTGCTCGCCCTGGTGCAGGATCCATGCGAGCGCGAGCTGGGCCGGCGTGACCCCCTTGTCGGCGGCGATCGAGCGGACCTCGTCGACGAGCGCGAGGTTCTTCTGGAAGTTGTCGCCCTTGAAGCGCGGGCTGTTGCGCCGGTAGTCGTCGGCATCGAAGTCGTCGGGCGACTTGATGGCACCGGTGAGGAAGCCCCGACCCAGCGGCGAGTAGGCCACGAAGGTGATGCCGAGCTCGCGGCAGGTGTCGAGCAGCTCGGCTTCCGGTTCGCGCGACCACAGTGAGTACTCCGTCTGCAGCGCTGTGATCGGATGCACGGCGTGGGCGCGACGGATCTGCTCGGGCGTCGCCTCGGACAGACCGAGGTAGCGAACCTTGCCCGCGGTCACGAGCTCGGCCATCGCGCCGACCGTGTCCTCGATGGGCGTCTCGGGGTCGACGCGATGCTGGTAGTACAGATCGATCGTGTCGATGCCCAGGCGCTGCAGCGACCCGTCGCAGCAGGCCCGTACGTAGTCGGGCTTGCCGCTGATGCCGAGCCAGCCACCGTTGTCGTCGCGCTTGACCCCGAACTTCGTGGCGATGACGGCCTCGTCGCGACGATCGGCGAGGGCAGTACCCACGAGGCGCTCGTTGGTCCACGGTCCGTACATGTCGGCGGTGTCGAAGAAATTCACGCCGCAGTCGAGCGCGTGATGGATCAACGCGATGCTCTTGGCATCGTCGGCTTCGCCGTAGAAGTCGGACATGCCCATGCAGCCGAGGCCGATGGGGGAAATCTGAACGCCGGTGGTGCCGAGCTCGCGACGGGGAGGGTTGGTCATGGCGTCCGACCGTACAACGCCGGCACTACTCGCGCACCAAGTCTGCTCGTGACTTCATCGTGTCGAGCTCGGCTCGGAGCGCGGCGATGCGGTCGCGCAGGGGCTCGGCGGCCGCCGCCACGTCCTCGGCGGTGAAGCGTGGCGTGATGTACGCAGAGCAGTTCCAGTCCAGCCCCACCAAATCGATGACGAACATCCGCTCCACCCGCCGGCGCAGCTCGGGGGTCGTCAACGCGTCGGCGAGCGCGGGATCGTCCTGCGCGTCGACGACGCGCGCGTGACCGAGGATCTTCAGGCGCGCTCGGTTCGGGTAGTCCATCACGAACAAGGCGACGCGATCGTTGCCGGACACGTTGCCGGTCGACACCAACTGGCGATTGCCCTTGAAGTCGGCGAAAGCCAACGTGTGCGGGTCGAGCACCTGCAAGAACCCTTTCGGCCCGCCGCGATGTTGGATGTACGGCCAGCCGCTTGCGGAGACCGTCGACAGATAGAAGCTGTCCCGCGCTGCGATGAAGGCGGCCTCGACCGGGCCGATGACGTCGGCGGACACGCCGGACTGGGTCTGGTACTGCCGCCCGTAGGCACGGCGTTGCGCTTCGAGCACGTCGGCGGTCAGGAGCTCGGCGAGGAATCGGGGCGCCATCGTTCGTTCTCCGTTGCCGATTTCGGCATGGTCGAAGCCTACTCCGGCCCAGAACGCCGACCATCGTCGATCGAGGAAGATCTCAGTTGCCAAAAGCGCAACAATCCCCGGCATGGACCGTCTGTCCGCCATCGAGGCCTTCGTGGGTGTCGCCGAGCACCGGAGCTTTCGCGCCGCGGCGACGCGCCTGGGTCGCTCCGGCTCGGTCGTGACGCGGCAGGTCTCGGCCCTCGAGTCGCATCTGGGCGTGCAGCTGTTGACGCGCACCACTCGTTCCGTGACGTTGACGGACGCCGGTGCGCAGTACTTCGAGCGAGCCCGTCAGCTGCTCGCCAACCTCGCCGAGGCCGACGCCGCCGCCCGTGACGTCACCGAGCGCCCTCGGGGACGCCTGACCGTGGCGGCGCCGGCCGTGTTCGGCCGCTTGCACGTCGCAGGACTCCTCGCGGAGTTTCTCGCGGCGCACGAGGCGGTGCAGGCCGTGCTCACCCTCGCCGACCGCCTGCAGCCGCTCGGCGAGTCCGGCATCGACGTCGCCGTACGCATCGGCAACCTCCACGACTCCTCGTTGCGCGTGCGTCCCGTCGGCGCCGTTCGGCGGGTGCTCGTCGCGAGTCGAGCCTATCTGCGCAAGCACGAGCGTCCGAAACACCCCACCGAGCTCGCGTCGCACGCGATCGTGTCCTTCTCCTCGATGACGCCCACGCTCCAGTGGCAGTTCGGATCGGGCGACGCCCGGGTGTCGGTACCGGTGCGCCCACGCTTGGTGACCGACAGCGCGGACGCGGCCGTCGACGCGGCCGTGCGGGGGATCGGCATCGCGCGCGTGCTGTCGTACCAGGCCGCGCAGCAGGTCCGCGCCGGCGAGCTGACCATCGTGCTGCCCGAGCACGAGCCCGCCC
>CALBMM010000148.1 GCA_937896535.1 uncultured Pseudomonadota bacterium
ATGACCGACGGCCTCGCCACGCTCGGTGCCCGCGACACGGCCGACCTCACCGAGCGCGTCGCCGGCATGCGCGGCAGGGGACCCAAGCGGCTCGACGCGATCGTGGACGACGTGGTCCGCGACGACGACGCGCTCGCGGCCCTGACGGCCGGGCCGTTGGACTACGCCGGGGTCGTCATCGAGGGATCGCGCGGCACCCAGACCATCGTCGATGCGCTCGAGCACGCGGTGATCGACGAGCTGCCGGTGCGGGTCGAGGGCGCGACGTGGAGCTGGCCTCGCACGCTGCACGGCGTACAGCCCGGCGATGAAGTGCTCGTGTACGCCCGCCTGCCCGACCGCGCGGTCATGTCGGTGGTGCTCGAGGGCGAGGACCCGATCGGTACCCGGCTGCGACCGCGGGAGGTCGACCCACCGCTGGTACAGCGCGCCGTCGCCCGCGCCAAGATCGCCGCGCTGCAGCAGCGACTGTCGGCGACCCCCGCCGACGAGCTCGACGCCCGCGAGCAGTGGCGCAAGGAGATCGTGGCGCTGTCGACCCGCCACCGCGTCGTTTCCGACCATACCGCCTTGCTCGTGCTGGAGACCGAGGCGGACTACGACGCCTACGACATCGACCGCGACGCGCTCGCCGACATCCTGACGATCCGCCAGGACGAGATCGCGGTGCGCAATCGAACCGCGCCGGTCGTGGCGGGAGCCGGGGGAGATCCGTCGGCCGCCACCGCGACCACGGCCGAGCCCTGGCCCGACGACCTGCCGATGCAGCGCAACGGGTTCGACCCCGACATGGCACAGGCCTCCGGTCACTTCCTGGCGTCTCCCTACGGTGCCGCGTTCGCGATCGGCGGCGACGACGAGGACGTGTGGGGCGGACTGTCCGGCACCGAGATCGGCGAAGCGTTCGGCACCGGCGGGCTCGGTGTCGTCGGCAGCGGGCGCGGCGGTGGGGGCACGGGCCTGATCGGTCGAGGCGGCGGCGGGGGCACGGGCGCCGGACGTTCCGCCAGCGCCCTGCGCAGCGGCGGGTACGGATTCGGCGGCCGGGGCAAGCCCATCCCTTCGGTGCGGCTGGCCAGCCCGACGGTCGGCCGCGGTCTCGACAAGGACATCATCCGTCGGATCGTTCGCGCCCACCAAAACGAGATCCGCTACTGCTACAACCAAACGCTCGCGGCGCGTCCCGCCGCGAAGGGCCGGGTGAAGGTGCAGTTCACGGTCGGCGCGACGGGATCGGTCCCGACCGCACGCACCGTCGAGCCCGGCGACCTTCCGCGAACGCTCACCCGCTGCATCGAGACCGCCGTGCGGCGCTGGAAGTTCCCCCGACCCACGCACGGCGGCTCGGTCGAGGTCACCTACCCGTTTTCGTTCGAGCCGGGCCGCGAGTACACGCCCGAGGAGATCGCGGCCATGGAGGCGCGCCACGCCGCCGAGGTCGCCGCGATGGAGGCTCGGCAGGCGGCGATCGAAGCGGCGGAAGCCGAGAAGCGGCGCACGGCCGCCAGCCCCTACGACGGTCGTCGCTTCGATCTGCAGACCACGCTGCAAGGGGCGGGCCTCGACGCCGCGCTCACCGAAGCGGTGGCCTGGGTCGACGAAGAGCCCGGCAACGTGGTGGCCCTCGTCGCCCTCGGCGAGATGCTCGCGCAAAAGGGCTACGACCACGATGCCGCGCGCGCGTACGGCTCGTTGGTGGACCTGTTCCCGTCGCAGGTGGAGATGGTCCGCTACGCCGGCGCGCGCCTTTCGGCGCTGCGCGAGGTCGACCGCGGGCTCGTCGTCGACGTGCTCGGCCACGCGCTGCACCAACGCGACGACCATCCCTCCGGCCACCGCATGCTCGCGTACGCCCAGCTGCGCGCCGGGCGGTACGAGGACGCGTTCGACACGTTGCTCGCCGCCAGCCGCCGCGCCTGGAAAGAGGAGCGCTTCACCCGGGCCCACACGATCCTCGAAGAGGACATGGGGATCGTCGCCGCCGCGTGGCTGCGCGCCGAGCCCCACGACGCGATCGCAATCCAGGTGCAGCTCGCGGCCGCCGGGGTCCGGCCCACGACCTACCCCTCCACCCGCTTCGTGATGAGCTGGGAGACAGACGCCAACGACGTGGACTTCCACATTCGCGACGGCGAGGAGGGCCACGCCTACTACGGCCGCCGCGACCTGCCTTCGGGCGGCACGTTGTTCGACGACATCACCGACGGCTACGGTCCCGAGTGCTTTCGCATCGACGGCAATGCCAACGCGTATCCGTACGCGTTCACGGCCCATTACTTCTCGCGGGGGCCGATGGGCTACGGCATGGGGACGCTGCAGATCCTCCAGCACGACGGCGAGGGTCGCTTGGCCTTCGACGAGCGGCCGTTCCTCATCATGAAGGACCACGCCAACCTCGACCTCGGGACGCTCGACGGGCCGTTGCTGGCCCCGATCCCGTGATCGCCTTCACTGACCGATCGTCGCCTCGAACACGAGCGCCTCGCCGTCTGCGGCCACGGTCATGGCGCACTGCCGACCCGCATCGATCGCGATCGCGTCGGCGGCCTCGAGCCGAAAGTCGAGCTCGTCGACGACGACCTCGACCGCGCCGTGACGCACGAACAACAACGACAGCTCCGCGGTGGTCTTCCACGCGACCTCGCCGTCGATCCCCGGGCGCGGCCGTAGTGCCCACCCTTCGAGCACCCCGCCGCTGGCCTCGCGCAGCGTCATGCGCCGGCCTTCGAGCGCCTCACCCCGCCACGGCGTCCATGCGGCGTTGCCCGCGACGTGGTGCACGAACCGCTGCCCGTCGAACTCGCGATCGCGTCGGACCGTCTCGTTCGGCAGCGTCAGCTCGAAGTCGGCCCACGTGTCGTGCTCGGCCGGTGCGCTGATCTCCACCACTTCGGCCCCCGCCGAGCACTCGAGTACGCGGTGGCGGATCCGCGGCGGCTGCAGCACGCAGTCACCCTCGTGCATGACCAGCGGCGGTCCCTGGTCTTCGTAGACGACGCGCACCCAGCCGCGAACGCAGCAGATCGCCTGGCCCGCGACGCGGTGGTAGTGCACCCAGTCCGGCACCGGGCCACCATCGACGATCCGGATGTGCGATGCGATGAAGCGACCGCCGTAGCGACCCGGCACGAGGTCGCGGTACTGCATGCCCGCGCGGCCGTGCACCCAGACGCCGGCGGCCCGGGTCGCGACCAACTCCCCCCGGCACGCCGGGACCGCCACCGCGCTCGTTGCGGGGATCCGACGCACCACGTGGCCACCCGGCGCGACCTCCTCGGACGCAGTCGTCGCGGCGGGATCGACGAGCTCGACGAGCCCGGGCTCGCCCCGCCCGCGTCGCAGCAGCAGGCGCGTCGAAAACCCCACCACCGTGACCTCGCGCGGGTCGTCGGCCGGGTACACGCGCTCGATGGCAAACCCCAGGGTCTGCGTGAAGAACTCGACCGCAGGCGCGAGCGGGTCGGCGTCGAGCACGACCGCGGCCCGCGACGCCTGGTGCGGCTCGACCATGGACGCACACGATACCGCCGGGGCATCGGGGACGCACCCGGCCGCGATATCGTGCCGGGGTCAGCGATGTCCGAGCGCGAGCCCCAGGCAAGCCAGCAACCGACGCTGGACGACACGGACCTCGACAAGGGCGCGGCCGCCCACGTCGATGCGTCCACGGTCGCGCCGGGGACCGTGCTCGGCCGCTACGAAGCGCGTCAGCAGCTGGGCCAGGGCGGCATGGGCGAGGTCTGGCTCGCCCACGATACCGAGCTCGACCGCGAGGTCGCGATCAAGGTGCTGCGTCGCGATCGTTCGTCGGGCGACGGCCGCATGAAGCGAGAGGCGCAGGCGATGGCGCGGCTGCGTCACCCGAACGTGGTCACCGTGCACGACGTGGGCACGTGGGGTGAGCGCGTCTTCGTCGCGATGGAGTACGTCCGCGGTCGCACGCTCGACGACTGGCTGAAGGAATCGACGCGCACGCCCTCGGAGGTCTTGCGGGTGTTCGCGAGCGCGGCCAAGGGTCTCGCGGCGGCACACGAGGCCGGCCTCGTCCACCGCGATTTCAAACCCGACAACGTGATGGTCGGCGAGGACGGGCGCGTGCAGGTCATGGACTTCGGCCTCGCGCGCGCCCCCGAAGCCGTCAGCGTCACGTCGAGCGCCGACGGCAAGCTTGTCTGGGACGAGATGGCCGATGCGTCGGGCGAAGACGAGCCGAGGCTGGTCTCGATCCGGCTGACCGCCACCGGCGCGGTGCTCGGGACGCCGGCGTACATGGCCCCGGAGCAGCACCTGGGCGCGACCACCCACGCGCGCAGCGACCAGTTCTCGTTCGCGGTTGCGCTGTACGAAGCGCTGTACGGCGAGCGTCCGTTCGAGGGCACGAGCGTCTACGAGATCGCCGCGAACGTGACCTCGGGCAGGGTCCGGCCCGTCCCCCGCGACAGTCGCGTGCCCGAACGCCTGCGTCGTGTCCTGCTGCGCGCGCTGTCGCGAGCCCCCGAGGACCGCTACCCGTCGATGGCCGCGTTGTCGGACGCCCTGGACCAGGCGGTCACCAATCGCTGGAAGGGGTGGGCCCTCGGGCTGAGCGCGTGCGCCGTCGGCGGTGCGCTGTGGGTCGCCGGCACCCGCACGCCGCCCGACCCGTGCGCGGACGCGGCCGCGACGATCGACACGCAGTGGAACGACGAGACCCGCACGCTGGCACGCAACGCCTTCGCGGCCAGCTCGCTGGGCTTTGCCAGCGACGCGTTCACTCGCTTCGACGAGCGACTGACCGGCTATACCGACCGCCTGCGCGGCGCCGCGGAGGAAGCGTGCCGAGACACGCGTGTGCGGGGCGTGCAATCGACCGAGCGCCTGGACGCGCAGCGCAAGTGCTTACAGGCGCGCGAGCTGTCGGCGCGGACCCTCGGACGCCTCGCGACCTCCGCCGACGCCGACTTCGTGGTCGACGCGCTCCAGGCCGCCACGAATCTGCCGAGCATCGTCTCGTGCGAGCGCGCCGACCAGGACACCGCCACGACGCAGATCGATCCGCAGATGGATGCGCGGCTGATGGAAGCCAACATGCTCCTCGAGCTCGGCCGCCTCGACGAGGTGACGCCGATGCTCGACGACATCGAGGCGAGCCTGCGCGAGGCCCCGTCGGCGCCGGCGCGCATGTACCTGATGGACCTGCGTGCGACCACGGCCCTGGGCCTGGGGCACGCCGAAGAAGCACTCGCGGCCGCCGAGGAGGAGATGTGGCTCGCGATCGAGTTCGGCACGGTGCACGACCAGATCCGCGCCTGCATCTCGGTCGTGCACGCCAACATCGTGTCCGACGACACGAAGGCGGGCCTGCGCTGGACGGGGCAGGCCCACGCGCTGCTGCGCAAGGCCGGGGGCGGCACGGTCTCGGCCCAGTCGGCGCTCGGTCTGGGCGAGTCGTCGCTGCTGCGCGACGTCGGCCGCGTCCAGGAGGGGCTCGCGGTCGCCCGCAGCGTGCTCGACCTCGCCGCCTCCGACGACGTGGCGCCACAGCGGCGGCGACTCGGCGCGCTCCAGGAGCTCGCCGCCGGGACGCACGCGCTCGGGGAGCTCGAAGCGTCCCGCGAGCACCTCGAAGAAGCCACGGCGATCGCCAAGGCCCTGTACGGCGACGGCCACCCCACGGTCGCCGACCTTCTCGTCAGCCAAGCCACGCTCGCGGCCGAGATGGGCGAGCACGATCGGGCGCGCCGGCTCGAGCGAGATGCGGTGAAGCTGCTCGACGCCGCCTACGCCGATGCGCCCGACCGCATGTCGTCGTCGCTGGCGCGGCTGGCCATCACGCGCATGCGACGGGGCGAGTTCGCCTCGGCCGCGACCTTCCTCCAAGAGCGACTTCGCGTGCTGCAGGAGAGCAACGCACCTCCCGGTGCGGAGACGGCCTGGACGACGAGCACGCTGGGCGTCGCGTACTGGTTCCTGGGCGAGTACGCCGAGTCCGAGCGCATGCACCGGCGCGCGCTCGATCTGTCCGAGAAGCTGCGTGGCGCCGACAACCCGGACACCGCGATGATCATGGACAACCTCGCGACCGCCCTCGAACGTCAGGGGCGCATCGACGAGGCGCTCGCCCTGCACCGCAAGGCACTGCCGATCCTCGAGAAGAGCCACGGCCCCCAATCGGTCTCGGTGGGCGTGTCGCTGCGCGACCATGCGCGGGCGCTGCGGTCGGGCGAGCGCTGGGCCGAGGCGGTCGAGCTACTCGAGCGGTCCGTGCGGATCTTCCAAGCCGGTGACTCCGACCCGCGCGAGGAGGCCCAGTCGCGCTTCGATCTCGCCCAGACCCTGTGGCACGTGCAGGGGGAGCAGCCGCGGGCGATCGCGATGGCGCGCCTGGCCGGCGACGTCTACGCCGAGGCCGGCGAAGTCGGACTGCCGGAGCTGCAAGAGGTCGAGGCGTGGCTCGCCGAGCACGACGACGCGGGAACACCTTCGGCCCCGAGCGCCACTACCGACGCGGAGGACTGACGTCCGCGGACGATGGATCGCGTACTCGAGCTCGGCGTCGGCGTGATCGGACAGCTCGCGAGTCCGTCGATCAGCGTGTTCTGGGGCTATCTGCTGTCTGCTGCGGCGATCGCCGGGGTGCTGTGGTGGCGTCGCACCCCGCCCTCGGCGCGCTCGTGGCGGGCCGCCCTGGCCTTCGTGGCACCACCGGCGGTCTGGCGCAATCGCAGCACCTGGCACGACTTCGCCCTCTTCGTGATCAACACGCTCGTGTACTCGTTGCTGCTGCTGCCCACCTTGTCGCTGATCTCGGTCACGGTGGGACGCGGCACGTGGGCGGTCCTGCTCGACACCTTCGGGCCCCACGCCTGGCGCTTGGACGGGCCGGGCGCCGTCGTGGCCATGACGGTCGCGGTGGTGGTCGTCGCCGACTTCGCGTTCTTCGTCGCGCACTGGCTGCAGCACCGCTTCGCGATCCTGTGGGCGTTTCACAAGGTCCACCACAGCGCCACGGTGCTGCAGCCGTTGACGGTGCTGCGGCGTCACCCGGTCGACATCGTGTTCGAAGGTGCCATCAGCGGGGCGCTGCTCGGGGCGTTGTACGGCGCCAGCGGCTACCTCGCCGGCGAGGTTGTGACCGTGCACACGATCCTGGGCACCAACGCCATCTTGTTCGCGTTCCTGCTGCTCGGGTTCAACCTGCAGCACTCGCACGTGTGGTGGTCGTTCGGGCCGCTGGACCGAGTCTTCATCAGCCCGGCCGCCCATCAGATCCATCACAGCACCGCGCAAGAGCACTTCGACAAGAACATGGGCAACATGCTGTCGATCTGGGACCGCATCGCGGGCACCTACGTCGCGCCGTCGGCCCGCGGGGCGGTCACCGTGGGGCTCGGGCCCGCCGAAGACCGTCGATATCGCACGCTCTTTCGGCTCTACCTGGTGCCGCTGGTCGACGCCGCGCGCGAGGTCGCACGGGCTGGGAACGTTTTGCGCCGTTGGTTGCACTGACACGGACGAGCATGAAAATCGCGAGCCTCCTCGTTCCCCTTTGCCTGTCTCTCGGTGCCTGCAGCGGTGACCCCAGCGGCTCCGCGGGTGCGCTCGGCGGCGTCCGATCGAAGAAGGGCGCCGTCGACCACAAGGCCGACCTGAAGATGTCGGTCCAAAAGCCCAAGGCCAACCTCGGCGGGATCGTGGCGCCCGACATGATTCAAAAGGGCGCCAACGGCATCGTCGCCCCCGACATGATTCAAAAGCCGGGCGCCAACGGCATCGTCGCCCCCGACATGATCCAAAAGCCGGCCGTCAACGGCATCGTCGCCCCCGACATGATCCAAAAGGGCGCCAAAGGCATCGTCGCCCCCGACATGGTCCAAAAGCCGCTCATCGGCGAGGACGGGCTCAAGCCGTAGGCGAGCGCTCGCGGCCGGCGCGACGGTGCAGCTCGTCGAGCAGCGCGTTACGTGCCGACGCGTCGAGACTGGCGAGCTGCGTCGGCGTCGCGTCGGGGACCGTCGCGGGCAGCGTCAGCGCCCAGGCCGGTACCTCGGCGTAGCTTTCGTCGGTCAGCCCGCGCGCCACGTCCTCGGCGAGCAGACGACGGTCGACCGCACCGGTCTCCCAGTCGTACCAGTCGTAACCCGCGACCCGTCGCAGCTTGCTGACCTTCGTGCCCGGGTGTCGCATCACTCGCCCTCCTGCCGGATCGCGACGAACAGATCGTGATCGGCGGCGAAGCCCGACGCGAAGTACAGCTGGGTCGCGTCCGGCGACAGCCACGGATCGTTGTCCTGCCAAGTGGCGTTGACGTTGTCGACGGGTGCCAGGTTCTGCCAGGGCGCGCTCGGATCGTCGCGTGTCGCGGTCCACAGATCCCAGTCACCCATCCCGCCCGCGCGGTTGGTCTCCCACAAGATCTCCCGACCGTCGGCCGACATCGCGACGCTGCAGTCGTCCGAGCTCGTCGAGAACGTTGCCGACCGCGTCAGCGAGCCGAACGCCGGCGCCCGGAGATCGAAGCCGTCCACGACCCACACGTCCAGCAGGTTGGCCGTGTCCATGTCTCGGTCGCTGCAAAAGAACATCGTCTGATCGTCGACGACGGTCGGGGCGAAGTCCTGCCAGTCCGACGACAGCTCCGGCAGACGCACCGGCGGGGTCCACGGCTGGTCGAGGGCCGGCCGCGTGGTGATCCAGACGTCGTTTTGCACCGACGGAGGTCGGTCCGACGCGAACAGCATCGTCAGCCCGTCCAGCGACAGCTCCGGCGTCGTCTCGACGTAGGCCGCATCGTTGAGCTCGACGATCGGCACCGGTGCGTCCCATGGATCGGTGTCGGTCGTTCGCGTCGACACGAACAGGTCCGGCGTTCCGTTGCGCGTGCTGTTGAAGACGATCTCGAGCAGGTCGCCACGCAGCGTCGGGTCGTCTTCGTCCGCGTTCGGGTCGTTGAGCGGCGTCAGCGGCTGTCCGGCGTCGAACGGACCCCGTGGCAGCTGCGGCTCGCCGGTTCCCGAGCCCGAATCCTCGCCGGTCCCGCTCGTCGACTCCGTGGTGGCGGTGCCGGCGGTGGTGGTCGTCGTCGTGTCGTCCGACGGACCGCTCGTCGGGCCGGTCTCGGCCGAGGCGCTCGTCGTCGCCGACGCGGACGCCGTGCTCGGACTGGTCGCGGTCGGGTCGGTCGACGACGTGCTCGTGCCCGGACCCGAGTCGTCGTCGCCGTCGGCCCCGCCGCTGCCCCCGGGCGAGCCGAACGTGCACGCGCCGACGAGCAGCGCCGCGATGGACCACACTCCACGCATCGATGCTGCGATGATACCGGCGGATCAGCGGCCGGTCATCGTGCAGCGCCCATCCAGCGTTCCGCCCTCGTCGACGAGGATGCTGGCGACCTCCACGTCGCCCCGCACGGTCCCGGTCGACAGGATGCAGAGCCGACCGGTCGTGTGGACGGGCCCGGTGACGGTACCGGCGACCACGACCTCGCTGCCCGTGACCGAGCCGTTGATCGTGGCGTCCTCGCCCACCTCGACCTTGCTGGCGGAGGTGACGTTGCCGAGCACCTCACCCACGACCGATACGGGTGAGCCCGTGGTCAAGGAGCCGTCGATGCGCGTGTCCTCGCTGACGTAGACCCACTGCACGTTGCCGGTGTCGTCCCCTGCGGCCATGGTGCGGTTATAGCTTCATGACGAGCATCGGGTCGATGCGTGTGTCGTGAAGATTCATGCGCCAGTCCAGGTGCGGGCCCGTGACACGACCGGTCTTGCCCGCCTCGGCGATGACCTGGCCCTTGGCGACCTCGTCGCCGACCTTGACCTTGATCTTGTTGAGGTGGAGGAAGGACGAGGTCAGGCCCTGCCCATGGTCGATGATGAGCAGCGTGCCCGACAGGGGAATGTCGGCCTCGGCAAAGACGACGATGCCGGGCGCGGGCGCCTTGATCTTCTTGCCCACCGGCGTGGCGATGTCGACGCCCCAGTGAAAGCCCCTTTCCTCGCCGTTGAGGATCCGCTTGCGGCCGTAGGTCGACGTGATCTTGCCCTTGACCGGCATGACCCACCCGTCGCGGAAGTAGGTCGCCTTGGTGGTCTTGTTTCGGATCTTGTTGATCCGCTTGCGGGACTTGGCCAGCTCCTTCTTGGTGTCCGAGTCCGGGTGCACGTCTTCTTCGTCGAGCTCGTCGATCCGCTCGGTCTCGTACTCGCGCGAGGCGATGTGGACGACGTGGCGCTCGGCCGGCTTGCCCGCGAATCCGAAGCTCAGCGTGCCCCGTCGATTGGCGTCACGGCCGAAGCCGAGCAGGAAGTCACCCGTGTCCGACACGCGGACCCGCTTGCCGCGGAACCAGACCTTGGTGCCCGGCGCCACGGCGCCGACGACGAGCCCGCCCTGCTCGAACTCGCCGCGCAGGGTCACCCTGGCGTCGCGCAGGCTCAAATAGTCTTCGTCGATCGTCGCGTCGATGCCGAGTCGTCCGGTCACGTCGGCGCCCGAGCTGTCGGGCGCGGTGAAGTCGACGGCGAGGGTGAAGTGCATCTCGATCGGGCAGGCACGGACCTGGTCGAAGCGGCCGTCGACCTCCCCCTTGGCCGACATGTGCGACGGTGTCCCGACGCCTTCGAAGCCGATCCACGCGCCGGAGATCTCTTCGTCGGGAATCGAGAGATCTCCGCGCAGCTCGAGCTGATCGCCGTGGCGCTTGCGCAGACCGATCCGATCGACCCGCCACGACTGCACGCCCGCGATCGTGGCGCGCCGGCTGACCTCCCATGCCCCACCGTCGCCAATTGCCTCGGGTGCGATCGCCACGAGCTGCTCGCGCATGACCAACTCGAACGCCGACACGAGTGCGACCTGGTGCGGATCGGTCGGCGCGGGTAGGTCGAACGCGAAGTCCTGGGCGTGACCGGCCGTGTCGATCGACACGTGACCATCGTGACCGACCCACGTGCCGACGAATGGCTCCAGCGCGGCGCGTGCCTCCTCGGCGACCTTGGCTTCGGGCAGCACGCTCGCCTCGGCGATGCGAAACGTACGGCGCCACTGGTCGCCGCTGGACGAAGCGACCGTCGTGTCGAGGACGAGGCGAACGCGTGGCTGAAGCTTGGAGGGCTTGTCGCCGAGCCGCTGATTGACCCGTAGCGAGACGATGAGACGCTCGGTGGAGCCGACCGCCGGCGACCACGAGATCGTGGCGGGCCCCTTCGTGCCGGGCTCGACGATCGTCGTGCCCTCGGTGCGCGGCTGCGGGGCGGGGGCCGCCTCGGGTTCGGCGGGTGCGTCGTCGGGTGCGGGCGCTTCGGCTTCGGGCGCAGCCTCGTTGTCGGACGCCGGTTCGTTTCCGCACGACCACGTTGCCATGAGCGCGCATGCGAACAACCAACGGCGGATCATTGACGCATCGTACCCGCGAAGCGTCATGGTTTTGGCAATCGAGGGTCGCGAAGGTGGGTCGTCAGGTCGAGACTTCGCGGCTCGTATGTGCACCTTGGTGAGCGGCGCGGGACTTGCACTTCGATTCGTGGGTCAGGGAGGACTTCGGCCTTCCCGGCCACGCCACATTCTCTGCGGCGTGTCACCACCCTCCACTCTCTGTTATTCTTATTACCTGTATTTCAGGTACTGATCGAAGCGACCCGGCCATGATCGACGACCAAGGACAACCGTTCCGTTTGCGAGTGACCGCGGGGCCACTCACCGGAGCGCGGTTTCCGCTCAGTGACTCCGTCACGATCGGGCGATCGAGCCAGGTCGAGATCTTCGTGGCGGACGCGGGTGTCTCGCGGCGGCACGCCAAGGTGTTTCCGACGCCCGACGGTCACGTGTTGATCGACCTCGGCAGTGCCAACGGCACGCTCGTCGAGGGAGCGCCGGTCTCCGAGCGCCGGCTCGAAGACGGCGTCGCGTTCACGGTCGGCGGCACGACGTTCGTCTACGAACGCGCGACCGCGACGCAGCCGTACGCGACCGACCGCGGGGTGTATGCGGTGCGCAAGGGAGAAGAAGGCGCCGCGCTCGAGCGCACGGTCGTCGCCCTCGCCGGCACCGACCGCCCTGCCCCTCGAGCCAAGCTCGCCGCGCTCGACAAGGGCGACGAAGGCTGGAAGCGCATCGAGACCCGCTACGCCGATGGAAGCCCGTATCCCGGCGATCTCATCAGCGACGTCATCCTGTACCGCAACCTGCGGCTGCGAATGCTCCGGACCAAGAACGTGCAGGCCGCGGTGCGGCAGAAGTTCGAAGAGCTCGACGCCCGCCTTCGCACGACGCGGTCACGCTCCGACGATCCGACATGCTCTCGCGTGTTCGCCCGCTTCGCATGCTCGTTCCCGGGACGGCTTCGGTTCAACAAGACCGAAGGGGGTGGATTCCCCGTCGAGGTTTGCGACTTCGGTGTCGGCGGTGCCCGCCTCAAGTGCGGCAGCATCATGCTCGACCTCGACGAGCTGACGTGGCTCGCGATCGATCTCGTGTCCGCACAGGGCTCTCGCACGATCGTGTTCACGTCGCGCGTGGTGTGGATGCGAAACAACGAGCTGGGCATGGTGTTCTCCGGCGCGCCGGGCTGGTCGCGACACAGCGGCGGGGCCGAGGCCGAGGACACGCTGCTCGTCGATCGAGACCGCGTGCCCGCGACGCGGCAGATCACCCGCCCGATCCACCTGCGCCTGGCCGGCAACGGCGACACGCCCGACGAGGGCTGACCCGTCGGTCCGGGCCGCCGCTGGATGGGGCACAATTCCCCGATCGTAGCGACGCGCCCCGTGCGGTTCAGCGCGGAGCTGGCGAAACTCCGAGAGATCTCGTTGGACCAGCATTTGCAGCGTAAAGGGGCTAGCCCAGGTGGACAACCTGGCGTACGTTCCGATCAAGCTCGTAACCCGAGTCTGGCGCGGCGGGAGTGAACCGAACATCTTGGGGGCTTCGGTTTGTTTCCGCCGCGTCTTTTTTTGACCCCCGCAACCGGCGTACCGCTTTGAGGTAGGCAGCAAGCTGCGGGTTCCCCCCTGAAGGGGGGATGGGTGGTGGGGTTGAAACGTTGTTCGTCGGCCTGTGGCCGGACGCGACGAGGCCGCGTCGCGTTGGGGGGCCGGGCCGCGTCGCTGCCGGGCTGCGGCTACGACGGGGGTTGGAAGATGGGGTCGTGGGGCCAGTCTTCGGGGACGGTCGGGGTCGGCAGCGCGGCCTTCATGTACGCGAGGCGGGCGGCGAGCTCGAAGAAGACGGCGCGTAGCGATCGGGCGAGCGGTTCGCCTTCGGTGAGGGCGAGCAAGCGGATGCCCGCTTCGAACGTGCACAGGCCACGCGCGTCGTGCTGCGTGCGACCGGGCCAGCGCGAGGGCGGACCCGGAGGCAACGACACGCACGGCAGGCCGTCGACCACCGGCACCCGCCGACTCATGCGCGAGCACTGGTGCCACGTGCCGTCGAGCAGCACGAAGCCGAGCTTGCGGTCGGCCGGCAGCTCGGCCCTCATCTGCGCCACGCGATCGACCGACAGCTCGATCGCATCCTCGCGCGGGAACAACACGTAGTACTGCACGTCGGGTCGCTGCAGCGCCGTCGCATCGAACGGCGGCTCGCGCATCCCGTAGTGCGAGATCACGGTGCCCTCGACCATCTGCTGCAGCAGACGTCCCGTGTTGGTCGGCTTGAAGCACTCGCGTATCGCCTGAACGATCACCAACGGCGTGTCGACCTTCGCGTGCACGAACTGCGCACACACGCACAACTCCTCGTGCAGTCCACACCCCTCGCAGCGCCCGGCGCGTTTCTTTCGCTGCGGCACGTGATCGGTCACCGCAGATCCGCGAGCGCGCGCGTGACTTCGTCGCGCGCCTGCGGAGGAAAGATCGCCCGGTAGTGGACGTACCGCTCGCGGCTGAGCCCGCGCAGCACGTGCGAGGCGTCGAGCAGCCCACGCGTCTGCGAGCCCGACAGCACGGTCATCGCGTCGTCCTCTTCGTACGCGGAGACCTCCACGCGGTCGACCATCGCGTAGTAGCGCGGATCGAAGCCCGCGGCGCGCACGACCTCGAACAGCCGCTGTTGCGCCTGCTCGCGGGGGACTTCGGGTCGCAGTCGCGTGGTCTTGAACAGCCGGCGCGCCCGCAGCCGATCGGCGAGATCGCACAGCACCTCGTCGTCACCGCCGGTGTAGCTGACCAACGCGCTCTCGAGCGCGTGGTCGTCCAGCCGCAGATACTCGGCCGTCGATACTTGCTCGCCGCGGATCATCTTCTCGAGCTCGGGCGGCGTTCCCGGCTGCGGACCCAGCTCCACCAGCCGACGGATCAACCCGCGCAAGACCGCTTCGGACGCGCGCACCGCTTTGTGCAGATACACCTGGCGGTACATGTACAGGCGCGCGAGGAAGAAGCCCTCGACCGCCGTCAGCCCCTTCTCGCCGTCCACGGCCAACCGCGCCGCCGTGCCGACTTCGGGCAACCAGAGCCGCAGCGATCGCATCAGCCAGTCGAGGTCGAGCAGACCGTAGCGCACGCCCGTCATGTGAGAGTCGCGCATCAGGTAGTCGCAGCGATCGACGTCGAACGTCCCGGAGACCGCGCGCGCGAGGTGGCGGATCGGGCTGCGACCGTGGATGAGGCGCTCGACCTGCGCCGGCATCTGCGGATCCACTTCGGCGAGCACGCGATGTACTTCGGAGTCGGGCGACAAGACGATCGCCGACGTCCACGTCTCGTGCCGCGCGCTGCCGGGAATCACCGCCTCGAACGCGTGGCTGTAGGGCCCGTGGCCGAGGTCGTGCAGCAGCGCCGCCGCCATCGCCACGCGGGCCATGTCGTCGTCGATGCGATCGGCCGCGGGGATGTCCGAGCCCAGCACGCGCACGCGATCGAGGTACTGTTTCATGACCCACGCCGAGCCCAGCGCGTGCGCGAAGCGGGAGTGCTCGGCCCCCGGAAACGCCAGCGAAGCGTGGCCCAGGGCTCGGATCCGGCGCAGTCGCTGCACCTCACGGGCGTGCAGCAGACGCTCCACGATCGCCCCTACATCGCCCTCGAACGAGATCAACCCGTGCACCGGATCGCGCAGGATCACCGGCGCACCCTATACCGGCGCCGTGCTATCCTCCAGGCCGCCTTCCGTCCCACATGTCGAGCTGTCCCCATTGTGGCCACGCCTTCGACGCGAGCCGTTCTCGGCCGCTGAGCTGCAGCAAGTGCGGTCGTCCGCTGCCGCCTTCGCTTCACCCCGGGGGCAACCCGGGAGCACCGCCGCCGTTCGCCGGTGTTCACGGCGATGCGGGCGCGTCGATGTCCGCGCCGGTGCTGCGTGTGCCGGGCTCCAGTCGTGACAACTTGCCCCAGGCAGGCGGACCGCCCGGCGTCGGCGCCGGCCCTCCGGCGGCAAGCCTCGACGACGCGTTCGGCGATCAGTTCGGTGGCCTCGACGATCCGAGTCGCCACAACGAGCTCGATCTCGGCGGCGTCGACGGTCCGGACCTCGAGCTCGATCTCGGCGACATCGGCGATGTCGGCGGTGGGGCCTCGCCCTTTGGACCGCCGGCCGCCAAGCCGCCGCCCTCGGCGTTCGGGCCTCCGGCTGCCCCGCCCCCGGCGCGTCGACCACCGCCATCGGCGTTCGGACCTCCGGCCGCCCCGCCGGTAGCCAAGCCTCCGCCGCCGCCGTCGGCGTTCGCTCCCGCGGCCGCGCGGCCTCCGGCGCCGCGACCGGCGGCGACCGGCGCCTCACCGTTCGGACCTCCGGCCGCGCCCGCGGGTCCGCCGGCGCCGAGCTTCGGTTTTTCCGCCGGATCCGGCGACGACCTCGATCTACCGGCCCCCGCCGATCTCGATCTGCCCTCTCCCGTGGGTCGAAGCGGCCTGCCCGAGACGTTCGGTCCGCCGGTCGAGACGCTCGATCTTCCCACGCCGTCCAACCGCGACCTGCCCGGTCCGCGGACCAGCGGGGGCCCGGCCGGCTTCGCGCCGCCTCCGGAGCTCGACCTGCCCGCGCCCAAGGGCCCCGAGCTCACCGATCTTCCGATGCCGGCGCTCGACCTGCCCACGCCGGCGCACTCCAACCTCGTCGCACCCGTCGGCGGACAGGACCTGCGTCCCGCGGGCGGACAAGATCTTCGGCCCACCGGCCAGGAGCTTCGCCCCACCGCGCAAGAGCTCCGCCCCACCGCCCAGGATCTGCGACCGACCTCGCAAGAGATGACCCCCGCGATGCTCGACATGCAGCCGGCCTACGGCTCCGAGCTCGCACCGCACAACCTTCCGCTGCCCAAGCACGGCTCGGAGCTGCAGCCGGTCGGACCCGGCTACGGCGGCGGCGTGATGGGTGGCCTCGCGCCCGTCGGTGGTGCCGGGCCGATGGCCGGGGGCGCGGTCGCAGGGCCCGCCGCCGCCAAGCGCAGCGGCGTGGCCGCGAGCCCAGCGCCCACCGACGCCGAGCGTCCGGCGGTCTCCAAGGGTCTGCTCATCGCCGTGGGTGCGTTGCTCGTGCTCGGTCTCGCCGGCGCGGGCGTGATGTACTCGGGGATCCTCGATCCCGACGAGCCGGAAGTGGGCGGTCGCCCCAAGGCCGGCGGTGGCGCAGGCGCGGCGCAGGTCGATACCGACAATCTCAAAGCGCCGAGCGAGGCGATCCTCGCCGAGCTCGCCAAGGACACGCCGGCCTCGTACAAGGCTGCGTTCGCGGCGGCCGAGACCGAGGGCAACGCGGTGGCGCAAGCCGAAGCGCTCGTGCTGCTGACGTACCGCTACGGTCCGGACATCGAGGCGGGCAAGAAGGCCGGCCCGCTCGTGCAGGCGCTGTCGGCCGCCAAGGAACCCTTCGCCCAGCGCGTGGTCGGTCTCGCCGCGCTCGCCAGCGGCGATCTTGCCGGTGCCGACAAGAGCCTGACCGGCGACGATCCCCGCACCCGGCTGTACCGCGGCTGGCTTCGGCTCGCACAGGACAAGCCCGACGAAGCGCTCGCCGAGGCCAAGGCGGTGCTCGGTGCCAACGCCGACGACCTCGGCGGTCAATCGCTCGAGCTCGCCGCGAAGGCGGCCTCCGATCCCGCCGGCACGCTCGACGCCGTGACCAAGGCGGCCGCGGCCCACCCCGACCATCCGCGCCTGGGCATGCTCGCGGTGGAGACCGCGCTCGCGGCCGGTCGGATCAAGGAAGCGCGCGAGCTTTCGGCCAAGCTCGAGCCGGGCGACTCGGCGCAGGGCTTTCGCGCGCGACTGCTCGCCGTGCAAGCCAAGCTCGCGGCCTCCGCGGGCGACTACTCCGGTGCCGTCCAACGCTTCGACCAGGCGCTCGAGTACCTGCCCGACGACGTCGAGATCGCGACCGCCCGGATCCGGGCGCTGCTCAAGTCGGGCCAGACGGGCAAGGCGACCACCGACGTGGTCACGCTCGCGGCCAGTCGGCCCAAGGACATCGAGCTGCAGCTGCTCGAGGCCGAGGTGCAGATCGAAGCCGGCGAAGGCGACCGCGCGACCGCGGCGATCGGCAAGGTGGAAAAGGCGCTCGCCGAAGACCCGCGCATTCCGTATCTGCAGGCGGAGATCCACGCGATGCGGGCCGAGGTCGAGGAGGCGCAGCCGCTGTACGCCGCCTCGCGCAAGCTCGATCCCAAGTTCTACGACGCGAGCATCGGCGAGGCGCGCATGTTGGCCGACGCTCGCAAGATGGCCGACGCGCTCGGCGTGTTCGACACGGCGCGCAAGGCTGCGGCCGACGCCGGTGACCACAAGGAAGCCGCCCGCATTCTCGTCGCCAAGGCGGACGCCCTGCTCAAGGACGGCCAGCAGCGCGCGGCGTTCGAGGCCGCATCGCAGGCGATCACCGAGGACCCGACCAACAATCCGGCGCAGGTCCATCGCGGCGCGATGCTGCTCGCCGAGGGCAAGCGCAAGAAGGCGCGGGCGGATCTGTGGGCGGTGTACGAGCGCACGGGTGGCTACCCCGGCCTCGCCGAGCCGCTCGGACGGGTGCTGCTGGCCGAGAACAACCTCGAAGAGCTCGAGCGACTCATCGGCGATCGGCTGCGCGGCGAGAGCACGGACAACGAGGTGCTGCTGCTCGGCTCGCAGCTGCGCCTGGCTCAGGGCGAGGTCGAAGAAGCGCGGGAGCTCGCGCAGTTTTCCCTGAACCGAGATCCCAACAGCTGGAAGGGGCACGCCCAGATGGCGCGCGTGCTCGTGGCCGAGGGCAACTACGAGCAGGCGCTCGCGGAGATCGAGTCCGCGCGTCCGACCGATCCGGAGCCCGAGCTCATGCTCGCGTACGGCGAGGTGCTCGAGTACAACCAGCAAGCCGCTCGGGCCGCGCCGCAGTACGTCAAGGCGCTCAAGGAAGACCCGAACCTGCACAAAGCGCGCTACCTGTACGGTCGCTTGCTCGTGTTCGAGGGTGCTCACGAGCAAGGTCTGGCGGAGCTGACGATCGTCGCCGAGCAAGAAGACGCGCAGGACCAGGGCTGGTACCCGGACGTGTGGATGTCGATCGGCCGCGCGCGCGTGGGGCTGGTGCAGTACGACCAGGCCGCGGCCGCCTTCGCGAAGGCGCACAAGCTCGCGCCCGAGCTCGGGGTGGCGTACGCCGAAGAGGGCGCCGCGCTGTACAACCTCAACAAGCACGCGGCCGCGATCACGGCGCTGGACAAGGCCGTCGATCTCGCCAAGCCCGAAGACCCCTGGTATCCGGACGCGCTGATGAGCCTCGGCCGCGCCCAGACCAAGGCGGGCAAGGCCGCGGCGGCCAAGAGCACGTTCAAGAAGTTCCTCGAGGTCGCACCGGAAAACCACACCGGTCGCCCCGAGGCCAAACGGCTCTCCGGCTGACGCGGTGGCGCGCACGACCTGCTACGCGTGCTGGCGACCGGCCGCGTGCTGCGTCTGCGATCTGGTACCGCGACTGTCGACCGACGTGCCGGTGCTCGTCGTGCAGCACGGTGCCGAGGCGCGTCACCCGTTCGGGACCGTGCGACTGGCCAAGCTCGGCATCGACGGGCTGAAGGTGATCGTTGCGCGCCGCGACGGCGAGGGCCGAACGCGGTGCGAGCCGTGTGCGCCCGTCGGCGCGGCGTTGCTGTACCCGAGCCCGGACGCGCCGGTGCTCGGCGAAGACGCGCCGCGCCCCGGCGCGCTCGTGGCCGTCGACGGCACCTGGTACACGGCCCGCAAGGTGATCCGCGACAACCCCTGGCTGCAGGCGTTGCCGCGGGTGCGGATCCGACCGCCGCGGCGGGGCAACTACCGGATCCGGCAAGCGCCCGACCCGACGCGGCAGCTGTCGACGATCGAGGCGATCGTCTATGCGCTGGGAGCCCTCGGGGCCGAAGCCGAGGCCTGCGGGGCGATGCTGCGGGCGTTCGACACGATGGTCGATCGACAGCTGGCGATCGTGGCCGCTCGCAATCGCGCGAGTCCCGGAACGATCGCCGAAGGTGATACCACTACAGACGTATGAACGCCCCCAACGAAGCGATGCGTTTCGAGCGGCTGCGTGCCCAGGACGGCAAGCCGTTGATGCCGCCGCCGAACATGCTCGCGCTGTGCAAGGGGGGCGGGCTCAACCCCGCGATGGCCGACGAAGCGAATCGGCAGTGGACGGCGGCGCTGACCGAGATGGGGCAGATGCCGTCGTATCCCACCGAGGAGCGGCTGTTCTGGACGGCCTTCTTGCTCGCGCGCCACTTCGCCGAAGTGCACCAGCGCCCGCGCGTGGAGCCGCTGCTGCGGCAGACGATGCCGTACCTGCAGCAGGTGCGACACCAGCAGGTGCTGCTCGGCCTGCAGATCCGCAATACGGCGGCAATGGGCAACGTCGACGCCGCGGTGCAGATGCTGCCGCAGCTCGACGCGCAGTCCGAGGACCTTCAGGTCGATACCGGCTACCGCTTCACCACCGCCTACGTGGCGGTGCTGCGCGGCGATGCGCAGCTGGCCCTGTCCGTGCTCGGCTACAACGAGGGCGACGTTCCGATCAACGACGCCTACGACATGGTCTGCGGCGTGTTCCGAGTCCACGCCCACGAGCTGATGGGCAACTTGGACATCGCGCAAAAGCAGCTGCAGGCGATGGCCGCAACGCCGCAGCAGATCGCCGTCGTCGAGGAGATCGTGCGCGGAACGCCGCAGGTGGCACTGGCGCAGCACTCGCTGCCGAAGGTCAAGCAGCTCGTCACGCAGATCCACCAGAACGCGATCGTGACCAAGTCGGGCATCAACGTCGGCAAGCTGGTGCTCTTCCCCGTCGTCGGCACCTTCGTGGCGATCGGTGCCTCCGGGGCGGCTTCGGAGTTCCTGGACCCACCGCTGTCGGGCATCGTGCCGGGCGTGATCATCACACTCGCGGTGGTCGGCTCGATCGCGCTGACCTTCGGCCAGATCTTCAAGGGTTCGCGGCTGCGCAAGCAGCTGATGCAGACCGGCATCGAGGGCACCGCGCAGCTGATGTCGGTGACGCAGACGGGCACGCGCGTCAACGATCAGCCGATGCTGCGGCTGCACATGCTCGTGCACCTGCCGGGTCAGCAGCCCTACGCGGTGGTCCACAACGAGATCGTGGCGGAGATCCGGCTCGCGCAGGTGCAGCCGGGCGTCCTCGTGCCGGTGCGCGTGGATCCGAAGGACCGCGCGCTCATGGCGATCGCCTGGCAGTAGTCACCGAGGACGCGTGCCGATCCAGGCACCGCGAACGAACACGTCGGGGACGTGGTGCACGTCGTGCAGGCCGGCGCGCGCCATCGCCTGCGCGTAGCGTTCGGCCGGCACGAGCAGCAGCTCGTGCGTCTCGACGAAGTACTCGATGCCTTCGTCCAAGGTCGCGACCATGTGGTGCATCGGCGTGACCGCGAACGGTCCGCGCTGCTCGCTCACGCACAACCGCACGATCTCGAGCTCGGGCCGATCGATGCACATCTCGCCGTGGACCTTCTCGCCCGTGCGCCACTGCTCCGGATCCGGCAGCTTGTCGCGGGCGACGGCGCCCGTGCCCCCCCCCGCATTGGCCACCCCGCGCGTGGCAGGCGGTGGGGGCCGCGCGGTGGGGCTGGGGGCGCGGGTCAGTCGGCGACGCACCAGCGCACGCCGTTGCTGCGATGGGGCAGGCCCAGCTCGTCGCAGACCTCGGCGATGAGCTCCGGCGTGAAGAAGTAGTTGCGCAGCCGAGCGACGTGTTCGCCCTCGAGGTCGAGCTCGGTCACCGCGCGCACCGCTTCGCCGTCGGTGTGCGCGTACCAGTGCACGAGCACCCAACGATCGCGATGAAACCTCGCCTCGACGCGGGGCGTGGTGGCCAGCACGCCTTCGTACATCTTGGGGTCGAGCCCGGAAAAGCCCTCGGCCATGCACGCGCTGCCGAAGAGCATGCCGGGCAGGACCGTTTGGCGCGCGGCCTCCGGTCCGTACTGCACCGTTGCCCCAACGACTTCCACCACGCTGTGCTGCAGCAGCACGGCCGCGAGCGCATCGACATCGGCCGCATTGAACGCCGCGCAGAACGCCTCGATCGCGCCGGGCACCGGTACGCGCGCGCGCTCGGCCTCCGGCTCGACCAGTCGCTCCCGTCCGCGATGCAGCGCCGCCTTGACCGCGCCCACCGTGGTCGACAGCACGCCCGCGATCTCGTCGAGCGAGAGTCCGAACACCTCCTTGAGCACGATTGCCGCGCGCTCCTGCGGGGCGAGCTGCACCAGCAGCGTGCCCGCGGCCTCGCGCACCGCCTGCGGATCTTCGGCCACCGTCGCCGACTCCGGTCCCGTGGGCAACGCTCGCTCGCGCGTCGCCCGTCGCACCCGATCGATCCACAGATTCGACGCCACCCGCAGGATCCACGCCCTCGGCTGAGCCGGCAGCGCCCCCATCTTCGCCAGCGTCGCAAACCCCCGCGCCAGCGTGTCCTGCACGAGGTCCTCGGCATCCCACGCACTGCGCGTCAGATACCGGCAGTAGCGGTACAGGTCCGCCCGCAGCGGCTCGAACACCTCGGTGAACGTCCGCCACGACCGCTGCACCTGCTCCGAGAGCGCGCTCGCGCGTGAATCTTGGTCGGTCATGGTCCTGGGACGAACGAGGTGGCCGAAAGGATACGGGCCGACCGCGGTTTATAAGCGGCCAAAAGTGCCCGGCCGGCGGACTTTTGGCCATCTATGTCGCGACGGGGGCGAACAGCGCGTCCATCTCGACCACGGCGTCGACCACGGCGCGCCGGTGCTTGTTGTCGCTGACACCGAAGGTGGTGACCACCGTGATGAAACTGCTCTTGCGGGTCTTCGTCACCACACGGAACACGTCCCGTTTGCGGCGAAGCTCGTCGGCATAGCGCTTGTCGACCACGTACTCGCTCTCGGAGAACTTCATCTCGCACAGGTTGACCGCGGCGTCCTTGCGATCGATCACGAGATCGATCTGAGCGCCCCGTTCGTCGTCTTCTTGCGGTCGGTGGTCCCAAGCCGCCTCCGTGGTCTCGACGGCCTCGATACCGAGGGCACGCTTGAGCTGCGGAACATGCTTGAGGCAAATGCCTTCGAAGGCGTAGCCGCTCCACGCCCGCCACGCGGGAGAGCTCCGCTTTGTCGCCCATACATTCCGTGCGCGGGACCGGTGCTTTTCGATCCAGCGCAGGTAGAAGAGCGAAGACTCGTCCCCCACAGTGACCCGGCGACGGTTCTCGGTGCTGCGGTGCTGCGGTTTGTACTGGCCCCCCGCCGGCAGATCCCCCATACTCCCGCCCCACGGAGGAGTGGCCGAGCGGTCGAAGGCGGCGGACTTGAAATCCGTTGTGGCGGCAACGTCACCCAGGGTTCGAATCCCTGCTCCTCCGCTACCCAGGCTGCTTCGCGAAGGTCCCTTCGGTAGGAGGGCGTGGCCTGAGCGAGGTACCGTAGCCACATGGGCGCGGGACTGACGGTTCGGGTCGCGGCGCAGCGTGATGCCGACGCCGCGGTCGACGTCATTCGGGCGTCGATCACCGAGCTGTGCACGGCCGACCACCAAGGCGACGCGGCGACGTTGGAGCAGTGGCTCGCCAACAAGACGGCGGCGCGGTTCCAAGCATGGATCGCGCGGCCCGGTCAGTACACCGTCGTCGTCGAGCGGGATGGGATCTTGTGCGGGGTCGGCATGCTCGGGGGCGAGGGCGTCATCCACCTGTGCTACGTGCATCCCGACCACACGCGTCATGGCGTCGGACGGGCATTGGTCGAAGCAATGGAGACCGAGGCGCGGGCGCGTGGCCTGGTTCGGCTACGACTCGATGCGACCGACACCGCGATGCGATTCTACGAGGCGATGGGTTTTCGAAGATGCGGCCCCTCGCGCGCCGGGTTCGGGGTCACGCGCGCCAACCCCTGCGAGAAGTGGCTCGCGCGGGAGTGAGCGCGGCGCGATTGCCAACGCGGTTGGCGGATCGATTTCTGCTCGATCGCGCGTAATCGGCTCTCGCGTCGGGTGACGCACCCCTCGGTGAAGGTGATCTTGCGAAACGTGGGGTTGGTGGCCGGGTTCGTGGCCAGTGGGTGCTACGACGGGTCGTCGGGGGACGAGCCGGCGGAGACGACGGCGGGGACGTCGGGAGCTGCGGCCGACGGTGATGGCGACGGCAGCGGCGGCACGGACGGAGCCGATGGCGGCGATGCAGCGGGCAGCTCCGACGATGGAGGGGACACCGGCGAGCCGGCCGAGCCCACGAGCGATCCGCTCGATGGGTTTCCAACCGGGCAGGAGCAGTGGGAGCTGCTGTGCGCGCGGGGCCACAACGATGCCGTCGCCACTGCCGTGTGCGCCGGCGATCAACCGCCGGCGATCGGCAGTCTGAGCGAGCTGCTCGAGCTCGTCGGGCTCGGGTTCGAGCCGGGCAACCTCTCCAACGGCGAGAACGGCAACCCGGGGTTCACGTTCGTCTATCACTCGACCGCGATCAGCACGCGCTTCGTCAACCCGATCAACCCGCGCGCGATCGTGTTCACGGGGCCGATCGGCGGGATCACCTTTCCGCCGTCGGGGATCCCCAATCCAGACCTCGTGATGACGGGCTTCGCTCGCGGCGAGCCCTTCGTCGAGTTGGTCGCCAACGATCCCGTCGACGACGAGCTGCGCTTCTACTTGTTTCGGTTCGAGCTGCCCTGCGAGCAGGATCCCGCCGGGTGCAGTCACGCGGACATGCTCACGCCCGCGGTCGAGTCGGGGTTCACGGGTTGGTCGCTGTACGACGACGGCGACGTCAAGAACACGGTGCTCGACTGCCTGCAGTGCCACCAACCCGACGGCCCCGGCACGCCCCGGATGCTGCGCATGCAGGAGCTGGAAGAAGGCTGGACGCACTGGTTTTATCCCAACCGTCCCGAAAACCGTCTCGCGATGGAGTCGTACGTCGAGGCGCACGATGGCGAGAGCTACGGTGGAATCCCGGGCGAGCTGCTGACCTACTCGCTGCTGCTGGAAAACGGCGAAGGCTCGGCGCGGCCGGTCCCGTTGGCCCTGACCCTGTTCAACCAGGGCGTCACCTCCCAACCCAACGAGTTCAGCTCGGTCGACATCCGAGCCGAGCGCAACGGCGCCGGCTGCCAGTGCTTCAACTGCCCCAACGAGCCACCGCTGGACCCGACCGCGAGCTGCAGCCCGACATGGGACGCGATCTACGACGCGGCCGTGCGGGGCGAGGCGATCGCGGTGCCGTACTTCGACGGTCGCATCACGGACCCGGGCAAGCTCACCGAGGCCACGAACGCGTACCGATCCACGATGGACGGCAGCATGCCGGCGGACCAGATGCTCGACATCCGCGACATCTTGCGCGACGAAGCGCTGCCGTTCCTGTCGTTTCGGCCCGCCGATGCGTTGACCGGCCGCGAGATCTTGCAGCACATGTGTCAGCACTGCCACAACTCGAGCCTCGATCAGTCGATCAGCCGCGCGGGGTTCAACGTCGAAGAGCTCGACAGTCTGCCGCAGAGCACCAAGGACCTGGCGATTTCGCGACTGCAGCGCGACGACGACGACATCCGCAAGATGCCGCCCACGCGCTTCCATACGCTCTCCGACAACGAGATCGCCCTCGTGATCAACACGCTGCAGCAGTGAGCGGACCGCCGGGCTCCGCGCCGATCCGACAAACGGCGATCGCCGGTCACAACCCCGCCGCAACGACGCTCTGCCGAGCGTGACGGTTTCGGCGCGACGCGTGGAGATGGACCTTGGGGGCGAGGCGGTCGCCCCCCGCCCCCTCGAGGACGGCACGGCGGCGGACGCGATCGTCGCGTTGCTCGTCGCGCAGGGGGTCGAGACGTTCTTCGGGATTCCGGGCGGCCCGGTCTCGCCGGTGTTCGACGCGATCTTCCGGCATCCGCGAGCGCGACTGGTGCAGTCGCGGCACGAGGCGGCCGCTGCCTTCTCCGCGACCGCGTACGGACGCGCCAGCGGCAAGGTCGCGGCAGTGGTCGTGACCGCCGGGCCCGGGGCGACCAATGCGGTCACCGGGATCGCGTCCGCGCACTTCGAGGGCGTGCCCGTGGTGCTCATCGTGGGCGACGTGGCGTGGGCCGCCGACGGGGAGCGCTTGCTGCAGAGCTCGGGGCGCGAGGGGCTCGACGTCGAGGGGATGTTCGGCACGATCACACGACGGTGCGTGCGCGTGTCGAAGCCGGCGAGCGCAGCGGCGCAGGCGAGCGCGGTCGTGGCGGCGGCGTCCGACCCCGACCACCCGGGCCCGGCCATGCTCGTGGTGCCGATCCACCTCGCGGCCGCGCCGGCGTCGGCGATGCGTGTGGTCGGCACGGGCGTGGCGTCGTCGACCACGGTCGATCGGTCGATCGTGCAGGACACTTGTCGGCGACTCGCCGAGGCCGAGCGTCCCCTGCTCGTGCTCGGCGCGGGCGCGCGGCCGTTCGCCGACGCGGTGCGCGATGTGGTCGAGACGTTGCGCATTCCCTTCGTGACGACCCCGAAGGCCAAGGGACTGCTGCCCGAGACGCATCTCGCATCGCTGCGCAACGGTGGCCTCGCCGCGTCGGCGTGGGCCCGCGAGTACACGGCGGCGGGCGTCGACATGGCGTTGGTGCTCGGCACCGATCTCGACGACTGCTCGATCGGCCCGACGCCGTACGTGAGCGCCGGCGGCACGCTCGTGCATGTCGACCGTGACGCGACGGTCTTCGGCCGCAACCTGCCCACGCGGACCGGTGTCGTCGCCGACGTCGGCACGTTCGTCGAAGCGATGCGCGCGGTGACCACTCACCACGCGGTGACCCACCGCCGCGCCTTCGACGAGCTCGCACGACTTCGCGAACGCTCGCCCTTCGTCCAAGCGCCATACGTCGACCACGATGCCGCGCGCGTCCACCCGGCCGACGCGATCGTGTCCCTGCAAGCGGCCGCCGGTCCCGGCGTCGCCTTCACCACCGACATCGGCGAGCACATGTTGTTCGCGCTGCACTACCTGACGATCGACGCCCCCGACGCGTTTCAGATCCAGCTCGGCCTCGGCAGCATGGGCTCGGGCATCGGCGGCGCAATCGGGCTCGCGCTCGCGGATCCGACTCGCCTCGTCGTGTGCATCTGTGGCGACGGTGGAATGCAGATGGCCGGCATGGAGATCCTGGTCGCCGCCCGCGAGCGACTGCCGATCGCGTTCGCCGTCTTCAACGACGGGCGCTACAACATGGTCCACCACGGCTTCGCGCAAGTCTTCGGCCACGACGCACCGTGGGACAGCCACGCGATCGACTTCGCAGCCTGGGCCCGGTCCATCGGCGTGACCGGCCATCGCATCGACGACCTCACCCAGATCTGCGCCGAGCGGCTGCGCGGGCCTCGGGCGGGTGAGGGTCCCGTGGTGCTCGACATCCGCATCGACCCCGACATCCGCATGGCCGGGGGCGGCCGCAACGAGGCGCTGCAGCACATGAGCATGCTGGCGAGAGGCACGGACGTATGAGCGCGCACATCCTCGGTCTCGGCGAGTGGCTGCCGCGGACCATTCGCACCAACGACGACTGGCCCGAGGCGTTTCTGACCCGCAGTCGGGCCACGCAACCCCGTGAGCTCGTCGACATCGAGGTCGACGACGATCCACGCGAGGCACTGAGCCGCGAGTACCTGCGCGCCGAAGCCGACGACCCGTTCCTCGGCGCGACGCAGCGGCGCATCGCCCCCGACGACGTCGATGCGTGCCTGGCCGAGAGCTTCGCCGGCAAGGCTGCCCTCGCCGACGCGGCGATCGATCCGGACGAGGTCGACGTGGTGATGTCATGGGCGGCGGTGCCCGATCGCGTAGTGCCGCCCAGTGCGCCGCGGGTCGCCGACCTTCTGCAAATCCGCCACGCGATGGCGCTGGGCATCGAGGCCAGCTGCGCCACCGCGGTCGCGCAGCTCGGTCTGGCCGCCGCGCTCGTCGAATCCGGTCGCGCGCGCACGATCTTGCTGACGCAGAGCCACCTGATGACGCGCGCGTTCCCGAAGATGCACCCGGCTTCGCCCAACGTCGGTGACGCGGCCACGGCGATGGTGGTTCGGGCCGCGCCGGGGCCGGGAATCGGCCGACTGCACGCGGTGACCCACGGCGAGTACTACCCCGCGGTCACCTGGTGTCGCGGCAGGGACATCGACCCGCCATGGTGGAAGGCGGGACCGGACTACTACCCCGGCACCCTCGTGCCGGCGCTGGCACGCGAGCTGATCGCGACCACGGTGCACATCGGCATGACGACCGTCCGCGAGCTGCTCGTCCGCGCCGAGATCGATCCCGGTGCGGTCGACGTGTTCGCGAGCGTGCAACCGCGGCGGTGGGTCCCTGACGCGATCGCCCGCGCCGCCGGCCTGCAGGCCGCGCACGTGCCCGTCACGTTCGACATGTACGCCCACCTCGGTGCCTGTGGCGTGGTCAGCAACCTGCTTCGAGCCCGCCGCGACGGTCGACTCGGCCCCGGCACCCGCAGCGTGCTGTTTGCCCAGGGCGCGGGGCTCACCCGCGCGGCGATCGTGGTGCAGTGGTGATCTCGGTGAACCGGCGACGGCCGGTCGGCAACTACCTTTCTCATGGGAAGGGATCGCGAACGGGGATCGGCGTCGGAGCGTCCCATGGTGACCGGTCGGCGCGGTACGATGACGGCCGTGAAGAGGTGGGTGCGCGCAGGTGGCATGGCCGCGGTCGCGACGATGGCGCTCTTGCCCGTCGGACGGCCGCTGGCGCAGACGCCCCCGATGGGCGGTGCGGTCTCGCTGCCGGGTGACTTTGCGCTGTCGCTGCCGTTCCCCGATGGCACGCCGGTGCGGGCCAGCTGCGCGTACGGGCCCGGGTGCTCGGCCTACCACGTCAACACGAACGTGGGATGCTGCACCAACGACTACTACGCGCTCGATCTCGTGCGCGATCAGGCGGGCAACGGCGACGGAGAGCCGGTCACCGCGATGGCGGCCGGCACGGTGATCTACGCCGACTGGGCGACCGGTGGTTTCTCGAGCTTCGGCCGCTACGTCGCGATCGAGCACGACTACGCCGGCGACGGACACACCTACTTCAGCATCTATGCGCACCTGTCCTCGATCGGCGTCGGCGTCGGCGAGCACGTGGAGATGAAGCAGACGATCGGCAACCTCGGCGGATCGTCGAACATGCTCGACGGTCAGTTCGGCGCCCACGTGCACCTTGCCCTCTACCAGGACGCCAACCTCGGCAACGGGGGCATGCACGGTGGACTCGCCGTCGTGCCCGAGCCGATCGACGGGTTCGAGGACTTGATGCACGGCACGGTGATGGTCGCCGGGCCCGGCCCCGCGGTACCGCCACCGCCCGGTGGCGACACGGGCGGCGACGGCTCCGGTGGTGGCGAGACGACCGGCGACACCAGCGGTGTGAGCTCGGCCAGCGGCGGCAGTGCGCCGCCGGATCCATCGACCTCGGGCGGAGATCCGGGCGGCGACGGGGTCGGCGACTCCGGGGGCGTCGACGCCGGTCCTGCGGACACGGACGACGACCCCGCGATGCCCGGGGGCGACAGCGAGGCGCTGCCGGACGCGATCGGCTCGCGCGGCGGCGACGACGGCTGCGCGTGCACGAGCGACCCGACCGCCCCTCCACCTTGGCCGTTGGCGCTCGCGCTCCTACTGTTCGTGCGACGCCGCGACTGACGTCCAAGGAGTCCCCGACATTGCCGCGCGACCGGGTGCACATCGATCTCGACCACGACGTGCACGACGTGTTCGCCCTCCTGCACGACTACGACCGTCGTCTCGACTGGGATTCGATGCTCTCGGACGCCCGGATCGTCGACGGCTCGCCCTGCGCCGCCCGTGGCGTGCGCACGTTGTGCACGGGCACGTGGCGCACGTTCAAGATTGCGGTGGAGACGGCCTATGTCAGCTTCGACCCGGGCAAGGTCGCGGCCGTCAGGCTGACGAACCGCCCACCGTGGTTCGATCACTTCGCCGCGTCGATCCGCCACCGCGATCTCGGCGGAGGGCGCTCGCGCGTGACCTACACGTTCTCCTTTCGGGCGCGACCACGATGGCTCGCGTGGCTCCTCGAGCCGGTGATCGCGTGGCAGATGGCCGCTGAGGTCCGTCACCGCCTCGGCGACCTCTCGCGCTACCTCGACCAGCGCAAGCTCGCAGCGAAGACGGCTCCACCCGGGGCCGACTGAGACCGGTCGACTTGCGTGCGGGCGCGCCGGTGGCAATCTCGGCTTCGTCGTGTCTT
>CALBMM010000149.1 GCA_937896535.1 uncultured Pseudomonadota bacterium
GGCGCTCGCGCCCTACGCGGCCTACGACGTTCCCAAGCCGACCGAGTGCGAGGAGATCCAGACCGTCGACGTCGACGTCGAAGCCGAGTGGTCGGACGCCGCTACGAAGGCGAGGCTGGCACTGGCCGAGGCCCATGTACGGCGCCTGGTCGGGGACCGAGCCGGAGAGCTCGAGCAGCTCACCGAGGGCCTCGCCGCGCTCGAGGGTCTCGATGCGCCGCGCCTGCGCGCGCGTCTGATGACCACGCAGGCCACGGCGCTGTACTTCGACGGTCGCAAGGAAGAAGGGGCGACTGCGCGCAAGCTCGCGCGGGAAGAAGCGGCGCGCAGTCGCGACGCTCGGCTTCAAGCGGACCTCTCGCTCGGCCGCGTCGCCGACGTGGGCGACTACGACGACGGCCAGGCCGACCTGCAGGAACACCTGCTCGAGGCGGCGGAGATCGACGTGATCCGAGCCGGCGAGCCCCCGGACCAGGTGCTCCGGCTCGAAGAGCTACGCGGGGTGATCGCCCTGGACCGTGGGGACCTCGACGAGGCCGCACGCCACCTCGACGCCGCCGTCGAGCGGGCGCGCACGATGGACATTCCCACGCGGCGCCTCACCGGGATCCTCAACAAGCGCTCCGCCGTCCGCCAGCGCCGGGCCGACTACGCCGGTGCCATCGAGGACTTGCGCGAGGCCGTTTCACTCACGGTGCAAGCCTACGGCAACAGCCATCCGAGCCTCGAGACGTTCCGAACCAATCTCGCGACGATGTCCATGTTCGTGGGCGACGGCGAGACGGCGCGACGAGAGGCAACGGCCGTTCGCGACCAACTCGATGCGTTGGGACAGACCAAGTCGCGCAGCCGGGCCTACAGCGCCGCCAGTCTCGCCAACATCGAGTGGCTGTTCGGAGACCCGAAGCTCGCCGAGGCGCACATCGCCGAGTGTCTCGCGGTGCTCGATGCGCTCGAGCAGAGCGACGACTCTCTCGCGGCGGAGTGCTTGACCCTCTCGGCGCAGATCCACGGCGACCGTGGAGACTTCGCGCGGGCACTCGAGGATGCTCAACGAGCCGATCGGATCTTCACGACCGTGTACGGCGACAACGAGGTGATGGCCACCAACGGTCGGTACGCCGTCGCGAGCGCGCTCGCCGGGCTCGGACGCAGCGAGGACGCCGAGGCCCTGCTCCGCGAGCTGCTCGCCATCCGCGAACGACACCTCGGCCCCGAGCACCCCCGCGTCGCGACCACGCTGGCCCGCCTCGCCGATCTGCTGCACGACCGGGGCGACGACGCTGCGGCCTGGCCGTTGGCCCAGCGCGCGATCACGATCTACGAGCACGAAGACGAGATCGCCGCGACCGAGGGGGAAGCCATGCTGCTGGCAGCGGAGATCCTCGGCGCACTGGGCACCGACGACACCAAGGCCGTCGAGATCGCCCGTGCTGCGATCGCGACCCTCGAGAGCGCCGGTCCCAACGGCGTCGACGCCCTGGCCGAAGCCCGTAAGTGGCTCGCCGCTCGCGGCGGCTGACCACGAGCGTGTTATGCTGGTCCGGTGCGTGGGTGGTACCGGTTGCAGGCCGCATGGCTCGGCCTCGTGGCTTGCGCGCCCGAGCCGGTTTGGACCGGCGCGACCGACATGGACCCTCGCACGTGGTGCGATCCCGACGATCCGATTCCGGAACGGACGATCACCGTGGACGCCGAAGCGTTTGCGATCCTCGCGCCGTGTGGACAGATGTTCCTCGCCGACGCCTCGTGGTCGTGGTCGGTGACCAACACGTTGGTCGAGCCGGCCTTCGACGTCGGTCGGTCGGGCGAGAAGAACTACCCGATTTTCTCACCGAACGGTCGCCTCGCCCTCGTGCGACGTCCCGGCGTCGTGACGGTCGTCGACGTGTACGACGGCGTGCTCGGGACCCTTCCGTTCGACGAGGTCTTCGGGTTCGTGCCTCGGCCGAGCGCGCCCTCGGGGATGGCGGCTTGGACCTGCCGAGACGGCAAGGTCACGGTGCTCGAC
The DNA here is from genome assembly GCA_937896535.1 of uncultured Pseudomonadota bacterium. Lineage (GTDB taxonomy): Bacteria > Myxococcota_A > Polyangia > Nannocystales > Nannocystaceae > CALBMM01. The sequence goes on from CALBMM010000149.1 coordinate 2,012, forward strand.
CCGAACGGTGGTCGCATGGTCTTCGAGGAGGTCGATTGCGACACCGTGACCACCGCCGCGCAAGCGCCGGTGATGGTCGCGTTCGACCGCGAGGGCTACCTCGTCGGCGCAGATCTCGAGACCGACGCGCGCTACGAGACCGAGTACAACGACGCGGACGTCGCCGACGCCGACAATCGCCGGCGCTACGTTCGCGTGACGCCCGATGGGCGCGGCGTCGTCATCGAGGTGTCCGAGACGGTCTTCCATGGACACACCGGCTCGACGACCGCCGTCGGACTCGGCGTGGTCGAGCTTCCGAACATGACGATCCTCGCGTCCGGCGAGCCCGTCGAAGTACGGCTCTCCGACGACGGGCACGGGCTCTTGCTGTCGCGCGGCGGCGATACGCCGGCCGGCTTCTGGACCAGCGACAACCGTCTCGTGAGCCTGCCGCGCGCGGGACGATACGAGGTGCTCGATCAGGACCACGTCGTGTTGGTCGACGCCGAGGAGGTCGGCGACGACAGCATCGCGATCTGGAATCCGCGGAGCGAGGAGATGATCTATCGCCAACGCCCGGCGTCGTTTGCCTGGGAGTTCGACGGCCGAGACTCCGTCGCCGAGATCACGGAGCTCCGACCCGAGTGCGGGACGGAGGGCGTGGCTTCGCTGGGTTGTGAGCTCGGACCTCGGCAGCGACGCCTGTGGCAGCCAGGACATGGGCTCGGGCCGATCCGCCGCATCGCTGCGGATGTCCTCGTGTCCACGTACTCGACGGAGGGAGACGTACTGACGCGTCGTTTGCTCGACGCGCCAGGGACCGACCCGCAGCGACAGCCGCCCGACATCGAGTACACGGCACTCGGCACGGACGACGAGCCTCTGGCGACCTGGATCGCACCCAGCACGGCTCCAGTCGCCCCCAGCGTCCAGTTCGTCGGGGCCGACGACCGCGCGGCGTACCTGCTCGGCGACAATGGCCTGCAGATCGGCTTGATGGCACTGGACCGCGGGGGTCCGCCTCGACGCCTCACCGACGTCTCCGGGTCCGCACGCTTGGACGCGCGCCTTCGTGTCGCGCTGGGTCCCAACGACGACGAGCTCACGCTCGTGCCGACGCAGCCGCCTCGGTAGCGAGCGGTCCGAGGCGCGAAACCTCGCCGACCGCCGGTGCTACAGTACCGGCGGATGTTCTTCGACTGGCTGCGTCGGCGGCGTCGCGAAAAGATCTTGGCGGTCCCGTTCCCCGCCGAGTGGAACGAGATCCTGCAGCGCAACATGGGCGGGTGGGAGCTGCTCACCGCCGAAGAGCAGGCGCACTTGCGGCAGCTGACGCAGGTGTTCGTGGCCGAGAAGAACTGGGAGGGCCTGGGCGGGCTGCAAATGAGCGACGAGGTGCAGGTCACGATCGCGGCGCAGGCGTGTCTGCTGGTGCTCGAGCTGCCGCACGATCTGTACCGGCAGGTCGAGTCGATCCTCGTCTACCCGTCCACGGTCGTCGCGCCAGGGCGCAAGCAGAGCATGTTCGGCATCTCGACCGATCTCGCCGAGCACGGAATGCCGGTGCTCGGTCAGGCCTTCAAGCGCGGACCGGTGATCCTGTCGTGGGATGCCGTCAAGCGGGGCGGCCGCAACGCCCACGACGGGCACAACGTGGTCTTTCACGAGTTCGCCCACAAGCTCGACATGATGTCCGGCGACGCCGACGGCGTTCCTCCGCTGCACGACCGCGACACGTACCGTCATTGGATCGAAGTGTTCCAGCGCGAGTGGGACGAGCTGCACGCCCGTCAGGATGCGGGCCGAAAGACCTTCCTCGATTCGTACGCGGGCACCAACCCGGCCGAGTTCTTCGCCGTGGTGACCGAGCAGTTCTTCGAGCAGGGCCGCACGATGCAGCGCAAGCATCCGGAGCTGTACGAGGTGCTGCGCGGCTTCTACCGGCAGGACCCGGCGACGCGCGCATAGGCGCTCACCCCTCGGGCTCGTACGTCTGGCACGCGAGATCGATGTCGGTGCCCAGGGCCGCTTCGATGGCGGCGGGGAGCATCTGCGCCCCCTGGCAGATGTCGACGGTCACGCCGTTGGTCCCCGGCAGCATCGACGCGAACTCGTACAGCCGCGTTCCGTGCAGCGCCTGCGAGCACTCGATGCCGCCCACGCCACAGCACGACGCCGGCTGCTGGCACAGATTCATCCCTGCGGTCACCGACGGGTCGCCCGCCACGACGATCGCCGACACCGAGTTCGGGTCGCCGCCCTTGAGCGTGACGAGATTGGTGAGGATGGCCGGCACCGGCTGCACCGGCTCGGTGCACAGCATCGGGTCGCACGGTCCCCCGGCTCCCATCTGGTCGTAGGCGCCGTAGTCGTCGACGTCGGTCACCAGCACGAGCACGAGCAGCGCTTCGGGCCGCAGAAAGCCCGTCGTGTCGAGCGCCAGCGTGGCGACGGAGGAGCTGAGAACGTGCTCGCACCCCAGCGCGGTCCCGCCGTTGCCGAGTACCGTGCCGGCCGCGGCATTGAAGGCCGTCGCGATCTCCATCGCGGTCATGTCGTTGCTGTCGAACCAGTCGCGTCCGCCGGAACCGATGAAGCCGCCGTCGTTGTCGTTGGTCAGCCCGATCCGATACTCGATCTCGCCACAGTTGACCCCGTCGATCGCGTCGATGATCTGGGCGAACGACGCGGTGGCCGACAGCGCATTGATCTCCTCGATCATCGACAGCGTGCTGTCGAACGCGAACAGCACGTCGATCTTCTTGCAGCCGGTCTGAGCGCACATGCCGTTGCCGGGGACGTCGGAGGCCACGCCGACATCGAGCTTGATTCCGTCGTCGGTGCTGTCCATCCCGGTGGTGGACGGGTTGGTCGTGGCCCCGGGGCCGCCGTCGGGTCCGCCGTCCATCGACGAAGGCCCGGTCGTCGGGTCATCGAGCATCAAGCACGTGCCGTTGATGCACGACAGCCCCGGGTCACAGCCGCCCCCCACGGTGCACGAGCAGCCCGCGCTGCCGGTCAGGCAGTCCTCGCCGGGCTCTCCGCACGAAGACCCGATCGCCAGTGCTCCGAAAAATCCCCCGAGCAGCCAGGCCCAACGCATGCCGCGATCGTACGCCACGGTCGGCGTCACCTGGAAGGAAAGGGCCGTACCTCAGCGCTCGAAGCGAACGTGGAAGTGGTTGCGGTGCCCCTTCCAGTGTCGCAGCACGCCGTGCGACGCCCGACGCCCGCGAGGGAACTGCAGTAGGCGATCGGCCACGGCGCCGCCTTCGGTCGTGACCACGTGGTCGTACAGCAAGCGCTGGATGTCGTAGTCGACGAACACGTACTTGACCGCCTTCGTGTCCAGCAGTGCCGACAGCAGCGCCCACGTGCGCTCGACGTCGAGGTTGCCGGCGTGCGCGCTGATGAACCGTCGGTCGTCGGCCTGCGGTCCCGTCAGCACGTAGCCGATGTCGACGTCGCGACCGCCGCGATGGCTGACGTGCGGCGGAAACAGTCCGCCCTCGCGCAGGCTCAGGTCGCCGATGTGCACCTTCGGCTCGCCGTCGGTACTGCGCGCATACGCCCGAATCGCATCGCGGAGCCGACCGATCGTCCGCGGGGTTCCCCAAGCGGTGCCGGCCGTCTTGATCGTGTACTCCACGCCTTCGGGCAGGACGATCGCATCGGACATGTCGTCGGGCAGCGCGAGGTCGTCGGCGAGGTCGGGGTAGAACGCGTCCGTGGCCGACAGCTCGAGCGTCCCCGACGACATCGACAGATACTCGACCTCACCGTCGCGCTCGAGCTCCACGACGCCGTCCTCGACGGCGAGGACGTGCACGCCGTCCCGGATCTTGTCGCCGGGTCGATACGTCGCGACGGTCCCCGAGTCACCGTCCCGGATCGTGGCGCGGGCGTCACCGCCTTCGCCGGCCAGCGTCGCCATCAGCGACAGCGGCAGCTCGGTCGGTGGCCACGGCACGCGCTCGGGCGTCTCGCCGTCGTCCTCGGTCGGCGTCGCGTCCGCCACGGTGGGAGGTGGCGAGCTCGGCTCGATCGTGGCCGGGGCGGCTTCGGCCTCGGCCTCGGAAAGAGGACCCGTGTCGGTCGCGACGCCGTCAGGAACGGGATGGGAGGGACAGCCGACGACGAGAAGGGAGACGAGACTCGCCGAAAGGCCACGACGTGCGACCGACACGGGTGATGGTTGCGTTGGGCTGACGCACCCCACGGTTGTGCAAGGTCGACGCCGATCGAGATTCCGGGTAGTTAGGCCGGAGCCGTCGGCGGATCTGTGACGTCGTGTCACCGCGTCCAGTTTCGCCCGACAGAGGGTCACTCGCCCAATCCTCGTCGTGCGCACCTTCGCGCACCACGGGGCGCTACGATCGTCGAAGGGGGTGACGGTGGGCGACGACGACGAGGCGCCACACTGGGAAGTCGAGGTCGGAGAGAGGTTCGTGCGGTGCAACCGCACGTCGCGGCCGTACCGTACGACCGAAGAGATGGACGAGGCCTACGGCCAGGTCGTGGACCGCTGCGCCGCCCTCGACCGTCACGAAGCGGCGATACTCGTCGACCTTCGGGAGGCACGCGGTCGCAACGACCCGGCGTTCGAGCAGCGGCTGGCCGTCCATCGCAAGGCGCAGTTCGAAGGGTTTCGTCGCGCCGCCGTTCTCGTGCGCTCGCTGGTCGGAAAGCTGCAAGTCGAGCGACTGATGAAGGAGGACGGCCTCGACATCCCCGTCTTTCGCGACGAGGACCTCGCGCTGCACTACCTGCGGTCCGAGGACGAATGAAGCCTCGCCGCTACCGCCCGAAGCCCAGCTCGCGGCGGACCCGCAGATACGGATCCGACACCGAATACGCGATGAGGTCGCGCAGGCGGTCCTTGTACGGCACCGCGATCGCGGCGTCGCCTTCCTGCGTGACGATGCGCGCCGTCGTCTCCAGGCTGTCGGACAGGATGAAGCCCGCCCGCGTGACGGTGAAGGCGGCACCCTGCAGCCAGCGCTTGGTGTCGATCTCGCCCTTGGCGACGAGCTTGCTGCAGATCACCCCGAGCTGGTCGAGGACCGCCGGCTGCAAGTACTTGCGCAGGAGCTCGCCGTACTTGGTGGCGTCCGTTTGCACGTCGATCGGCAGCTGGGCCTTGGGCACGCTCGCCGCCACCGCGCCGTAGACCGCGTTGCGGATCGCCATGGCCGAGGGCAGCACGACGCCGAGGATGAGCTCGGGGCGCGCACGCGCGATCGACCGACCCGCGCGAAAGCGCAGCCCCGTCTCCGACGTGTCGCCCAGCGCCACCTTGCCCGCGATGATCGCGGTCGTGACCTTGCGACCTGCCCCCTCACCCACCGTCAGCGCGTCGACCTTGAGCCCGCCGGCGAACGACGGCTTCTTGAACAGCTGCGGCTGCGGCGAGTCGAACACCTGGGCCGCGTGGGCCACGTAGCGAGCGATCGCCTCCGGCGACTGTAGTGACACGTCGACCTTGTCGGCCACCGTGACGGAGTGGTGCTGGTGCGTGTGCCCCTCCCGGGCGGCGACCACCGGCCAGATGAGCGACAGGATGTCGGAGATCCGCTTGTTCTGATACGGGTGGTAGATCCGCTTGCGCCACATCTCTCGCGAGATCTGGCCGCGCGCCGAGGAGCTGCCGCCGCCGGTCTCGGCCGCGAGCTCCTCCTCGGCTTCGTCCGCCTGCTTGACGAACACCAGCGTGCGCGCGAGGGCCCGGGCACGGTCCTTGGCGCCGCGGTTGAGGTACAGCTCGACGAGTCGGTGGTACGTCTCGAAATCGGTCGGATCGTCCACGATCAGCGCGTGCCCCTGCGCGATCGCCTTGTCGATCTCGTCGTCACCGAGCTGCACCGCCAGCTTCATCACGCGGTCGCGTTGCTCGCGAAGATCTCCGCTGTCCTTGAGATCCTTGGGCGCGAGCTTGAGCGCCTCGTTGTAGGCCGCGACCGCCGTCTTCGAGTCGCCGAGGTGCTTTTCGTAGATGTCGCCGAGCTTGTTGAACAGCTCCATGCGCACCTGCGGGCTCGCGTCGGTCCCCATGCCCTTGAGCCGGCCCCGGTACAGGCGCGCCAGCTCCTTGTAGTTCTTGCTCGCTTCGAGGATCTCGGCGGAGGCCTGGTACGCCTTGTCGTTCTTCGGATCGGCCTCGAGCACGCGCTTCATCCACTGCAGCGCCGCCTCGTTGTCGCCCACCTGCTCGCGAAGGATCGCGCCACCGGCATACAGGTACTTGGACTTGATGAGGTCGTTGTCCTGCGCGTTCGCCAGTCGCTCCAGCACGTTGGTCGCATCGCGCCAGCGCTCGGCTGCGGTCAACACGTCAAGCATCTGGTGCAGCACCGCGGGGTCGCCCGGCTGCATCTCGAGCAGGGCCTCGAGGGTCCCGACGGCTTCGACCGGCGCCTTGAGTTCCTCCACCTGCAGCTTCGCGATCGCCTGCAGCGTCTCGACGCGTTGGTCGCGAATCCTGGCCACCGCCTCGGCGTCGCCCTCGGCCTTCGCCTCGCGCCGCTGTAGCAGCTGGGCCAGCCGCTGGTGCGCCTTGACCGACGCCGCCGGTCCGCCGACCGACGGCGCGAGCTCGATGAGCCGCTGCACCGCGGTCTCGTCGTCGGCATTGATCTCGAGCGCGCGCTCGGCCATCTGCACGGCCTTGGCCTTCTCGCCCATCCCCACGCGGCAGTCGGCCATCTTCACGTACAGCTGCGACAGCTCCGCCGGCGGCATCTTGCTGCCGACGCCGAGGATCACCGACTGATAGTTGCGCAGTGCGTCCGCGTAGCGCTCCGCGTCCATGTCCAGGTCGGCGAGCAGCTGCAGCACGTCGAGGTTGGTCGCATCGAACCCTCGGGCCTTCTCGAGGTACTCGCGCGCGCGATCGATCTCCTCGACCTTGAGCGCGCAGCGACCGGCGATCGACAGCGCCCGCAGGTTGAGCAGCTTGTCGTCGGCGGCTTGCGAGCGCACCTGCATCACGTAGGTCTGCGCGTGGGGCCACGCTCGTGCCAGGTCGCCCTGGGCCACGAGCCGCTCCACGAGCGCGCCGGTGCCTTCGCGGTGATCGGGATCGAGCTCCACCACCGTCTCGAGCAGGTCGAGCCCGCGATCGGGCTTGTCGAGCTCGTCGATGTAACGCTGCGCCGCCTCGAAGGTCAGGCGCACCTTCTCCTGACGGTTGGGGTGGTGCTTGGCTGCCGCCACCTGGGCCTCGATGGCCTTGAGCGGCTGCTCCTGCTGCGTGTACAGGTCGCGCAAGGCCAACCACGCCTCGTGCAGCGTGTCGTCGAGCTTGACCGCCTCCTCGAGGGCCTCGACCGCCAGCTCGGTCTTGCCGATCTTGTCGCGCAGCAGGCCGCCCTTGAGAAACAGCGCCGCCCGGCGCTTGGGGTCCTCTTCCTCGAAGACCTGGGCGCGAATGAGCGGGCCGGCCTTCTCGAACTCCTCGCGCTCGAGGTAGCGCGCGAGCAGATCGTCGCGCCACTTCGTGTTTTCGGGCTGCAGCTTGGTCAGCGCCTCGAGGATCTCGATCGCCGCGAGCTCGTCGGTGTGCGCGCCGGTCGTGCGCAGCTCCAGCGCGCGCGCCCATGCGTCGACGCGCGTCTGCGCGGGTGCGTCCTCGGCCTTGCCGAGACGAGCCAGCAGCGCGAAGAGGGCGTCGTGGTCGTCGTTGCGCCGGTACCACTTCTCCAGGGCCTCGGCGGCGTGCCGCGCCGCCTCGCGGTCCAACCCGACCTCGCCCAGGATCCGCTCGCGGCAATCGGCTGCCGACTCCTTGCCGTCGGCCTCCTGATCGAGCAGCGCGGCGCTCTCGTCGAGCAACGCGACGCGCTCGTCGGGCGTGTCCACCAGATCCACGAGCACGCCGAGCGCGTCGATGAGCGAGGATCGCTTGGCCGGATCCGACGCGACCATGCCGCGCAGGAGCTCGGCGAGCTTGTCGGCGGCCGCCCGGTCGCCGCGATCGTCACGCAGCAACGCCTCGAGCTGGACGATCGCCCTCTCGGGCGCCGACAGCTGCTCGAGCGCGAGGTTGGCTGCTTCGTGGCGCAACGCGGACACCTCGGCGGCGTCCACGGCGGCCTCCGCTCGCGCCACGAGGATGTCCAGCAGTGCCTCGTGGTCTTCGAGCTGCCGCGCGAGGCCCTCGGCCCGCTCGAGCGCATCGGCGTCGCCGGGCGTGGTCTCGAGCACCAACCTCAGGGTCGCGAACGCGCCCTCTTCGTCGCCGAGCTCCTCTTGCAGCACCACCGCCGCGGCCTTGAGCGAAGCGGCCTTGTCGGCGCCTTCCTGATGCTCGGCCAGCGACAGCAACGTGGTCGCGTGCTCGGCCGGACGCACGGCCTTGCGGTACAGCTTGGCGATCGCGGCGAGGTTGTCGGCATCGGGCGCCACTTCCACGGCCTTCTCGTACGCCGCGATCGCACGATCGGTGGCGCCGAGGCGCTCGGCGAACACCGAGCCGAGCCGCTCGTACAGCCGCCCCTGGTCCTTGGGATCGGACACGCGCTCGGCGACGACCATCAAGCTGTCGGCCAACGGGCCCCACTTGCCGGTGACCTCCGCGAGTCGCTCGAGCTCGTCGGCCAGGCCCACTTGCTCGGAGACCGAGACCTCCTCGATGAGCGACTGCGCCGTCTCGAACGCGTTGGCCGGGGCCGACAGACGATGCTCGAACACGGTGGCGAGCTCGCGCAGCAACGCGACGCGGTCTTGCTGCACCTGGGCGTGCTGGGCCTTGACCGACAGGGCCTCGGCCACGCGATCCCACGCGCCGGCATCGCGCGCTTGCTTCTCGACGCGCTCGATGTTGGCCCGCGCCTCGGCGTGCGCCGGCTTGCGGTCGAGGATCCACGCCCACGCCTCGAGATCGTCCTTGTTCTCGGGCAGCTGGATCTGCCCGCTGGGCATGGCGTCTTCGACCGCGCGCACCACGGGGCTGCGCACGATGTCGACGAGCGCGGTCTCGAGGTCGCGCACGCTCGCGCGCTGCGACGGATCGGGATGCATCGACTTGGCCAACGCGGCGTCGACCCGCGTGTCGAGATCGGAAGCGAAGGCCGAAGGGGCCGCCCCGACCACCGCCGGCACGCCGGCCAGGCACCGGTAGGCCAGCGCCGCCATGGCGTAGGCGTCGGACTTGGCGCTGGCGTCCGCGCCACCGAGCACCTCGGGCGCCACCACGCCTTCGGCCGCCATCGCCGCGGTCACCCAGCGACCGAGCGCGCTCGCGGGTCCGAAGCCGGTCAGCACCGGGCCGTCGTCGGTGACGATCACGCGACGACCACTGATCGCGCCGTGCACGATGCCGGCGTCGTGGGCGGCCGCGAGGGCCTCCGTGAGCGGGCGGATCACGTCCATCGTGCTCTCGAGCGACATGCGCCCGTCGGCGGCGATCTTGTCGGCGAGCGTGGTGCCGTCGACCGGCGCGTGCGTCACGGTGAGACGGCGGCCGCGGATCTGTCCGGCCACGTCCTTGCCGAGCGGCTCGTAGTCCAGCCCGGGAAGCGTCGAGACGAGGTGCTCGAACGCCTTGCGCTCGGTCGAGCCCAGCGCGCGCGGCAGCGTCGTGACCTCGAGGTCGACGGTGGCATCGTCTCGCGTGCCGCGAAGCACCACCGACGCCCCCTCGCGACGCACCACCGACGAAAGCGTCACGTCGCCGTCGACGAGCGCGAGCTCGGGATGGGCTTTTGCGAGCGCGGTCAGGCTCTTGGCCGCCGCGTCGCCCTTGCCCTCGGCCGCCTCGACCCAGCAAAGGCCCAGGGCCGCGAGCGCGGCCGTGTCGGCGTCGGCCTTCGCGGCGATCAGTGCCTTGCGTGCCGCGTCGTGCTTGCCGGCGGCCAGCAGCACGGTGGCCGCCTGCAGTCGGATCGGGGCGGGCACGTCGTCGGTGCCCACGCGGTCCAGCAGCGCGGCGATGCGCTCACCGTCGCGTGCGACCCCACCCTCTTCGCCCACGTCGGCACGCGGCGACACGCCCTCGAGCACGCGCACCAGGTCCAGACGCGCCTGCGCCTGCCCTTCGTCGCCGGCCGCAGCCGAGTCCGTCGCCTCGACGACCGCATCGATCACGCTCGCCACGTCGTCGGCATCGATCACCTCCACGCCCCAGCGTCGCTGCACCGACGCACGCTCGGGCGCGCTGAGCCCCGACAGCACGGCGAACCGCTCGCCGCCGGCCCCGGCCGTCGACAGCGTCTGCAGCACCTGCTCGAGATCCGGATCGGTGGCCGCGAACCCGACCAGCAGGTTCGTCCGGCAGCGCGCCGCGTCGGCGACCAAGTCCCCGAGCTCGCCATGGCCGAGCCACGAGCCATTGGCCACGGGCACGTGCACCACGAAACGATCGCGCTCGCCCAACCCGCGACCCGCGAGCTCGCCGGGCCCGACGACCGTGACGTCGCCGTCGCCCACGAGCTTGCCGACCACGTCGGGGTACGCGGTCGCGAGGCACCCGGCCCACGGCAGCTTGCCCCACTTGCCGGCCGCTTCGAGCTCGACCGATCCGTTCGCGCCGAGCTTGTCGCGCAGCACCTTGCCGTGCGTGACCACGGCGTGGTCGAGCACCGGACGCAGCTGTCCCCGTTCGATGAGCTTGTCGACGCCCTCGCGGACGTCACCTTCGTCGTCGCGGGTGGCGTCGGTGAGCAGCTTGGCCCAACCAGGTCGGTCGGCGAGCGAGCCCACGCCCGCGCCGGCCCACAAAACACACTGTCCCGCGCGGATCGATCGCGCGAGCTTCTCGGGGATTTCGACCATGAGCGCGCCTTTCGAAAACGCAGCGCATGGTCGCATCGCTGGGCCGAAACCGTAAGCAATTCAGTCACGAGGAACCGCCGATCCACACCCGTGAGGATCGCCACGGCCGCCGGTCCGGGTCGGGAGGTCGACCGGCGAAACCAGGGTGAAAGGGGGCGTGCCCTGCCCGCTTTCCAAGCGCGGGCAGGTTCCGCCACCATGATCGCCCCACGAACGGCCCCATGACGTCGCGCTACGCCCAGGACATCGAACGGCTCCGCGGAAAGCTCGTCGAGATCCGCCACGACATTCACCAGCATCCCGAGCTCGGGTTCGCCGAGCATCGCACCCAGAACCTCGTGCGCGACTGGCTGCAGCGGCACGGGTACACGCCACGTGCGTGCGCGAAGACGGGGCTGGTCGCCGACCTGCATCCGGACCGGGCGGGCTCGGGCAAGACGATCGCGCTGCGGGCCGACCTCGACTGCCTGCCGATGCCCGAGACGACGGACCTGCCGTACCGCTCGGTGCACGAGGGCTGCGCCCACAAGTGCGGGCACGACGGACATACCGCGGTCCTCATGGGCGTGGCCGCGATCCTGGCCGAGCACCGCGACCGCATCGCGGGCAACGTGCGACTGCTGTTTCAGCCGGCCGAGGAAGGCGTCGACGGCGGCGGCGCGAAGGTGATGGTGGCCGAAGGCGCCCTCGAGGGCGTCTCGGAGGTGTACGGCCTGCACAACTGGCCACCATTTCCGAAGGGCCGGATCGGCGTGCGGGCCGGCGCGATGCTGGCGCAGACCTGCACGATCCGGTTCCTCGTGCGCGGCGTGGGGGGCCACGGCAGCGAGCCCCAGCGATGCCGCGACCCGATCGTCGCCGCGTCGCACCTCGTGGTCGCGCTACAGACCGCGGTCAGTCGCGGACTCGGCTACGCGGGCGGGGCGGTGGTCTCGATCGGCAAGTTCTCCGCGGGCACGACCGACAACGTGATCCCGGAGACCGCCGAGCTGCTGGGCACGATCCGTACGTTCTCCGAGGAGGTCAGCGAGCGCGTGCTCGAGCGCGTGCGCGAGATCGCAGCCGGGACCGCGTCCACCTTCGGCGTGTCCGTCGACGTGGAGCTGCTCGACGGCTACCCCGTGCTCGTCAACGACCCGGCGTGCGCCGATGCGGTGGCCCGGGTCGGCCGTCAGGTCGTGGGCGAAGCGCACGTGACCGACGAAGGCCTGCCGATCGCCGGCGGCGAAGACTTCGCGTACTTCGCCAAAGAGGTGCCCGCCGCCTACTTCCTGGTCGGCTCGGGCGAGCCCGGCGGCAGCCCCTCGTGCCACCACCCCGACTTCGACTTCTCCGACGCGATCATTCCGACCGCGATGTCGATGTTCCTCGGGATCGTCGACGATCGCCTGCCGACCTGACGCGCTGGCGCACCGCTACCGGCACGCCGTCTCGGCGTTGCCCATGTCCTGCACGGTCATGTCGTCCAGCGACAGCTCGTGGAGCACGATGCGGTCGATGAGGTGCCAGTCCCCGCGCGCCGCGATCGTGAACGCGTAGTCGCCGGGCCGGTCGAACTCGACCACGACTTGGTGCCCATCGTTGTCGTTGGTCGACGTCGACCACGACCAGTCGCTGGCGCCGGACGAGTACACCTTGAGCCATCCGTCCGTCGACGAGCCCTCCACGCAGCCGGCACTGAGGACCTGAGGCATCGCCTCGATCGCCGTCATCGCCGCCGCATCTTCGCAAGTCGGCCGCGGGTACACGCGACGCTCGTCCTCCCCTTGAAACTGCACGCCGTAGTAGGTCGCCGCATCGGGGAACTCGACCCACGTGTCGTTGTGCTCGGTCGTGTTGGTACCCATCCCGATGCGGTTGCGCCAACGCAGGCGATATCGGCCGGGCTGCGCGACGTGGATCGTGACCTGCGTGACCCCGTGGGTCGGGTCGTTGTTGAACGGCGGGCCGGTCCAACCGATGTAGCCGTCGGCGTAGTACCCGGCCTCGTCCGTGAGCACCTGCCAGTCCTCGCCCACCGGCAGATGCTCGGCTTCGATCACGACGAGCCCGCCCACTTCTTCGTAGTCGCAACGCGACACCACCCCGCCGCTGTCGGACCCGGAGTCGGTCGTCGGCAAGCCCGACGTGCTTTCGGCGCTGCCGCTGTCGGTCGCGTCGCCGGACGATCCCGCGGACGTGTCGGCGCCGCCCGAGGAATCGACCGGCGCGCTCGTGGTGGGCGTGCCTCCGCCGTCGCTGGACGAGCCACCGCTGGACGGGCCGTCGTCGCCCCCGTCGTCGCCGCAGCCGACCGCGACCCACCCTAGACACATCGACAACCCGACGACCTGCATCCGCATGTCGGGGATCGTAGCAGCCCGGTTCGCGGTACGATGACGGCCGTGCGACGGGGTGATGCGGTTTCGGGGCGTTGGTTGCTTGCATGCATGGTCGCGGCCGCGTTCGGCTGCGGCGACGACGGGGGCTCGGCGGCCGACGACGCCGGCTCGGAGTCCGCCACGTCGACCGCCGGCCCCGACACCGCGACGAGCACCGACGGCAGCGCGAGCGCCGACGAGACGGCCGGCACGGCCGACTCCGGCACGTCGGCCATGCGCCCCAACTGGCACGAGGACATCGCGCCCTTCGTGGCCGAGCACTGCCGCGGCTGTCACGACGAGGGCGGGATCGCATTCTCGATGGCGAGCTACGCCGACACGGCGCCCTACGCCGGCGTCATGCAGCTGCAGACCGAGCTCGGGCTGATGCCGCCGTGGCACGCCCTCGAGACCGACGAGTGCCAGCCGCCCAACGCGTTCAAACACGACCCGCGGCTGCCGGACGCCGACAAGCAGATGCTCGCGGACTGGGTGGGGCTCGGCGCGCCCGAGGGAGATCCGTCCGACGCCGCGCCGCTGCCCGAGGCGCCCACGCTCGACCTGACGTCACCGACGACCCAGATGGTGATGGGTGGATCGGTCTCCGTCGCGCCGCAGGGCAATACGCTGGACTTCTTTCACTGCCTGTCGTTCGACCCCGGCAATACCGAGGACGTGTACGTCGACGGGCTGCAGGTGATCCCGGGCAACCCGCTCATCGCCCACCACACGCTGCTGTTCATCGACGCCAACGCCCAGTCGGCCGGCTGGGACAACGGCGTGTCGGAAAACTGCGGCGGCGGAGCCGGCGTATCCGGCGCGCAGCTGGTCGGTGGCTGGGTCCCCGGCGCGCTGCCGATCGAGACCCCCGACGACGTCGGGATCCTGCTACCGGCCGGCGCCCGGATCATCTTCAACATGCACTACCACGCGTCGGTGCTCGGCGAGCAGATCGACGACACCACCGGACTCGCGCTGCGCTGGCAGACCACCCCGCCGAGCTACGTGTCCGAGTTCTTCCTCATCGGTGCGCCCGGTCAGGGCACGGTGGTCGACCCGCCGTTCATGATCCCGGCCGGGGCGACCGACCACCAAGAGGTGGTCGAGTACGCGGTCCCCGACGTCGGTCCCGCGGACGTGCGCGTGTGGTCGATCGTCAATCACATGCACAAGGTCGGCGTGGACATGAAGACCTCGGTGCTGCGCGGCGGCAACGAGGAATGCCTCGTGCAGACGCCCGGCTGGGACTTCGAGTGGCAGCGGATGTACGCGTACGACGTGCCGATCGATCAGACGTTCCGCGTGCAGAACGGCGACGTCGTTCGGGTCCGGTGCACCTACGACAACACGCTCGACAATCCTGCGCTCGTCCAGGCGCTCGGCGAGGTGGGGCTCGACCAGCCCCAGGACGTTCCTCTCGGCGAGGGTACGCTCGACGAGATGTGCCTGGCCGGCATCGGCGTGGCCATCCGCGTCGGGCTGTGAACCGAACCGAACCGAACCGAACCGAGCTAGTCCGCGGTCAGATCGTCGACCGGGTCCGGCGCGCAGGGCTGCATGTCGACCTGCAGGCACAACTCGATGTCCGGGCCCGACGCGGACGTGTTCGTCATCGGGTTGGTGATGAGCTCGCAGCCGGAGACGGTGGCGGCGATGGCGAAAAGGGCGACGGTGATCTTCTTCATGACGCTGGTTCCCCCTGCCCTCGGTCGTGCATCGTCGAGCGGGTCTCGACCGATCACGCCAGCGGGCGTCGATGTTCCTTCCGGGTCCACCACACCACTCCCCACGAGTGGTGCCAGGCCGGGGGGAGCAGACGCTGCGTGGCAGGCCTTCTCCCTACAGTGGTGGCGTTACCTCACAACCCTGGAGGTTCCTGCCGACGCCGGGGGTCGTGCGCTTTTTGGGAGGGGGCGCCGGGCGCTCAGCCGCCCAAGCGCACGTACTGGACCGTCGAGCCGCCCGCCCCCTCGACGTACGCCGCGACGTGGATGTCGCCGTTGGCGTCCAGGCTCGTGTCCAGCGACGTGATCCGCCGATCGTCGAGCACCAACGTGTGCTCGAACCCGGCGCCGTCGTAGGCCGCGATCCAGGTCGAGAACGTGCTGGCGTCGGCGAGCGGGACCCAGGCGCAAAAAGGTACGGGAGCGGGCATGCACTCGGCCTGCAAGTCGCCCATGAAGTGGTCCTCGGCGTACAGCACCCGAACGTCGCCGCCCTGGCTCGCCACCACGTCCAGCGGCCGGTACCGCACGTAGTCGTACGCGCACTGCTCCCCGGCCACGAGCGGGGGGAAGTCGCAGGTGTCGTTCATCGCCGGGTCCTCGGATGCGACCACGTCGACCTGCCACGAAGGCACGGCCGTGCGGTGGGCGAGCACCACCTCGTGCAGGAAGCTCACCGGCTGCTGCCGCGCGGCGACGATGTACGGCGTGCCTTCACCGAGCCCGACGACCTCCAGGCTCAGCGTCGAGACCTGCAGCGAATTGGACCCCAACGGCAGCACCCCTTCGACGTCGGCGTTGTCGGGGTAGCCCCAAAACAGCTGCCAGGTGCCGTTGAAGCTGCTCCAGAAGGCCAGGTGCGGCGCGTCGTCGAGGGCGACGCCCGCGGCGACGGCCGTCGACTGTCCCTGGATCACCGTGCTGCCCCACGCGCCGTCGTACGCCAGGTACGTCGAGTCCGCGAAGGACGTCTCGGCGCCCACGACCAACGTGCCGTAGCCCAGGCCTTCGACGCCGGTGCCTCGCAGGTTGTGCATCCCACCCGGATCGACGCCGCCCACGAACCCCACGCCATCGTACGTCGACAGGTGCAGACCGAACGCGCCGTCGTCGACGAGGACCTGCGTCGTGCCCGTCGTCGTGTCCCAGACGAGATTGCCGGTCGCCATCGGATCCGGAACGTTGGCCACGTCCCACGCGTTGGGACCCGTGCGCGCGGCGAGATAGCCGAAGTAGCCGCCCTGCGCGACCGAGTACAGCACCTGCGGCGCGCAGTCGTCGTCGTGGGTGATGCCCGGCGCATCGTTGCGGAACGAGCCGACACCGTGGACGACTTCGTCGAGCTCGATGGTGCACGGGTTGGCGGCCGTGCCACACAGCGCGCCGTCGTAGGGATGATCGACCGGGGCATAGCAATCGGCGACGCCCGAGCCCGTGGTCGTGCCCGAGTCGCCGTCGCTGTCGCTGTCGCCGGTCGTGCCCGAGTCGCTGCCGGTCGACGTGCCCGTCGACGTGGCGACGCCGGTGTCGGGGTCGGTCTCGCCGGTGGTCTCGGCCGCCGTCGTGTCCGTCGACGGACCCTGAGTCGTGTCACCGGTCGCGCCGGAGGTCGCCATCGTCGTCGCGGTGCTCGTCGCGCTGCTCGTCGCGCTGCCGGAGGTCGACGAGTCGTCCCCGCTGCCTTCGGTCCCCGTCGCGTTCGTCGTGTCGTCGCCGCAGCCCAGCGACAGCCCCACGACGCAACCCCACACCCGATACCGCATGCCACGCATGGCGGCAGTGTACTGCACGGGGCGGCCGATCGCCGGCCTACACCAGCTCGAGCGCCTTGGTCATCTTGGACCCTCGACGGTCGAAGGTCACTTCGATGTGCCGAGCGCTCTTGAGCTGCTGGGTCAGCTTCATCATCTCGTCGATCGTCAGGGGCTTGCCGCCGACCTCGGTGATGATGTCGCCGTTTTGTAGGCCGAGCAGGTGGGGCAACGAGCCGCTGCGCACGCCGGCGATCCGGTAGCCGTCTTCGCCGTCCTTGGTCTTGGCCGGCGCCGCGCGCCCCTGGCCCACCAGCTGTGCCGGCTTGGCGATGAGGTCCTCGACGAAGCGACGCTCGACCTGGCAGCTCTCGCCCTCACACTTGATCGCCTCGTCCGCGCCCGGGATCTGGTTGGTCGACGGCGCGGGCGGGCTCGTCGTCTTGGTCGTATGCGGCTGCGGCTTGGCCGGCACTGCCGGCGCGGGCCCGGTGGTCACGTACTCGGCGATGCCGCCGTTGACGATGTCGATCCGCCCCCCGGCGATCGCCACCAGCGTCACGCCCGGCATGAGCTCGTCGCCGACGCCGAACAGCCCCGCGATGCCGCGGTCGGTGAGCTTGACGGTCGCCAGGCTCGAGCTCGGATCTTCGGCCTCCATCGTGGCCGACAGCAGCAACGGCAGCGCGCTGCGCTGCGCGCCCGACAAGTCGACGGTGCCGTCGGGTCGAAGCGCCGGCGTGGCCGCGGGATCGAAGGGCCCATCGGGCAGACACGTGGGACAAAAGATGTCGCGTCCGAGAATCCGCGCTGCGATTTTCTCCGGATCTCGCTTCCAAGGATCGGCGACCTCGACCTCGATCGGGTCGGCTTCGTCGGTCTCGTCGTCGACCGGGCCGGCGATCTCGGCGATCGACCGGTAAAGCCACAGCGACGCGACCGTCGTGGCGGTGTTGGCCGCGAACGCGGCGAGCACGATCGTCGTGGTCAACTTGACCCACCACCAGTTGCGGCGCAGCAGCCATTGCATGACGCCCTCTGGGCAGAGCAAGCGCCCCGCCACGGGGTGGCCGCGCGTGATCTCGCGACGTTGCGAGGACGTCGCGTCGCGCCCGGTGGCCGCGACGTCAGTCCCAACTCCAGGTCCTACGCCAAAGTGTCACACCGCTTCGTGCTCGCGGCAGATCCGGCGGGTGTCGGCCTGGGTGAGGGGCTCGGTGGTCAGTCCACACACGCCTCCGGAACGCCCTCGTTGGAAATGCCGGCACGTACGGCACTCGCCGAAGGTGCGAAATCCTCGCGCCGCCTGCATCGCACGCAGCAACGAGAGCAACGCGGCCGTCGACGCTTCCACCTCTTCTTTCGGGAGCTCGGACAGCGCCGGGGTGGGGACCGCATCCGCAACGAGGGCGAGCCCCTTGGGCGTGGGACGGCAGTGCACGACTCGGGCGTCCTCGAGGTCGACGAGCTTCTCGATCAGCCCTCGTCCCGCCAGGGCATCGAGCGTCTTGCTCACCGTGCCCTTGGTCACCCCGAGGTAGTCGGCGACGGCCGCCAGCATGTCGCTGTACCGATTGGCCGACGCGAGATAGACGAGCGCTTCGAGCTGGACGAGCTTGAGTCCGTGCGCCGTTGCCGAGCGACGCACGCTCGACCGAAGCACCGAAGCCAGTCGCGTGGTCACCTCGTGGAGCTTGGCCGCCGACATCGGACCCGAACAAAGTAGCGAGTCAAAACCTTCTTGACAACGCCCGGGGTCGCTGTCAGTTAATGGTTGCGAGTCAAAACCATTATGCAACACCCATCCATTCCGGGCTACGCGGCCGAAGATCGCTCCCTACCCCCCGCCCCCCTCTCGAGGGTTCAGTTCGCCGAGCTCGCGGAGGCGGCGCTGTTCGGCGACGACGACGTGGCGGCGTTGCGTCGCTCGCTGCCGCTGGTCGAGCCGCGTACCGACGAGATTCTCGACGTCTGGTACGGCTTCGTCGGGAGCAAGCCGTTCCTGCTCGAGCAGTTCAGCAATCCGGCGACCCGCGAACCGATCGGCGACTACTTGACCCGGGTGCGCGCTCGCTTCGGGGCCTGGATCACCGACACGGCGCGGGCGCAGTACGACGACGCATGGTTGCGATGGCAGTTCGAGATCGGACGCCGCCACCATCGCGTGGGGAAGAACCGGACCGACGGCGCGACGTCGACCGCGCTCGTCCCGTTCCGGTACCTCCTTCCCCTGGCGCAACCGATCGTCGCCACGCTACGGCCGTTCCTTGCCGCCGAGGGTCTCGCGCCCGACGAAGTGGATGCCATGCAGGACGCGTGGCGCAAGTCGGTGCTGCTGCAATTGACGCTGTGGAGCCACCCCTACGTTCGCGACGGAGACTACTGAGATGACGCGAATGACCCTCATCGAGGCCGACACCGCCCCAACGGCGCCGCCATGGAGCGTGACGGAGTGGATCGGCTCCGAGCCGCTGACCGTCGAAGGGCTGGTCGGCCGGGTGGTCGTGCTGCACACGTTCCAGATGCTGTGCCCCGGATGCGTGCAGCATGGGCTGCCGCAAGCCCAGCGGATCCGGGCCGCGTTCGACCCGGTCGACGTTGCGGTCGTGGGCCTACACACCGTGTTCGAGCATCACGAGGCGATGGGTCCGCAGGCGCTGCGTGCCTTCGTGCACGAGTATCGCATCGACTTCCCGGTCGGTATCGACACTCCCGGGCGCACCGGACCGATCCCGGTCACGATGGGACGCTATGCGCTCGTAGGGACGCCCTCGCTCGTCCTCATCGATCGCACCGGGAAACTTCGGATGCACGCATTCGGCCGCCCGACGGACCTGCAGGTCGGCGCGGCCATTGCCCAGCTGGTCGTCGAGTCGTCCGCCGCCACAGTCCTGCCGAGTCGTTCCCCCGAGCGCGAGCGCAGTGGCTGCACCACGGACGGCTGTCGGTGCGAGTAGAGCGCGCGCGAAATCGCCCACGTCGTCTCGCCGAGGAGCAGAATCTGTCCATCCTTGGCCCATATAACTAGACCGGTTGACATAACTAGACCAGTCGTCATACTCGCATGCATGACCGACCTGGCCTCCTTGTCTGCCCCGCTGTCGCTGCCCTCGGGCCTGCAGCTTCCCAACCGGATCGTCAAGGCCGCCATGAGCGAGAACATGGCCACCGAGCAGGGGGAGCCGACCGACGCGCTGGTGCGACTGTACGAGCGCTTCGGCGAAGGCGGGGCCGGCATGCTGCTGTCGGGCAACGTGATCGTCGCGCCCGGCGGCCGCACGGAGACGCACAACGTCGTGGTCGAGGACGACCGTCACCTGCCGCAGCTTCGGCGGTGGGCCGAGGCGGCGCAGGCCCATGGCTCGCGGCTGTTCATGCAGATCAGCCACGCCGGTCGGCAAACCCCCAAGATGGTCACCGCCGATCCGGTCGGACCCTCGGACGTGCCGATGGTCGGCATGGCCGGATTGTTCGCGCGCCCGCGCGCCCTGACGCCCGCCGAGATCGAAGGACTCGTGCAGCGCTTCGCGAACACGGCCCGTGTCGCGAAGGAAGCGGGCTTTGCCGGCGTGCAGCTGCACGGCGCCCACGGCTACCTCATCAGCCAGTTCCTGTCGCCGCGCACCAACCTGCGCGAGGACGCGTGGGGGGGCGAGCTGGCCGGTCGCATGAAGTTCCTGCTGCAGATCGTCGAGCGCACGCGCGCCGCCGTGGGCCCGGCGTTCCCGATCGCGGTCAAGCTCAACTCCGCCGACTTCCAAAAGGGCGGCTTCTCGCTCGAGGACTCGATGGCGGTGGCGCAGGCCCTCGAAGCCGCGGGCATCGACCTGCTGGAGATCTCGGGAGGTAGCTACGAGTCGCCGCGGATGATGGGCGACGGCGCCGAAAAGCGCGAGAGCACGCGACGACGCGAGGCGTTCTTCTTCGAGTACGCCGAGCAGATGCGCGCGAGCGTGGGGATGCCGCTGCTGCTGACCGGGGGCTTTCGCACCGCCGCCGCCATGGCCGACGCGCTGGCGTCGGGCGCGATCGACCTCGTGGGCATCGCCCGGCCGATCGCCCTCGAGCCGGACCTGCCGCGGCGGTTGCTGTCGGGCGAAGCCGCGTCGGCCCGGGCCAACGATCCCTCGGTCGGCGTGCGCCTGCTCGACAGCATGCTGCAGCTGGGTTGGTATCAGCGTCAGATGGCGCGCATGGGCGCAGGGCTCGATCCCGACCCGAAGCTGAGCAACTGGGGCACGATCGTGCGCATGCTCGGAGGCAACGTCGCGTCGATCTTCGCCCGCATCTTGCGACGACCCCCGCGCGACGCCCTCGCCGCCGCCCCTGTCGAAAGCGCTGCCCGATGAGCACCCCGACCAGCAAAGACCGCATGTTGGAGGCGACCGCCTCGCTGCTGCAGCGCCAGGGCTACTACGCCACGGGTCTCAACGAGATCGTGCGCGAGTCCGGTGCACCCAAGGGCTCGCTGTACTTTCACTTCCCCGGTGGCAAGGAAGAGCTCGCCGCCGCCGCGCTCGAGCAATCCGGCGCGCGCACGCGATCGGAGCTGCTGCGAGTCATCGCCGACAACCCGCATCCTGCCGATGCGGTCCACGCCGTCGCGCTGTGGCTGGCCGAGCAACTGTCGTCGTCGAGCTTCGTCGCCGGCTGCCCCGTCGCGACCGTCGCCCTCGAAGCCGCGAGCACGAGCCCCCGCCTGCAAGAGGTCTGCGGTGCCCACTACGCCAACTGGCACACCGCGACCCGCGAGTACCTCGTCACCCACGGCATGTCGAAAGCACAGGCCGGCCCCACCGCCACGCTCGTCCTCGCCGCGATGGAAGGAGCCCTGCTTCTGGCCCGCGCGCACCAGGACGCCGCGCCACTGCACGAGGTCGGCGCGCAGCTGCGGGAGATCGTGGCCGCCCGCCTGGAGTAGCGACGACGGATCCGGCCGAGCGTCGATCGAGCGCTTGCCACTTCCGGGCGTGGTGCTAATACTGAACCGTCTGGTTCAGTATGTCCAGGGCCCGCCTCGACGCCTCGTTCACCGCCCTCTCGGACGCCACGCGACGTGGCGTGCTCGAGCAGCTCGGACGTGGGGATGCCTCGATCACGGACCTGGCCGCCAAGTTCGACATGACGCTGACGGGGATCAAAAAGCACGTCGGCATCCTGGAGCGGGCAGGACTGGTGACCACCGAGAAGGTCGGTCGCGTGCGGACCTGCCGGCTCGGCCCGCGCCGACTCGAGGAGGAGACGGCGTGGCTGGAGCGGTATCGCCGGTCCTGGGCGGCGCGCTTCGACGGACTGGACGCGATCGTCGACGAGCTCAAACGAGCGGAGGCAAATCATGGACGCAAGTGACGAACGAAACGGCGACGCGACGACGGCCAAGCACCCGACGACCGTGGAACGAAGGTCCGACCGCGAGCTGGTCGTCACCCGCATCGTCGACGCGCCGCGCCATCTCGTGTTCGAAGCGTGGACCAAAGCCGAGCTGTTCGCACGATGGTGGGTCCCCAAGTCGATCGGGATCACGCTGCTGGCCTGCGAGCTCGACGTTCGCGTCGGCGGCAAGTACCGACTCGTGTTCGCCTTCGGCGACGACACGATGGAGTTCTTCGGCGTCTACACCGACGTGACCCCACCCTCGCGCCTGGCCTGGACCAACGACGAAGGCGACGGTCCAGGACCGGTCACCACCGTGACCTTCGAAGACCGCGGCGACCAAACGCAGGTCGTCGTCTCCGAGCTGCATCCGTCCAAGGAAGACCTCGACGCAACGTTGGCCTCGGGCAGCTCGATGGACGCAATGCCCGAAGCGCTCGCGCAGCTCGAAGAGCTGCTGCGGCCCTCACACTCCTCTCCCGCAATCCACTCTCCCCACTCCTCGTGAAACACCGCCTCCGCGGGCACCGGCTTCGCCTCGAGCTCGCGTCCGTCACCCTCCCCGAATCGGCACATCCCGCGCCAACGCCAACCCCTCTCCCGACTCGCCCCGCCCGGCCCCGCCCCTCGTCCAGTTCGGGTGTTCGGGTGCCCGACTCGAGCACGCCCAAGCCACCTCCCGCGCTTGCTGCCTAAGCACCCCCGGCGGCGCCGACCATCCACGCGGAAAGCTGAACGAGATCACGCCGTACCGCTCCGTTGCAACACGCCGACGACGAGAAAGATAGGCAGGTCCGCGTATCAAGCCTCGCCGCCGAAAGTATAGTTGGACGGACGAGCGAGACGGCGGAGATGCAAGTGAAGCAGGTCCACGTTGTCCGAGGGGAAGCATCTGCGCCGCCCATCCGAGAGTTCCTTGGCACCGGATCGGGCGAGACAGTTGTCTTTTTCCGCGAAGCGTTGGATGTCGGCCCGCTTGTGGACATCGACCTCGGCGGCGATGCACGACGCGCATTCTGGAGCGAGCTCGGCGTTGATGCAGAAGCCGATGAGTCGAAGAAGCTCGCCGAGATCCGCGGCGCAGACAGCGTGACGGTTTGGCACGGCGAGCACGGAGGCGAGCTTCTTCTCCTCTTGCGCGTCGCCTCCGTGCTCGAGAACACGGGCGCGCGTCTTTACGAAGTGCCTTGGGAGTTGGAGTTCGACCATCGCGGGCGTCGACTCGCGACCCTGGTTGGAGCGCCGCGCGAGAGAGTCGAGAGGAACCTTGCGCGCAAGCGCGTGGTTTCCTCGCGGAAAAGAACTCGCGGAGCGATGGGCTCGGCTTTGCGTGTCGGGGGACACGATGTTCCGCCGCCTACGAGACGGAGAGATCGAGGAACTTCCTGTTACCGGCTACGACGCTGAGATCTTGTCCGCGTGCGGCGACGGCTGGCGTGCCACCTACAAAGTAGTCATCGAGCTCTATGAAAGCCTAGACATCGGCGACATCGTCGCTGGATGGAGACTTCACGCGCTCGTGAAAGCCGGCGTACTTGAAGCGCGCGGTTCGGGCCCATATGGCTCTGCAGATGTCCGGGTAGCACCGTGAGACGGAGTTCGCCGTCCAACTTGGAGTTGCAGCTCTCGTGGCAGTGTCAAGTCGCGATGACGACCAAACGCGCGTCGACCAGTTCCCGCACGAATCCCGTGGCGCGGCGGGGCGCGCGGTGAAATTGGAGTCGTGCGGAAGAGAGATCGTGACCGGGGTCGGATCCTTCCGGAGGTATCGACGGGGGTAAACCGAGGCACTCATGTCGGGCATCCGCGCTGCGGTGCCAGCTCAGCCACATTGGGTATTTTCGTCCCGCCGAGTTCCTCGGGGCGCCTCGTGACAGACGGAAGCTCTCGCCACGCGGAGCATAGTTGCAACTGAAGGTCGCCCTTTCGGAAGTCTCGTCGTCGGTCGTCGGTGTGCGTTGCTACATCGTCGACCTCCTCACGCCGTGTTCATCGAGGCCTAGCCGGGCGTAGTCGAAGAGCTTGCTGGAGTCGAACGGATCGCCGCGTCCGACGTGAAACAACGCCTTGGCGAGCTTGCGCATCAACGCCGTCGCGGCCCGAGCTCGGCCACCGCCGTCGCGTTTGACCTTCGCCTCGTACCAGGCCTGCGCGAGCGGGTCCTTCCTCCGCCAGCGAGAGACCGCCAGCCTTGGCCACGTCGATCGCGAGCACCACCGGCAAACCCGACTCCGACGCTTCCACGCCGTCCGTCGAAAAATCCGCGTAGTCACCGCCGACTTCGAGAGGTGATGCGCGTCAGCAATGCCACGCCAAGGCAACATCACCCCTTGATGTTGCAGCTGCCCCAGTACCAGGCGTTGATGCAGCAGGAGTCGTCGCCGACGGTCACACACTCAGGCGTGATGTGTTGGACTTCCGCCGGGCTGCACCGGTCGCTCTCGCTCATGACCTCGATCAGGTGTTCACGGACGAGCGCGTTGAGAGCCTCGGCTGGGCACAGGTCGCAGTAGCCGTCAGATCGAGGCCCGCAGGCGAAGACCGTGTACGGACCGGCATCTTCATCCACACCGTCCGGTGTCTCGGGGCGGTAGTCTAGCGGTTGGCCGCAAAAGAGGTCGATAGACCCGGCCATCACGCCGGGATCCGGGTTTTCCAGGTAGCACTGCCGACCGCTGTCGGTCTCGCGGTCGGCGCAGCCAGAAAACAGTACGAGGGCTAGCGACAGATATGGCGGGCGTAGGCTCATCTCACGTGGTCCTCTAGATGCAGATCTTTTGCCCGGGAGAACCCCCGCAGGTGAGATTGGGAAACTCGGGGGTTTGACCGTCGGCCGGCACATTGCACTCCGTATGACCGAAGCCGCTGGCCCTTGGATGGGTCGGGCTCCACGGCCGCGTGGCCCAGATTTCCCAGTTCGGCACGGCGCCACCCATTCCATCCTCGATGTAGATCTCGCCGCTCGGTGTTCGCCCAAGGATCGGGACGGAGCCCTGGAACTCCGGGTGCATGAAACTGTTGGAGGTGAGTCCTACGGGCGTTTGCGCCTGTGCATCGTCGTGTCGCAGCCCGAAACGATGGCCGAACTCATGCGCAAGCCGCAACCCATTGAACCCCACCTCCTCGTCGTATACACCAACATCGCTGTCGTAGTGGAGGACCGCGGAGCCGAGGTTGTGAAATCCGTTCAGAGGATCGTAGCCGCGGACTCCCGCGTCGGTGGAGTTGTTCGTCGCCGCCAATACACCCACGAGCGATACCGGATGTAGATCTTCGGGCGACGAAGAGATCTTGGCAGCAGCGAGGTCAACCGCATCCCATCCAGCGCTCCGCATGCTGCTGAGATCGCCTTGAGTCTCTGCGAACGGGCAGTTCGGCGGGCATCCAGCGCAATCGTCGTTCAAGTCGCAGGCTTCGGCGGCAGCGCAGCCGTCACGGTGAACGGGCTCGTCCACGAGCCTGATCCGCAGCGGGGGCGCACGCGTGTCGAGCGTGTACTCGGTACTCGGCGGAGGCACCAGCTGGTTGAGCAACTGAGTCGCGGCCTCCCCGACATCGACCAACATCGCAGCACACATCATCGGGTTGCACGTGCACAGGCTCATGTCGGACACCATGGCCGCGATCTCTGGAAACGGCCCGGTATTCGAACGCGTCGTTGAGGCGGGATACGAAGCCACAAAGGCTGCACTCGCGAGGCACTGACCGAGCTGCGATCGAGGGAGCTGCCCAACAAGTGCTTTATTGCTTTCAGCTCTCGTGGCAGCTACGCCGCCGCGGGCCGCACCTGAAGCACCAGGTACGTTGGGCGGACCTGGGCCTGCATCTGGCGCCGGCGACCCGAATGCGGCAGCTGGGTGGATCAGTCGAAGACGAGCGTGATTTCGTTGCAGAGACCATCCCACGCGGCGGAGGCCAGCAGGTCGGGCTCCAGTCCGGTGGCGCTTGTCTTACAGCTGCCGCGGCTGTCCGCCACGCAGTCACACTCTGTCGCGTCCAACCGGTGGGCTCGCGCGGCCATTTCGTAGGTCCCTGGTGGAGCCGGGAGGCCGACTTCGCAGTCTTGCCCTGCGCTCGCCTCGGTGCATGTCTCGGGCACTGTGCCTGAGGCCAGAACCCATGCGTTCCAGGTAGTCTCGAAGTGCCCGCCCGGCTCGATGCAAACGGTCGGGTGCTCTGCGTACAGCGCCTCGCAGGTGTCTCCTTGGCCGTGCGAATACCAATCGCACAGCCAGTAGCTCTCCGCGTCGGCGGCGGCGCATCGGGCTGAATCACGGAGCCTTCGTCCCCCCGCGCTTCCTTCGACGTCGACCCATCGAACCGGAGCGACGCAGCAGAACATCGGCGGGACGGCGATCGGAGTGTCACCTCGATTGACGATGCGCTGGGTGACCTCCATCGTCGTCGCGTAGAGATCCGTGGAGAAGCTGGCGCAGTCGTCCGAGTCCAACGGATCCGATCCAGGGCTCGGCGAGGACTCGCACCCGGGAGACGGCGGACGGTCGAACTCTGGACGAACGACACCAGATCCGCCCGTGTCACTACCGGTATTCGGGGAAACTCCAACGCTGCTCGAGTCATCGGAGGTCCCGCTCGACCCAACTGCGGGCCCGGGCCCGCAGGCCGTCACAACCACCAACAGCATGAGTCGACCGGCCCGCACCAACGACATCGTATCCTCCGCGTGCACCAACTGTGGGTGGTTGTCGCTCTACCCCACCCAGAACAACGACGGGAAAGCGCGCAGCGACCGAGTCCGAAACGCATGGCCGCTCAACTTTGGAGTTGCAGCTGTCGGCTCACGGCAGCTACGCTGCCGCGGGCCGCACCTGAA
>CALBMM010000150.1 GCA_937896535.1 uncultured Pseudomonadota bacterium
TGGCCATGAGCATGCCGCCCGCCGCATTGGCCAGCTCCGCCCGCAGCGCCGCGTCTCCGCCGGCGCGCTCGACCGCTGCGGACGCGACGTCGACGAGCTCGGCGGCCGCGTCGGTTCGACCCTGGCCCTGCGCCAAGGTCATCGACAGCAAGATCCACACGCGCGCGGCGGTGTCGTCGTGCTTGCCCTGGCCGGCCACCAGCGCCGCCTCGCGTAGCGCACGTTCGGCCGACAGCGCATCGCCGGACTGGTACTGCAGGGTGCCCTGCAGCAGCAGCGACTCGGCCAACAGCGGGGCGTGGTCGACGTCGCGGGCCTCGATCACGACCGGATCGAGGATCGCCAGCCCGCGGCCGAAGCGGCCGGCGTCCAGGTGCGCCTTGGCCTTCGCGAGCTTGTCCCGAACGGCGCTGATGCGCTCGCGGGTCGTCGGGTCGTCGGGCAGCGGGATCGGGGTGCGCAGCCGATCGGTGTCGCCGCACACGTCCACCGGCGTCAGCTTCGTCGTCGCGTCCACCGCCAGCTGCACGAGCGAGTCGTCGGCGTTGGTTTCCGAGAACAGGTCGGTGAGCGCGGCCAGCTCGGTGCGCCGCCGCTGCAGGCACTCCATGCGCAAGTCGAACAGATCGTCGGACTGCTCGCCGCGCACGCGGTTGGCCTCGCACGCCTCGCGCTGCATGGCGACCCAGTCGCGGGCGTAGCCGTCGAGGTTCTCGGCAACGCGACGAAACGCGTCCTCGGCGTAGGGCCGCTCGACGGACAGGAACGCATGCTCGACCGCGGCGCGTCGGGTGTCGTCCCACACGCCGGCCAGCCGTTCCTCACCGCCGGCGCACGTGTCGCGGCCTTCGGGCACGAAGGCGAGGGCGAGGGCCGCCGCGGTGGCGGCGATCGCCGTGCCCACGGCGCCCCAGCGCAGCCAGCGTCGTCGGCGGGCGGCCGGGTCTCGCTCGAGGGCCGCGAGCAGCTCGCGCATCGTCGCGTAGCGCTGCGACGGGTCTCGCGACAGGCCGCGCAGCACCACGCCGCGAAGCCAGCCCGGGACCTTCGAGCTCGTCGGCGGGGTCTCGATCTCGGCCTGGTCGATCTTGGCGGCGATCTCCTCGGCATCGTTGCCCCGGAAGGGACGCTGCCGATACAGCGCCTCGTACAGCGAGACGCAAAACGAGAACTGGTCGACGCGGGCGTCGGTGGGCTCGCCCTGACGCTGCTCGGGAGCCATGTACGCCGGCGTGCCGGCGAGGTTGCTCCCGGCTTCGCGGGCCGCCTCGAGATCGGCGCGCGAGACCGTGGCCGCGGGGTGCGGCACGGGCTTGGGCATGTCGGCGGACAGCCGCAGCGAGTGTTCGCCGTGCTCGAGCGCGCGCGCGAGACCGAAGTCCATCACGACCACGCGCCCGTCCTTGGCGAGCATGACGTTGTCGGGCTTGAAGTCGCGATGCACCAGGCCGGCGTCGTGCGCCGCGACCAGGCCGCGACCGGCCTTGATCATCACGTCGAGGACCTTCTTCCAGTCCATCCCGTCGCCGGCGAGGGCACGGGCGAGCGTGACGCCTTCGATGTGCTCCATCGCCATGAACACGCGACCGCCGAAGACGGCGACGTCGTGCACGGTGATCACGTTCGGATGCGACAGTCTCGCCATCGCCCGTGCCTCGCGGAGCAGGCGCTCACGAGCCCGGCGGCGGCGCTTGGGGTTCTTCGAGCCGCGACGCAGCAGCTTGAGCGCGACCTTGCGGTCGAGCTCGGGATCGTAGGCCGCGTACACGACCCCCATACCTCCGGTGCCGAGTCGATACAGCACCACGTAGCGGCCGAGGACCTCGCCGGGATCGAGCACGCCGGACTTGCCGGCGGTCGGCTCGTCGCCTTCTTCGGCTTCCGGGTCGGACGACCAGGGCGTGCGTCCCTGATCGCCGAGCGCTTGGCTGGGCGGCCCCACGACGGAACAAGACTACCGTGCGGGGCCACGGCTGTGGGGAGATTCGACCGTGGTGGTCGCGTCCGCTTGCCGGATCTACGTAGGCGATCGCGCCGAAACGTCCGTGGTCGTGGTCGGTCGAACCTACGGCGTAGTCACGGACAAGTCGTCGAAGCGTGTGGCGGCGTCGGCCTTGGTCCACAGCCCGACCATGCCCGGGCCTTTGATCCGCGCGTCGGCGAAGCTCATCACCGGCTCGTCGTCGACGAAGCAGCGCATCTCGGTGCCCGTCGCGACGACGCGCAGCTCGTGCCAGGCGTCGACGGCGATGTCGAGCTCGGCCTTGAGCAGCGTCTCTCGGACGCCGGCGGTGACGACGTAGAACGCGACGTTCTTCTCGAGCGGGTTCCACCGCGCAATGTAGTAGTTGTCGGCGTCCTCGACCCGCCAGATCGGACCGCCACCTTGGTCGAGCTCGCCGGTCCCGGCGTGGACCATCACGCTGATGTCGACGTCGGCGTACGACGTGCCCTCGACCAGCGCGAGGTTGTAGGTGGCCTTGCCGTTGCGGGTCTCGGTGATCCCGAAGGTCATCGGTGGCGAGGGAGCCTCGGGATCTTCGACGAGCTTCCAGGTCGCGGGCGTGCCGGCGCCACCGGTCTCGGTGAGCCGAAAACCCGCCGGTGTCGCGCCCTCCTCGGCGTCGAAGGTCCACGTCTTGGCGTCGGCGTGCTCTGGCGCGCCGGCCGGTGCCTTGGCGTCCGACTTCGCATCGTCGGCCTCGGCGTTGCCGGCGACGTCGGACTTGGCCTCGGCCTCGGCCTCGGACTTGGCCTCGACCTTGCCGTCCTCGGCGTCGGGAGACGCCTTCGAGCAGGCGGCCACGAGCACGGCGGCGACGCACATCGACGACGATCGCAGCAGCGCGGTCATGGAAGCAGCTTTCGTTGGAGAACGCGGGCACCGGCGCGCTCGTGCAGCTCGGCGTACCAGCGCAAGGTGGCGTCGGTGTGTCCGGCCAACGCGTGCGTGCCCCAGATCAGCGACAGCGTGCGCGTCGTGCCCTCGTGGGTCTTGGTGCGCTGGCTGTCCTTGACCCCGTTGGCGCACGGCCCTTCGGCATCGTGCAGGCACAGCAGACCGGTCAGGCGGATCTCCTGGCCGGAGGCGTTGAACACGTAGCTGGCGTCGTCGTCGGCGATCCGCACCGACACCGGCGCGACGACCCGGTCGAGATCGACGACCGAGATCGGCAGACCCGAGTGCAGCGACACCACGTTGCACAGGTCGACCGGCAGGTTGATCGACGACAGCGCGTCGGCGGTCGCGGCCTTGACGAGAAACTCCGACGCCGGCTTGCCGCGACCGGCCGGCTTGTAGCCGCCGTGGCGCAACAGCTCGCGTACCGCCTTGCGCACCTCGTCGCCCGCGGCGATCGGCGCTTGGGCCCGCAACGACAGCTGCTCGGTCAGCCACGTCGGAGGGGGCGCCTGCCCGATCGGCGTGGGAAACTCGACCTGCAGCACGCCCAGCTGCAGCAGCGGATGCTCGGCGACGTCGACGGCGATCACGAGACCAACTCCTTGCTGCACGAGCCGCACTTGGGCAGCCGCGAGCGCACACGCTCCAACGACACGCGGTTCTTCTTGCTGCACGCGGGACACACGACCACGAACGACGGCGCACGGCCCGGGTCGAGCGTCGCGCCCCGCAGCACGTTGGTGGTGTCGCCGAGCATCATCGGGTTGCCCAACCGCTGCAGGGGCCGGCCCGGGGCCAGAAACGGCACGTACGGCTGGGCCATGCGCAGCGCGGTCTCGTGGTCACGGTCGCCTACCTCCACGACGATCGCCGAGCGCTTCTTGCCCTCGCGGTCGCGGATCTCCTCCTCGAAGCCGATGGCGTAACGCCCGGCGTCGGAGGTCGCGATCGCGTGACGGGCCCGCACGACCGCCGCTTCGCCGGTGGCGTCGACGAACCAACGCAGCGCGGGCTCTTCGTCGGGCGGCGTGGTGATCGCGAAGACCGTCAGCGACTGTCCGGCTCGTACGGCGTCGATGCCGAGGTCGAGGGCCAAGCGTCCGAGCTCGCGCAGGTCCGGCACGGCCCGCAGCATAGCCAAACGACAAAGCGGCGGTCACGCCCCCGAGCGTGCCGCCGCTTGCAGGGCGTGAGCCCGTCGCGTCTACGGGACGACGCAGGTCGCGGCGTCGAAGCGGGCGGTGGCCCCGACGTTCAGCGAGTCCTGCGGCATGGTGGCCGGGAACTCGAACACGTTGAGGTTGCGCGAGATGGCCCGGCGCTGCGAGACGATCTTCATCGCGTCGGCCATGAACTCCGCCTCGTTGCGACCCTGGCAGGCCGTGACGAACGCGTCGACGGCGGCCTGGTGGTCGCCCTTGTCGCCGGGGTTGCCGAGCTTGCCCGCGAGCTCACCGGCCTCGCCGGACGAGCCGAGGTTGGCGATGAAGCCCTCGCGGATCCGATCGGGCGTGCGGTCGGCCGTGTCGAGATCCGGCGCGGACTCGAGCAGCTTGCAGCGCGCGTCGGAGAAGATCGGCGCGGTGAAGTCGATCGACAGCACGTCGAGCACGAAGTCTTCGTCGACGATCCCCTCCGACTGCAGCAGCTCCACGTACTGGTTGTCGGCGAACGAACGCTCGGGGAACACGAAGTCGAAGATCGTGTCGATCGAGGGGTTGCCGTTTTCGTCGGTGAGCTGCGAGCCGCCCTCGCCGACGAGCACCTGCCCGGCGTCCATGATCGCCTGCTGGTAGGTGGCCGCCGAGACGCTGACGCCGCCGAAGCCGCTCCACTGCGGATCGAGCAGGAAGTCCCGCGGGACCGAGCGCATGTCGTCGCCCGCGCCGATCGAGCCGTCGCTGGGGCTGTGGAAGTCCGCGCCGTTGTCGAGGTTGACCTCGACGGAGCAGAACAGCGGTCGCAGCACGTCGGCGACCGAGCCGTTGTCCATCATGTGGCGCAGCCGCGCCGCGTTCCACTGACGGTTGCCGTCCTTGACGATGAACTCGAGGTCGGCGCCGTCGGTCTGGCGTCCGAGGTCGTCGTGCTTGTCGATGAGGTCGGAGACGCCGTTGGTGTCCTGGTGCCCTTCCCAGTGCAGCCACGGCGTGTCGAGCTCCTTCATGATCGGGCCGCCGCCGGTGTGGCAGGCCGCGCAGCGCTGCGTGCCCGTGGTGACGAGGTCGATCGAGTTGCCGTGGAACTCCCACTCCCCGCCCTCGAGCGTGTAGTAGTTGTACACGTTCGCCGCGGGGTCGAACGCCATAACCTCGGCGTTGCTGGGCAGCGACGAGGCGCCGGGGCTGACGCCGAACAGCGAGAACATCAGCTCGTGCTCCGTACGGTTGCCGCACGTTCGCATGATCACCGTGC
Source organism: uncultured Pseudomonadota bacterium (assembly GCA_937896535.1). Taxonomy (GTDB): domain Bacteria; phylum Myxococcota_A; class Polyangia; order Nannocystales; family Nannocystaceae; genus CALBMM01. The sequence goes on from CALBMM010000150.1 coordinate 5,318, forward strand.
GGCCGGATTCCATCTCGCCGGTGACCTGGCCCTCTTCGGTGACGGCGGCGGTGCTGATGCCGTCGCGGCCGCCGCTGCAGCCCTCGGTATCGGTCTGGCGCAGCTTCGCCATCGTCTCGGCGAACGTGGTGGGGCAGCCCTCGCCCGAGTTGAAGACGAGGTTGGCGAGCGGGTCGTTGAGGGCGGCGACGTCGAACTCTCGGCCGGCGGCGTTGCCGACCTCGCACTGCGGCTCGGGCAGCGAGCACAGTCCCTTGACGTCGCAGGCGTACGCCACGAGCTTGGTGCAGCTGTCGACGCCGACGAACGAGATGGCGTCGAGGTCGGCGAGTGTCTCGATCGGGCGCGCGGCCACGATGTTGTCGGCGGCCTGGCGGTTGAGGCCGGCGCCGCCTTGGTCGGTGCCGCGGTCGAGCTCTTCCGCGGTGATCTTGGGGTCGTTGACGAGCGCGAGCAGACCGGCCGCTTCGACCGTGCCTTCGTCGACGCAGAAGCCGTCGGCCTTCGGACCACCGAACGCCTCGTTTTCCGCGTCGAGCGGGTCGTCACCGCCGTCGCTGCCGCCGCAGGCAGGCACGGCCGAGATCATCGTCAGAGTCGAAAGGGCGGCGAAGAGACGGCGCATGATGTGGTATATCCCCCTACCCGGGATTCTCGTCGAGGGCGCCGGGGGTTGCAAGCGCGATCGACTGCGGGAATCCCGCGCCTATCCTTGCGCCAACCGCCTGAAATTACAGGCGAAGAAAAGTTAATCAACCTCGGCCGCGAGGACACTCCAAGGGAGAGCGCGTCAGTGCTCGGAGACGAGGCCCGCGGTCGCACCTCGTTTGCGCGTCGTGAGCTCCTCGGGCTCGCCGCGCGGCCCCCAAGGCCCCCAAGCCCCCAAAAAAAGACCCGGCCCCCGGACAAAACCGGGGGCCGGGCACGTCGGCGGTAGCCGGGTGTCGCCCCGTTGTGGGTCGCGCGATGGGTGACGCGACCGGGCCGGCTACCTCGTGGACGAACGCGACGACGGGAGCGGAGAGCGGGTTGGTGCCCCGCCGTCGCGCGCGACGCTCGAGGGGATGTCTACGGTGCGTCGAGGGCGAGCGTGGTCAGCTCCGGGATGAAGTGCGGGCGCAGGGTGATGAGCGATCGGTGCCGCACGTTGGGTCGGCTCTCGATGTTGGCGCCTTCGGCCGAAAGGACCTCGCCGTCGATCGAGTCGTCGCCGAACTCGTAGTAGTTGGTGCCGTTGGCGGAGCCCGTGTACGCGGCGGCGTCGGCGTCTTGATCGGACGCGGGCGCGAACCCGAGGGCGATGGCAGCGAGAAGAGCGAGCGTGGTGGACATGGCTTCCTCCGATGCGGACGCTTGCTCAGACGGCACCGAGGCCGGAGACATTTGCTCCTTTACCGGTTGCAGACGGCCGCTAACGCCCGGCTTACGAACCATCGGCGGCCCCGGCGGCGCCCATCCCTCGCAAATTGTCGTCGCCGGGCGAGCACGCGTACGATGGTGGCGTGCGGTGGCAGTTCGTGGGCTTGGCGCTGGCGCTCGCCTCGTGTCGAGGCGCGGCGATCGAGGTGCGGTACCTCGACACGGACGACAGCGGGTCGTCCGACGTCACCATCACGGCGACGGGCCCGACCACCGGCGTGGCGTCGACCGGCGACGACGATCCGGACACGACGACCGGCCCGATCCCGATGGGCACCTGTCCGCAAGCGCACGTGATCCAGGCCGACGCACCGGTGGCTCGTCGGTTCGAGATCGCCGACCTCGACGGCGACGGCGTGCACGAGCTGCTCGCGGTGGACACGACACAGGTCTCGCCCGGTACGTTCGTGGTCAGCCTGTACTACCTCGTGCCGACCGGCGACGTGTTCCAGGCCGTCGAGCTCGCCTTCGAGCTGCCGGGCGAGTACGTCGGGTTCGCCGACCTCGACGGCGACGGTCTCGAGGATCTGTTCCTGTTCGTGGACGACGCGTACGCGGTCGTACCGCTGCTGGCCGCGCCACAGTTCGTCCTGGGCGAGCCCCGTACGCTGCCGCCGCTGCCGGCCGGCGCCACGTTCTTCGATGTCGACGAGGATGGTCTGACGGACGTGATCGTGACAGATGCCGACACGACGCAGCTGATCGGGATCGGCGACGGTGGTGGCACGTTCGACTTCCTCGCGGAGATCGGAGTCCCGAATTTCGCGTCGATGGAGGTCATCGATGCTCGGACGCCCGCGTGGTACGGGACGCTCTTTCGGACGTTCACCGACGCCGGTTGCCTCGACGGTTCCATCGCCGCGATCGCGATCGATTCGTCCGGGTCGACCACCCAGGCGCGGTTCAGCGACACCGCCAAGTACGCGCGCCTGCTCGACCTCGTGGACATCGACGGCTCGGGCGTGGTCGACGTCTTCGTCGAGACGTGCGAGGAACCGGAGGGCACGAGCGTGGGCGCAGTGCTCCTGGTCGCGACGCCGGACACGCTGGTGCCGATCCTGACGATCGGCGGTCTGGGTTGGGCCGAGTCCGCGGACCTCGACGGCAACGGGGAGGTCGACGTCGTGTTCGCCAGCGCCGTCGACGGCGCGATGGCCTTCCACCCGTTGGTCGGGGGCGCGCCGACACCGGCCGTCGGCGGGGGCGCGGCCCACGTCGCCGCGACCGCGCATGGGCACGGGCGGTTGTTCGCCGACGACGGCGAGCAGGTTCTGCTGTCGTATCCGACCGCGAGCGGTACGACGTGGGCCTACGTCAGCGGAGATCCCTGCTGACGAGGCTACCCGCGGCGGGGCGGCATCCGGCCACGGTGGGGCATTTCGACCCGAAGCTGTCACGCAATCGCGCCCGAACGGTCCACGTAGATCGTGGATAATGCCTCGGCCTGTTTCGTGCAGGGCACCGACGCGCGCATGAGTAGCCAGGTCGTCGTCGAAGCGGACCTTCCGCGGATCGAGGTGCAAACGCCGGCCGACGGCCTGATGGTCGTCCGCTTGCGCCATGGCTTCCGCGACCAGGATCTCGCCCCGTACTTCCAACGCACCAGCGAGGTCGCGACGTCGGGGCTGTACGCGGCGATGGTCGTTTGCGATCGACGCATGCCATTGGTCACTCCGACGCAGGCCGCCCGACAAGCGGCTTGGATACGAGACCACTACGATTTCATCCAGCGCAACTGCGGTGGCGTGGCGCTCGTGCTGCCCAATGCGTTCGTGCGCGGCGCGGTGCGGGCGGTGCTTTCGATGGCACCGATGCCCTGTGAAATCCGCGATTTCAAAGACGAGCACGAAGCCATGCAGTGGACCGTACGTGCCCTTGCCGGCAAGCGTGCCGCGGTGCACGGCCCGTCCTGGCGAAAGGACTAGCGTCCGACCGTCGGGGCGCCGACGACCGTCAAACTCACGGCGTCACGATTCCGACGGTCCGGACTGCTATAGATACGTGCGGTGACCCGGCCGAAGCGAACATCCTCCCTGTGGATCGCGAGCGTGCTCGCGTCGGGGCTGGCGGCGTGCGGGAGCGGGCCACGCGGCGGTGACGACGACGGCATGCCGCAGAGCACCGGGCTGGACTCCAGCGGCGACGGCGGTAGCGGCAGCGACACGGCAGGCGACATGACCAAGCTCGACGTCGGCGCGGTCAACGACGACGGCACGCCCGAGCTCAACTGCGAGAAGATCGATTTCTTGTTCGTGATCGACAACTCGAGCTCGATGGCGCGGGAGCAGCAGCGCCTGGTCGAGGCGGTGCCGGCGTTCACGTCGACGATCTTGTCGGCGCTGCCGAACGTCTCCGACATTCGCGTCGGCGTGGTCGACACCGACTCGTTCCCCGGCCTGGGTTCGGTCGACCCGCTCGAGGGCTGTCCCGACGACGGGACCTTCACGTGCGACAGCTGCGACTACACGCTGGGCGCGCTGCTGACCAAGCCCGACAGCGCCCTCGATCCCGCGACGTCGTGCAACTTCTCCACCGGCGCGCCCTACATGGATGCGCGCTCACCCTCGTTCGCCGCCGAGTTCGCCTGCGTGGCCAACGTCGGGACCGAGGGCAATCAGATCGAGCAGCAAGCGGGCGCCCTCGTACAGGCGTTGTCGCCGGCGTTGCTCGACGGTGGGTGCAACGACGCGTTCCTGCGCGACGACGCGCTGCTCATCGTGCTCATCATCACCGACGAAGCCGACGACAACACGGATCCTCCCGCGCCCCGAGGCGGCTCGGTCGGCGACCCGCCCGAGTGGTTCGACGCGGTCGTCTCGGCCAAGGGCGGGCTCGCGACCAACATCGTCGCGCTCGGGCTCACCGGCGGCTGGCCGGAGTTCACCAACTGCGGGATCCTCGATCCCAACGGCACGGGCGCAGAGCCCTCGCCGCGACTGGTGGAGCTCATCGAGTCGTTCGAGGTCAACTTCGTCGGCAGCGTGTGCCTCGACAGCTACGACGCGTTCTTCGACGACGTGCTCGGGCAGGTCGCCGCCGGCTGCGCCCAGTTCGTGCCGGGCTGAGCGCAGCGCGACGTCGCCCGCCGGCGTCGCCTCCTCAGGGAATGCCGAAGCACACGCAGACCGGGTCGCCCGTGCAATCGCTGTCGGCGCAGTCGGTGTCGCCGTCCCCGTCGTTGTCGACGCCGTCGTCGCAGTCCTCCTGACAGCCGCTGGTGACCGCGCCGGTCGCGAACGACAGCGTGTAGGTGCCGTTGCCTTCTGCGCACACGCCCGCGCCGAACGCCCAGCCTTCGACCACGATGTAGTAGGTCTGGCCGGCGACGCAGTTGAACGAGATCACGTCGTCGGCGGTACCGGCGAGCGTGGCTCCGGTCAGGCAGCTGGGACCAGACGGGCTGCACTGGTCGCTGAGGATGTAGATGTCGAGGTCGCAGAGCAGGTCGGTGAGCAACAGGTCGACCTGACCATTGGCCTGACACTGGAACTCGTAGGTGTCGTCCTGGCCGGACTGCGTCAGGTTGGGGATCGAGCCGCACGTGTAGTTGGACAGCGTGCCCAAGCCGGTATGGAGCTCGCCGGTGATGATCGACGAGCACGTCAGCGTCGCGACCGTCGGGTCGCAGTCGCCGGGCGCCGCCGTCGGGCCGGTGCCGAGCACGAGCTCGCGCTCGGCCGGCGTGCACTCGATGCAGCCGGTGTCGTCGTAGGTGCAGTCGGCGTTGCAGCCGAGCGTGCCGAGGTCGTAGCCGAGGCCGAGGCAGCTCCCGCCGCCGAGATCGGCCCCGTCGCACTGGTCGGTGCCGTTGGCGACGCCGTCGCCGCAGGTCAGACACGCCGACTCGTCGTACTGGCAGTTGCCGTCGCACGACAGCGCGCCGCCCACGAAGCCCAGGCTCCCGCACGTGGCGCCGCCGAGGTTGCCACCCTCGCACTCTTCCGACGGACCTTCGAGCACGCCGTCGCCGCACGTCGTGCAGTCGAGCGTGTTGAACAGGCACTGGCTGCTGCAGATGAGCGTGCCGCCGTCGAAGCCGAAGTCCACGCACGTGACGCCATCGAGGTCCGCGCCGTCGCAAAGCTCGGGTCCCTCGACCACGCCGTCGCCACAGTCGGTGCAGTCGCTGACGTCGAGCTGGCAGTTCGGCCCACACGTCAGCACGCCCGAGTCGCCGCCGAGGGTCTGGCAGGTCTGCCCGCCGAGGTTGGCCCCGTCGCACGTCTCCGCCCCCTCGATCATGCCGTCACCGCAATCGGTGCACGTCGTCTCGTCGATCGTGCAGTCGGCATTGCACGTCAGCGAGCCGGCGCTGTGGCCGAGCGAGACGCAGGTCGACCCGGCAAAGTTGCCGCCGTCGCACTCTTCGCCGTTGTTGACCACCCCGTTGCCGCACAGCGAGCAGTTGCTGTCGTCGAGGTTGCAGCCGGCATCGCACGACAGCGATCCGCCCGCGAAGCCCAAGGACACGCACGTGTTGCCCCCGAGGTTGGTGCTGTCGCATTGCTCGGTGCCGCCGATCACCCCGTCGCCGCATGCGACGCAGTGCGAGACGTCGTAGTTGCACGCCGCCGTACACGACAGCGTGCCGCGGTCGTAGCCGAGGCCGGCGCAGGTCTGCCCGTTGAGCGCGGCGCCGTCGCAAGCCTCGCCGAGGTTGACCATGCCGTTGCCGCAACCGCAGCTCTCGTCGGTCATGCCGTCGCAGTCGTTGTCGATGCCGTCGTCGCAGACCTCGGCGACCGCCCCGAGGAAGGGATCGCACATCTGCAGCATGCCGCCGACGCACTGCTCGACCACGTGCTGGCAGATGCCGACGCCGCAGCTGACCTGTCCGAAGCCTTCGTCGGCCGAGCCGTCGCAGTCGTTGTCGAGGCCGTCGCAGATCTCGGGCGACATGCCGAAGAACGGGTCGCAGACCTGCTGCACGCCGGCGACACACGAGGGCTCGAAGTGGTTGCACTGTCCCAGCCCGCAGTTGAGCGAGCCGAGGTCTTCGTCGGTCGTTCCGTCGCAGTCGTTGTCGACCCCGTCGCACGCCTCGGCGAACGCACCCTCGAACGGGTCGCACTCGGGCACGACGCCGTCGATGCACGAACCGACCGAGTGGGTGCACTGGCCGACCCCGCACATCACCTGCAGACCGAAGTCCTCGTCGATGTCGCCGTCGCAGTCGTTGTCGAGGCCGTCGCACGTCTCGGACGGGTCGGCGCCCGCCATCGGGTTGCAGGTGTTGGGTTTGCCGTCGATGCAGTTGTCTTCGGCGTGCTGGCAGATCCCGAGGCCACACTGCGTGGAGCCCTGCGCCTCGTCGACGTCGCCGTCGCAATCGTTGTCGAGGTTGTCGCACAACTCGACCGCCGGCGTGACCTCGCCCTCGCACGGCGCCCACTCGCCGAGGTCGAGGTCGATGCCGGGCACGCAGGCCTGCACGCCGTCGTGGCACTCGCCGATGCCACAGGTTTCCGGCGCCGCCGAGTAACAGTACGTGGACACGTCGAGGTCCTCGCACAGCCCGCTCTGCGTGACCGTGCACGGATCGCCTTGCACGCCGCCGTCACCCCCGGTCGTGTCGCTGTCGTCGCTGGGTCCGTCGTCGGTCGCGTCGCTCGTGCCCGTGTCGCCGTCCAGCGACGCACCCGTCGTCGGCATTGCGCCCGACGTGGCGACGTCGTCGCCACCGCTGCCGGAGGTCGCCGACCCGTCGTCGTCGCGCCCCGAGCCGAGGCTCGTCGTCGACGTCACGTCGTTTTGGCAGCCGGAGATCGCCACCGTGGCCATCAGCCCCGTGCCGAAGAGGAGATTGCCCAGAGCGGTCCTGCGATACCAAGCCACGACCTCGGCACGATACCGCGGCTGATCCGCGTTTTCCGTGATTTGTCGGGGGCCGGCCGGCGGTCCGGTGCTTTTTTTCGAACGTGGGGAACATTGCCCCCACGCACCGATGTGACCGATCGTGGGCATGCCCGCGATGATGTCCTCGAGCCGAAGCCAGCCGCCGGTCGAGCTCGAGCGCGCCGCCGAACGCAAGCTGGTGCGCCAAGCGGCTCGGGGCGATCACGCGGCCGCACGGGCGTTCATCCGGCGCTACCAGCGGCCCGTCGCCGGGGTCCTGCGACGGATGCTGCGGCCGTCGGGCTTGGACTCGCTCACCGAGGACCTCGCCCAGGAGACGTTCGTGCGTGCGTTCGCCGCACTGCCGCGCTTCGACGTCGACGGACCCGCGAAGGTGTCGACGTGGATCGTCACGATCGCGACTCGCCTGGCACTGCAGACCCTGCAGAAACGTCGTGTGCCGACCGAGGCCCTGCACGAGGCACCCGTGGTGGCGGCCGGGGCCGCGACGGCCGCCGACGCCGGGGCCACCCGGGCGGCCCTCGGGCGCGCGATCGAGCGGGCCGTCGCCGAGCTCCCGCCACCGCATCGCGCGGCCTGGGTGCTGCGCGAGTTCCACGACCTCGAGTACGCCGAGATCGCCGATGCACTGCAGATCGACATCGGCACCGTCAAGTCCCGCTTGAACCGGGCCCGCACCGCGCTTCGCACGGCGCTGAAGCGACAACGCCATGACTGAGACCGAACACGACGACATCGAGTGGCAGGCATGGGAGGTCGACGACCTGCCCGAGTCCTTCGCCGACGACGTGCTCGATGCGATCGATCGCGGCGGACCCCTCGACGAGGCAGAGCGTCTCGTGCCGGCCGCGTCCGGTCCCCCGCCCGCGCGGCGAGGGTGGGCGATCGCGGTGGTCGGCGGCGCGCTCGCGGCAGCCGCGGCCGTGGCGTTGTGGGTGGCGACGCGACCGGATCCCCTGGGCGACGAGGCGGCACAGGTCGCCGCGTTCGACGGCGTCGGCGTGACCGACGAAGACGAGCTTGCGACGTGGCGCTGGGTCTCCACGTCCGAACGCGCGGCGGTGGCCGAGCAAACCGCGGGACGCGTGCGCTGGGACGCCGACCGCGGTGTGCCGCTGACCGTGCAAACCCCGGCCGGGCGCGTCGTGACGTCGCGCGCGGCCTTCTCCCTGGAGGTCCTGCAAATGTCCAAGTCCAAGCTTCCCCTCATCGCCGGCACCGCCGTGGCCGGTACCGTGGCCGCCGTGGTCTACATGCACTCGGGCTCGGCCGAGCTGTCCAACGCGAAGGGCTCGGCCGACGTCGCCGCGCCGGGCAGCGCCGTCATGTCCGACGAGAGCGCGCCGCACTCGCTGTCGGAGTCGACCGTGGCACCGAAGGTGGCCGTGCAATCGGTGCTGCAGACGCCCAAGCCGAAGATCGACTGGCAGGCGGCCAAGGTGGGGATCGAGGCGGCGCTGCATCGGCGTCACCCCGAGCCGATACCGCCGGCGGCCGACGATGCCCCGGTGGCGCGCGACTACGAGGGCGAGTCGCTCGGCAGCCTGCCCAAGGAGTACATCCGCGACACCGTCCAGGAGCAGGTCGTGCCGCTGGTCAAGGAGTGCTACCAGGATCTGCTCGAGCGCGAGCCCGACCTCAGCGGGCGCATGGTCCTGCAGTTCGCGATCATGGGCGACGAGTCCGTCGGCGGCATCGTCGACGAGATGGAGTTCGGAGCCGACTCCGAGATCCAGGATCTCGACTTCCGCGAGTGCGTGTCGGAGACGATGATGTCGACCGTCTTCGATCCGCCGCAGGGCGGGGGCAAGGTGATGGTCACCTACCCGTTCATCTTCGCGGCCGACTACGAGGAGGCGCTCGAGCACACGCCGGGCAACGACGCGCCCGTCTCGGGAGATCCCGCGACCTACTCGCCGGCGAAGGCACCGGGCGAGGCGCCGGGCGAGGCGCCGGCGGATCGGGCCGACGCGCCCGCGGACGAGTGAGCTAGTCCGTCCACTCGTGGACGGGATCGGCGGGGTCGGAGGCGAAGCACGCGTACTGCAGGGTCTCGCCGTTGTCGGGATCGCGGACGTAGTTGAGGCCGGTGAAGCCGTGGTCGCCCCAGAACTCGTTGACCGGCGGTTGCGTCGGGCCCATCTGGTACAGGGTGCTCGTCAGCAGGGTCTGCCCCATCTCGGTGCTGACCGACACCGAGAGCGTGCGGCCGTCGAACTCGTCGTCGCGGAACAAGCCGCTGAACTCGAGCGTCTCGCCGAACGAGAGCTTGATCGACTCGCCGGCGCCTTGCGGGTTGTTGGCGATCAGTCGCACCGACTGGCCCACGCCGGCGTAGGAAAACGAGCAGTCGACCACCATCTCGACCCGCTCGGTGCCACCGTCGTCGGCGACGCAGCCGTCGGTGTCGAACCCGCCGATCGGCGTGGGCTCCTGGTCACAGGCGGGGAGGGCGAGCGCGAGGGTGGCGGCGAGGCAGGCGTATGCGTAGTTCATGCGCACGGATGTCCGGTCGGCGGTCGGAGTATCGAGGGCGGTGTCGATCTTCAGCGAGGGCACGCCGCGCGGACGCGGGCGGCGTAGGCGGAGCCGGGGTGGGCGGACAGGAACGCGTCGCGGCGGGCGGTCGCGTCCGAGGCTCGGCTCGCGCACGCAGCGAGCGTGAACAGGGCCTGTCGTTCGACCGCGAGCGTGCTGTCGGGGAAGCGGGAGGCGTGCTCGGTCAGCTTGCGCCAGGCGTCGGCGGGGTCCTTGGCGAGCGCCACTTCGGCGTCGCGCAGCAGGCGAACCTCGAGCGTGCCGTCGTCGCGCGCGGGGGTCGAGGGCGCGCGCGCGGGCGGACGCGACGAAGGTGCAGGCGGAGCGGCGAGGGTCGGCACCGGCGCGTCGGCGTCTGCGTTCGCGGCGGGTGCGTCGGCCGGTGGATTCGGTCGGGGCGACGCCGCGGAGGGGCGTGGGCTCGCGTGGCCCGAGGCGTCGGCATCCTTGGCCTCGAACGCGGCTTGCTGCCGCGCCGCGTCACCGTCGTCGAGGCGCTCGCGCGGCGAGCTCGGTCCGGCGACCCAGTGCAGCAGCAGCAGCGCCGCGGCCGCGAGGGCGACGGAGATCGCGACACTTTCGACCCAACGCCCGCGCGCCGGCGCGGCGGAGCCCGGATCCTCCTCGTCGGCGAGCGCAGCCGAGATCCGCGCCTGCAGCTGCGGGGGTGGACGTCGCACGCGACGGTGCGCCTCGATGAGCGCGGCGAGACGATCGTCGGGCGGCGTCATCGTGTCACCTGCGGATCGTGGATCTGCGCGAACGCGTCGAACGCCTGTCGGGCGGCGCGCTGGCGCGAGTAGATCGTGCGCGTCGGCACGCCGGCGATCTCGGCCACCTCACGCGCGGTCAGCCCCTCGACGTCCATCAGCACGAAGGCCTCCCGCTGCGTCGGCGACAACGTGGCGATGAACGCGTCGAGCAAGTCGGCGGCCTGGCGCAGCGCGAGCGCGTCGTCGGGCGGCGCGGCCGGGGCCGGCGTGGGCACGGCCCGCAGGTGGCGGTCGTAGCGTCGCCTTCCGCGCGTGGCGTTGCGGGCCACGTTGCGCACGATCGCGTACAGCCAGCCGCGCTCGGAGCCTCCGGCGAACGACGCCCATCGTCGACGCGCCACCATGAACGCTTCCTGGGTCACGTCGTCGGCCGCTCCCGGTCCGGCCACCGCGTGGGCGCACCGCCACACGTAGTCGAACTGCCGCCGAAACATGGCGGCGAACGCGTCGTCGTCCGGTGCTGCATCTGCCACGCCCTACGGCTCCCCATGTCCGGCCGAGCCCACGAGTATCAGTGCCTTCGGGGAGGAAATCGCACCTGCACGGTGACGAGCCCGCGGCCGCCGACGATGCCGGTCCGCGCGACGAGCGGGCCGCCGAGCGTGAAGGTGTGTCGCAGCAATGCAATCGGCAGCTCCGCGCGCACACCCACCGCGAGCCAGTGCAGCGCGATCCAGCGCAGGCCAACGCTCGTGGTGACGGCGAGCCATGGCACGGTCTGGGTTGCATCGCGGTCGGTGCCGAAGCCCTCGGCCCGCAGTGCCCCGGCGAAGATGCCCGCCGACACCGGTATGTCGAAGTGCGCCGGGCCGGCATCGAAGGCGAAGACGGGACCTGCGCCGAGCCCACCGCCGAACATCGACACGCGGCCGCCCGCGTTCGGCACGCCCGGCGCGTCGGCGCGGCGGGGCACGGCGTAGTCGCCCCGGACCCACACGTGCCAGCGGCGGCCCAGCAAGCCCGACTCGACGACGAACAGGCCGGTCGGGCGCGGCAGGATGCCGCCCGTGATCCCCCCGGCGGCCGTGACGAAGCCACGCGGACGGCGACGGGGTGTTGGTTCGGGACGGCGGTCCGGAGTCGGTGAGGCTGAGGCGGCTTCGTCGGGGGCGAGCTTCGGGGCATCGGCGGCGGGATCCGGCGACGCCGGGTCGGGCTCGGGCAG
>CALBMM010000151.1 GCA_937896535.1 uncultured Pseudomonadota bacterium
AACCGATTCGCCTAGTACAGAAACCCGATCCCCCGCGGCGCATCCGCGGCCGTCGAGCTCGTCGCCGAGTAGATCACCACCGCCGCCTGCTGCCCCTGGAACTTGTCCACGGTTCCCACCCGCACCGACCGCGTCCGCGCGTCCTCCCCCAACGCCTCGCGCAGCGCCGCGACCTGGGCGTTGTACGGGGCGATCACCAACACCTCGTCGGCCGTCAGCGGCTTGCGCTCCCCCTCCATGTCCACCCACGACACGCCCCCGTCGCGCCGATCGAGCAGCCGCGACACCAACTCGCGCACGGCCGTCACCTCCTCGGGCGCGACCACCGAGCGCGCCTCGTGCTCCACCGTCAGCCACCACAACCCAGAGCCGTCCAGGCCCAGCTCGCCAGTGCCCACCAGCGCGCGGCGCTGCAGCTTGTCGATGCCGCGCAGCTTGCCGTCGTAGTACAGCTCCGACGTCAGCGCGCACAGCTTCGGCGGTAGCCGCCACGTCTCGGCCAGGAAGATCCCGCGGTCGTCGGCGATCGTCGCGGCGTCGCCGAGGACGTGACCCAGCGCGGAGACGTCCGAGCCCTCGGGATGCGTGGCGCGGCGGGGTTGTTCGAGCTGTTGGGGATCGCCGAGCAGGACGAGGCTGTCGGCCGCTGCTGCGACCGCGAGCACGTCGGCGAGGGCGAGCTGGCCCGCTTCGTCCACGAACAGCACGTCGACGGCGCTCTGTGCATCCGCGCGCGCCCATAGCCAGGGCGTCGCGCCGAAGACGTCGACCTGCCCGCCCGCGATCGCCCCCAGCGCCTTGTCGTTGTCGGTGTGTTCGACGATGCGGCCGGGGTCCTCGCTGCGCGCGCCCGGCTTGACCCCGGCCGTCAGCGTCACGCCACGCTCGTGCGCCGCCTCGAGCACTCGGTCGACGAGGTTGCGGATCACCGCGTGGCTCATCGCGGTCACGCCGACCTTCTTGTTCGCCAAGACGAGGTCCACGATCATCTCCGCGCCGGTGTGGGTCTTGCCCGTGCCGGGAGGTCCCTGGATCGCGAGCACGGTGCGATCGAGGACGCCGACCAGCCGACGCGCCCGGTCCTGACCCGACTCCCCGTCCCGCGGACGAAAGTCGTGGCCGGGCTGCAATCGCGGGGGCGCACGCCGCAGCAGCTGGGTCGCCGCCGCCCACGGACTCGCACTGGCCCCGTCGGTCTCGCCGGCCGCGAGCGCACGACCCAAGCGCCGCAACGCCTCGGGCTTGGGCTTCGGTCGCACGTGCTTCCAGACGAAGACCCAGTCGGGGTTGCCGTCGAGCTCCGCACACTTGGCCTTGCTTTGCTTGAGCGCGATCCGTCGCGTCTGCGCATCGAGCTCGTGCACGGTCCCGCGCGGGTTGCCGTCGGCGTCGAACACGGAGTCGCCCACGTCCACCGCGACCTCCTGCGGCGCGTACGTGTAGTGGTGCACCCACGATTGCTTGACCGACTCGCGCCGATCGAACACGAGCCCGGCCACCACGGCGCGCTCGTCCTCGCGATCGTCCTCGGTCAGCGCCATCAGCCGGAACTTGTCCCAGACGCTGGCCTTTTCTTCACGGCGATGAAACTCGAGCATGTGCGCGAGCAGGACGCGGGCGGTCTGCGCCTCGTCGCGTTCGCTCGGGTCGTCGGCGACGCCTTCCAGCAACGCCCGCCGGACCTCCTCGACCTCGGCGTCCGCCTCCACGACCGCCTCGCTCGCCGCGTCGTCCTTGGGCGCCGGTCGCGGAAGCGCCACGCCGTGCTCGTCCTGCACTTGCGTGCGCAGCGTCTCGAGCCAGTCCCGCAGCCACCGCGTCGCCCGGCAGTCGTCGGCGTTGTACGCCTCGATCTCGGCGCGCAGCGGGGCGTCGACGTCGTCGAGATCGCCGAGCTCGAGCGCGGCCTCGACCCGTCGCAACGCCCGACGTGCCTGCGCCAGATCCAGCTCCCGGTCGTACGCAAACAGCGGCTCGAGCTCCTTGATCGAGTAGCTCTCCACGCTCGCGCGCAGTGACGTCTTGACCACGCGGTGCAGGTCGACGAACACCTCGCCGCGCAGCAGTCGGTCGAGCTCGTCGGCCCGCGTCGCGTACCGCCCCACCAACCTCTTGAGCGCCGCCGTCTCGTACGCCCCGAAGTGAAACACGTGCATCCCGGGCTCGGCCGCCCGCCGCTCGGTAATCGCATCGATCGCCGCCTCGAACGCCGCCTTCTCCCCGGCCTCGTCCAGTCCCCAGATCGCGCGGTACTCGTCGGATCCGCCCTCGCCCACCCACGACAACCCGAACAGATACTCGCGCCCTCCGATCCCGCAGAACGGATCCCCCTCCAGATCCAGGAACACGTCGAGCCCGGTCGGCGCCGGCAGTCCTGCGATCCCGAGCTCGTCCGGCGCGACGGCGTCCCCGACCTGCACCGCCGTCGACAGCAGCTCGTGCACGGGCGCGCCCGCCTGCGTCCCCCGCCACTGCACCCGCGCCTGATGGTGCACCCGCACGTAGCTCTGCGCCGCGCCGACCTCGGGTCGCGCGGGCAGTGCCGCGGGCTCGGTGGCCAGCCGCGTCAACGTCGAGATCCCCACCCGCTGCAGCTCGCGTCGCTGCAGTCGCGTCAGCCCGGCCACCCGACACAGGTCGTCTTCGGCCGCCCACCGCTGCTTGCAGTCGAGCCACCACCGACACACCTCACAGTGCGCACACGGCTCGGGCCGACTGCCGGCCAGCGCCCCCGCAACGTCCTCGCCCCCCATCGCCGGGTCGGTCTCCCGCGCAAACCGCCCCTGCACGTACCGCAAGTACGCCGCATAGTCCTGCACCCGATGCCCCTCCACCACGAACGGCTCCCCGGGCATCACGACAAAGAAACGCCGCGGCACCACGCCCTGCAGTCCCGCGAGCCAGTACGAGTACAGCCCAAGCTGCAGCACCGTGGCGACCTTGGTCTCCCGCGAGAGCTTGGTGTCGACGACCTCGTACGACCACGCCCCGAGCTCCGACGGCGTCTCGACCCGACGCAGCACGTCCGCGCGCCCCTGCCAGTTGTCGTGCGCGAGCGGAGCCTGGATGATCGCGTCGGTGCCCCGTTGCATGTGGGCGAGCGTGTCCGTCGTGTTGCCAGACGGGGCGTCGCGCAGGTCGACGATCGTGAGGCCCTGGTGTTGCAGGTGCGCGATGTACCGCTTCTCGTGCAGCTCGCCGCGTTGGGCGAGAAGGTCGCGCGTGGGATCGATGCCCGCGGGTGCCCCGATCAGGCCGGCTGCGCGGGCGCGGTCGAGGATCGAGGCGTGACCACAGGCCAGGAAGGTGGTGAGCGCGGTGGGGGTACGAGGGGGCACGTGGGGTGTTCAGCGTAGACGATCCGCGCGGCTGGCGACCGAAGTCGCCCCACTCGACGGGGCCTACGGTGCCAGGTCGATCCGCGCAGCGAACGGCAACGCCGGGTCCACGGGACTGACCGTCACGTAGTAACGACCTGCGGCCGGCGACGCCCAGTCGAACTCATCGAAGCCCATGGACGGCAAGAACGCAACGATCCTGGGCTCCGCGACCGCCTCACAGTCGGGCGCACACGGCACGAAGTACACCGCGGAGTTCTCGGTGAGGTCGACATGGATCGCGTCGCTCCCTTCGACGTCCAGGGTCATCCGCCGGTTCGGACCCCAGGCGGGATCTCCATCCCCGAGGGCGCCGAGCGCACTCGCCTCGCTGCACTCGGGGTCGGCGTCGACGACGATCGGCAGAAGCTCCTCCCGGTCGCGCCTACCTCGCCACCACCCAAGCGCCCCCCTGCTTTTCGAAGGTCAGACGCGCCATCTCCAGGTTGCCGTCCGATCCGCCGACGAGCGTGGCTCGGATAGGGGACCGTCCTTGTACCTCGGCGCGAATCAGCCTCCCGCGACACGCCGGGACAAGATCGATCGACGCAGCGGACAGCGGAGCGAGCTGCACATCTTCGTCCGTGAACATCTCGAGCGCGTCGAGCTGCCGTTGTTCCGCCTCCTCCGAATCAATCCCCAGCCGCTGTGCGAGCCACGGGAGTCGGGATCGCAAGACGATCGCCGCGTCCCCGATCCGCTTCTCGGAGATAGCGGCATGCAACGCGATCACGATCTCTCGGATCACGTTCTCATCCTCGGCGGAGAGAACAGGCGCACTCTCCGGCGCCGCCTCGAGCGGCGGTCCCACAGAGAACTCGACGACCGCGGGCACGTCCGAGAGGCTGATCCATTTGTGGATCACCTGAACGTCCTCGCCTGATTTCGCCGCGAGCAGAGCCTCGCCTTTCGCACCGCCGTCCCCTGCATTCGGCGCCCAGTCGATCTCGAGTCGATTCGTTCCGAGCATGATCCAGTCGTCGAGGCTGACCACGTCCACGAACACGCGTCCTTCGTTTGGCTTCTTGTGGAGTACGACGGCGTCGTTGATCCGCACGTGGCGCCCTACAGAGGCACCACGCACGACGAAGTAGAACGACATTTCGGGCGTCAGCACTTCTTCGTCCATCCCTCCGCTAGTAGACAAGAAACCACTCGCCCTTGACCTTTCGAAAGGCAAACCCGAACAGCGCTCCGATCGATCTCGCCCTGCCACCCGACGAAGAGAACTCGTACCGAATCAAGGGTGCGCCGTCGTTGGCGTTGACGAACACCGCGTCATTGCGGCAGGACTTCGTGATCTTCAGCCGTTCGTTTCTAAACGGCGACACCTCCGGTGGCCCCCCGCCAAACGCTTTCCGATGAGCCTCAAAGCCGGCCCAGAGCAGGTCGGCAAGCTCATCGCCCGGCGGCAGCATAGGCTCGATAGCCGACTTGTCGGCGCGGGTGACTGCGTCGTGCAGCAAACGGACGCGGGCGACCACCTCGTCTCGTTCCGCCGGGGTGAGTTCATCGCACACCGCGTCCCCCCCAAAGGTCACCGTGGTGCGAAATACCCCAAGCTCTCGCGAGTCCGACGCGAAGATGGTCTCACTGCCACCCTCTTGCACATCTTCAGATCGTAACTCGAGCGACCGATGCTGGAGGCCTGAGTCGTCGCCCGGCGCCACGCGGAACACGACCTCATTGTCCCCATCCTCGATCCAGCGTGTAAGATCGACCTTCTCATTGATCGGATCGTAGTCAGCGCGATCGCGATCCTCGAGTTCCGGGAGTCGCCGCACCACGATCCCATTGACCTCGACGTCGACCGAGGCACGCACGGCCTCCACGTCCGCCAAATGAGTGTAGCGGAGGCGAAACCCCATCTCATCGTCACCCTTTCGGCACGAAGCTGCCGACGACAGGGGCACAACGGCCGCGAGGACCACTCCTCTCATCGACCCCCGACCAATCACGTGCCGTCTCCTTCGAAGAAGATCCACCGCTCCGGCCCCCACCGTTCGCTCTCGATCGGCGTGAACTGATCCTTTATGTGCCCGATGAAGGGGATCCCCAGTTCGACCTCGATCTCGACATCCGAGATCGACGCGTCCGCGTAGAGGCCAGCCTCCTCGCGAACCATGTCCGCGATGAAGCCGAGCGAGGCACCCGCGTCGAACTTCACCGAGATGCTCACGGAGGCGTTGTCGACCTTCCCTTTGAGCAGTTCCTCCAGCGTGGCCGTCAATTCTGCCTTCACGCCGAAGAACGCGGGAATTTCCCAATGGTCGGCGCCCTTTCGGTCGCTGACCTCGAGAAGCTTCTCTTCGGGCCGCTCCCGCACCTGCTCGAAACGTCCTCCGCCCCCGAACTTGGGCGTCAGCTTGAAGCTGATTGCTTCGAGCGCGTCCTTCACCCACTTCGGCAACAGGCGCAGGAGCCTCTCGATCAGCTTCTTTAGATGCTTGAACTGCCCAAGGCGCTTGAGGAGCTGGAGCGCGCTGAAGATCAGGGTCCCCTTCACGTGCACGAGCGGATCCAAGGCGAAGACCGCCCGATAGCCGTAGAAGACCCGGTAGTCCATGACCGATGGATCGAAGTGCTTGGGATTGGGCCACTCCCTCCACTGCGCCGAGTACGCCAGCTCCGTGTCTTCATCCTCGAACAGCTTGATCTTGAAGTCCTCCGAGAACATGTCGCCGAACTTCTGGATGGTCGCCACGAGGGGCTTCAAGAAGAACCGGATCGTGTCGAGGTAGATCTCCGCGTCCGCGGAGACTTCCTTGTCCGGGAAACGCTCCACGGTCGCGGTGGCACTCCCCTTCGCCCCCTCCACCAGGATCTCGTTCTTTGGCCGGATCGCTTTGAAGCGGGCGTAGAGCGAGATCGGGTGGTCCATCGTCGTCTTGACGTGCTTGGCGACGAAGGAGGCGCTCGACTTGCCGGAGCCCATCCAGGACAGGAGTTTCTTGTCGACGGTGATGTCGACGTGGTTCATCGAGCTCGCCGGGTCCACGGATACCAGGATCGTGTCTCCCCCCGACTCGGGGACGACCTGCAGGAGGTCGTCGGAGGTGCCCACGGATCGACCGAGCGACTTGAGCCTGCCGCTGTTGAACCTCGTGCCGGAGCCGTGGGAGCAGCTGAGTTCTACCGTCCAGTCGATCAACTTCCGGGGCGGCGGCGGTGGCGGCTCCGGTGGTACCGGCGGATGCGGGGGGTGGGGAAGATCTGGAATGTCAGGAAGCGGCGGATCCGGCGGATCCGGCTCGTCCGTGATGATGATCGGGTCTTCCGGCGGCGGTTTCCAAGGCTCGGCCACCTCGCACGGCGACCGATGGGCGACGCGGTCGTAGAAGCGACACGCGAACGTCTCCTCGGACCGCACAATCGGCGCAGGCGGCGACCCCTTCACGCCCGTCGGCCAGAACTCCAACGTCTCTTCCCGCTCCTTGTTCCTCTGCTTTGCGTCCGACCACAGCCGTGACTTGCACTTGTCAGGCCCCTCGCCCGGTACCGGACACGGCCACGCCCCGTCGACGTGGGTCCCGGGCGCGAACCAGAACGCCACGACACGCCGGTTCGTCGCCAACGCGGCGTTCTTCATCGCGGGCGAGCATCGCTCGGCGATCTCCAGCCCCAGGCGCCGCAGCGGATTGAACTCCGAGCACGCCTGCATCGAGAACTGACCGTGCTCGCCCAGGAAGTCGAAGACGTCGAGGGCGAGGCCATCGGCGAGATAGGCGACGTGCTGGGCGATCGCGGCCGTCATCGTCGGCCCGACGCCCTTCTCCGAGGGGTCCACATCGTAGCCCTCGGCGGTGAGCTGCTGCCTCAGCCGTGCCCGCGCCTCACCGTCCTCGCCGTACAGCGTCACCCAGATGTCCGGGTCATTGCGCAACACGCCGTACACGGTCTGCGCGCGGGCCCAGCTCAGGTCATGGTTGAAGTTGACCGACCCGGCCGAGTCCGTGTGCCCGAACAACGCGACCGGGCCCTGGGGATTGGCCGCATGCGTCGCGGCGAAGTCCTCGAATGCGGGCTTGGTCGAGCGCGGCAAGTAGAAGTCGGCAAAGCCGAACGTGCTGCCGCCCATGCTCCAGCAGGCCACGATTTCCAGCGGATCCCGCAGTCGGTTGAACGACTCGGGCAAGATCGCGAGGGACGTACGCCGACGGCCTTGGCTCATTTGGGCACCAACGGCGGTGGGGTGAGCTTGACGTCGAACTCGCCGTCCCCACCGCGGATGCCGTCGATTCGCGCGCGCGCGGCAGCATCGAGCGCCTTGTCGACCTGGTCGCCGTCCGGGAGGGTGAACTCGACGCGGAGGTGAGGGACGGGAAAGCCGTACTGATCCACGACGCGGACCCCGACCCACGTGCGCGGCTCGACCGCGGCATCGACGGGGTCCTCGAACTCGGAGAGCATCGGCGCAGCCTCGATCGGCCCGCCCCGCAGCGCCCCGGGCCCGTCGTTGCGAATGAGCCGAAGACTGCCGTCCTCGAGCTGTCGCGCGAGACGAGCGACGGCCTCGTCTCGCGACTCGCCCGGTCGCAGCTCGTAGTGGCCCGAAGCAACGACCATCGCGGCAAGCTCGTGCGCTCGGCGCTCGCTGTGCGGCACGGGCACCAGCGCCGACCGGCGAACGATCAGGACCGAGTCGGCCCCGAGACGAAAGCGACGAGAGCTCATTTGCGGTTGCGAGGGGGGACGCCAGCCCGCAGACTGGCCGCATGACGGTAGCGCATACGGTCAAGCCCGGCGACAGCCTCGTCGCATGGGCGTACCAGCAGGCGCACCCGTCGATCGACCCGATCTGGCAACACGCCGACAACGAATCGCTCCGCAATGAGCGACCCGATCCGGCCGTCCTCGCGCCGGGTGACGTCGTGCACGTGCCGCCCGGTCCCGTGATCGAGAAGTTCCGCCTCTCCGTCGGCCGTGAGCACGAGATCGTCGTCCCGCTCCCATGGGCGAGGATTCGTCTGCAGCTGGTGTTTCACAGCGGAGTGGGCCACGCGGTCAAGCCCGTCGAGATCGCGTTCGACGGTGGCTCGCTCTCGGCAACACCGGATGCAGAAGGTCGGATCGACGTGGAAGTACCCGGCCACGTCAAGAAGGTGACGCTCACCTACGCAGGTGCCGCGCAGGAGCTGGCGTTGTCACACTTGCAGCCGGTGTCCCGCGAGCCTGGGATCCACGCCCGACTCGAGAATCTCGGATACTCGCCGGGTCCGCTCGATGGCGATCGCCCCGCCGACCCCTACGCGTTCCGCTCAGCGATCGAGGAGTTCCAATGCGACACGGGGCTCACCGTCGACGGCATCGCCGGCGAGAAGACCCAAGACAAGCTGCGAGAGCGGCACGGCGCCTGATGGCGTTTTGCACGCGACGCTGGCGAAAGTCGACGAACCCGCCGACCCCGCAGCCGGTCGACACGCCGACCCCCAGCGAGGCTTGCCCCATGTCCTGCAACACGCCGACAACTCCCCAAACGCGACAGCTCCCCCCCATCGTGGCAACCTACCCTCCATGCGATCGGCCGTAGCGCTCCCCCTCGCCCTGCTCGCGGGAACCGCCCTCGGAGCCTCGTGCAAGTCCACGGGTCTCAAC
This sequence comes from uncultured Pseudomonadota bacterium, assembly GCA_937896535.1. Taxonomy (GTDB): domain Bacteria; phylum Myxococcota_A; class Polyangia; order Nannocystales; family Nannocystaceae; genus CALBMM01. Next base: position 8,973 of record CALBMM010000151.1, read on the forward strand.
GAAAACCACTGCGCCAGCAACGACGGCGACGCCTACTGCGCCAGCCTCTACCCCGACGGCTCCCGCCCGTTCTGCGGCCGCGGCAGCTGCTTCGACGCCGAAGACGGCTGCCAACAAGCCCGCCCCGGCACCGACGAGTGCTACAGCCCCTGCGGCGGCCAACTGAGCTTCAACGAAGAAGGCGGCCAAGACTGCCTCGACGGCGGCTCCGGCAGCGCAACCTCGGGCCCTACCACCGGCATGACGATGACCGGCACGGACGGCCCCACCACGATGACCGGCCCCGGCGACACCGGCCCCACCACCACCGACCCCACCGACACCACCGGCCCCATGGGCTGCATGGACGACCAAGAGTGCGGCACCGGTGACCCCCTCGAAGCCTTCTGCGTCGACGACATCTGCACCCACTGCGGCATGACCAACGACGGCGACGCCGCCTGCGCCAGCAAGTACCCCGCACGCCCCGTCTGCGACCTCGACAACTGCGTCCAGTGCACCGACGCCAACGACTCCGCCTGCGACGGCACCACCCCCGTCTGCGACACCGCCGCCCAAGAATGCGTCGCGTGCACCGAGCACGCCCAGTGCCCGGACTCCGCCTGCGACTTCGCCCTGGGCAGCTGCTTCCCCACCGACGCCGTCTTCTACGTCGACAACTCGGTCGCGTGCGACGACGGCGGAACCGGCTCGATGGCCACGCCGTTCTGCGAGATCGACGTGGGCGTCGACGCCATCGCGAGCGGGGCGGCAGGGACGCTCGTAGTCGCGGGAGGCACCGGGTACTCGCAGATCACGATCTTGAACAAGCGGGTCGCGATCCTCGGAGATGCGGGGTCGCCTCCGGCGATTCAGAACAACAACGGCGCCGGAATGACCGTGTCGGCTGGAGGAGCGGTCATCGTCGATGGTCTTGAGGTTTCGAGCAGCAACAACGCGTACGCTATCCAGCTCACCGACGGTGAGCTCTGGCTCGATCGCTGTGCAGTCACGAGCAACCAAGGGGGCGGAATCCAAACTTCGGCGGGGACTACCCTCGTCGTCCGGAACTCCCTTCTTGCCAACAACTCATCCGTCGCGCTGAACGAGCCTGCCCTGGGGCTCAACGGTGGCGACATCCTCATCACCTACTCGACGATTGCCAACAACTTCGCAGGCGCTGCGGACCCGGGTTCGCTGACGTGCAACGGCGCCACCGGCGACATTCGCAACACCATCATCGCAGGAACGCTCGCCAACTCCATCGGGCCGTGCGCGGGGATCACCTTCTCGAACAACGCCGTCGACACCGCAGGCTTCGGAACCAGCGTCACGGCCCACAACCCCGACTGGTACGAGAACAACTTCCATCTCAGCGCCGCCGGACAAGCCGAGATGGCCAGCATCGCCCAATGGACCGACGGCGACCCCTTGATCGACATCGACGGCGACCCGCGCGAGCAGATCATGCCCAGCCACCCCGGCTGGGACCAACCGTAGCCCGCTCCGTCAGCCCGGCCGCAGTTCCGTCAGCGACAGCGACAGCCCCTCGCCGTACAGCTCTCGCCCCGCCAACGCCGACACGACACCCGACTCGGTGACCTCGCCGCCGACGACGATCGCGAACGCGCCGGCCCACGCCCTGCCCTGCTCGTCCACGACCTCCACCGTCGTGACCTCCTCCTCGTGCGGCGACACCGGCACGTCCGGCCCATCGGAAGGCACGACAGCCGGCTCGTCCCGCGGCCCAACGTCCCACTGCAGCAAGTCCAGCCGCAAGCGCGCGTCCGCCTCCGCGCGCACGTCGTCGTAGAACTGCCGCCCGTCCGTCCGCCCCGAATCCTCGTCCGCGTCGATCGCGACCCGGAACTCTCCGATCATCGGCCGTCCGCCATCGTCGACAACTTCGAACGAGATCCACGTCCGCATCATCGGAGCCGGCGCATCACGCCCACCTCCGCCAGGCCCGACCGGCACCACCGGGTCGTCGCCGACGTCCCGCAGGTCGTGCGGCTGGATGTCGCTGGGCTGCAGCGCATCCTCGTCGTTGTGCTCTCGCAGCACGACCAGATCACCCCGCGCGAT
>CALBMM010000152.1 GCA_937896535.1 uncultured Pseudomonadota bacterium
GGCGGACGGTTTCGAGATGCAGATGGGCACCAACCACCTCGGGCACTTCGCGCTCACCGTGGGGCTGTACCCTGCCCTGCGCGCGGCTGCAGCGGCGCGGGTGGTCAACGTGTCGTCGGGCGCCCATCGCTTCGGCGAGATCCACTGGGACGACCCGAGCCTGCGGCGCAACTACAGCGGTTCGCGGGCCTACGCGCAGGCCAAGAAGGCCAACGTGCTCTTTGCGGTCGAGCTCGACCGACGGTGGCGCGGCGCGGGCATTCGTGGCTACGCCGTGCACCCCGGCGTCGTGGTCGGCACGCGGCTCAACGGCACGGCGGGCCCCGATGCGCTGCGGGCGATGGGCCTCATCGACGAGCGCGGGGAGCCGATCATCGACCCGGCGGCGGGCAAGAAGACGCCCGCCCAGGGCGCGAGCACGATCGTGTTCGCCGCGACGAACCCGAGGCTCGACGACATCGGTGGGGTCTATCTCGTCGACAACGACATCGCTGAGATCGACGACGAGATGCGGCCACTGACGGCCGACTCGATTCCGGCCGGCGCCACGACGGCCTCACTGGACCCCGAGGACGCGCGCCGGCTGTGGCGCACGAGCGAAGCCTTGCTCGGGCTGCCTGCACACGAAGGCTAGTGTCCTGAATCAGCAATCCGCTGACTCAGGACACTAGAGCCTCGGCTCGACGGACGCGAGCCGGATAGAGGGAGGAAGTTGCGCGCGGTGGCTTCCTTCTCGTCGCGCCCGCGCCGGCCGCGTCTACTCGATGCCGCGATCGATGTAGAGCCCCGCTGCCGCGTTGACGCCGTTCTGATCGGCTGCCCCGGCGCGCTCGTACGTCGAAAAGACGGTGTCGCCGTCGAGATCGGCGAAGGCCTGGGCGGTGAACTGGCACTGGCCGTAGCCGGTGCCGGTATTGGAGGCGCTGAAGTTGTAGTGGAAGTAGTGCGCCTGCTCGAGCTGGAAGCTCAGCGAGTTCCACACGACGTTGTCGCTCCAGTCCTCCATCGCGTAGTAGCCCGCCCCGCCCCCGCCCAGCGCAGGCACACAGCGGCCCCCGGGCCCACCGTTGCAGTCCAGCGCGAGCGCCGGCGTGATCTGGGCCTGGCTCGCGCCGGTGGCCGACCCCGACGGGTGCGGGCAGCGATGCGTCGCCAGCACCGACAGCCCTGCCCCGTTGCCGATCAACGCGACCGAGCCTCGCGCCACCCGCTCTTCGCCGAAGTGTGCGGCGGCGGCATCGAAGACCTTGGCGATCTGCACCCGTGCCTCGCTCGTCTTGGCGCGGCGCAGGTACTTGGTCATCGCCGGGATCGCGATGGCGGCCAAGATCCCGAGGATCGCGACCACGATCATCAGCTCGATGAGCGTGAAGCCGGACTCGTGGGTCCGAGCGTGTCTTCTCACCGCCATGGTCAGGACGGCGCCGGCTGCAGCACGAGTCCGGCGTCGAGCAGCCGCTCCAGCGCGGCGACGGCATCGACGCGCTTTTTGCCGCAGACCGCGAGAGCCTCGGCGATCTTGCCCAGCTTGAGCGGGCCGCCTCGAAGCTCGCCGAGGTAGGCCCCATCGTCGGGGTCGAGCCCGAGCGAGGCGGCCCAAGCGGTGCGCGCGGCATCGAACGACGCGCGACCGCTGTGCGCGCGCGAACTGACGATCTGTGCCCGGTACGATGCCTCCGCGCTGCGTCCCGCCGGCGTCAGCGAAAACGGCGCGCGGCTGTGGAACCGCGGCGGCGGAACGTAATCGCGCGCGCTCACGACGCCCCTCCTCGTGGAGGCGTCCGTGCAATCCGATCTGCAGTCCCGTTCATGCGTGTCCCCGTCTCGAACAAGCACGAAGCGGGCCACGCCGAACCCGAGTCATCTCGCTCTGCCCCGCGTCAGCGAGGCTGCCGGCCGCGGCGCAGGTCCTCCAACTTGAAGGACCCGTCGGGTCGTTTTGATGGGGCGGCCGTGGCCAGGGCGGTCGATTCGCGTGCCTCTTTCGCGGGCTCGTCGCCAAGTCGATGGAATCGTTGCGTCGCAACCGTCGCGACGCCACGGCGCGCCGCGTGCACCCTCCCTCGCCGCTCGCGACGACCAAGTGTCGTCGCGCGACCAGACGCATCGCCCTCAAGCGCCCCAAAAGCAGGTTTCAACCAGCGGTGGTGTGACGAGGACAGGATCGAACTGGTCGGCGGGGGAGCGTGGGCGTGGCCGAGCATTCGAACTTTCGATGCCCGCTCGTCCCCGCTCCCGACGCGCGAGCCCGGCCGAGGCCGGACACGCTACGCCGCGTCGTGTTCGACCAACCATCCGCCCCACTTGTCGCGCAGGGCGGCGAAGCGATCGTGGCCATCGGGATTGGGCGGCGGCAGCGTCTGCATCGCGCGGCGCACCTGCTCGCGCCCGGCCTCCACGTCGCCGCGCGCGTAGGCGTTGCGGCCCAGCTCGAACAAGGTGCGGCCGAGCTCGGGTCCTTGCGTGCCCGCCGTCTCGTGCAGCGCCATCGCGCGCTGCAGCGGCGCGAGGGCGTCGTCGTGGCGCTCGAGGCGACCGTAGCCGATCGCCAACCAGGTGTACGTGTACGGACGGTCGTCGGACTCGCGCGTCTCGAGCTCCGTGACGATGGCGGCGAGCTCCGTCACGCCGGTCTCGACGTCACCGTCGTCCATCCGCGAGATCGCGCGGTTGGTCTGCGCCCAGCTGCGGCGCGACGCCGCCTCGGGATCGGTGGTGCGGTCGTAGATCGCCAGGGCGCGGTCGAACAGCTCCCCTTCCCGTTCGTGGGCGCCGTCGCGGTGCGCCGCCATCGCGCCGCTGGTCAGCGCCATCGCAGCGCTGCCCGAGCCGGGCCCCTCGACGCGCGACCACGCCTGCGCCGTGCGCTCGAAGTACTCGCTGGCCTGCGTCAGCTTGCCGCTGTTGGCCAGCGTTGCCGCCATGTTCCCGTACACGTGCGCGACGATCGGGTGGCTGTCGCCCAACGCCGCGCGCAGCACCGTGACCGAGTCGTCGACGCTGGCCACCCCTTCGTCCCACTTTCCGGCGGCGTGCAGCGACAGCCCCAGCTCCATCAGCGAGTGGCCGCAGTCGGGGTGCTCGGGGCCCAAGGCCTCGCGACGGACCGCGAGCGCTTCGCGGTGCAAGGCGATCGCCTGGTCGAACTCACCTTGATCGTGACGGATCACGCCGAGGTGATTGAGCAGGTCGCCGCGCAGACGCGGGTCCGCGAAGCGGTCGACCTCCGCACGTGCGTGCTCGGCCCATGCCAGGCCCGCCTCGGGATCGTGGGCGAACAGACCCAGCGTGCGCACGAGGTAGACGGCCGCCCGCGCCCGCGTCTCGTCGTCCCCGACGCGGCGTCCGTCGAAGAACGCCTGGCGAAAGCCGGCCTCGGCCTCGGGCACGTGGCGCGTGCGCAAGCCGAGCATGCCGACACGCAGCGCGGTCTCGGTCGACAGCGGCGCATAGTCGAGCGCAGCCACCTCGTCTCGGACCTGCTGCACCGCCGTCCAACCGGCCTCGTACTGCCCGGCCAGCTCCATCGCGTCGATCCGCGCGAGCCGGTCGCGCAGCGCCTCGACCTTCTGCTGCAGCTGTGGGTCGTCGGGCGGCGCGACGCGGGCGGTCACGTAGTCGACGTCGGCGCAGCGATCGATCGCGGGCAACCGCGCAGCGGCCTCGGGCGCGGCGTCGACCACGTCGTCGTCGGCCTCGGCGAACGTTCCCGCGAGCGCCGACAGGCTGCGCAGACGGCCATCCAGGCACCGCATTCGCGCGTCCATCAGCGCCGTGGACTGCTCGCCGTCGACGCGCGTCGCCTCGCACGCGCGCGTGCGGGCCGTGACCCATTGCTCGGCGTAGGCGTCGAGGCGGTCGGTGGCCCGAGCGGCCGCCTCCGCCGCCAACGGACGCTCGCTTCGCTCGAACGCCGCGCGCACCGCCGATTTCGTGTCGTCGTCCCAGACGCCGGCGAGCTTGTCGTGGGCGCCCTGGCACGGCGCCGGCGCGGCCGGGGCACGCATCACCGCCGCGGTCGCGAGTCAGAGCAACGCGAGGCCGCCGGCGGCCCAGCCCCACCGCCGTCGCGTGCCTTCGTGGCGCGCCAGCTGCAGCTGCAGCTCGGCCAGTGAGGACCAGCGCGCCTGTGGATCGACCGACAGACCCCGGCGCAGCACCTCCTGCAGCCACGGGGGGACGTCTCGATCCGAGGGCGGCGCCTGCACGGTGCCGGCCATCACCGCGGCGCCGATCGCCAGCGCCGTCTCGCCCCGAAACGGACGCTCGCCGTACACGGCTTCCCACAGCGTGACACAGAACCCGAACTGATCGGTGCGTGCGTCGGCCTCGTGGCCCATGAACTGCTCGGGCGCCATGTACCCGGGCGTGCCGAGCACGGCGCCGGCGTGGGTCAACCGCACGCCCGCCCCGCCGCTGCTGGACACCGGGGCGTCGGCCGGCACGCCGGACGGGCGCGCATCGCTGTCGTCGCCGACCAGACGCGCGAGACCGAAGTCCATCACGCGCACGCGACCGTCGTCGCCGATCATCACGTTGTCGGGCTTGAAGTCGCGGTGCACGAGTCCGACCTCGTGGGCCGCCCGCAGCCCGCGTACGGCACCTAGCGCGATCTGAAGCGTTTCCGACAGCGACCGCGGACACGCCTGCTGCCATTGCGTCCACGTCTGGCCGTGCACGAACTCCATCGCGACGAACACCATGCCGGCGTGCTCGCCCACGTCGTGCACGGTGATCACGTTGGGATGCGTCAGCCGGGCCATCGCCTGCGCCTCGCGCAAGAGCCTTCGCCCGGCCGCCGCCGATCCTCGGCCCGACCCCAGCAGCTTGATCGCGACCTTGCGATCGAGCTCCGGGTCGTAGGCCGCGTACACGACTCCCATGCCGCCTTCGCCGACGAGCTCGAGCACGACGTAGCGACCGATCGTGGCGCCCGGCTGGAGCTGGCCCCGCACCGTACGTGGCTCGGTGACCACGTCGTGGTCGGGCACCGTCGCCCCGTCGACCGCTACGTCCTCACCTGCGCCGATCCCCACGCCACGCCGATCGTACGGCGTCGGCCGACCACGCTCTACCCTCTTCGGACGACGACACCACGCATCGGGTGGGTCGATGTGATCCTCTCGCCTTCCCGCTCGAGCGCGACCTCGCCCCTCATCGTGCCCCGACGTCGGCCAGTCCTCGAAAGAATGCATCGCCGGCATCGTCGGCCGGGAAGACGAGCTCGACCCGCAGCTCGCTCAGCGTTACTTCGCGCGCGGTGTCGAACCGCAGCACCGTCGTGAACGTCTCGATGATCCGCTCGCCGACGCGCATCTTCACGCCGAGCGCCGGTGGGGGATTGGCCGGCAGCGAGGCTGGCCGCGGCACGCCTTCCAGATGTGCGGTCCCACGCTCGACCAGCGCCTGCAGTCGCGGGTCGTGGGTGCGTGCGAGCTCGAGCCGCAGACGATCGAGGGCCGCCCACGCGACCTCGGCCCAGTTCGCGACCAGCTGCCGGCCGGGACCCGGCCCGAGAAAGGCGTCGAGCGACTCTTCGGCGGTCCGGGCCTCGATGCCGGGGTACATCGCGCGACAGGTGTGGTTGGCGAGACGGACCTGGCCGTAGCCGTCGAGCGCACAGCCCGGATACGGATCGTGGCGCTGCAGGATCGTCTCGATCGCGCGCCGGTAGGGCTGCAGCTCGTCGGCCTCGAGCGGACGCTCCGGATACGCCGGCTGCAGTCCGGCCGCGGCCAGCAGCGCGTTGCTGTCACGGATCCGAAGCTCGAGGCTCTCGGCCAGACGCAACACGAGCGCGCGTCCGGGGCGCGAACGGCCGGTCTCCAGGAACGACAAGTGACGCGGCGTGGTCTCGGCCCGGTGGGCCAGCTGCAGCTGGCTCAGCCCACGCTGCTGTCGCCAGAACTTCAGATGCTGACCAAAGGGAGTCGGCGACCGCGACACGCTGAAGCATAGCGCCGTGAAGATCGAGGGCCCTTCCCTGTTCGGGAATCGCCCCCCGCCTTCGCACGCCCCACGCTGCCCACATGCAGATGCAGATGCAACGCGAAATCCCGGCTTCGGCTGCGGCGGTGTGGCAGGTGCTCGGCGAGTCGTTCGGCGACCTGACGTGGATTCCGATGGTGACCGCGTCCCAGCTCGAGGGCGAGCTCGGCGTGGGCGCCCAACGGGTGTGTCGGCTGGCGCCGAGCATGTTCTCCAAGTCCGGCACCCTGCGAGAGCGGCTCGTCGCATTCGACCGCGCGGGCATGACGTTCGCCTACGAGGCCCTCGAGCTCGCGCCGGGGTTTCGGCACGCGGGCAACCGATGGTCGGTCGTCGCGCTCGGGCCCAATCGATGTCGCGTGCAGATGCACGGCACATTCGCGCTCGCCGGGACCCTGTGGCTGATGTCGCCGATCGTGCGCATCATGGTCCGTCGGATGGGTGCCGCGACGTTGCGTGACCTCGAGCGTCGCGTGACGACGAGCGACGTGGCGGCCGTGCCCGCGTAGCGCCTACGAAGCGTCGCACGCGAAGGAGTCGAAGAAGCGACGCTCCTGGGCGCGGTACCGATCACGCAGGGCCGTGGGGATGTCCCAGACCGCGACGACCCGCAGCCGACCATGCGCGAACGACTGGGCCGTGACCGTGGTCGCGGGGATGTACCCCGGCTCGGACGGCCGGCCGTCGGCGTACTCGATGCACTCGATGAACACCTCGTCCTCGAGCAGGTCCAGACGCCTGGCCGGGCGGCCACAGACCCGCGCGGCGGCGCGGGGCCGGGGGTGAGCGTCCGGATGGTCACGGCGTAGCTCGGCCAGCGACTCCTCTTCGCCCGCCCGCACGACGATCCGCAGCACGTCGTCGTCCGAGAGCGGCACGGTCTGGATCAGCACCCCGCCGACGTCCCAAGCCGTGACCGAGTGGGGCCCCTCGACGATGTCGAGGGCCAGGCCCGCCGGCTCCAACCGCACCCGCTGCATCGCGAGCGTCGCGGTCGGCCCCAGGGCCGCCGCCGGATCGACCGGCGCCGGCGGTGGTGCCTCCGCCTTCGCGCAGGCGGCGAGGGCGAGGGTCCAAACCACGCCGAGCGCGCTTCGTGTAACGAGTCCGAGCATCCGTCTCGAAGGGACGCACGAGACCACGAAACGTTGCGTGGCCAGGCACGACCGTGGCCCCCGCCCGGGCGCCGGCGTGCATCGTGATTGTCATTGCAGGTGAGTTGCAACAACAAACGTTTGCGTCTACCGTCCGATCCGCCGTGTCCAAGCTGTCACGAGAAGACGCTCGACGGATGATCCACGACGCGGGCCTACGGGCGACCGCGCCGCGCGTGGCCGTGCTGCGCCTGGTGACCGACACGCCGCGCCCGCTGTCGCACGCGGAGGTGGTCGAGGCGGTGGGCACCGACAACTGGGACGCCGCGACGCTGTACCGCAACCTCATCAAGCTCAACGACGCGGGCCTTCTGCGGGTGGCCAGCCAGGTCGGTGGGATCACGCGATTCGAGTCGCAGGCGGTCGACGAGGCCCCCCACATCCATCCGCACTTCGCTTGTCGCGATTGCGGCGACGTCACGTGCCTGCACGACGCGGTGCTGTCGGTGCCCAGCGAGCCGCAGTGGCGCGAAGCCCTTCTCGACGCCGACCTGCAGGTCGTCGGCCGCTGCCCCAAGTGCCGCCGCCGCGGGCCAAAGCCGGCGCGTCGCCGGCGTTAGCCGAGGTCGCCCAGAGGGGAGCCTCGGCTCGGTGCCCGTGCCCCTCCCCGAGCCGTGCGCGACCGCACAAGCGCCGCCATCCGCACCTGCAATCCAACGTATCTGCAATCCATCGCAAATGCATATCGATTGCGTTATACCAAGCCCGATGCTCGCTCGCCTCCCGCACCTCGCCCCCGCCCTGCTCCTGTCGACGTGCCTGGCCGCCGCTTGTGACAGCGGCAGCGACGGCGGCGATGGCGGTGACACCGACGGCCACGACGACGCCGAGACCGAGGTCATCACCACCGTCACCCTCGCCTTCACCCCCGACGACGGTGGCCCGGTGGTCACCGCTGCATTCTCCGACCCCGACGGCGACGGCGGCGAGTCGGGCACCAGCGACCCCGTCACCCTGACCGCCGGCACGAGCTACGCCCTGTCGATCACGTTCGCCAACGACTTCGACGATCCGCCCGAGGACATCACCGTCGAGATCGAGGCCGAGGCCGAGGAGCATCAGATCTTCGTCTACGGGACCGCCGTCGCCGGCCCGGCCACGGCCGCGACCACGGGCCCGCTCGTGCAGGCCTACGCCGACGCCGAATCCGACTACGGGACCAATGCCGTCGGCGACGACCTACCGGTGGGGCTGCGCCACACGATCATGGCCAGTGAGGCCGGCACCGGCGAGCTCTCGGTCATGCTGCGTCACCTGCCCGAGCTCAACGGCCAGCCCCAGAAGACCGCCGGGCTCGCCGAGAGCTATGCGTCCGGTGGCACGCTGCCGGGCGAGCCCGACGCCAACGTCACCTTCCAGGTGACCGTGCAGTGAGCCGATGACCCTGCCTCGCATCGTCGGCAGCGTCGCGGCCCTCGCCGTGCTCGGCGTCGTGTCCGGCCGGCTTTCGGCCGCGACGGTCGTCGCGCCGGAGGCGGTGGATGCCGACGAGCTGTCCGGCCTGCGCGCGCAGGTCGATGCGGCCGCCGCCGACCTCGAGGCCGAGCGCACCGCGACCCGCGACGAGCTCGCGGCCCTGCGCGCCGAGAAGACGGATCTGGAGCGCCAGCTGCGGGCCGAGCAAGCCCAGGCCGCCACCCTGAAGGCGCTCGCCGACGAGGCGGCCGACCAGGCCGCGGCGCTCGACGAACGCGCCACACGCTGGCACGAGCCGACCAAGGGTGCGATCGAGGCCGCCCGCGCCTACGTGCACCGCGGTCTGCCCTTCGCGGCGGCCGAGCGCCTGCAGACCCTCGCCCGGATCGAGCGCGACCTCGCGACCGCGACGCCGGACTACGCCCGTGCCGGCGAGCGATTGCTGCGCTTCGTCGAGGAGGAAGAGGCGATGGGCGGCGAGGTGGCGCTGACCCAGCATCGGATGGAGCTGCAGGGCCAGCTGCAGATCGTCGACGTGCTGCGCCTGGGCATGGCCCTGGCGTACCTGCGCACGCAAGACGGCGCGTACGGCTGGATGTACCCGACGCCCGACGGAAGCTACGCGACGGCGGTGCTCGACGACCCCGAGCTCGTCCGCGCGATCGAGGCCCGCTTCGAAGCCCACGAAGACAACCGTGGACTGGGCCCCGCCGACCTGGTGCTGCCGGTGCAGCTGCCCGCGCCGCGAGGGGACGCACCATGATGGCCACCGGCTGGACGCGAACGCTCGCACTCGTGGTCGTCGGCTTCCTCGGCTGGCTGCTCGCGTCGACGAGCGCGACCGCAGCCCCGGCCCCCGCCGCCGATTGGGAGGCCGCCGAAACCGCCGAGGCCGAGGCGCTACGGGCCGAGCTGCGCTCGCTGGACAAGAGCCTCGCGGCCGCACGCAGCAGCGGCAAGACGGCCAAGAGCACGCTGCGCGACGAGATCGACGGCCTGTCCAAGAAGGTCACGCGGCTGCGGGTCGACAACGCCCGGGCGGCGCAGCGACTGCCCGCCGTCGAGCGGGCCCGCTCGCACAGCGCCCAGGACCACGACCTGACCGAGCTGCTGTCGCGGATGCAGGCACGTCTGGCCACCGACGCGCCACCCGAGACGTTGCCGCAGGTCGTCGCCGCTCTGCTCGCGCAGATCGAGGCCGAAGGCTCGCTGCGCCTGCACCCCGACGCCGAGCTGTTCGACGACGACGGCAAGCTGACCCACGGTCCGGTGGTGCGCGTGGGCAAGGTGGCCGCGGTGTGGATGACCGATCCGCCGGCGCCGCTCATCACCACCGCCAACGGCCTGCAGACCGCCCATCGCATGGTCGGCGGCCGCACCGTCCGCGGCGACGCGCAGATCGTCCGCATGGTGCTGCAGGACCCGGACATGCCGCCCGCCCTCGACGCGTTCGTGACGACGGGTTGGCGCGCCCAGATGGACGCCGGCGGCCCCATCATGTGGGTGCTGTTGTGGATCGGCGTGGCCGCCTTGCTCGTGCTGATCGAGCGCACGCTCGGCCTGCTGTGGTCGACGGCGCGCTGGAAGCGGGAGCAGGCCCGGTTCGAGCACGCGGTGCGGGAACGTCGGGTCAACACGCTGCTGCACGTGGAGGGATGGCTGGCCAAGCCGCTCGTCGTCGCCGCGTCCGCCCGCTGTCCCTCGTGCACGACGCCGGCCCACGGCGACACCGAGGAGCGCGCCACCCAGGCGCTCATGGTGATGCGCGAGCGTCTGCTGCGACGGCTGTCGCTGGTCAACGTGGCCGCCGGCGTCGCCCCCCTGCTCGGCTTGCTCGGCACGGTCACGGGCATGATCCACACCTTCTCGGTCGTGACGACCACCGGTACCTCGGAGCCGCAGCAGCTGGCCGAGGGCATCTCGCAAGCGTTGCTGACCACACAGTTCGGATTGGCGATCGCGATCCCGGCGTTCTTGGGTCACGCGCTCTTGTCGCGGGCGGCCCGGCGGATCCTCGCGTCGGCCGAGCAGACGGTGCTGTGGTACCTGCACGGCACCGACCTCGGGCACTACGGTCACGATCACGACGACGATCAGGATCACGCCCACGATCACGACGATCCGCACCACGACCACGCGCACGTGCACCGACGGGTCAAGGGCCACGATGCGCACTGAGATCGAAGCGCTGCTGTCGGCCGGAGGCTGGGTCTCGGTCCCGCTGGTGGTCGTGTCGTTCGCGATGTGGTTCGTGGCCACGCTGCGCTGGCTGAGCCTGCGCCGCGGCTTCGCCGGCACCGTCGCCTCGCGCCTGCACGCGCTCACCGCCCCGGATCGTCCACCGCGGGGTCCCGTGGACCGTTACCTCGCCTCGGCGCTCGGCGCTCTGGCGCGCCCGGGCGCGTGCCAGCACGATCTCGAGCGCATCGTCGCGCTCGAGCGCGAGACGATCACCGACTACGGCGCGCTGCTGATGGGCTTCGTGACGGTCGCGCCGCTGCTGGGGCTGTTGGGGACGGTCAGCGGGATGATCGACACGTTCGCCTCGATGCCCGGCGTGGCCGTCAGCCGCGCGACCGAGCAGACCGTGGCCGGCGGCATCTCGATCGCGCTGATCAGCACGCAGCTCGGCCTGGTGATCGGCGTGCCGGGTCTGGCCGCCGCTCGGCTGCTGTCGCGGATGGAGGATCGGCGCGCCCGCGAGCTCGCGCAGGCCCACAGCCTGCTCGTCCAAGCCCGGCAGGTGCCGCAGTGAAGTCGGGCTTTCGCATCGGGCAGCTCTCGGAGGGCGTCAGTGACCCCGCCGAGCTCAACATCACGCCGCTCATCGACATCGTCTTCATCCTGCTCATCTTCTTCGTGGTCACGACGACCTTCGTGCACGAGCTCGGCCTTCCGATCGACAGGCCCGAGTCGAGTACCGCGACCGAGCAGCCGCCCTCGGTCGTGCGCGTGGCCGTGAGCGCCCACGGCGAGATCACGGTCGACGCCCAGCCGACGTCACCGTGGCGCGTGGAGGCGGAGGTTCGCGATCGACTACGCGAGGATGCGGACGCCGCCGTCGTCGTCATCGCCGACCGGGGTACCCACGCTCACTCGCTCGTCGAGGTGATCGACGCGTGTCGTCGGGCGGGCGCCAAGGACGTCGCGCTCGGCGTGGAGCAGGAGCACGCGCGGTGAGCAGCCTGCCGCTGCACCCGACCACCTCGGTCGGCCGGGTGGGGCTGCGCTGGCTCGTGGCCGCGTCGGCCTCCGTGGTGCTGACCGTCGCGTCGTTGTGGGCGGTCGTCCAGCTCAACCACATGCCCCCGACGGCGCCGGCTCCTCGGGCGACGTCGCGTGACCGCGCGATCGCGATCGCTGCGCCGCCGCCACCGCCCACCGAGACCGCGCCCGCCCTCGCGGCCCCCGATGCGGCACGGCCCGCCGAGGCTGCGCCCCCCAACGAGCCCGTCGCCCCGCCGCCCATCGCACCTGCGGCCGTGGCCGCGGCCGCGCCGGGACCGGGCCTTTCCGGCGTCGCCCTCGGTGGTGGCGCCGGTGGTCTGCCTTCGGTCGGCGACCTTCCCGTCTCCGCCCTTCCCTCCGCGCCCACCGAAGCCGTGCCGACGACCTCGGCGAAGGCCCTGTCGCGACCAGCCCCGACCTACCCGCCCGTCGCCGCGCGCAAGGGCATCGAAGGCGAGGTCACGGTCCGGCTGCGGATCGACGAGACCGGCCGCGTCACCGATGCGGTCGTCGTCTCGTCCGAGCCCAAGGGCGTGTTCGATGCGGCGGCCCTCCGCACGGCCCGGCGCTATCGCTTCACTCCGGCCAAGAAGGGCGACACGCCCGTGGCCTCCACCACCCAGCAGACGATCCGCTTCGAGCTGCAGTGATGGCCCGCGCGATGCTCTCGGCCGCGCTCGCGGCGACCCTGTGGGGGCTCGGTGGTGCGGCGCTCGCCGGTCCCGCGACGGCCGTGACCGGGCCGTCCCGCACGCCGACGCAGGAGCTCGCCGTCGCCAAGGCGATCGAGACCGCGATCGCCGACGGCGATCTCGCACGGGCCCGCAGGCGGCTTTCGGCCGAAGCCCTCTCGCCGCTGGTCGCCGCGACCCTGCAGGGACGACTGGCGCTGGCCGAGGGCGACGCGGCGCTCGCCCGAAAGCGCTTCGGCGAGGCGATGAAGCTCGCACCCGACCACGCGCCGCTGCGCTTGCTCGCCGCCCATGCCGCCCTCGTGCTCGGCGACCACGACGACGTGCTGACGCTGCTGACGCATCCGGATCTGGCGAGCTCCGATCCATCGATCGCCCTGCTCGCGGCGGCGGCCCACGACGGCAAGGACGATACCGCGGCCGCGTATGCGGTCCTGCGTGCCGCCGCGCGAGCCCACCCCGACGACGTGCCCACCCGCGTGCAGCTGATCGTGCTGTGCGTCCGGCACGAACGCCTCGTCACCGCCCGCGCCTGGGCGAGCACGTTGACGCCCGCGGACCTCGGAGCCGACCTCGCCGCCGCCTTGCTACGGCAAGTGCGTGGCCAGGCGGGCGCCGACACGTTCGCGCAGTGGTTGGCCGCCGGCTTCCCGCGCGACGAGGCGGTCGCGACCGAGCTCGCGTACGTGTACGCCGCCCAGGGATCGGACGAGGCCGCCGCGCGCACGTTCGCCCGGGCGTGGCGGCTGGGCGCGGACACGGCCCGCGCGTCGGCCGAGCACTACCGCGTGGCGGGCCACTGGGCGGCGGCGCTGCGGATGAACGCCCGCGTCCGCGACGCGAGCCAGCGCGCGGGGCAGCGCTTCGACATCCTGTTCGAGGCCGGCAAGCTCGCGCAGGCGATCGCCGCCGGCGAGGCGCTGTCGTCCGGCGAAGCCACGGCACGCCGCCGCTACAACCTCGCCTACGCCCACTACGCCCTCGGGCAGTACGCCGAGGCCACGCGCCTGGCCCGGGCGCTGCAGTCGTCGTCCGAGGCCGAACGCGCCCAGCTGCTGCTGCGAGCGATGGGCCGTCCATGATGCTCGTCGCCTTCGCGCTGTCGGTGGTCGGCCTCGCACTGGCCCCCGCGCCCCCCTGCACCGCCACCGTCCACGGCCAGCTCGCCGACGCCCAGACCGGCGACCGCGTGCCCTCGGCGAAGGTCTCGTTGTCCGGCACTTCCGAGGACGGCGACGCACCGGCCACGACCACGAGCGACGAGGAAGGCAACTACAGGTTCGAGGCGGTGTGCCCCGGGCCGTACCGCGTACGAGCCAAGCGCGCCGACTACCGGACCGCCACCCGGCGCATCGACGTCGCAGTCGACGCTTCGACCCCGGTGAACCTGACGATGCACCCGCACGACGTCGACGTGCTCGACGACGTCGTGGTCGTGGCCCCGGCGCCGGCGCCGGCCGACACCGACACGGCCAACACCCTCGACGATGCGGCCCTCGACGCGGTGCGCGGCCAGGGTCTCGCGGACGCGCTCGCGCAGATCTCGGGCGTGACGGTCCTGCGCAGTCCGGCCGGCGGCATGGGCAAGCCGATCATTCGCGGCCACGTGGGGCGCCGCAACCTGATCCTGTACGACCGCGTGCGTCACGAGAGCCAGAAGTGGGGCATCGACCATGCGCCCGAGATCGATCCATTCGCCGCCGACTCCATGACCGTGCTCAAGGGCGCCGCCGGCCTACGCTACGGCGCCGACGCGATCGGCGGGGTGGTGCTCGTCGATCCGCCGCCGCTGCCCGCGACCCCGGGCGTGTCCGGCGAGACCCACTTCATCGGGTCCAGCAACGCGCTGCGCGGCGCGACGGCGACCAGGGTCCAAGGTGCTCACGCGCGCGCCCCCGGCCTGGCGTGGCGCGCCGAAGCCAACGCGACGCGAGGCGCGGCCGCGATGACGCCCGACTACGCGTTGGACAACACCGGCTCGGCGATCTGGAACGCGGGCGCCACCGTGGGCTACGGCCGCGGAGGCCACGGCATCGAAGTGACCTACCGCCACCACGACGCCCGACTCGGCCTGTTCACCGGCCTGCGCAACGAGACGCCCGAAGAGTTCACCGCGGGGCTGTCGTTGGATCGTCCGGTGGGCGCCGATGCGTTCTCGCGGCAGTATCGGATCGAGCGCGCCTTTCAGCGCACCACCCACGATCTGGCGCTCGCACGCGGTCGCGTCGGCGTGGCGTCGGCCGGGCAGTTCGTCCTGACCTACAGCTATCAAGACAACCGCCGTGACGAGTACGCGATCGTGCGCGAGGCGATCGACGGCCCCCAGCTGTCGTTCGATCTGCACACGCACGGCGCCGAGGTCGTGTTCGAGCAGGCCGAGGTCGCCGCCGGGGCGGTCGCGGTGCTCGAGGGCGACGTCGGCGTCTCCTACCAGCACCAGCGCAACACCTACGACGGCGCCGACCCGGCCTTCTTGCCCGACTACGTCCAGGACGCCGGCGGCGTCTTCGCGGTGGAGCGGCTGGTGTGGCCGCGTGTCGAGCTCGAGGGCGGCGCGCGCTACGACGGCACGCGACGCGTCTCGACCCTCGACGACCGCGCGTTCGCCCCGCTGCGCGCCCAGGACCGGCTCCCCGACGACTGCCGCAGCGTCGGCAGCGACGGGGACGGCGAGTGCACGACGCCGTTCCACGCCGGATCCGGCTCGGTGGGCGTGCTCGTGCGCCCGGTCGCCGCCGCGCCGCGCTTCTCGATCCGTACCGACGCGATGACGGGCGCGCGGGCCCCCGCGACCGACGAGCAGTTCATCAAGGGGTCGGCCCCCGCCTTCCCGGTGTTCTCCAACGGCAACGGCCGCCTGGGCCTGGAGCGCACATGGGGCGGCTCGCTGACCGCCACGTTCGCCAACGAGTGGTTGTTTGCCGAGGGGGCCGCCTACGCCAACTTCATCGACGACTACATCTACTTTCGCGCCTTCCCCCAAAGCGACGACCCCGCGGACCCGAACTTCTCCGAGTGCGCGCCGCTGACCTGCGGCGTGCAGGGCTCGTTCCCTCTGTTCGAGCCCGAGGCCGTCGATGCACTGTTCTACGGCGGGGAGCTTTCGGCGACGACCCAACCGCCGAAGTGGCCGGTCCAGTTCGACCTGCGTGCGTCGTGGGTCCGCGCGCGTCAGACCGGCAGTGGTGCGCCGCTGGTGTTCATTCCCCCCGATCACTACCGACTCGGCGTCACGTACCAGTGGCCCGATCTCGGCATCTCCGAGCACGGCTTCGTCGGGATCGCCGGCACGTTCGTCGATCGGCAACGACGATTCGATCCCCAGGCCGACTTCGCCGATCCCCCACCCGCCTACGGCCAGCTCGAGGCGAGCACCGGCATCGAGATTCCGTTCTCGGGTCAGCGTTTGTCGGTCTCGCTGGTCGGCCGCAACCTCACCAACGCCCGCTATCGCGACTACACGAGCCTGCTGCGGTACTTCGCCAACGAGCCGGGCTGGGACCTGACGCTGCGACTGACGCTGGCGTTCGACTTCGTGCGGCCCACGACGTGAACGCGGCCTCCGAGCCGTTCAGTCGCCGTCGATCGGTGCGAGGTCGACCAGCTCGAGGTTGTCCATGTCGATCCCCGACATCTGGGTGATCGACTTGCGCGGGCGGATCTCCTCGTGGAGAAGGTCCGCCACCTGCGGCGAGGGCTCGGCCAGCAAGGCCCGCAACGCGTCGTCGAAGGCTTGCGCATCGCTGCGCTCGGCCGGCCAACGCTGCGGGTCGTCGGCCGGCATGGGCTTTTGCGCGACCGCGTGCGAGCGCACCATCCGCTCCAGCTCTCCGCCCGGCCACACCATGGACTCGGCCGCGTCGAGGGCATCGAGCACCTCGCGGGCGGACTGCATGCGACGCTCGCGGTCCTTGTTGAGCAGCTGCTGCACGATCGCCGCGAGGATCGGCGGCACCGATGCGGGCAGCGGGCGCGGGATCGCGGCCACCTGATTCTTGAGCATCGTCGCCGGATCGGTGTGGTCGCCGAACGCGGTGTAGCCGGCGAGCAGCTCGTAGAAGACGTGCCCCGCCGAGTACAGGTCGGCCCGACGATCGGACGTGGCCCCCTGCACCTGCTCGGGGCTCATGTACGCCGGCGTGCCGAGCACGAGCCCCATGCGCGTGACGAAGCGTCCGCCGTGGGGCTCGGCGACCAACCGGGCGATCCCGAAGTCGCACAGCTTGATCAGCTCGGTGCCGTCGGGCGCACGGGTCACGAAGATGTTGTCCGGCTTGACGTCGCGGTGCACGACCCCCTTGTGGTGCGCGTGCTCGAGGGCGCGAAACAGCTGCCGAGTGAAGGCGAACGCCCGATGCAGCGCCACGGGGCGGACGAGCTCGTACGTCAGGTCGTGCCCGTGCAGCAGCGGCATCGTCATCCAGCGCGTGCCCGTCCGCATTCGGCCGATGTCGGTGACGGTCAGGCAGTTGGGATGGTCGAGCTTGGCCGCCACGGCCGCCTCGCGATCGAAGCGAGCGATGGCCTCCCGGTTGTCGTGCAGGTCCGGGCGCAGCACCTTGATCGCCACCCCGACGTTGCGCTCGAGGTTGCGGCCGCGAAAGACCGCGCCCATGCCCCCGACGCTGATCAGCCCTTCGACCCGATACCGTCGCGCGATGACCCGGCCGATCAGCCGCCCCAGCGCGGTGCGTAGCGTGTCATCGGCGCTCCCCAACCTCGACCCCATGGCAGCGTAGCAGTCCGGCGCCGCATTCCCACCACACGCGACACGCCCACATATCGCACTGCGCACAATCGCTCCGACGCTCGAGGTCGACGCAACGACGGCATCGACCGTGGCGAGGTCGACCGCGCTCGCGTTGCGTCCGACCGTCTCCGTGACGATCGACGTCGCTACGGATCCTCGTCGCCGCTGGTCAAGAATCGCGCCGCACGCGCGAGCACGGACGGTCGCCACTGCAGCAGCGCGTGGATGCCTCCGACGAACCGCGGCGACGTCCCGGGCAGCGCCATCTCCTCCACGCCGACCACCCCGTCGTCGTCGCCGGGGATCTTGGGGTTGTAGCCCCGCTCGTCGCCGCGCCCCCCGGCGAGCACGAGCACCGATGCCGACGCCGGTGGTGGCGGCAACGCGGTCACCACGTGCGGCCGCAGCTCGTCGAGCGCGTCGCCGTAGGCCAGCCGCGCCAGTCGATCGTCGTGGTTGCGCTCGGCCAAGATCGCCCCTCGGTTGGGCGGCGACAGCATGACCACCCGCTGGGCCGCGGCGTGGCGGTCGCCGTAGCGGGCCAGATACGCCCGCACGACGATGCCGCCCATGCTGTGGGTCACGAACCCGAGCACGGGTGGCCGCACATCGCCGACCGCCTCGTCGAGAAACCGCGCGAGCCGCTTGGCGTGGTCGTGGATCGATCCGTGCCGCGTCGGATAGCCGAACGGCCGCGCGTCGATCCCGTAGCGAGCCAGCCACGCGGCGGTCGGGACCAGTCCCCAACGCGATCGCAACGCGCCGTGCACCAGCACGACCGGCAAGCGATCGGCGTCGAAGGCTCTCACTTTCGCTTGCGGCCCTTGCGACCGGGACCCTTCTTGACGGGACCGGTTCCCTTGGTCTTGGCCGACCCCTTGGTCTTGGCCGACCCCTTGGCCTTGCCCGACGCCGCGGCGACGTCTTGCCCCGCCGCGCGGTCGGCGACTGCGGCTGCCCTCGTGGAGCCGCGCGCGGCCGGCCGCATCCCCTCGGGACTCCAGCGACCGCCTTCCCATAGCCGCAGGCCGTCCTCGCGCGCGGCCGCCCGCATCCTTCGCGCCCGCAAGATCGCCACCAGTGCGGCGATCAGGACCAGGGCGGCCGTCTGGCCACCCGACAGCGGCCCGAAGACCGCCTGCGCCGCGTCGGCCCGAAACCACTCCTCGACGAAGACCCGCGCCACGAGGGCGTACACCGCGTACTGCAGCGCGACCTGGCCGGAGAACTCGCGTCGCGCTCGCCAGCGCAGGCACAGCACGAGCCCGATCGCCGCGAGCACCATCGCGTACAGCTGCGTCGGATGCACCGGCAGCGACTCCGTCGCGCCGGGCGGCAGCAGCTCCTCGAGCTGGGTGCGATGGTGGTGGAACACCGGCGAGTCGATCGGGAAGCGGATCGCCCACGTCAGGTTCGGCGCATACTGCCCCGCTCCGGTGCCGGCCATCAGGGCGCCGATGCGCTCGAGAATCGTGGCCACGGCCAGCGCGGGTGCGGCCACGTCCCACGCGACGGTCGGCGGAATCTTGCGACTGGCCAGGTACAGGGCGCTGACCAGCGTGCCGACGACGACGCCGGCAAAGGGCGCCAGGTCTCCCGCCGGCAGCGCCCAGATCGACGCGGGGGCCAGCGCATCCGGGTGCTGCAGTACCCACGTCGCGCGGGCGGCGATGATGCCGGTGACGACCGACAGGACATAGGCAAAGCCCAGCGTGTCGGCGGGCAGCCGGTCCTGCACGCCGAGGCGCACGATGACGACCCAGGCCGCGATGAGCGACAGCGCAAAGAAGAAGCCGTACGCCGGGACCGGCCACTCGCCGATCTGCATCAGGACGGGGGACATCGCGGCTGGCAGTGTCCGCCATAGGCGCAGCCGGCAGCAAGCCCGCTATCATCCGAGGCCTGTCCGTCGACGTCGCCGATACGCCCTTGCAGGTCTGGAGGCAGACCCGTCGCCGCATGGTGTTGGCGATGGCCTTGCTCGCCCTCATCTGGATGCTGGGCGCGACCGGCTATTGGTACCTGGGGCACCTGCACCAGCCCGGGTACTGGCTCTTCCAAGAGTGCCTGTACATGACGGCGATCACGATCACGACCGTCGGCTACAGCGAGACGCTCGACCTCGACACGGTGAGCGGCGCCCGGACGTGGACCCTGGGCCTGTTGGTGTTCGGAATCTCGGCCAACCTGTACGTGCTGTCGTCGATCACCAGCTTCTTCGTCGAGAGTGACTTCGCGAACGTGCGGCGGTACCGTCGCCGGCTGAAGCGGATGAAGGAGCTGTCGGGCCACTACATCGTGTGCGGCGTGGGGCGAACGGGCAGCCAGGTCGCCAACGAGCTCTCGGCCGTCGGACACCAGGTCGTCCTCATCGACGGTGACGAGCACGTGCTCGAGCCCTTCGAAAAACAGGGCATGCTGACGGTCTGCGGCGATGCGACCGACGACGCGGTGCTCGAAGCGGCCGGGCTGTCGCGGGCGACCGGGATCGTCGCCACCCTCGACGACGACAAGACCAACATGTTCGTCGTGGTGTCGGCGCGGCAGGCCAACCCTCGCTTGCGGATCGTGACCAAGGCCGTGTCGCTGTCGGCGGCCGAGAAGCTGCGGCGGGCGGGAGCCAACGCCGTCGTCTCGCCCACGTTCATCGGCGGCATGCGTCTGGCCTCGGAGATGGTGCGCCCGCAGGTGGTGCGCTTCCTCGACGAGATGCTGCGCGATCGCGAGGCCAACCTCCGCATCGAGGAGGCCATCGTGGGCGACAGCGGCGAGCTCGTCGGCAAGGCGTTGCGCGAAGCCGACATCCGTCAGCGCACCGGCGTGCTCATCATCGCCACGCGATCTGCCGACGGGAAGATCGACTACGTGCCGGGCCCGGACACCGTGATGGAGCCGGGCCAGGTCCTGGTGATGATCGGGACGCCGACGGCGGTCAAGCACCTGCGCGCCCTGGTGGGCCACAAGTAGCGGCCCTCGGCCCCCGGGACGCGCGAACGTCGTCCCGGCTCAGTCCTCGGCGTAGACGGCTTCTTCTTTTTCCTGCGCCTCTTTGCACTGGATGCAAAGCTGCGCTTCGGGCCGGGCCTCGAGGCGCTTGAGGCTGATCGGCTCTTCGCACTCTTCGCACATGCCGAAGTCGCCTTCCTCGATCTTGCGCAGGGCGTGTTCGATCTTGCTCATCAGGAACCGCTCACGGCCCCGCAGCCGGAACGAGAACGCCTGCATGTACTCGCTCGACGCTTGGTCGACCTCGTCCATACGTTCGTCGGCCTCGATGACCATGTCGTTGTCGAGCGTGCGCTTGGCCTCCTCGAGGAGACGCTTGCGCTTTTCGTGCAGGATTTCGCGAAACTTCTGAGTCTGCGCCTGGTTGAGGGCCATACCAGTCTCCGGACGCGCGCGACATGCTCGAGCGCGACGGCGAAGGCTATAGCGTTCCGAGGGTCGGGTAAATCCAAAACTGACCTCGATGGTGACGAAAGCGGCCCGCCGGCGGCAAGATCGCCCCACGCGATCCGAAAGTAGGCCCGGGAGCCGCGTTTTTCTCCGAAAACCTACCTAGGATGCGCTGCGTGCGGTTGACTTGGATTCGCACCCCATCCTACCCTGCGACTGCCTCAATCGCCTTTTCGGCCGGAGAATGTCGCTGATGGCCAGCTCGGATAAGCGTAAGCAAAGCCTGTACTTCCCGGAACAAATGCTGAAGGAAATTCAGGAGGAAGCAGCGCGCCAAGACCGCTCTCTCTCCTGGATCGTCCAAAAAGCCTGGAAGATCGCTCGCAAAGAAATCATGAAGTACCCGAGCGTCAACGAGATTGCCGACGACGCTCCGGACGACGAGCGCGGCAGGCGGGAGTAGTCGGCGCCGTCGCCTCCCCTCCATGTGGGGTGGACGACGTTGCCGTGCGGCGGTGCCAGCGCCCGGAACCGATGTCGGTTCGTGTGACGCAGCCAGATGAGCACCGACCCCACGCCCCCGGCCGAGAGCTACGAGACGTTCGTCGAACGTGACGACGGGGCGTCGATCTATGTGAGCGCCCTCGGTGATCCGGGGGCGCCGGCAATTCTGATCCTCGATGGCATCGGCTGCAGCGGCTGGGCGTTCCGGCGCATCGCCCCCGCCCTCGCAGCCCGTGGTCACCGTGTCCTGCTGCCGCACTACCGCGGCCACGGAAAGTCTCCGGAGCCGCCGAGGCCCTGGCGCATCTCGATGCCCGACCTCGCCGACGATGCGGCCGCCGTGCTCGACACGCTGAAGATCGAGCGCACGACCCTGGTGGGGTTCTCGATGGGCTTTCAGGTCTGTCTCGAGGTCTACCGCCGCCACCGCGCCCGCGTGGACGGCCTCGTCTCGCTCGCCGGACCGGCCGGCCGCGTGCTCGAGACGTTCCAAGGCACCGGCGTGTTCGGCCAGCTGTTCCCGCTGCTGCGCGGGGCGGCCAAGCACGCCCAAAACCTGACCGGCCGGCTGTGGCGCAAGCTCGTGCCCAGCCGCTGGATCATCGACCTGGGTCTGATGACGCAGCTCAACGCCGAGCGACTCGACGTGGAGGCCTTCGGCTTCTACCTCGAACAGATGGCGGCGATGAACCCGGAGCTGTTCATCGACATGCTCGGCGAAGCGGCGCGCCACACCGCCCACGACCTGCTGCCACAGGTGCGCGTGCCTTCGCTGGTCGTCGCCGGGGCGCACGACACGTTCGTCCCACTCGCCACGATGCGCGAGATCGCGTTCGCCATCCCCGGCGCCGAGTGGGTCGTGCTGCGCGAAGCCAGCCACGCCCTGCCGGCGGAGTATCCCGACGAGGTCATCGACCGCGTCGGCAACTTCGCCGCCGCCCTCGCGGCATCGCGTCCGGATTAGAACCGGAAGGTCAGGCCGGCGCCGGAAAAGCGCCGCGTCTTCAGCGGCAGGATCCGCAGGTTGCTGACCGCCATGCGCGGTTGTCCCCGCAGCTTCTTGCGCTGCAGCCCGTTGACCAGCAGAGGGATCCCGACGCCGAGCATCACGGCCCCCGGCGCCATGACGGGCAGCCAGTACTTCACCGACGACTTGAAGTAGGCCGCCATGCCCACGCCGGCGATGAAGGCGGCACCACCCACGCCGGTGAGCACCGCGCCACCGACGACGCGGCCCTTGCCGTAGTCGGCCGGATACGGCTCGCCGGTCGCCGCCGGCGTCCCCGGTGCCGCGGGACCTCCATCGCGGGGCCCGGTCGTGCCCGCGGCGCTCGGTGCTCCCACCACGACCGGCGCGGTGGCCATCGTCGCGTTGGTGCCGTAGCGAGGCACGCTCGGATCCGACGCATCCACGGCCTGCGTCAGCTCGTCCCAGCTCCCCGTCGGCTCGGCGGCCATCGCCGTCTGCGGCACCGCCCCCATGATCACCACCGCGACGAGCCCCACGACCGCCGCGCGCCGTCCGGTGCCCCCCTCGTCGATCGTGTGCTCGAACGCGACGAGATGCCCGCGTCCCAGCGCCGACGACAGCGACCACGCCCAAAGATCCACCTGAGTCTCGTCGTCGCCGACGACGATCGGCCCGCCCTCGTTGGCGATGAACACCCAGCCCGACGCGACGCGCGGCGGCGTTCGACACAGCCGCCACACGTCCGGACCCGTCTGGGGATCCGGCTCGAGGCCCCAGCCCTGACCGCCCCCGGTCTCGAGCGCTTCCATCCGCTCGTCCTCCTCGACGTGCGGTCCCACGCCGAGCGCGAAGGCGCCGGCATCGGGGAGGTCCAATCGCGGCGGCAGTGGTGTCGTGCGCAGGTCGATCATGGGGCGGCTCCGGTGGTGGGTGGTCCAGCGAGGATGTTGGCGGCGGCCGAGCGACGAAACTCGGCGCGGTGTCGGGCGAACGATGGGGCGAGGCGGTCGTGCGTCTCGTTGAGGCGCCGAACGAACGCCTCCGACAACGTCGTGCCCGCGTGCAGGTGGGCGTACAGCTCGTCGAACGTGTCGAGCACGCCGTCGGGGACGTCCGGTGGCTCGATGGCCACCTCGCGGCGACGGTTGCGGTACAGGCCGTGATCGACCACCGCCGCCGCCGCGACGGGGTCACCGTGGCCGATCCACGCGAACACGCGCGCGAACGTTCCCTCGGGGTCGGCGAGCAGCGCGGCGTAGGACGTGGCGTTGACCGGATAGCGACGGGCGGCGGCGTCGCGGATCCACAGGAACTGATCGATCCACCACTCCAGCGCCGGATGCAGCGGATCGGGTCCGCGTCGTGCGATGTCGAGCTCGTCGGCGCCCGCCGACATCGCACGCATCTTCGCGATCGAAGCCGTGTACTCCTGCCACGGCCGACACGTGACGACGACGCGATCGAGGAAGGCGATGTCGGTGCGCACCAGACCGGGCGCGAAGACCTTCACCGCCAACGCCTGCGACGCCTCCGGCGACAGATACTGGCCGGTGACCGGACTCGGGTTGGTCCGAAAGTAGACGCCGGCGGTCAGCTTGGACTCGAAGAAGCCGTGCGGGTTGGCGGCCTCGATCGTGTCGCGCCAGTTGGCGGGAAACGGATCGCCGAGCACGTCGAAGCCGCCGGCGCGCAGCGCCTGCATCCACAGCGAGGTGCCGGATCGTTTGGAACCGCTGACGATGATCATCGGCGCGCCGCTAAAAGAGCGTCCTGATCACACCCACGGCGGCTTTCGTCGCCTGGGCCGCGGTTTCCACGTTCTGGGCGGTCTGCGCGACGTTGGCCGAGGCGTCCGCCGCTTGCTGGCTCGCCGCGACCGCGCCGGCCTGCGTCTGGGCGAGCTGGGCGTCCTGGTCGGCGACCCTCTTTTCGATCTCGGCGAGCTTGGCGTCGTAGGCGGCTGCGCGACGCGAGTCCAACGCCTTCTCGCGATCGCTGACGGCCTTCGCGTACGCGAGCACTTTCTCCTGCTCACCGGCCTCGAGCGCCTCGAGCATCTTCGAGCGCAGGTCGATGAGGTTGGGGTCGTCGAGTCCGACGATCCGCCCCAGCCGCTCCTTCTGGGCGTCGAGCCGCACGCGACCGCGACGGTCGAGCGTCTCGCCGCACTTTTGGCCGAACTCACCGAGCACGTCCAGCCACAGCCGCCGCGTGATCTCGGCGTCCTCGAACTGTCGGCCGAGCACCTCTCGACCCATGCGGACCTCGTAGGGCCACACCTGCAGCTGGTCGACCGACATGAGGAACCCACAGCGCCCTTGCGACAGCGCGCCGTCGACGGTCTTTTCCGCCAGCGGCACCGACTCGGTCACGTACGAGCGGGCGTCGCTGGTCTCGTCGCCGTGCAGGTCGCAGATCTCCTGGTACTGGTGCGCCAACACGAGCCACTCGGTGAGCGCCTCGGCCGGGCTGCGATTGCCCTCGGACGCGACGGTGCCCAGCTGCAGGCGAAAATCGGCGTCGTCGAGCCCCGCGAGCACCAACGGCATCCGGTCCAGCTGCACGCAGCGTCCGCTGGCCACGATCGCTTCGAGGTTGGCGATCGTGGGCTCGCTGGTGGGACCGACCGCCTGCGGCGCCTCGACCCCACCGCCGGCCGACGACCCATCGGGCGGGGTGGCCGTGGCTCCTTTCGGCGACGACGCGTCGCAGGCGAGGGTGACGAGGAATGCCGAGCCCACCAGACCGCAGCGCATCTGCGATCGATTCTACCGGCGGCGTGCACGCGAGGATACAGATATCGGCACGTCGCGCGACGGCGCGGAGTCGCGCGGGGGTCCGACCTACTTGGCGTCGGTGTCGGCGACCGCGGGACCTTCTTCGGCAGGCGGGGTCCGTGGGCGATCGTCGTCGTCGTCGTCGTCGACCACCGCCTGCGCCGTGTCGTCGTCGGCGATCACGCGTCGCACGACTCGCTTGAGCGTGTCGTTGCGCTCGATGTTGCGCAGGATCTTGACCAGATCGTCGTGGACCTTCGCCTCGTTGACGAGCTTGCCGATCGTGCCTTCGCCCCGGTCGATCTTGGCCGCCACCGACTTGAGGTCCTTGGTCGCATCCCGGGCATCCGCGAGGATCTTCTCGACGTCCTCGACCATCTTCCCCTCTTCGTCGTACAGCAGCTTGGCCGCCAGTGACTTGTTGTTGGGGTCCTTGAGGTCCTCGACGGTCGCGCGGATCTCCTTGGTGGTCGCCCGCGCGTCGTCGATGAGCGGCTGGAAGTTCTTGTCGAACTTGCCCAGCGTCGTGTTGGCCTTCTTGACGAAGGTATCGACCCCGCCGGCGGTGCTCTTGACCGAGCGCAGCGCGATCGAAAAGTCCTCCTTCATCTCGGGGTCGGAAAGGAGCCCGCCGACGAGCCCCTCCCCGGCCGCCATCTGCCGCGTGATCTCCTCGACGTTTTCGAGCGTGCCCTTGACGGACGAAATCGTTCGCTCGTCGTTGAGCTCGGAAAACAGCGCCGAGATGCCCGCGAGGCTCTTGTCGACCTTGTCGGTCAGCCCGTCGAAGCGGTCTCGGAACAGATCGAGGTCCTCGTACAGCGACGGCGTGGACTGGATGCGACGGTCGTCGCCGAGGTTTTCGCGGATGCCCGGGGTGATGTTGACGAGCTGGTCGCCGAGCACGCCGTTGGAGGCCACCGTCGCTCGCGAGTCGGTGCGGATGAGGTCGAGCTTGTCCTCGAAGATCGTCATCTGCACCCGCACGCGGTGGTGCTGCGTGCGATACCGAGCGCACACGCCGTCGGGTCCGATCCAGGCGACTCGGCGCGCACGCCGGCGAAAGTCCTTGGTCACGCACACCTCGTCGCCCCCGCAGTCGGTGTCGGACGCACAGCCGGCGTGCTGGCCCTTGGACGCGTAGTCTTCGAGGTCGGCGCACTTGTTGTTGGGCGCGCAGAACAAGAACGCGTCGCAGTAGTCGGTCCGGCCCTCGCCGTAGCGACCGCGGTCTTCGGTGTCGGCGAAGCACTGGTACTCGACGTTGGCGAACTCGATCGCGCTGACGGTGCCGATCTCGACGCCGGCCAGCTGCACCGGCGAGCCCTTGCGCAGGCCGGTGATCGTCTTGAAGTCGGTCGAAATCGTGGTCTTGGACTCCCAGGCCCCCTCGATCTGCCCGATGATGAACAGCGAGACGAAGCCGGCGATCCCCAGGACCACCACGAACGACCCGACGATGAGTCGCGTGCGCGCGTCCGACTTACGCTGCGCCATGGGCGAGCACCCCCTCGTCGTCGATCTTGCCGTGGATGAAATCGCGCACCTGCTGGTGCGGGCTGCGCCACATCTCGTCGGCCGTTCCCACGTACGGGAAGCGCTTGTCGTACAGAAGCGCGATGCGGTCCGAGACTTTGTGCGCCATCGGCATGTCGTGGGTGACCACGATCGAGGTCACCCCGAGCTCCTTTTGGAGCTTGGCGATGAGATCCCCGATGCGGGTGATGTTCTTGGGGTCCAAACCGGTGGTCGGCTCGTCGTAGAGGATAACCTCCGGCTCGATCGCGATCGAGCGCGCGAGCGCCACGCGCTTCTTCATGCCACCCGACAGGCTGGCCGGCATCTGGCGCAAGACGGCACGCGGCATGCCCACCATGTCCAGACACTGTGCGGCACGCTCCTCCATCTCCGCGTCGCCGAGCTCGGTGTGCTCGCGTAGCGGATAGGCGATGTTGGCGAGGACGGTCATCGAGTCGAACAGCGCGCCGCCCTGAAACAGGTACGCCACGTGACGACGCACCTTGACCAGCCCCGCGGCGTCGAGGTCCGCCACGTTGCTGCCGCGGTACAGCACCTGGCCGCCGTCCGGCTTGAGCAGGCCGATCATCATCTTCAAGCACACGCTCTTGCCGCCGCCCGAACCGCCGATGATCGTGATCGTCTCCCCCCGGTAGATCGTCAGATCCATGTGGTCGTAGACGACGTGGCTGCCGAACGACTTGCTGACGTCGCGTAGCTCGAGGATAGGCTCGGGCGGGGGCGGAGCAACGACGGTATCCGCCATCAGAAGAACACCATCGTCAGGTAAAAGTCCGCGATGATGATGCAGATCGAGGTCGCCACGACCGTCTCGGTCGTCGACACGCCGACCGCCTCGGTGCCGTACTTGGTGTTGAAGCCCTGGTAGCAGCCGATGAGGCCGACCTCGAAGCCGAAGGTCGTCGCCTTGGCGATGCTCGAGATGTAGTCGAGCGGGGCGAGCTCTTCGATGTACTTTTCGTAGAAGTAGCCCGCGGGCACGCCGTAGATCCACTCGCCGATCAGCATGGCGCCCAGCAGCGCGAGGATGTTGCCCCACATCGCCAACAGCGGCATCGACACCGTCGCCGCGCACACGCGGGGCCACACCAGCTTCTTGACCGGGTCGGCCCCGAGCGCGGCCACGGCGTCGATCTGCTCGGTGACCTTCATCGAGCCGAGCTCGGCGGCCATGCCCGCCGCCATCTTCGCGCCGACGGTCAGCGCGAGCATCGTCGGCACGAGCTCGTTGACGAGCGCGAGCGAGCTGGCGTCGCCGAGCGCCATCACGGCGCCGAAATCCTTGAGCGCCCAGCCGAACTGCCAGGCCAAGATCATCCCGATGAACAGCGAGATGAACGTGGTGATCGGCAACGAGCGGATCCCCTGCTGGACCATCTGCCGCGCGATGTCGTCGATCCCCACCGGGCGACGGGGGCCGACCTTGACCATGTGGATGAACAGCCGCGTCATGCCGCCGACCCAATCCAGGCCGGTCAGCACGATCGTGCCGAGCCGCTCGAGCGAGCCTTTCATCCCTTCACCGGAAACACGAAGCCGTTGGTGACCGCCACGAACGCCCCCCGCCCCGCCTCATAGCTTTCGGGACGCGCGGTGTAGTGCAAGTCGAACAGGCACCCGTCCTTCTTCGCGACGAGGATCTCGAGCATCATCGGCACGCCGTCCAGACGGGCCTGCACCACCGTTCGCAGCGCGGCGCGGCCCAGGAACGTCTCGTCGGTCTCGGCCTTGATGTCCCAGTGGGTCCAGTCGATGCGCAGGTGATCGGTGTACTCGTCCAGCGAGCTGTCGCCTTGCCCGTCGCACTGCACGTGCAGCTCGATGGCGGCGTTGAGTTGGTCGTGCACCCACGCGACCTGCACGTCCTCGACTTTGCGCAGGGGCCGCCAACCCGCCCCGGGGTCGCCGAAGCTGTAGGTGGCCTCCTTGTCGGCGCGCTTCTTCGGCAGCCGGTGCGCGTAGTACGTGTTCCCCTGCCACCCTCGGCAGCCCGTGGCCAGCACGAGGAGCACCAGCGCCGAGCGGCTCAGGGTCGTGGTCATGGTCGTCCGCACGCGGCGCGCGAGTCTAACAGGGGTGGTCGCAGGCGCCGCAACGCGGCACGGCTCGGGGGGCGTCGACGTGAGGGGCGGCACGGACCTCGGCGTGCAGTGTGCAGCACAGCACCCTCTAGGGCGAAACGCCCTGCGCACCAATGTGCGCACACCCCTGCACACGCGCGCATCCTCCGCGCCCTGTTCCACGCCCGCAAGCACCAAACCTCAAGCGACTTTCGCCGCTCGCCCGGGGTTGTCGTCGCTGGTGGCCCGATGGTTGCACACCATTTCGCGTGGAGACCGAGCACCCCATGCACGTTCAAGCGACCCCTTCGGAATCCAAACCCTCCACCGACGCCCGAGGAGTGAGCATCCTTGCGAGATCTCTGTTCCGGCAGATGCAGGAGCAGGGTTTCACCGAGGATCAGATCATCAGCCTGTCGTCCGAGCTCATCCAGCTCGTGTCCGACGGGATGCAGCGCCGCCTCGCGGCCGAGTGACCGACGGCGCGACCGCGCCGACCTCACGCGTCCCCCATGCCCCCCGCGACGACGGGGGGCTCGGCATTTAAGGGCGAAGACGTCGCTTTACGGCATCGAAGCGGGTCGCTATGGATGCGCCCGATGGCGGCGAACTTTCGCACCCTCGACCAGCTCGACGTCGACAACCGTCGCGTCTTCGTGCGCGTCGACTTCAACGTCCCCCTCAACGACGACCGCACCGTCCGCGACGACACGCGGATCGTGGCCGCAATCCCGACGCTCGAAGAGCTGCGTGCGGCCGGAGCCAAGCTCGTCGTCGCCAGCCACCTCGGCCGGCCCAAGGGCAAGGTGGTCGACAAGCTGTCGATGCAACCCGTGGGCGAGCGCTTGTCGGAGCTGCTCGACGTCGAGATCAAGCTCCCCGACGAGGTCGTCGGCGACGCTGCGAAGAAGCTCGTCGCCGACGCCCGGGCCGGCGACGTGATCCTGCTCGAGAACCTGCGCTTCGAGGCGGGCGAGGAAGCCAACGACCCGACCTTCGCCGCCGCCCTCGCCTCGCTGTGCGACGCGTACGTCAACGATGCCTTCGGAGCCAGCCACCGCGCCCATGCGTCGGTGGTCGGAATTCCGGCCCTGGTGGCCGAATCCGCGGCCGGACGGCTGATGGAGAAGGAGCTGCGCTCGCTGGCGCGGCTGCTGGACGCGCCGGAGCGACCGTTCGTGGCAATCGTGGGCGGTGCGAAGGTCTCCGACAAGCTCGGCGTGCTCGTCTCGCTCGTGGAGCGGCTCTCGCCCGGTGACGCGCTGATCATCGGCGGCGCGATGGCCAACACCTTCCTGGCCGCCGAGGGAGTCGACCTCGGCAAGTCCCTGATGGAGTCCGACCGGGTCGCCGACTGCAAGCGCGTGCTGGCGTCGGCGGCCGCCCGTGACGTGCGCGTGATCCTGCCGTCGGACCTTCGCGTCGCGACCTCGCTCGAGGCCACGCAAGGCCGCGTGCACAGCCTCGCCGGCGGCGGCCTCGGCCCCGACGAGATGGCACTGGACATCGGTCCCGGGACGACGCGACGTTGCACGGAAGCGATCGCGAAGGCGGCGATGCTGGTCTGGAACGGCCCGATGGGTCTGTTCGAAAACCCCGCCTTCGCGGCCGGCACGCTCGACCTGGCCAAGGCGGTCGCGGACTGCCCCGGCTTTTGCGTCGTGGGCGGTGGCGACTCGGTCGCCGCGGTCGCGCAGTCCGGGCTCGCCGATCGCATCGACCACGTCTCGACCGGCGGCGGCGCGTCGCTGGAGTTTCTCGAAGGCATCACGCTGCCCGGCGTCGCGGCGCTGGCCCCCAAGCCCGCCCCGCCCATGGGCGAGGAGTGATCTGCATGGCCCCGACCCGCTGGATTCTCGGCAACTGGAAGCAACACCACCTGCGTGAGGCGGCCGCGTCTTGCGCGCAAGCCATCGCCGCGGGCGCGGCGCAGGCGGTCGGCGGGGCAGACGTCCGGGTCGGCATCGCCCCCACGTTCCTCGCCCTCGACGCGGCGGCGCCGCACTGCGCGCCGGCGACGGACGTGTGGTTGCTCGCGCAGGACTGCGCTGCCCAAGACGGCGGCGCGTTCACCGGCGAAGTCGGTCCGGCGATGCTGCGTGAGGCCGGCGTGCGCGCGGTGATCGTCGGTCATTCCGAGCGTCGCGCGATGTTCGGCGACACCGACGCGCTCGTCGCCGCGAAGCTCTCGCATGCCCTCGCGTCGGGGCTCAGCGCCGTGTTGTGCGTGGGTGAGCGCCTCGAGGCGCGAGAGGCAGGAGACCACGAAAGCACCGTCATTTCGCAGCTTTCGGCCGCATTTGCTCGAGTGGATTCGAGCGTCGTCGGCCCCTCCCTCGTCATCGCGTACGAGCCCGTGTGGGCGATCGGCACGGGCAAGACCGCCACGCCAACACAGGCCTCGCAGATGCACGCGACGATCCGCGGATGGCTGGCCGAACGCTTCGGTGGGGCCGGTCGTGACAGATCGATTCTGTACGGTGGTAGCGTCAAGCCCGACAACGCGGCCGAGCTGATCGCCGCCGGCGACATCGACGGATTCCTCGTCGGTGGTGCCTCCCTTGATCCCCAGTCGTTTCTCGCTATCGTGCGCGCCGCGGCCGCAACCGCCTGACCGAGCCCATGACCCTGTTCGTCGAGATCGTCTACGTCTTCATCTGCGTGGTGCTCATCCTCGTGGTCCTCTTGCAGGCGGGCCGCGGTGGTGGACTCGGCACCGCGCTCGGCGGCGGCGCGTCCCAGAGCGTGTTCGGCGGCGGCGGTGGTGCCGACTTCCTGGCCAAGCTGACGCAGGGCCTCGCGATCGGCTTCATGATCTGCGCGGTGTACCTGGCCTACGCCAGCGCCCACACCGGCTCGGACCGGCTCAAGTCCGAGAGCGACAAGATCAACGCTGCGGACATGTACGCCGAGGACGAAGGCGACGTCGACTACGAGCGCGTCGGGCCCAATCCCCTGCCGTTGCCCGATGGTCCGGCGCCCGATCCGAGCGCGGCCGCAGCCACGCCCAGCGCGGTCGTGCCCGCGACCGACACGCCCACCGACGAAGACCCCGAGGCGTCGCTCGACGACGCGGCCGGACTGGCCGACGACGACGCGGCCGACAGCGGCGGTGACGTGGGTGCCGAGGCCGACGCGGCGACCGACGAGGAGCCGGCCGCTGCCGATGCCGATGCCGATGCCGACGCGCCGGCCGACGTCGAGGACGCGCCGGAGCCCGAGCCCGAGCCCGAGCCCGTGGTGGAAGCGCCGGCCAAGCCCAAGGCGCCCAAGCCGCCCAAGCCCGCGCCCAAGCCGGCGCCCGCGCCCGCGCCCGAGCCCGAGACCGACGAGCCGGCCGCGCCTGCCCCGGCCCCCGCCCCGGAGCCGGAGCCGGCCCCGGCCGACGACGCCGGCTGACGGGAATCTTTTTCGCGCGCAGACCCTTGCGGCTGCGGGGGCCCTTCTCCATAGGACCGGAGGAGAGGCCTTCGATGTCCGCCGAGCTGCCCGCTGTCGACGATCTGCCCGCCGTGGTCACCTGCATCCGGGGACTGCCCTCGGTCGCCGGCGCGCCGCGCCAAGGGGGGATCCACGGCGGTTCTGCGGCGATCGAGCGCGTCCGCATGCGCGTTCGCGAGCTTGCCCGGGCGGCCAGCCCGCTGATCCTGGTGTGGGGCGAAGCGGGGGCCGGCAAGCGCCGCGTCGCCCATTGGCTGCACCGCCACGCGATGCACGGTCCTCTCTACGAGATCGACGCGTCGACCGCGCTACCGCCGCTGCCCGCGGAGGCCGGCACCATCGTCATCCGGCACCTCGAGCGCGCGGGCCTGCAGAGCATCCGGACGATCCGCGCCGCCGTCGGCGAGGTGGCCGGGCGGCGGATCATCCTGCTCAGCCGCGTCGCGCCCGAGATCCTGCAGCAACACTCGCTCGACCACAGCGAGCTCATCGGGACCACTCGCGGGGCCCGGCTCGAGATCCTGCCGCTGCGGATGCGACCGGTCGACATCGGCGACATCGCCCAGGACCTGCTGCGCGACGCGGCGGTCCGACTCGAGCGCCCGTCGCGAGGCCTGAGCCCCGGCGCGCTGGCGCGGCTGGAAGCCTACGACTTCCCCGGCAACGTCCGCGAGCTGCGGGCCGTGCTCGAAGTGGCGACGCTGCGGGCGACCGGCGACTGGATCACCGCCGATGCCTTCCCGATGCTGCCGGACGAGACCGCCACGGTCGCCGAGGAAGAGGGCGAGCTGGCGATTCGGTTCCCGGGGGCATCGCTTCGCGAGATCGAGCTGCGCGTGCTGGAGACCGTGCTGCGGCTGACCGGAGGACGCGTCGTGCGGGCCGCCGAGCTGCTCGGCATCACGCGTCATGCCCTCCGCCGGAAGCTCGAAAAGCACAATCTCGGCGACATGCGGGCCAGGATTCCGAGCCCCAAGGGCGCCAAGCCCGACGGCGAGGATGTGATGGTGCCGCGTCTGCACGACGACAGCGGCGCCTCGTACATCTGAGTCGGCGACGCCCTAACCCGAAGCGCAGGCCGAGCGAGCCCCGGTGGCGGCCCGTCGAGGGCCGTGCCAGGCTGCCGCTGCGTGGCGATCGCGTTTCTCAAGGTCGAGGGCCTCGGCAACGACTTCCTGCTCGTCGATGCGCGCCAGACGGTCCCGGTCCCCTTCGAGGTCGTCGCCGAGCGCGCCCCGCAGCTGTGTGACCGCCGACGCGGTGTGGGGGGTGACGGGGTGCTCTGGGTCGGCCCGCCGCGCAGTCCCGGCGCTTCGGCCACGATGATCGTGATCAACCACGACGGATCTCGACCGGAGATGTGCGGCAACGGCCTGCGGACGGTCGCGCTCGTCGTCGCCGCCGATCTCGGACGGGACGAGGTCACCATCGACACCGACGCCGGCCCGCGCCACTGCCTCGTGCGGGTCGGCCCGCCACGGGAGCGGCCGGTCGGACCCGGCCTCGAGGGCGACGTCGTCGTCGACATGGGCCCGGGGCGCGACGACGGCCCGGCCAGGGTCGACGCGTTCGCGCGTCCGTTCTCGCGGGTGTCGATGGGCAATCCCCACGCGATCGTGTTCACCGAGGCCGACGAGGATCCGGAGGGGCTCGCCCGCGCCGTGGGCCCCGCCGTGGAGCGGGCGCCGGCGTTCCCGGACGGCACGAACGTCGAGTTCTGCGCCGTCACCGACGACGGCCTGCGCCTGTGGGTCTGGGAGCGCGGCTGCGGGATCACCGACGCATGCGGGACCGGGGCGTGCGCGACGGCCTACGCGGCCGCCCACGCCGGCCTCATCGCCTTCGACGCCCCCACGACCGTGCGCTTGCCCGGCGGGCCGCTGCAGATCACGGTGCCGACCGACGCGAGCGCCGGCATCCGGATGGAGGGCCCGGCCCGGGTCGTCTTCGCCGGCACGACCGACTGACCCGGCGCCTCCTCGCCGAGCGCCGAATACGACGACGCCCCGGCGGCCGAAGCCGACGGGGCGAGCGTCTTTTTGGTCGCGGGGTCGTTGACCCGCTAGCAGCTGCACGAGCCGCTGGCGGCGGCCTCGTCGACGCACTGCTGGTCCCACTGCGTGTCGCAGCAGAACGCGTCCGCGTTGCAGATCGCGGTCGCGCAGCCCGAGCAGCCGGCCGTCAGCGGTCCACCGACGACGCACTCGTCGTGGGCGCAGGCCGCTCCGCCCGAGCACGCCGGGCACACCCGCTCGGCGATGCCGACGCAGATCGAGTCCCACTCGTTGTTGCAGCAGAAGTCGTCCATCGCGCAGACGTCCCCGGCGCAGGTCGAGCACGACGCCTCGAGGGCGCCGCCGGTCTGGCACTCGCTATGGGCACAGCCGCCGCCGGTGCACTGGCCGTTGCAGACCGTGTCCACCAGGCCGACGCAGATGTCGTCCCACGTGTTGTTGCAGCAGAACGGGTCCTGGTTGCAGATGTTGGTGACACACGCGTTGCAGCTGGGGTCGAGGGCCGGCCCGGTGTCGCACTGGTCGTGGCACGCGTTGCCACCCCCGCAGCCGCATTCGTCCTCGGCCTGGCCGACGCAGATGTCGTCCCACTCGTTGTTGCAGCAGAACGCGTCCTGGGCACAGATCGTGGCGGCACAGCTGCCGCACATCGGGTCGAGCGCGTCGCCGGCCGTGCACACGTCGTGGTTGCACATCCCCGAGCCCCCACCGCCGCCACCGCTGGCGCAGTCGTTGAGCAGCGTCGGACACGGCACGCACACGCCGTAGTCCCCGGCGACCGGCTGGCAGAACATGTGGATCAGGTGGTCGCTGTCGCCGAACAGCTGGTCGAGGAGGATCGCCGTGGCGATGCCGCCGAGCGGACCGAACAGGTCGTCGGCGACCATGTCGATGTCGATGTCCATGCAGTCGTCGTCCTGCTTGCAGGGGACGCAGACCCCACAGCTGATCGAGACCCCGCCGGCCCCGATCGTGACGTCGGCGCACGCGGCCATCGGGTAGTTGACGATCGCATCGTCGATCTCGTTGATCCCCGTCAGGTCCCGCAGGAGCTCGCCGACGTTGTACATGATGCCGATTCCGGCACAGTCGCCGTCGTTGGAGCACAGGTTGGTCACCTGGTCGAACGGCGCCGGCAGGACGACGACGCCCTGACCGAGGTCGGAGCAGCCCGCCGCGGACGGACCACACACGCCGTGGCCGCCGTTGATCGGCGTGTTGCAGGAGGTGTTGTCGCCCGCGCAGCCGGCACAGTCCGAGTCTTCTTCACACACGCCCACCGACTGGCCCGGGATGCCGCAGATCGGCACGCAGGTGCCCTGGTCGGTGCACTGCTCGCCCGAGGGGCACGGAGAGGTCTCCGAGCACTGCGCACAGTGGTGCTGGTGGCAGGCATTGGCCGGGGCCGCGGCGGTGCCACAGTTGGCGCACTCGGAGTCCGAGGTGCACGACTCCGGGCACTGCGAGACGCACTCGTTGAGCACGCACTGGTCGGTCGTCTGACACGCCGAGGTGTTGTCCTCGGTGCACGCGACGCAGGATCCATCGGCGCACACTTGGTGTAGCGGGTCGCACGCGGCGCAATCGGCATCGCCGCCGCACTGCACCGTCGGGTTGCCGTCGCCGTCGGTCGGGCACTCGAGCCCCTCGGGCACGCAGTTGCCGAAGTCCGTGCACACCTCGCCGTCCGCGCACTCGGATCCGTCGCCGCCGGGGGCACACTGCACGCAGCGGTTCTCCGCCGTGAAGCACGTGTTGCGCCCGTCCGAGCAGCCCTCGCAGTGGGCGTCCTCGGAGCAGTTGTTGAGAATGCAGGCACCATCGCCGGGACCGCCCGAGTCGTCGGGATCCACGTCGTCGTTGGTGTCACTGTCGCCGTCGCCACCGGTGGAGCCCAGCGTCGCCGCGCCGCCACCGTCGTCACCGGAGGGGCAGCCGGCAAGGCCGAGGCCCGCCACCGCAAAAGTCAAAGTTCGAAGCCAGAGTTTCACGCCGCAAATACTCCCGAAAAGCCGAGGTCCGACGCGGGGGAGGTGGGCGATCGCATCCGCTCCCCTTCTCCCCGCCGGGACCAACGATACCGTGAATTGCGACGGCCGCCGAGGGTCGACGGCCGTTCGCGCAAAGAACGCGCCCCCGGTGCGAGGGCGCCAATGGTCCGATCAGCAGGCGCCGCAGCCGAACGCGTCGACGTTGTCGACACACGTGGCGTCCCACGCGTCGCTGCAGCAGAAGTTGTCCTGCTCGCACACGCACGACTCGATCGTCGCCTCGCTGCAGCCGGCATCGGCCTCGTTGGCCGTGCAGCACGTGCCCACGTCGGCGCCGCCGCTGGAGCCTCCGTCGGCGGGCCCCGAGGTCGTGCCGTCGTCGGTCATGCCGCCATCGTCCGTCGCCGCCCCATCGTCACCCGCACCCGGGTCGGTGTCGTCGGGCGCCGCCGCACAGTCGACGTCGGGGATGAACGGCTGATTGGGAAAGTTCTTCTGGACCAGGCAGGCCCGAACGTTGCGCTCGGCGTTGAGGAAGTCGCGACCGCCGGCCTCGATGGCCTTGAACCGCGCCTCGATGAGCGCCCCGAAGCTGTCGAAGGTCACCTGGCACACGCCCTGCCCCACGTCGCCGCACGGCGTCATGCTCAGGTCGTCGCCGGCGGCGAGTGCCTCGGCCAACGTCTGCAGCGACTGCGTATCGGCACGCGACAGGGAGATGACGGTCTGGTCCGAGACCGGGATGGCGATCTCGGCCGGCAGGTCGCCCGACAGGCCGTGGTCGGCCGGCACGATCGTCAGGATCTCGGCCAGCAACCCGTCGAACAGGTGCATGTTGCGGGTCTCGGCCGTGATCTCGGGCGGGTCGGCTTTGACGCGGTCCAGCGCCGACGTCCACAGGCCGCAGCGGAAGTCCGACATCGCGGCGGTCGACCAGTCCAGCGCGCGGATCTGCATCACGACCTCGGCCTTGATGCCGCGCGAGGCCATGAGCTGCTTTTCGTACGCGACCACCGAGGCGCCGCGCACCGGCATCATGTTGACCGCGTCGGGGGCTCCGGGCGGATTGATGCGGAGGATGCGGTCGTTCCACCACTCCCACGTCCAGCCCGTGCCCATCATCTGGAAGTAGGCCGAGTGCAGCCCGTCGTCGACGACCGAGGTCGACGACAGCAGCCCCGACGAGCCGTCTTCGGTGATGTAGGTGACCTGCTCGTCGCAAAACAGCGGCCGGAGCATCGCCATCGCCACCTCGACGTCCGCCGGCTGGTCTCGACGCGCGCGCAGGCGGGCCGGCGCCACGCGTTGCGTGAACGCGGTGCGGATCGTCTGCTCGAGTCGGGCCGCGGACTTGCGAAACTCCGAGCCCTCGCCCGCGAGCTCGGCGAAGCGCGGCGCGGAGGCGATGTCGGGATCGACGACGTGGTTGACGCTGATCGGCTCCGCGAACCAGTGCTCCCACGGCGCAGACAGCTCGTTCATGATCGGCGTCATCGGCATGTGGACTCCGTCGACGTTCTTCGGCGCGAGGTGGCACTCCTCGCACTCGGCGGGCTCGGGCTGGACTCGCACGCGCGTCTCGGTGCCGGGCACGTGCTCGGTCTTGTAGAAGCGGTACTCGCGGGTCGTGTTGTCCCAGCCGAACATCTCGACGGCGTGGGTGTCGACGTCGGTGCCCGCCGAGTTCGCGAACGACAGCGCGAAGAAGGCGAGGTCGGCCTTGGTGCGGTCGGTGGAGCAGACCGTGTTGACGACGCGCGGGAACGGGCCGCTGCCGTCGGAGACGACCAGCTCGTCGGAGATGATGTACGAGTCGATCGAGGACCGGTCACAGCCCTGCTGCTCCGCGATCGCGACGAGCATGTCGATGTACTCGATGTCGATCGTGCCCTCTGCGTCCATGTTCTCCTTGAGAAACACGGCGATCGGGTCGTTGAACCCCTCGAGGTCGGCCACCGCGCCCGCGGCGTCGCACTTGCCGCCCGCACACTCGCTGCCGTTGTCGCCGCTGTCGGACTCGCTGCACGCGGTCAGCGAGGTCGCGGCGACGAGCGCGAAGGCGGATGCGGTCAAGATCTTGGTATCGAGCTTCATGGTCGGGGCTCCGTTCGGATCTAGCAGTCCTGCAAGTCAGGGATGAGAGGCGTGATCGGGAATGCGTTGCGAGACAGGCACGCGCGACGCTGTCGCTCGGCCTGCAGCAGGTCGCGGGCCGCCTGCTCGGAAAACGAGTCGACGTACGCGGCGATCGCTTCGCCGAGCACGTCCGGGGTCACCGCCGCCGCGTCGAAGTCGCCGGCGTCGAGCGCATCGAGGGCGCCGGGAGCGGCGGCGTCGGCCACGGCGACGACCGCATCGGCGGCGGAGGGCCGCAGCGGGACCCGGCCGCCGGCGGTGGGCCAGTGCATCGCGTCCTCGTACAGCGCGACGACGAGCGCCGCGTTGTCGGCGAATGCTCCGGCATCGAGGCCGACCTCGCCGGTGTCGACGCGGTCGCGCGTGGCTTGCCACAGCCCACAGCGCACGGTGGAAAAGACCGGGTGCTGCCAGTCCAATGCGCGCACGGCCAGCACTTGCGACGCCGACAGGACCTGCCGAGACAGCAGCGCGGCCTCGGCCTGCACGGTGGTCTCGCCGCGCACGGCGATCATCGCCAGCGGGTCGTCGACCAGCAGCGGCGCCGCGATGCGCACGGTGGGATCGGTGACCCAGGGCCAGGGCCAGGCGTTGTCGCCGGCCAGGCCGATGAACGCGCGGCGCAGGCCGGCGTCGACGAGGGCGTGGGTGGCCAGCTCGCCGCTGTCGTGGATCTCCGAGACGAAGTTGACGCTCTCGTCGCAGAACACGGGCCGCAGCAGCGCGAGCGCGGCGTCGAAATCGGGGGCCTCGTTGCGCTCGGCCACGCGCGCGTTGGCGGTGCGGTCGATCGCCGCGCGCACGATCGGCTCGAGATCGGAGGCCGAGGCCAGCCGCGGGGCGCTCGCGACCTCGTCGTAAACGGGGCCCCCTGCCCCGTCCGGGAACGCCTGGTCGAACTGAAACGACACGAACCCCGGCTCGGCGTTCCACTGCGCCCAGGGGTTGGTCATCTCGTTCATGATCGGCGTCCACGTGGTCATCTGGAACGGACCGCCGTGGCACGAGGCGCAGAAGTCGGGCTCGACCGCCACGCCGAGGTCGCCGTCGCGGTCCACCATCTGGTAGCGACGGAACACGCCCGCGGTGTCGTCCCAGGCCGCGACGCGCACGGCGCTTTCGTCGAGGTCGCCCGTCGCGTGGTCGGGCTCGAAGATCATGAAGAAGCGGCTCGCCGTCGTCGGCTGGTCGCTGCAGCGGGTGACGATCGCCTTGGGCGCGAGGGCCTGATTGGACAGCACCACGAAGCTGCGCTCGGTGGAGGCATCGCAGCCGGTCGCATCGCCGAGGCCCTCGAGGATCGCCGGCCACCCGCCGTCGATTCCGCCTGCGTCGTTGGCCGCCGCGCGAAGGAACTGGGCCATCGGATCCTGTGCCTCCGCCAACGACGCGACGAGGTCGGCCTTGGTCACGGCCACGTCGCACACCTCGCCGCCGCAGGTCCCGTCGTCGGCACCGCCGCCGGTCGTGCACCCCGCGCTGGCCACCAGAGCCACGGCCGCCCACCTGCGGTTGCGACCCCGACGCACGGGCCAGGCGACGGCGGCGCTCACGGCTCGATCACCCAGGGGAACTCGGTGCAGGTCGACGCGTAGGTCTCGTCGGCCGGAGGATCGCAGGACACGAACGTCCACGGGATCGGCACGTAGACGACGACGTCGTCCGCGTACGTCTCCTGGCAATACGCCTTGAGCTCGTCGGCGTGGTCGAGCACCTGCAGCGCCGTCAGGTCGCAGGTGACCAGCGTGTGGCTGCCGGGCTCGATGTCGGCGAAGCGACAGCCGGGCGGCAGCACCGAACGGTCGGCCCAGCCACCGAGGGGAAAGCCCAGACGGTACGGAGGCGCGAGCGCGGTCGCCAGATCCGGCGCGGCGAAGCCCACCCCGCAGCCGCACTCGGCCAGTCGCGCCGCCGCGGTGCAGGCGATGTTGTCCGACTTGCGGTGCGGCGTGGCGTTGATCTCGGCGTTGAGCTCGCACGCGCGCAGGAACGGGTCGTGGCGCGGGTCGTCCGGATCGTCGGGGTCGCCCTCGGGCGCGATGAAGTTCATGCAGTCTTCGACGAGCGCGACGGCGGCGTCGCGCGAGTTGAAGTCCAGCGTCATGCGGAACGTGGCCACGTCGTCGGCCGGCACGCCCATCACGTCGGGAGCGTCGCAGTCGGCCCCGCACGTGGGCTCCTGATCGGAGTTCCACGCCGTGAACACGCACTGACCGACGATCGCGTCCGGCTCGGCTTCGAGCTGCGCGATGTCGGCGGCATCGAGGTCGACCCCGTACGGCGTGTGGCCGTGCTCGAAGAGCGTGCCGAGGGTCTTGCCGTACAGCTGCGGCTCGTCGTCGCCGGGCAGCTGCACCATCGCGAAGTACTCGCAGTACTCCTGGCCGCGCTCGTCGGCGGGGGTTCCGGGCACGTCGGCACACGACCAGCGAAGCGCGTCCTGCCGCATGCCGTCACGGCCGGCGGTCAACGCATCGAGTCGCCGCTCCTCGCAGACCTCGTCGAGCGTCTGCGGCAGCATCTCGCCGGTCGTCCCGGCGTCGGTGGCATCGTCGGTGCCACCGGTGTCGGTCCCGGTGGCGGTCTCGAGCTCGTCGCACTTGGCTCCGACGCAGGCCGGGCCGTCGTCGGCTCCGTCACCACCGCCGTCGCCGCCACAGGCCGCAAGCACGGACAGCAGCCACAGCGAGGACCACGACAGGCGGCGCAGCCACGTCGACCGCGGGCCAGGTGCCCGTTGCACGTCGGTGTGTCTCTGCGCCGTCATCATCCCCCCATCTCACATTCACGAAGCACCGGGACGCCGCCGCCCGTCGGCAGCGTCCCGGTCGCGGGACTCGCTAGGCTCCCGCCGCGCCGCAGCTGTCGTCGCAGCCGAAGGTCGCGACTTCACCCACGCACACGCTGTCCCACTCGCTGTCGCAGCAGAACGCGTCCTGGGCGCAGACGCAGTCGTTGATGCAGGTGTCGTCGCAACCGCCCTCTGCACGCGCTTCGCCGCAGTTGTTGGTCGCGCCGGCCGTGTCCGCACCGCCGGTCTCGCCGGCCGTGTCGCCCGCGCCGGAGTCCGAGCCGTCCGAGCCGCCGGCATCACCCGCGCTCGGGTCCGTGTCGCCGCCGGCCGGCAGGCTCTCGCCCTCCTGGCCGATGTTCCACGGCACTTCGCCGCAGCCCGCCCCGACCGGACCGTCCGGCGGGTTGCAGGTGATCGCCGCGGCCGGGAGCGGCACGTGGACGACGACGTTGTTGCCGTACGCGGCACGGCACGCTTCCTTCGGGTCGTTGAGGTGCCCGAAGACATCGGCGGCCGTCATGTCGCACAGCACGAGCGTGTTCGAGCCGTCGCCGTAGTCGCCGTAGCGGCAGCCCGGCGGCAGCCCCTTGGCGTCGTCCCACGTACCGAGGGGGAAGCCACGGAACGTGACGTCGCCGCCCTGGCCGTCGCGGGGCTGAGGCGGAAGGACCGCGTCGCCGAGCTCGGTGCCGTTGGTGACGCCCGGCGCCGCACAGCCGCACTCGCGCAGCCGGTTGGCCACCGCGCACACCGACGGGTCCGAACGGCGCCAGCCGGTGCCGAAGTGGTCCTGGACCTCCATGCAGCCGCGGAAGAACGGCTCGGTGAGCGGATCGTCGACGGCGGTCCAGTCCTCGGGCTCCTTGTCGTTGGCGCCCGGGTCGTAGCAGCGCTGCACGAGGTCGGCGGCCGCACGGTTGGAGTTGAAGCTGACCTTCATGCGGAAGTTCTCCGCGGTGAAGGGGAAGCCGTAGATCTGCTGCTCGTCGGTGCACGTGCCGTCGCAGATGTCGTCCTTGACGTCGGCGTGCCACGACGTGAACACGCACGCACCGACGACTTCCGACGGGTTGTCCTCGAGCCAGAACAGCTGGTCTTCGGTCAGCGTCACGCGGCAATCGTCGCGGGTCGCTTCGCCCTCGACGCACACGCCGAGGTCGGTGACGGTGCCACCGGAGCCCGTGGGACGGCCGAGGTCGACCGCGTCGGGGCGCTCGCCACCGTCGGCGGCGGGCGGCTGGAAGATGGCGAAGTACTCGCAGTACTCCTGGCCACGGTCGTCACGGTTGACGGCGTTGACGCCTTCGACGTCGGCGCAGGCCCAGCGGATCGCCGTGGGCGTGAAGCCGCGCTGCGAGCTGTTGAGCACCTCGGCCTGACGCGCCTCGCACTGCTTGTCGGCGGGGCCTCCGGGCGTGT
Source organism: uncultured Pseudomonadota bacterium (assembly GCA_937896535.1). Classification (GTDB taxonomy): domain Bacteria; phylum Myxococcota_A; class Polyangia; order Nannocystales; family Nannocystaceae; genus CALBMM01. Next base: position 42,271 of record CALBMM010000152.1, read on the forward strand.
CGCACTTGGCCGACAAACACTCGGTCGAGCCGCCGTCGCCTTCGCCGTCGTCGGTGCCACAGGCGCCGAACAGGCCGCCGATCGAAAGCGCCGCCAGTCCCAGTTGGATGTTGCGTTGGATCATGTTCGAAGTCTCCGTAGTCGTTTGCTGGGAAAGGTCAGTCGACGGCGAGCTCGCACGTCGCCGGGTCGAGGTGGGTGCCTTGCATGGGGCCCTGTGCCAGGGTCGCCATCGTCTGCGGGAACTCGAACACCGGCAGCTCGGCGGCCTTGCGGCGGCCCGCTTCGATGCTCTGCAGCACGTCGGCCATGAACGCCGCGTCGTCCCGCTCGTTGCAGGTGCTGATGAACGCCTTGACGCGCTCGCGCTGCGTGGCCGCGTCGTCGGTGTTCTGCAGGGCGTTGAGCAGCTGGTCGGCCGCGCTGCCCGGCTGAGCGCCGAAGGCCTGCAGGTTGGCGATGAACGCCGCGCGCAGGGTCTCCGGGGTAGCGGCGCGCTGCGTCGGCAGCGTGCCGAACTCGCTGGCCTGGCTGGGCGCCTCGGCGGCCGCGGAGCACATCGCCCCGCAGGTGCCGGTGGCGACCTGCACGCAGATGTCGTCCCCCTCGGTGGCGCAGCAGAAGTCGTCCTCGCCGCACACGCACATCTCGAGCGCCGCATCGGTGGCGCAGCCACCGGTGCCCGGGGTGGGCTCGCAGCACGCGGCCCCGCCACCACCGGCATCCGCCCCGGCGTCGCCGGAGGTCATGCCGGTGTCGGCCCCGCCGGTGTCGGCCGCGCCCGTGTCGGCCGCGCCCGTGTCGGCGCCGCCCGTGTCGGCCCCGCCCGTGTCGCCACCGGCGGGCGGCTCGCCCGACTCGATGTCCGACCACTCGGGCGCGAACTCCAAGAGCTCACAGCGCGCGTCGGAGAAGACCGGACGCGTGAAGTCGACCGCGAGCACGTCGGTGATGAAGTCGTCGTCGATGACGCCGGCTTCGACGAGCTTGTCGATGTAGTCGATGTCTTCGAGCGAGGGCTCGATGAACACACCGGCGAACAGCGTGTCGGTCACGCCCGACAGGCCCTGGACGCGCTGGCCGGCGGCCATCGTCGCGGCGTTGTACGTGCCGGCCGCGATGGTGACGCCACCGGACTCGCCGAAGTGCGTGCCGTTGCAGGAGCTGGCCCCGAACAGCTTGCAGTGCGCGAAGACGCCTTCGGGGATCCGCGTCGGCTCGGACTTCTGCGAGGTCGCGATCGTGTCGAGGTTGACCTGCGTGCCGCAGAACAGCGGGCGGAGCATGTCCTTGACCGTGAAGCCGCCGGCGGCGTCGGTCAGGATCTGGATCTTGCGCTCGTTCCAGTCGCGGTTGCCGGCCTTGGTCAGGCTCTCCATCGAGGAGCCGGCGCTGAACTTGCTGGTGCCGAGGTCGTTGGGGTTGTCGTCGATGAGCTTGCTGCGCGCGTCGCTGACGCCCTTGCCTTCCCAGTGCATCCACGGGTTGCGCAGCTCCTTCATCACCAGGCCGCCCGCCGTGTGGCAGTTCTTGCAGCGACCGCCGTTGCCCGCGATGAAGTCCGACGAGCTGCCGAAGAACACGGCCTCGCCGTTGCCGACCTCGTAGTAGTTGAACTCGCCCGACTCGGGGTCGAACGCCATGACCTCGGCGGTGCTCGGCAGCTTGCTGCCGGCCCGGGCGCCGAAGATCGAGAAGATGAGCTCGTGCTCGTCACGACCGCCGCAGCGGCGCGTCGTCACCGAGCGCACGCCCGACCCCGCCGAGAACTCCTCGGTCTCGGAGATGATCTTGCTGGTCATGCCGGATCCGGCGTCGGGGCAGCCCTCGGTGTCGTTGAGGCGCAGCCGCTCCATCGCCTGGCTGAACGAGGTGGGGCACCCTTCGGGACCGCGCTTGAGGGCGAACTCCGCGAACGGGTCCGACAGCTGCTCGAGCACGTTGCCGCCGCGACCGGACTGGTCGACGAGCTCCTGACAGGAGAAGTCCTCGGGGGCGACCTCGTCGCACTTTCCGCCGACGCACTGGCTGCCGCCCGACCCGTCGTCGGAGCCGCTGTCGCCGCACGCGGACAGGGCCAGCGCGGGCGCGAAGGCCAAGAGCCAGTTCAAGCGATTGCTACGGGAGATGTTCATGATTCTCGGGTGCTCCGGGGCGGGGCCTGCAAGGAGTGTCAGGACTCGTGTGGGTGAGTGTTACTTAGGCCTACATCGTCCAGCAAGGCGCCATTTTGTTGGGGCGCCGCGCGGGAACCGGTATTGTCACGGAAATCGGGGTCGACGGGGAAGCTGCGCGCCCTTCGCCGGTGCGGCAGAGGATACGCACGTCGCGGTTGTGAGAGATCGGACTCGCGAGGCTGCGCAGGACGCTCACCTGGTCACCGCCTTCTGCGTCAGCGTGTGCGTCTTGCCGGCGGCCAGGCCGGGGAAGCGCTCGGTGGTGCCGTCGGGCCACTGGACCGTCACGTCGGCCTTCGTTGCCGAACCCAGGCCGAGGTTCATGACCTCGTCGTCTTGGCCCAGGTAACTCCACCCACACGTGACTTGCCGTCGCATCGTCTGACCCCCGGCGCGAGCCTCCAAGACGGCTCCGATCGCGCGGGTGTTCACTCCTGTGCCCCTCAGACGCACTTTCACCCACCTTTTTCCGGTGGCCTGATCGTTGCGCAAAACCCGCGGAGCATCGCCGTAGTTGTTGACCGCCAGATCGATGTCGCCGTCGCCATCGGCATCGAACGCGACGACCGAGCGGCTGTTGCCCGCGAAGGCCTCGGGGGACCCAGGGTCGGCCAGATAAAAGGTCTGCCCGTCGCGCAGGTACAGCTGGTTCTTCTGATCCGCCGCCGGCGAGCCCGGGATCCAGCCGTTGGTCAGGTACATGTCTTCGTCGCCGTCGTTGTCGTAGTCGAAGAACGGCGCGCCCCACCCCCACCCGCGGTCGCCGGGCTCGAAGTGCGTGGCCTCGACCGACTCGAAGCTCCCGCTGCCATCCTTGGCGACGCGGTTTTCGTAGAGCTTGTTGCCCGACAGATACTGGAACGCTCGCAGCACGCGGTCGTCGAGACTGACCACCGACTCGTCGCTGGGGAAGACGATCTTGATCGTCTTGGAGAACATGTCGATGTTGGAGACGTAGACGTCGAAGTCGCCGTCGCCCTCGAGGTCGGTGAACGACACGTTCATACCGCTGCCGCGGTCGGCCGCGCCGAGCTGGGCCGCGACGTCGGTGAACGTGCCGTCGCCTTCGTTGCGCAGCAGTGGGTTGGCGCCGAAGTCGTTGGCCAGGTAGATGTCGAGGTCGCCGTCGCCGTCGTAGTCGAACGTGCTCGCCGCGAGCGTCCAGCCGTGGTCGTCGGCCTTGGCATCCTTGGCGACCTCGGTGAACGAGCCGCCGTCGTTGCGAAACAGCTGGTTGGGCGTGCCGTTGCGACCGTCCAGTGACGGCAGGTTGCGACCCTCGCAGGCGCCGGCGTTGCACGCCGCCGATCCGTAGTAGCCCAGGTACAGATCGAGGTCGCCGTCGCGGTCGTAGTCGAGCCAGGTGCCGACGTGGGCACCCCGCCCGGTGACCAGCCCGCGCTTGGCCGCCACTTCCTCGAGCTTGCCGCCGGTGTTCTCGAACAGCTGCGAGGGATTGCGACTGCGGACGACGAACAGGTCGAGATCGCCGTCGCCGTCGTAGTCGACCATCAGCGCGCCGCGTCCGTCGTCGGCGGGCTCGCCGATGCCCCACGCGGCGGTGATGTCCTCGAAGCCCGGGCCGGTGGCGCCCGATCCCAGGTTGCGCCACAGCTTGTGGCGCCCCGGCCCGGCCATGAACAGGTCGGTGAAGCCGTCCCCGTCGATGTCGCCGATCGCGGTGCCCGACCCCATCACTTCCTGAATGTCGAACGATGCATCGCCGGGGTCGAACACGTCCGTGGCCGGCAGCGTCGTGGGCAAGCCCCATTCGGCGGTCACGTCGGAGAACAGCGGCCCCGTGTAGGCGGCCAGTGCGGCGTCCTTGCGAGCCTGCGCTTCGGGCCCCCAGCTCGACTGTTCCTCGAGCTTGGGCATCACCATGGCAAAGCCCACGTCCTCGGCCTGGCGGATGTGCTCGGCGGTGATCGAGGCGGCGTTGTCGGCCCGGGCCTGCGTCTGGGCGCGACGCACATAGAAGGTTGCGACGACCGAGACGATCTCGGACAGGTACTCGGCCGCGAACGGATCCATCGCGTACGGGGCCTCGTCGTAGATCCGATCGAGGACGACCCAGTGGATCGCCGTGTCGCGGATCGCGTTCATGTGGTGGTCGAGCAGCGTGACGTCCTGCGCCTGGCGCTCGCGCTGCGAGATGTGCCCCGGTCGCAGCTCGAAGCGCATCTTGAGGTCGCCGTTGGGCATCATCACGTGCGGCCAGCGCTGCATGATGGCGTTCTCGACGTAGGCCGCGTCGACGTAGTCACGGCCCGGTCCGCTGCCCGGCGCGAAGTTGCCGTCGGCGAGGTAGTTGTCGCCGCGCATCGGCTCGTAGCCGGCGGTGAAAAAGCGCGCGAAGTCGGTCAACTGCTTCATCAGCTGCTCGACCGCCTCCTTCTCGAACGGGATCTTCGAGATGCGGTCGAGCGCGACGTGGACGTCGTGCGCGTCGTTGTACTCCTGCAGCGCGCGGACCTTGACCTCGATGAGCTGGTCGGTCAGCGGCGCGCGCACGGCCTTGGCCACCTTCGCATCCGCTTCGAACGGCGAGGGCGTGTGCTCGGGGATCTTCAGCTGCTGCCGAAGGTTGTCGTAGGCCTTTTGGACGTGCGGCGGCTCGATGTAGGGCGCGCGCGCCTGCGTGGCGATCTCGCCGGACTCGGTCAGCAGCGACAGCCCCACGCGGGTCGCCAGCAGTGCGAGCGCATCGACGCCGTCGGCCGACAGCGGCTTGATCTCCGGCTGCGGTCGCGCCAGCTCGTCCTGCGCGACCGACAGCACGACGCGCCAGTGCTCGGACGTGGTTCGGTAGTCGCGGAACTCCTGCAGCTGCTGCGTCTCGCCGAACTTGAGCAGCTGCACCTTCTTTTCCTCGGGCAGCTCGACGACGACGGTGCCGACGATCGCCTCGAGGTCCTTGGCCGTCACCTCGTCGCCGCCGGCGGCCTTGGATGCCGCCGCCCACGCGCCGTGCACCAACGCCTTGGCCGCGACGATCTTCGTCAACGTGGCCGCGTCCGAGTACGTCTTCTCCGCGATGAAGTTGTCGAGCTGCCGAAAGCTCGTCCAACACGTGACGTCCTTTTTGTTCTCGAGCTCGCCGATCTTGGCGACGAACACCTTCGCGGTCGAAAGCAATGCCTGGCGTCGCGGATCGAGGGTGATGCCCGCGAGCGGATCGTCGGCGGCCGCCGGTGGCGTGTCGGTCTGCGCGGGCGTGGGTGCGGGCGCAGCCTTGCCGCCGTCTCCCGGCGACGGCGTCGACGACGAGCCGCAGGTACAGCAAAGCAGCGCGGCCACCACGGTGGCCGTCGTATGTCCCTTCCGCATCATGGGACGCCGAAGCATAGGACCGACATCTCCCTACGCCAAGCGATACGCACCCCGACGAGGCGCTTGGACGGCCCCGACGGACGAGTTTGGCCGAGGTTGCACGCGTGCGGCGTGCGAGGTCGCACCTCGGCGACGCGGCGGCGCGGAGGACTAGCAGTGCGGGCGTTCGACGTCCGACTCGGGCAGCTCGGTCGGCAGGATTTCGCGCAGGTACTCGTACGACTCGACGCAGAACCGTGACGGCCCCATGCCGTCGATTTCCGCACGCTCCTCGAAGGGACGGTTGCCGCCCTTGTCCATCAGCCGGTTCTCGGCGTCGCCGAGGTTGTGGAAGCGCATGCCCTTGGGGTCGGCCAACCCCAACGAGTGACCGAGCTCGTGGCTGATCGTGGAGCCGACGACCGAGCCGAGCACCCAGACCGCACACGCGGCCTGCAGCCGACGGTCGTCGGAGGGACAGGCGTTGCCGGAGGTCAGCACGGGGATGCCGCTGCCGGCGAAGTCGTCCGAGGAGACCGACGATCCGCCGCGGTCGTCGCGGAACGGGTCGAAGATGTCATCGAAGCGCGCCACCGCGACCTCGGACTTGCCGCCGGTCGGCGGGTGCTCCGAATAGGAGAACAGCGACTCGATGAACACCCCGCCGAAGCCCGGGAAGCCGTCTTCCTGGGTCAGCGCATTGACGCCGCCGATCGAGTCGAACAGCCGCTCGTTGTTGCGATCCTTGCCCGGGGAGTTGTCGTAGCCCAAAAGGCCCAGCCCGTTGGGGTCCGGCCCGGCCACGTCGATCGTCGCGTAGAGAGCGAAATCGGACGGCTCGTCGGTGCGGATGTCGACATTGATCGTGTCGTAGTCGCGCAGCAGCACTTCCATGATGCGCTCGCGAATCCGCTGGTCGAGGGCACGCAAGCCGAAGATGCGCAGCGACTCGACGTAGGTGGTGTTGTACTTGAGCCAGACGACCTGCTTGACGGGCTCGATGCGCATCGTCACCGGCGTGGCCGCGCCGACGAGCTCGTCGTCTCCATAGATGATCACCGGGGAGACCGTGCCGTCGAACGCGCCCGTCTCTCGCCGCAGGTCGATCGACTGACCGAGGGGGTCGTCCTCGTTGATGATGTAGCGGACGAGGTTGCCGCTGACGAACTCGGGGATGAGCTCGAGCGAGACCGGCACCCCGCCGACCGCGTCGGTGGGCACGTACTCGCCCTCGAACCGCAGAATCGTCAGTCCCTCGTCGCCACCGACGAAGCCGCCGCCTTCCATGTCCACGTACTGTCCGAGGCTGCCGCCCGATCCCGCGGCGGTGATCTGCGCCTCGATGAGGTCGTAGGCGAACTGCTGGTCGCCGCTTTCGTGGACGGTGCCATCGGCGTGCTCGTTCTTGAGGTGGACCGACCCCGAGAACTCGCCGGGGAAGATCCCCGCGATCTGGGGCGAGAACGCGAAGGTGCCGTTTTCGCGGTCGAACGGGCCGTCGGGGACGACCGGCACTTCGACGGGTCCCACGGGGGTGCACTCCCCTCCTTCGGAGGGCGTAAAGCACCCTTCGACGACCGCGAAGGTGGTCCCCTCCTCGCCACCGAGCAGCATGTTCGAGCCGCGGACCGCGATCGCGTCGTTGACGAAGATCGCCCCACTCAGTGGCACGTCGTCGAGCTCGGGCTCGAGCGACGGCCGAACCTTCATGGTCAGCGGCAGCGGGTCCGACTTGAAGTACGTGCCGTCGGGCGTGAACTCGACCTCCAGCGCCACTTGGCCCGAGAAGTCGCCCTGCGAGGGGCCCAACAGCGGGAGCACCTCCGGCGTGAGCACCACCTCCATGGACTCGAAGCCCGTGAAGTTCGCCGGCAGATGCGTATCGAGCGTGCCGCCGGCGTAGCTGCCGACCAAGTGGAGCGTGGAGATCCCGAGCGGCTCGTCGAGGAACGACCGCCCCTCGAGGCGAATCACCGTGCCCGGCACGACGACCGGGTTCAGCTCGCGCATCTCGGCGAGGAACTC
>CALBMM010000153.1 GCA_937896535.1 uncultured Pseudomonadota bacterium
AGGCGCCCGCCAAGAAGGCGCCCGCCAAGAAGGCGCCCGCCAAGAAGGCGCCCGCGAAGAAGGCGCCCGCGAAGAAGGCGCCCGCGAAGAAGGCCCCCGCGAAGAAGGCGCCCGCGAAGAAGGCCCCCGCGAAGAAGGCCCCCGCGAAGAAGTCGACCGCGAAGAAGTCCACTGCGAAGAAGTCCACTGCGAAGAAGTCGACCGCGAAGAAGTCGACCGCGAAGCAGACGTCCACCCGGCGCGGCCGTCGCTGAGCGAGCGGACACGTGGGTCGCTACGCCGTGACCGCCTGGTCGGCCGCGAACGCGGTCGGCACCTCGGTCGCGGACCTTCTCGACGGGTTGTGCCGCGGCACGAACGAAGTCCGCGTCCGCCCCGATTTCGCCCACCCCGTGGCCGCGATGTCGCTGCCGGGGTCCGAAGGTGCGGCCCGCCGCGCGTTGCGAGTCGCCGGTGCGGCGTTCGGCGACGTGCTCGCTCGGATCTCCGCGGCGTCGTCGCGTTGGGGAGCCTCTCGCATCGGCCTCGTGGTCGCCGCGAGCTCGCGTGACGACGACCTGCGCAAGATGGCGGTCCGCGCCGGCGCGCCGGTGCCCGCGTCGACTCCCGCGTGTCTCGTCGACGACCTCGGCGCGCGTGCGGCGATCCGCGGTCCCGCGTACGCCGTCGTCGACGACCCCGACGGCGCTCGTGCCTGGCGCGCCGCGCGAGCGTTGCTGACGGGCGACTTCGCCGATGCGGTCGTCGTGGCGGGCGTTGCCGTGCTCGGTCGCGCGGCGGCGGCGGGCTCGGGTGAGGGCGCCGCGTTCGTCGTGCTCGAGCGCACCGGCGACGCGTGGGTCGAGCTCGTGGACGTCTCGTCGTCGTCGGCGCAGGGCTGGAGCGACGACGTCGCGTACGTCGACGCCGGGGCGTCCGGTGGCGAGCGCCACTGGCGAGCGTGCACCGGGGCCCTCGATGGCGCCGATCTTCCGACCGCGTTGTCGATCGCCGCCGAGGCTCTGTCGCAGGGGCGACACCCGCTCGAGGGCAGCGAGCTCTCCGGCGACCACGTGGTGGTGCGTCGGGGCGCGGTCGAGATCGTCTTGCGCGCGAGGTTGTCGTGAACGAGCGCGGCGTCGGTGCGATCGCGCGGTGGACCGCGTCCGAGGGTGGCCTGTCGTCGTCGACACTGACCGCGGGCGGCTCGGATCGCTTCGGTCGGATGCTCGCCCACGTGATCTCCTCGCTCCCGCACGATCCGGATGCGGCATGGATCGTCGCAACTACGCTCGGACCGGTCGCCGCCGATTCCGCCGCGACGCCGCCCACCGCCGGTGCGGTCGCGCGGTCCGTCGCCGCCGCGATGCGGCACCGAGGCGAGGTCGACGTCGTCAATGCCGGAGCGCTCACCGTCGCGATGGCCCTCGTCGATCTCTGTGCGCGCCCGCGGTCGATGCCGGTCGTCGTCGCGTTCGTCGATGTCGCCACCGCGAGCTACGACGGCGCGGCGGTCGCCCTGCGTGTGGACGTGGGAGCCGAGGGCGGCGTGGGCATCGGACGCCCGATCCGTCGCGAGCTCGACGACACGTGGTCGCTCGACGCTGGCCTCGCGGCGCATCCGCTCGCGCCGGCCCTCGTGCTCGCCGACCGCCTGCGCGCCCGTGTGTCGGGGTGGCTCGCGCTGCAGGCGATCGCCGGCGCCGACGGCCGCCGCTGGTGCGTCGAGCTCACCGGCGCAGGCTGATCGCGAGCCCACCGACCCCGACGAGCGCCGCGACCGCCCCGATCGGCACGAGCACGATCGCCAAGCCGGGGTCGGACTCGTAGAACACGACACCCCCGCCGACGAAGCCGAGCGGGACCGCGAACGTCGCGATCGTCAAGGCACGAGAGGCCCATGGAGGCAACGAGGCAGGTCCGGCCGACGAGGCGAGGGTGAGCCCGAACGCGACGTTGACCAGCGCCAGCAACGTGCCGTGCGCATGCCCGAGGCGGAACATCAGCCGCCGAGTCTCGTTGGTGGCATCGACGTACCAGGGCACCCGCAGGCCGAGCAGTGACTCGAGCACGAACCCCAAACCGATGAACAGTGTCAGCGCCCACCAACCCAGGCGCAGATGGCGACGCGCGAGGCCTTTTGCGCCTGGGTCTTCACCGGGCTTGGTCGACATGCGCGTTCTCGCGGCGCGATGATACCTTGGCCGCCACGGTTCGCCGCGACGACCTTCGTGATCCCCCCTGCCTGGATACTCGCGCTTGCCGTCGGTCCCGCGGGGATCGACGTCAACGTGACCGCGCGCGACCTCGAGGCCGAGGCCATCGAAGCCGGCGTCGAGACGCGGTTGGGTGAGGACGCCGAGGGCTGGCACATCAAGGTCCAGCCGGGCCTGACCGACACGGGCGTGCACGTGGAGGCGAGCGCCGACGATGGTCGCGTCGTCGGGCGCGACGTCGAGCTCGAGAGCACGGACACCCCGGGCCGAAGTCGTGAGCTCGCGTCGATGATCGCGCTGATCATCGAAGAGGCGAATGCCGAGGCGGCGGACCCACTCGATCCCGATCCCGATCCCCCGCCGGACCCCGACCCGCCGCCGGACCCCGACCCGCCGCCGGATCCCGACCCCCCGCCACCTGAGCCGGCGATCACGGGGTGGATCGCGGCGATGGGTCGGGTGGGCCTGAACGCATCGTCGAACGTCGATGCCGATCCCGGAGCCGGGCTCGCCGGTGGCGTGTGGCTGGACCGGGTGCATCTGCAGCCCGTCGCGCAGCTCGGGTGGGGCCGGACGGCACGTGACGGCGTGGCGCTCGACGGCGTGCGCTTCGGCGCCGGACTCTTCGCGGGATCCGCCTTCGCCCAGGGGCGAGCGTGGGTCGGCGGGGGCGCGGTCGTCCACGCGATCTGGGCCCGTGCCGATGCGCAAGAACGCGCGACGGGTTGGGCCTCGGTGACGGAGGTCTCGGGCCTCGTGCAGTATCGCGCTCGCTGGTGGACGGTCGGCGCCCGACTGGGGATCGACATCTTCGGCCCGCCCTTGCGCGCGATCGGCGATGACGCGGAGCTGCATTGGTCGGTCGTGCGCCCCGCCGCCGCGCTCCTGCTCGGCGTGCGGTTGCCACCAGGGCCCAGAAACGCCGTGAAGGACCAATAGCCGATCGTCTGGGCACGATTGCGTTGGAGGGACCGGCCACGGTTCGGTCTAACCCATCGGTGTTGGCTATGATCGCGGTCGCCTTGGCCCACGTTGGCGACATGGACGCACACAGTGTGCTCGTTGCCGCGCAGCGCGGCGACGCGGCAGCGCAGGCGGCGGTCTTCGATGCGCACAAGCACCAGGTCGCGGCGCGGATCCTCAAGATGACCGGCGACACGGCCTCGGTGGACGATCTCGTCCAAGAGGTGTTCATCGCGGCCTTCGCCGCGCTGGGCTCGTTTCGCGGTGACGCCCAGCTCGACACCTGGCTCTATCGGATCACCGTCAACAAGGTTCGCAACTGGTGGGACGCCCAGCGTCGTCGCCGCAAGCGCGAGTCCAACCCCGTCATGACCCGGGCGGAGTCCCCCGCCACCCCCGAGGAACAGACCCAGACGGCCGAACACCGGCGACGTCTCTACGACGCCCTGGCCGAGCTTCCCAGCAAGTATCGCGAGGCATTCGTCGCGCGTGCGATCGAGAACATGACCCTGGCCGAAGCATCCGAGGCGCTCGGTGTGCCGGTGAGCACCGTGTCGTTTCGGACACGCAAGGCCGAGACGCTGTTGTGCCAAGCGCTCGGTCTAGAAATGGAGTCCGGCCGATGAGCGAGACGAACATGGAAGCCTTCGCGGTCGATCCCAACGAGCCTGCCGTGCGCAACGCGGGGCTGTTGCCCTTCGTCGAGGCCGCGCGACGGCAGACGCCGCCGCCACTGAAGGTCGACGCCGCGTCCATCACACAGGCGTGGGCACAGCGTCGTGCGACCAAGCGCCGAACGCTGGCGATTGCCGTCGCCGCGGGTCTGGGGGCGCTGGCACTGGGGGGTCTGTACGGCAATCGGTCGACCGAGCCGCAATCGTCGGTGACCCCGGCGGCCGTGCCCGCCGTGGCCACGGCCCCTCGGAATGCGCCGTCGGCCCCCGTGGCCGAGAACGTCGTCGAGCCGCCGGCCCCCGAGCTCGAGCCCGCGCCCGTGCAGCTCGCGGCGACCGTGCGTCTGACCGGGGCCGCCGACGAGCCGGCCCCGCAGTACCGGGTCGAGGGCCCCTACGAGGTCACGCTCGAGCGCGGCACCGCCGTGCTGTCGGTCGAAGACCCCACGCAACCGCTCGTCGTGCACGTCCCCGACGGCTCGCTGGAGATCCACGCCGGGGTGACCCAAGTCGTCATCGCCGGCGACGTCTCCCACGTGGCCGTGCTCGAGGGCAAGACGTTCCGCATCACGCGGGACGGCGCGCGCGAAGAGCTGGCGCCCACGGTCGCCAAGAACGACAAGCGTGCGCCGACGCTCGAGTCGCCGGAGGCCGACGAGCCGACCGCCGAGGAGCTCGCCGAGAAGGCCGAGCAGCGCCTGACGGCCGGCGATCGCAAGGGCGCGATCAAGCACCTGGGACAGCTCGTGCGCAAGTACCCGCGATCGGGTGCGGCCCGGACCGGCTTGCTCGACCTCGCGCGCCTGCTCAAGGCCGATGGTCAGAAGGCCGAAGCCCGCTGCGCGTACCAGGAGTTCCTGCATCGTCACCCGCGCAGCCCCGTCACCGACGAAGTCGAGCGCGCGCTCGACAAGCTCGGCGATGGTCAGTGCCGCGGTCTCAAGCCGCAGTGAGCCGAGGCGATGTGCCGACCGGCGACGTGCTCGTCGCCGTCGGCTCCGTCCTGGCTTTCGTGACGCACCATAAAAAGAAGGCGTGAACGGGGAGCGTTCACGCCTTCAGGCCACGCACGGTCGCGGAAGCTAGCCCCCGTCCCCCGGTGGCTGCGCCGAGCCAAAGACGAATACACCTCGCAAGTCCTCGGTTCGCGAGATGTACGTGCCGTCTTTCACCGACGTCACACGGAACTGGTAGTACATGCCGTCTTGCAGCGCCGGGCCCTCGTACTGGCGCTGGACGGTCTTGCTGCCCGTCACGCGCGGGACCATCAGGTCCTCCCACACGAGGTTGCCGAGCGCGTCGTAGACGACGATCTCGTAGTTGTCTTCGCTGGAGTCGTCTTCCCAGACGAACAGCGGGGCCTCCGCGACCGCTTCGGGCGCGTCGGCGCCGGGCGACTCGACCGCGAGCGCTTGCGTGACCTTGAACGACGCGTCGACGGCGAGGTTGGTCCCCGGCTGCACGGTGATCTCCTGGATCGCCGTGCCGCCGATCGACTCGTCGGGGTCGCGCACGAGCAGGTCGTTCTCGAAGGCCGCGAGCACCTTGTACGTCCCGCTCGGCACGCCGCTGATCTCGAACGCCGAGGTGATGCTGGGCGCGTCGGGAGGCGTCGGCGCTCGCAGGCCCGCCGGCACCGGTCCGCGCTCGAGCGTGTCGAGGTACACGCTCGTGGGGACGAGCACGACGCTGGTCATCGACCCGCCGGCGGCGTTGACGATGTTGACGCTTCCGGTGACACGCGCGAGGTCGTCGTGCTCGGCGGTGATGACGGACAGGTCCACGGTCAGGTCTTCGCTACCCACGTCCACGGCCGCGGGCTCGATCTCCAGATTGACACGGTAACCCCGGATCGTCGCCCCACCCGAGGGCACATTGAAGATCGTGTAGTTGCCGCTCGCATCGGCGACCGAGCTGGGGGCTGGCGAACCCACTCCCTCGGCCACGACGAGCACGCCGCCGTGTTCGTCGTTCTCCCCGCCGATGTGCCCGCTGATCGTCACGCCGCTGGCGTCCGGCAGCGGAATGAGGGCGATCGCGGTCGACGCGTTGTCGATCACGCCGACCGTGGGATCTTCGTCGTCTTCCTCCTGGTCGCCGTCCGCGTCGGTCGCGGGCTCGACGACGACGTCCTGCGCGCTGACCGGAATCGAGGGGCGAACGAGGCCCGGAAACGCTTGGTAGTCGCGCGCGTCGGCGATCAGCGTCCAGCTCAGCGCGTCGGCGATCTCCCCGTCGGCATCGCGGGCCGCGGGGACCGTGAGCACGTAGTTGCCCTCGGCGTCGGTGATCGCCACGTCGGTCACCGGAGATCCCGACTCGTCGAGCGCCGCGACGTGGGCGCCTTCGATGGCGGTCTCCGTGATCGCGTCGAACACGAGCCCGCGGATCTCCACCGGCGCCGCGCATACATAGTCGTCGCTGTCGCCCACGCGCTCACACGAGAGATTGGACGTGCAGTACTCGCCGTCGGGCTCCGTGTCGTCGTCCTCGTCGGTCGCGGCGTCGTGCGCGGTGGGATCGCACGCTTCGCCTTTGGCGTGTTCTTCGCTCGAGGCGTCGAGCTCCTTGTCCTTGCAGCCACCCAGCGCGCAAATGCCCAGGGTGAGGGGGACACAAAGGCGGGACATCTTCATCATTTGGGCGTTTGACCGGTTGCCCGCACACGATTCCAACCTGGCCACAATCGCGACGGTTGGAATCGAGCAGCGCGACGCGGTCTAAGAAGAGATGCACAGTAGCTTGGCGATCCAGCTGTGCGCGGGCCTCGGGTTCGCGCTCGTCCTCGGATGTAATGGCAAGTCCGACCCTGGCGGCGACGGCGGGGACACGGAAGGGACGAGCGGAGGCATCACGACGGCACCCTCCTCGGCCGACGGCGGTCCCGCGGGCGACCCGACCGGCTCGATGGACGGCAGCGCGACCGATGGCGCGACGACCGACCCGAGCGCCGACGGCACGGCCACCGACACGGGGATGGCGTCCGAGGACTCCGGGACCGCCGGCGGGGCCACGGGCAACGACCCCAACAACCCGGTCGACTGCGGCGGGGCGATCTACGCCTGTGGCAACGGGATGGACGACGACAAGGACGGGTTCACCGACCTCGACGATCCCGAGTGCACCGGTCCGTGCGACGACGACGAGAGCTCGTTCGCGACCGGCCTGCCCGGCGACAACATGGACTGCAAGCAGGACTGCTTCTTCGACGGCAACAGCGGTCAGGGCGACGACGGCTGCATCTGGGACCTGCGCTGCGACCCGGCCAACCCGGGCGCCAACATCGGGTGCGAGTACACCGGCGGCAACAACTGCAACAACGTGCCGCCCAACCAGGATCCCGAGTGCATCATGTTCTGCTCGCAGTACGTGCCCGCGGGCTGCGACTGCTTCGGCTGCTGCACGGTCCAGACCGAGAGCGGTCCGGTCGACATCTTCCTCAACTCCGGTCCGGACTGCGCGCTCGACAACCTCGACGCGTGCGAGCCCTGCACTTCGCAGATCGAAGACTGCGGCAACCCGTGCATGCCCGACGAATGCGAGGTCTGCTTCGGCGAGACCGAGCCGCCGGCGGGCTGCGACATGCCGGGGTGTCCCGCCGGAGTCGACCCGTGCGACTCCAACGCGGACTGCCCGACCGACTTCTTCTGCCTGCAGAACTGCTGCTACCCGCCGCCGCCGGGCTAGGGAGGACTCGACCCATGTCCCACGCAAGGACCGCGACGATCGTCGTCGCCCTCCTCGCCCTCGGTTGTCCTGGTGACGACGGGGGCTCGGACTCCGGCGACGATTCCCCGGGCTCGACCTCGTCGGCGACGGGCTCGACCGAGACCTCGGGCGATCCCGGCACCGACACGTCGGGCGATCCGACGACGCCGGGCTCGACGTCCGCGGCCGACTCGAGCTCGACCGCCGGACCCGCCGACTCCACGGGCAGCGACGGCTCCACCGGTGGTGGCCTCGACGGGGTCGTCCTGCAAAACGACTCGTGGACGCCCGCCGACGCGATCGAGTTTCAGACGTGGCCCAACATGCAGGACTGCTGGGCGTCGGTGTTCACCGCCGACGCCGGCGACTACCCGTTCGACATCGTCGGCGCCCGCGCGGCGATCGGCGGCGGGGGAGACGGGGTCGTGACCCTGACGGCGGCGGTCTACTCCGTCGACAACCAGGGCACGCCCGATACGGAGCTCGCGTCGACGACGTTCATGGTCGACAGTGCCACCACGGATCTGACCGAGGTCGACCTGTCCGGCCTCGGCCTCGATCCGATCGACGGCGGCGACTTCGCGATCGTCATGTGCCACACCCGCCACATGGGCGCGCCGACGATCGCGATCGACGTCGACGGCAGCGTCGATGCCGACCGCAACTGGGTCTTTCAGCAAGCGATGGGCGAGTGGGTATCGTCTCCCGATTTCTTCGGGATCGACGGAGATTTCATCCTTCGCGCCGTGATCGCACCGCAGGGTTGACCCGCCGGGCCGGCGAAGCCATACCGGCGTCCATGCGCTGGCTTTCGAGCATCGCCTTGTTCGCCGTCGCGTGCGGCGGCAACGCCGACGGCGCCGCGGCGGACGAGTCCTCCAAGAGCCCCGCGGCCGACAAGGCCCCGGCCAAGGTCGGCTACGACATCCGACGGCTTCGACCTCGCAACGACGCGCCGCTCGCCGACATGTTCGATCGCATGGCGGCCGACGCTCGCGCCGAGGGCAAGCACGTCGCCGTGCTGTTCTCGGCCGACTGGTGCGAGCCGTGTCGCGTGCTCGAGCTCGAGCTCGGCAACCTGCATCCGGCCGAGGAGATCGGCCACGTTCGGATCCTCGAGCTCAAGGAAGAGGACTGGGAGCGAGCGACGCGGATGAACGAGTTCAACGAGCTGCGCCGTCGGTGGTCGGCACCGCTCAACGTCTACCCGTTGTTCGTGCTGCTCGACGAGAGCGGCGCCAAGATCGAAGAGATGCAGGAAGCCAAGGACCGTCTCGAAGCCGAGGGGCGGCAAGCGACGATTCCGAACTGGTTTTCCGCGCTGCGCGCCTGATCACCGGCGATGTGCCGGAATCTTTGGGCACACGGACACGTACGTTATGCACGACCCTGATGCGCGCTCGGATCGGACTGCTGCTTCTCGCCGCTACGACCGCCTGCGACCCGGTAGGCGCTTCGCAGGCTGAACAGCCGGCCACCCCCACCACCGCGACCGCGGCGACCACCAAGGGATCGCCGGGGCAGGTGCTGGCGGCCGGGCCCAGCCAGATCCCGCCTCCGCTGGCGCCGCCCGAGGACGAGCTTCCGCCGGACCAGCCGGTGCCCGAGCCGGAACCCGTCGACGTCGAAGAACCCGTGGAGCCGGACGTGCCGACGGCCCCCGACGACTACGGTCTGATCCAGCCCCCGCATCCGGCCCCCGCACCCGAGGAGCTGACGCTGCATGGGGCCGCCGGCTACGAGGTCGTGGCGATCTACGCCGAGCCCGACGTCGATGCGGCGCGGCTGGGCTACCTGCGGATCGGCACGCGGATCAAGGTCACCGAGAAGGTCGAGGGCAAGGGCTGCAGCAAGGGGTGGCACGCCTTGATGGGCGGTGGCTACGCGTGCGCGAGCCGAGGGCTGCTCGTCGACAAAAAGCCCCCGTATCTGAGCGTCGAGCCGCCGCCCCCGGCGACCGAATCGGCGCTGCCCTACGAATACGCCTACGTGCGCAAGTGGAACACGCCGATGTACTGGCGCGTGCCCACGGCCGAAGAGCTCGCGTTCGCCGACATCAAGCACAAGGAGCTCGAAGCGGTGCGGGAAGGCAAGCCCCTGCCGTCCGCGGCACCGGCCGCACCCGCGAAGGCGCCCGCGCCGGCGCCCGAAAAGCCCGCCGATCCGGCGAAGGCCGAGGACGCGCCAAAGGCGGCCGACGGCGACCTGTCGAAGCTGCCGGCGCCCGACGGCACGACGAAGGCGCCCGAACCCGCGAAGGCCGAAGCACCCGCGAAGGCCGAAGCGCCCGCGAAGGCCGAAGAGCCCGTGAAGGCGGCGGCCGAGCCCGCGCCACCGGCCGCCGAGCCGGAGCCCGAGATCGCGCTGCCGCTCAACCCACAGACACCGTGGCTGGAAAAGGGCTTCTTCATCAGCCTCGCCGGGCAGTTCAACGAAGAAGGCATCGACTGGTGGAAGACCGCGCGCGGCGGGGTCGTCCCGGTGAGCGCGGCGGGCAAGTACGACGCCAAGGACTTCTCCGGCGTGGCGCTACCGGAGGGGACGGAGTTCCCGTTCGGGTACGCGATGGCGAAGGAGACGAAGGTCTATCAGATCGAGGACGACGGCAAGCTCACCGTCGTCGACAAGCTGGAGCGACGCACCTTCGTCGACCTCGCGATCGAGACCATCATCCACGACACGAGCTACATGATCACGATGGATGGGCTGCTCGTGCGCAAGAAGGACTTGCGCCTCGCGGAGCCGCAGACCCTGCCCGCCGGTCTCCAGGAGTGGGAGCGCTGGATCGACGTGAGCCTGTCCAAGCAGATGCTCGTCGCCTACGAGGGCGAGCGGCCCGTCTACGTCACGCTCGTGTCGAGCGGCAAGAAGGGCACGCGCGAAGAACCGTTCGATACCCCGACGGGGCGCTGGCGGATCCGCAGCAAGCACATCTCCACGACGATGGACGGTGGCAGCGCTTCGGACGGCAACTACTCGATCCAGGACGTGCCGTGGACCATGTTCTTCCACGACAGCTACGCGCTGCACGGCGCCTTCTGGCACGAGTCGTTCGGGCGCGTGCGCAGCCACGGCTGCGTCAACCTCGGACCTTCCGACGCGCGCTGGCTGTTTACCTGGACCACCCCGTTCCTGCCCGAGGGCTGGCACGGCGTGCACTCCCACGAAGGCAGCCCGGGCAGTACGGTCATCGTGCGCGACTGATCCCGGGCCAGGACCTGGGCCACGCAAAGAGCCCCGCGCAGCGCATGCTGGCGGGGCTCTGTTCGTGTCACCTGCGGTGGTCCTCCGTCTCGCGGAGGAGCCCGGCGACTACGCGTCGGGGCAGTCGGTCGTGAACAGGACCGGGTCCGCACCGTTGTCGCTGGCGCAGAACCACACGTCGCCGTTGGCGTCGCAGCAGCCCTGACCGCGGATGTTGCCGCACTCGGCCCCGGCGGTGAGCTCGACTTCCGCCGGGCAGTCGATCGGGAACATCTCCGGCATCGGCGACTCGCCCATGCCGCCGCAGACGTAGCCCTCGGAGATCATCTTCTGACCGGTCTTGCCCCAGCCGCAGGTGCCCGCGCCGGCGCCCGTGTCCGAGCCGGAGTCGCTGCCCGCCGTGCTGTCGTTGTTGCCCGAGCTGTCGCTCGGCCCGTCGGTGGTGCTCGTCGCGTCGCCGTTGGTGGTCGTCGTCGCCGGCGTGGTGCTGTTGTCGTCGTTACCGCTGTCGCTCGCGCTCGTCGTCGGGTTGGTCCCGGCGGTCGTGGTGGTCGTCGCGTCGTCGTCGTCGTCGGTGACGACGCAGCCGAGGGCCAGCATGCAAGCGAGGGACACGAAAGAAAGCTTGTTCATGGTCGTAGGTCTCCTGAATCCGTAACGCATCGCATCGACGCGCGGCATATCTCCCAAGTTCATCGCCGCCGCCGAAGGCTGATGCTGGGTTTAGCACACCCCACGGGGCCCCCAAAGATGGATTGCGGGCTGGCGTGTAGGTGCGCGCCATGCATCCGCGCGTGGGGTCCGGTATATCTGGCCCGATGGAAGTCGACGTCGTCGCCCGGCCCGCGCACCGCGTTCCGGGAGACGTCGTGGTCCAGCTGTTCAGGTTGCCGTGGCGGCGGGCCGCGCAGCCGCTTCGCGACCAGATCCGCCGTGATGCCGCACGCTTGGTCGCCAAGCACCAGGGCGGATTGACCTGGATGGAAACGAAGGGCGCCCGCGCCCCACGAGCACTCTTGGCCTGCCTCGGCGACGACGAGGTCATCGGCACGGTCGCCGGCTGGGCTGGCAACGGGGGGCAGATGGAGCAAGACGACGCGCGTCGTCGCGCCGCCCGGGAGCTCGGGGCGGTCGTCGAGAGGGCGTGCGACGGACAGGGTCTGGAGCGAATCGTGCTCGCGCCGGTTCCGCCCGGCGTCGACATCGACGTGGTGCTCGAAGGCATCTTGCTGCGGGCCCACGGCAGCACCGAGTTCGCACCCCAGTGGCAGCCCAGCTCGATCACTCGGATCACGGTCTGTGTGCACGACGATGCCCTCGCGCGGACCCGCGCCGCGGTCGAGCGCGTTCGCGTCCTCGTCGACGCGACCAACCTCGCCCGTGTGCTCGGCGATCTGCCGGCCAACGTCGGTCGGCCGCGCGAGCTCGCCCGCCGTTCGTGTGTCGCGGCGAAGGCCGTGGGGTTGAAGGCACGCACCCTCGGTCCCGCCACGCTGCGGCGACTGGGCATGGGGTTGTTGCTCGGCGTGGCCGGGGGCGGCGACGCGCCGGCCGTGGTCGTGCTCGAGCACGGCCGACGCGGCAAGGAGCGACCGACGATCGCGTTGATCGGCAAGGGCGTGACCCTCGACACGGGCGGCTACAACCTCAAGACCTCGCCGCACATGCACCGGTTCACCGACGACAAGGCCGGTGCCGCCGCGGTGGTCGGGGCGATGGTCGCGTTGGCGCGCCTGAACGTGGACGCGCACGTGATCGGCGTGGCGCCCATGGTGGAGAACGTGGTCAGCCGCGCGGCGTACAAACCCGGCGACGTGCTGACGGCGATGGACGGCACGACCGTGTACGTGCAGAGCACCGACGCCGAGGGTCGCCTGGTGATCGCCGACTGCATGACCTGGCTGCAGGACAAGAAGCCCGACGCCGTCATCGACATCGCGACGCTGACGGCGGCGGCCGCCAACGCCCTGGGCGAGCCGTTCGCCGCGATCTACGGCAACGACGATCGGCTGCTGTCGGCGGTCGCGGACGCCGGGCGACGCACCGGCGAGCTGGTGTGGCCCATGCCGGTGCATCCGCACCACGACGCGGCGCTCGTGCATCCTCGCGCGATGATCCGCAACTACGCCGACGAGGCGGGGGGCGGATCGATCGCCGCGGCGTTCTTGCGGCGCTTCGCCAGGTTCCCGTGGGTGCACATCGACATGGCGGGACGCAGCAGCTACGACTACGACCAGGTCGACATGGGGGCCGGCGCCACCGGCTGGGGTACCAGCTTGCTCGTCGAAACCGTGCAACGGCTCGTCGAGGATCGCCGCGCATGAACCGAGACCACATCGAGATCGAAGGCCTGCAGCTGGACTGCATCGTGGGGATCGACCCTCACGAGCGCGACCGTGAGCAGGCGCTGGCCATCGACCTGCGCATGGGGCTGGACCTGACCGAGGCCGGGCGGTCCGCCCGGATCGGCGCGACGGTCAACTACGCGGACGTCTCGCGCGAGATCGCGGCACTGCTGCGCTTCCGTCGCTTCCGGTTGATCGAGAACGCGGCCGAGGAGGTCGCGGCCATGGTGTTCGGGGTTCACCCACGCGTGGAGACGCTGCAGCTACGGCTGGCCAAGCCCGGGGCGCTCGAGGGCGAGGCGGCCCACGCGGCGGTGTCGATCCAGCGACGCCGCGAGGACTACCCGCGGCGCGTGGAGACCAAGCGGTGGGGCGAGGTCGAGGTCTTGCTCGAGACGCGCGAGGCGGGGCTGTATCTGCTGCACATCGATCCCGGTCAGGAGATCCCGCGTCATCACCACCAGATCATGCACGAGCTGGAGTGGCTGGTCGCCGGCGAGCTCGTCCAGGGTGGCGCCCGCATCGAGCCCGTGCAGCCGGTCACCTGGCCGCACGGGAAGGTGCACGCGTACCAGAACCCGGGAGGCGGTCGCGCGACGCTGTTTTGCTGCGACTGCCCGCCGTTCATCCCCAGCGACGAGATCGAGCTCGCCGCCGCGGAGGGCAAGTGACGCGCCGCGTCGTCGTGACCGGTGCGTCGCGGGGCATCGGCCGGGCCACGGCGATGCGTCTGGCCGCCGACGGTGCGGCGGTCCTCGGCGTGCACCGCCAACCACTGGCGGCCGCGCCGATCGACGGCGTGACGTGGGTGGAGGCCGACCTGTCGACGGCGCAGGGGATCGACGCGGTGGTGGCCGCGGCCGCAGCGGCGCCGTGCGACGGCCTGGTCGCCAGCGCCGGCATCGCGATCCGCAGCGACTTCGTGGACGCCGACGTCGGCGGCGTCGACCCGCTCGTGGAACAACTGCGGGTCGATCTGCAGGCACCGCTGTTGCTGCTGCGCGCGCTGCTGGCGGGCCAGGCACTGCGCGAGGACGCGTCGATCGTGTTCGTCAGCTCCAACCTCGCGCGCCGCGGCCTGGCCGGCAAGGTGGCGTACGCGGCGGCCAAGGCTGGACTCGAAGGTGCCGTGCGTGGCCTCGCGCGCGAGCTCGGCCCCGGCGGGCGCCGGGTCAACGCCGTCGCGCCGGGCCTTCTGCGCACGGACATGACCGCCGACGTGGGCGACGCCGGATTCGCCGCGTACGGCCACGAGGTTCCGTTGCGCCGGGTGGGTGAAGCCGACGACGTCGCCCCCGTCATCGCATTCCTGCTCGGCGACGGCGCCCGCTACGTGACGGGCCAGATCCTCGACGTCGACGGCGGCTGGGGAGCCTGACTCAACGCCGGCGCGGCGGCCGAGGCTGCGGCGGGGTCGCGGCGATCGGATCTTCGGGCCACGCGTGCTTGGGGTAGCGCCGCATCAGCTGCTTGCGCAGCGCGGGATAGTGGCGCTCCCAGAAGCCGGCCAGATCGGTGGTCACCTGCACCGCGCGCTGGTTGGGCGCGAGCAGGTGCACGACCAGCGGCACGCGGCCTTCGGCCACACTCGGGCCCGTCGTCGAGCCGAAGAAATCCTGCAGGCGCGACTGCACCCACGGCGGTCGGTCGCGCTCGTAGTGCACCGGCAGCCGCCGGCCGCCCGGTAGCGTCACGTGCTCCGGGGCCAGCCGTCGCAACGCTGCGGCGTCCTCGGCGGGCAAGCGGCCGATCGCGTGCGACAGCAGGTCGGCGCGACGAACCTCGGCGAAGCTCTTGGCGCCCTGGCACAGCTGCCGCAGCACCTCGGTGAGATCGTCTTCGGTCAGCGGCCGCGTCTCGGGTCGGTGCGTGCGGACGAACGCGACCCGGTCCAGGAGTCGATCGACGTGCGCCGCGTCGTCGACGAAGGCGCGCACACCCTTGGCGACGGCTGCATCGGCGAGGCGTTCGTGGGCCTGCGGCGGCAGCTGGGGACGACGCGTGCGGTCGATGACGAGGCGGTCCCAACGCGTCTGCACGAAGGCATCGACGCGTCCGGCCCGCTCGTCGAGCTCGACGACGACCTCCTCCACGAGGTTGTCGCCGGGCAGCTCGAGCAACCACTCCGTCTCCACGTGCGCCGCGCTGCGCACGATCGTGCGGCGACCCCGGCCCTTGTCGTCGCGCATGTCCACGTCGAGCGCGACGATGAGTCCCTCGCCCTGCACCGCGCTGTCGGTCGCGAGCTCGCCGTCGCCGCCGGCCGCGAACACCACCCGCGCGCCGTGGGGCCCCGGTGCTTCGACCCGGGCGACCCGGTCGCCGAACGCGTGCAGCAGCGCCAGGCATGCGTCCTCCTGCGGTCGACGAGACGCGGGGGCGCTGCGATCGACGAGGCCGCCGAGCTGGGCCGCCGCTCGTTGGAACGCCGCGACCGCGCGGTCGTCGAGCACGTGGGGCGCCTGCTGCAGGGCGTCGAGGTCGACGAGCACGTCGGCCACTCCGGCGGGACGGGGCGGGGCGTCGCGGCGTCGGAGTCCACGCTCGGCGAGCGCCGCCGCCACCCTCGCCCCCAACGAGGCACAGCCGCGTCGCTGCGTCTCCACGAGCAGGCGCGCGAGTCGAGGGTGCGTGGGAAATCGCAGCATGTCGCGTCCGGTCGGGGTCAGCGTGCCGTCCGCCTCGATCGCCTCGAGTCGACGCAGCAGGCCGTCGGCCGCGTCGACCGACGCGTCCGGGGGCACCGTCAACCACGCCAGCGCCGATGCCGAGGCGACGCCCTGCGCCCGCAGGTCGAGCATCGCCGACGCGAGGTCGAGCCGGGCGATCTCCGGCGCATCGAACTCGGGTCGGCGGTCGTGGTCGTGCTTGGTGTACAGCCGCAGGCATCGTCCCGGTCGCGTACGTCCGGCCCGACCCGCGCGTTGCGTGGCGGAGGCGCGCGAGATCTTGGCCAGCGTCAGCGTCGGCATCCCCGTCCACGGGTCGTGGGCCGGTCGGCGCACCAGACCCGTGTCGATGACCGCCGCGATCCCCTCGATCGTCACCGAGGTCTCCGCGAGGTTGGTCGACAGCACGATCTTGGGACGCGGGCCGGCGGTGACCGCCGCGTCCTGGGCTTGCGGCGAAAGGTCGCCGTACAGCGTCGCGACGTCCAGGCCCAGACGGCGGGCGATCGGCTCGCACGCCCGCGCCGCCTCGCGGATCTCCCGAGCGCCGGGCAGGAAGGCGAGCACGCCCCCGTCGAGCCCATCGCGGCCCAGCTGCTCGAGGCCCGACGCGACCTCGCGCCCCACCGGCCGATCGGAACTGCGATCGACGTACGCGATGTCGACGGGAAAGGTGCGCCCCGGGCAGTGGACCACGGGCGCGTCCAGAAACGCCGCGACCGGCTCGGCGTCCAACGTCGCCGACATCACGACCAGCCGCAGGTCCGGTCGCCGCGTCTGCTGCAGGCGACGCAGCAAGGCGAGCGCGACGTCGGTGTCGACGTGGCGCTCGTGCGCCTCGTCGACGATCACGATGCCGACCCCGGCCAGTGTGGGGTCGTCGCGAAGGCGGCGCAGCAGCAGGCCCTCGGTCACGAACCGGATGCGCGTGCGATCGGAGACCTTGGCCTCGAACCGGACCTGGTAGCCGCACGTCGCCCCGACGGGCTCCCCGCGCTCGGCCGCGACGCGCCGGGCGGCCATGCGCGCCGCGATCCGCCGCGGCTGCGACACGACGATCTCCCCGGCCAGGCCGGCGTCGAGCAGCGCGGGGGGCACCCGGGTGGTCTTGCCCGCGCCTGGCTCGGCGATCAGGACGAGGTCGCGCCCGCCGACGATCGTCTCGACGACGCGCGACAGGACGGCGTCGATCGGCAGCGGTGCGGCCAGCGGATCACCAGCCTCCCATCACGTTTTGCATGAAGGAGTACGGGTACCCAAGCTCGAGCTCCGACGCCTCGTCCAGTCGTGCCATCTCGGCGTTGGAGAGGTTGACGAAGGCCGCGCCGAGGTTGTCGTCGAGCTGCTGCATCGATCGGGCACCGAAGATCACCGACGTCACCTCGGGCTTGCGCAGCAGCCACGCGAGCGCGACCTGGGAAGGCTTGGCCTCGAGCTCACGGGCGATCTGCTGCACGGCGTCGAGGATCTTCCAGTTGCGTTCCTTGTCGAAGCCGGCGTAGCGCTCTTTCCACTTGTCCAGGCGCGAGCCGTCGGGCGGTCCGCCGTCGCGCTGGTACTTGCCGGTCAAAAAGCCCCCGGCCAGCGGCGACCACGGCAGGATGCCCAGGCCGTGCGCGCGACACAGCGGCACGTGCTCGCGCTCGAGCTCGCGCACGACGAGGCTGTACTGCGCCTGCAGGGCGACGTAGCGCGACAAACCCTGCGTCTTGGACGTCCACAGGCTGTCGACGAGGCGGTATGCCGCGTAGTTGCTCGCGCCGAGATACAGCACCTTGCCCTGGCGCACGAGATCGTCGAGCGCCCGCAGCGTCTCTTCCTCGGGCACCTCGTTGTCCTGCATGTGAATCTGGTACAGCTCGATGCGATCGGTCTGCAGGCGGCGCAGGCTGTCCTCGACCGCTCGCATGATCCGGTACCGCGACGCACCCGTGCCGTTGGGCCCCGGTCGCATGCGAAAGCGACACTTCGTCGCGAGGATCACGTCGTCACGGCGGCCGGACGCCGAAAACCATTTGCCGATCACGCGCTCGGTCAGCCCGTCCTGGCCGTACACGTCCGCGGTGTCGAAGAAGTTGACGCCGGCGTCGAGGGCGGCGTCCATGATCCGGAAGCTCGTCGCCTCGTCGCAGCCGACCCCGTGCATGAAGGACTTGTCGTCGGCCTCGCCGAAGGTCATCGTGCCGAGGCAGAGCGTCGACACCTCGAGGCCGGAGCGGCCCAGCTTGCGGTACTCCATGGTGCGCAGCGTACCAAGGCAGCCGCCAACCCGCGTGTCGGCGCTCGGGTTCCGACCGGGGTCGTGATCCTCCTCGCGAGGTCTCGCCCGGCGCGTCGGGTTGACCGGCGACGTACACCCCACCATTCTCTTGGCCGTGCCCGAGCCGCTCTCCAGACTCCGCGTCGCCGACGCCGGGGTCGTGACCGCGGTCGAGGGCGAAGGCTCGATGTCCGTGCGCCTGCTCGAGATGGGCTTCGTGCCCGGCACGCGCGTCGAGGTCGTCAAGATCGCGCCGCTGGGCGACCCGCTGGAGCTGCGCGTGCGCGGCTACCACGTCTCGTTGCGTCGTGCGGAGGCGGCCAAGGTGGTGGTGAAGCGCGCGTGAGCGGTCGGGTGATCGCGGTCGCCGGCAACCCCAACGTCGGCAAGACCAGTCTGTTCAACGTGCTCACCGGCTCGCGCCACCAGGTGGGCAACTACTCGGGGGTCACCGTCGAGCGCGTCGAGGGCCGGCTCGCCGCGCGCTTCGGTGGCAACGAGACGACCACGCTCATCGACCTGCCGGGCATGTACAGCCTCACGGCGTGCTCCGAGGACGAAGCGGTCGCCTTCCGCACGTTGGCCGCGACGGGGGATGCCGCACCCGATGGGGTGCTGCTGGTGCTCGACGCCTCCAACCTCGCCCGCAACCTGTACCTCGCGATGCAGGTGCTCGAGCAGGGGGCGCCTTGCGTGGTCGCGCTCAACATGGCCGACGTCGCCACGGCCGCGGGTCTTCCGGCCGACCCCGACGCCCTCTCACGCGAGCTCGGCGTGCCGGTCGTCGTCACCAATGCGCGCACGGGCGAGGGTGCACAGGCGATCGCCGACGCGCTGCGGACCCTCGTGGCCGATCGCCCTCGGATCGTCGCGGTAGGAGGCGATGCCTTCGCACGCGTATCCGAGGCGATGCCGCCGGCGACGAGCCAGGCCCGCGCGCGCTGGCTCGTGACCACGGCGGCCGCCGGGCAGCTGGAGCTGGCGTCCGCCGTCGAGCAGGACGCTCTGCGCCCCATCGACGCGGACACCTGGGCGCAGGCGGCGCGGGAGTTGATCGTCGCGCGCTACGCCGAGGTCGATCGTCTCCTTCAGATCGTCGGCCATGTCGAGGAGCTCGTCGACAAAGCCCCGGCGATGACCGCGTCGCAACGCATCGACGTGGTGCTGACCCACCGCCTGTTCGGGATCCTCGTCTTCGTCGGGGTGATGGGGCTGATCTTCATCTCGATCTTCGCGTGGGCGGACCCCGTGATGGGGCTCATCGAAGACGGCATGGGGGCGGTCTCCGAGCTCGTGTCCGACGCCCTCGGCCCGGGCCTGCTCACCGAGCTGTTGACCGACGGGGTGATCGCCGGCGTGGGCAACGTCGTCGTCTTCGTCCCGCAGATCGCTCTGCTGTTCTTGTTTCTGGGCTTGCTCGACGACTCGGGCTACCTGGCGCGAGCGGCATTCCTGCTCGACCGCGTGATGTCGCGCCTGGGGCTGCACGGGCGCGCCTTCATTCCGCTGCTGTCCGGCTACGCCTGCGCGATCCCGGCGATCATGGGCACGCGCACGATCTCCTCGGTCAAGGATCGCATCGTCACGATCCTGATGATCCCGTTCATGAGCTGCTCGGCCCGTCTGCCGATCTACGCACTCATCATCGGCGCCCTGTTCGTCGACCGCGACGGCGAGAGCTCGGGGGTCGATCGTGGCCTGGTGCTCTTGGGGATGTACCTGCTGTCGACGGTGTCGGCGCTGGTGATGGGCTTCATCTACAAGCGCACGATCCTGCGCAGCCCCACGCCACCGCTGGTGCTCGAGCTGCCGCCGTACCGGATGCCGCGGCTGTCGAACACGCTGCTGATGACCTACGACCGGGTCAAGGACTTCCTGCGCAGCGCCGGCACGATGATCCTCGCGATGACGATCGTGCTGTGGGCCGTGCTGAGCTTCCCCCGCGAGGACACCGGGGCGGGGCAGGGCGGTCCCACCGTCGTCGCCAACAGCTACGGCGGACGCGCGGCGCAGAGCCTCGAGCCCGTGCTCGCGCCGATCGGGCAGGACTGGCGCGTCGGCGTGGGCATCATCGGCAGCTTCGCGGCGCGTGAGGTGCTCGTGAGCACCATGGGCCTGGTGTACGGCCTCGAGGCCGACGACGACGATCCGGTGCAGCTGCGCGAGGCGATGCGGGACGCCAAGAACGACGACGGCACCCCTCGCTACACCCCGCTGTCGGGTCTGGCGCTGATGGTCTTCTTCGTCTACGCGTGCCAGTGCATGTCGACGTTGGCGGTCGTCCGGCGGGAGACGCGAACGTGGCGTTGGCCGATCTTCATGTTCGTGTCGATGACCTCGATCGCCTACGTGGCGGCGCTGCTGGTCTTCCAGGTCGGGCGCGCGCTCGGCTACGGCTGAGCGCCCGAGCGGCGGCTCAACCCAGCGCCGCGCCGCCGTCGACGTCGATCGTGCGTCCGGTGAAGTAGTCGCACTCGATCACGAACTGCACCGCACGCCAGATGTCCTCGGGCTCACCGATGCGCCCCACCGGAATCATCTGCACGATCGCGTCGCGGGCCTTCTGGTTCATCCCCTGGGTCATCGGCGTCTCGATCATCCCCGGTGCGACTGCACCCACGCGGATGCCGAAGCGCGAGAACTCGCGTGCCCACGTCACGGTGTTGGCCGCCAGCGCCGCCTTCGAAGCGACGTAGTTGGTCTGCCCTCGGTTGCCGTGTCGCGCCACGCTGGAAATGTTGACGATGACGCCGGGCTTGGTGCCCGCTTCGGCCATCTTCGCCACCACCGCCCGCGTCATGAAGAACGGGCCGTCGAGGTTGACGCCGAGCACGCTGCGCCATTTTTCGTCCGACATCGTGGTGATCTCACCGGACTCCCGGTCGCGCTTGACGAGCAGACCGTCGCGGATGATCCCGGCGTTGTTGACGAGTGCGTTGACGCCACCCATCTGCTCGCTGGCCCACGCGACGAACGCGTCACAGGCAGCGCCGTCGCTGACGTCGAGACGGCGACGGGCGATGCCCTCGGGCAGCTCGGCGAGGCCGGCCTCGTCCACGTCGGCGACGGCCACCTTCGCGCCACCCTCGTGGAGTCTCCGGGCGAAGTGGGCGCCCATGCCCCGGGCGGCCCCCGTCACGATGATCTGAAGGTCTTGCAGCTTCATGTGTGCGATCCGAGGTCAGAACCGAACGAACAACCCGCCCGCAGATGGCAGTACCTGCGCCGCGCTCGATCCGTTTTTCTTCTTCTTGCGGTGCTGGACCATGCGCACGACGCCGTAGACCGCCGCGCCCACGCCGATGCCCAGCAGGATCCCGCCGCCGATCATCAGGTTCTTGCCGCGCTTGTTCTCGCGGTCGATGTAGGCGTCGTAGTCGGCATCGAACTGATCGATCTGCGCCTGGGTCGTGTCGGGATCGTTGACGAAGGTCGTGTACTCGTCGCCCGCGTAGAAGTCGCGGCGAGTGTCTTCGACCTTGTTGGGCAGCCTGGCGCCCAGCGCCAGCATGATGATGCCGCTCACGCCCATCGCGCCGCCCACACCCACGAGGATGGGGCCGGCGATTTCGTCCGTCTGCGATCCACCGTCGTCGGCACCGATCCCGTCGTCGTCGCCGACCGGGTCATCGGGCAGGTCGGGATCCTCGAACGGGTTCTCGCCCGGGCCGCCGTCGCCGTCTCTTTCGCGTCGCTCCTCGATCCACCGCCGGGCCTCGTCGATGAACGCCGGTTCCGGCCCGGACATGTCCGAGCCGTAGGCCTCGATCAGCTCGGTACCGAGGTCCAGCAGATCGGGGTCGGGCGACTTGTTGTACGCCTTCTTGACGCTCTCGAGGGCCGACTCGACGATGAGGTCGCCCATCTGCGCGCGCTCGTCGGCCGGCATGCCCTTGTAGGCCTCGAGGTAGAACCGAGCCGCCTCCGCGTGCTCGCCGTTGGCTGCCTTCTCCTCGCCCTGCAGCACCAGCTCGGTCGGCGAATCGACGCGCGCGGCCGCATCGGCTCGCATCGGGCCGGTCGCGAGGGCCGCAACGAGCAACCCGATGCCGCACACACGGTGCGGCGCCGTCACAGCTTGAACTGCTCCTGGTACATGCGGTCGGACACCGGGTAGGTCGCGGTGGCGATCTCCTTCTTGACGCAGCCGTCGAGCACCGGTGGGGCTCCGGTCCTGACCATCAGCGTTTTCCCGTTCTCTCCGACAGCGAACTTCACGGTGTAGGACTTTCCACCCGTAAACTTGCCACAACTCTGAAGCACCTGTTTCTTCAGCTTCTTCGTCACGGCGCTGCGGGCCTTGTCGGAGTTGCTGGAAGCCGGCTTGGACGGCCCTGCGGAGGGTTTTTTGCCGGGGTCGACCTCTGGTGTCGGGACCGGCTTGGGTCGGGGAGCGGGCTTGGGCTTGACCGTCGGCGACGGGCCGGGGTCGGTGTCTTCGATGACGATCGTGGGCTCACCATCCCCGCCGGCCTCGCCGTCGTCCATCGAGGTGGGGGACGTGTCGGGCGCGTGGGTCGGTGTCGCCGGCTCCGTCGTCGGCGTCGCGGTTTCGTCGACCGGACCCGGCTCGGCCTTCGCCGGTGCCTTCGGCTCATCGGGCGCCATCGCGGCCTTGGTCGACTTGTCGGTGTCTTTGGCGTCGTCGCCCCCGGACATCGCGATCGCCCCGACGATCACCATCAGCAGCAGGACGACGCCGCCCCCGATGTACAACAGCTTGGAGTCGCGTCGGGGAACCTCGCCCGTCAGCGAGTCGTACGCCGCACCGGTGCCGGTCGCGACGTCGAGTCCCGCGATCGCGACGGTGGACCCGGCCGCGGGCTCGAGCGGAAGCTTCATCGAGCCCGGCGTCGGCTCGTACACGCCGGGGTTGGTGCGCTCCGACATCGCGGTCGGCAGCCGCTGCAGGCCCGACCCCGACGTCGGCGTGAGCGGATCCATGTGGGTCGGCGCGGTCGCCGAGTCGCTCGCCATCGGCGAGGTCGGCAGCTTGATCGAAGCGGTATTGCCCGCCCGTGCCGCGGCCGCGGCGGCGGCCATCGAGTCCGACGACAGCGGCGGCGGCACCACGACGGCCGGCCCCGTCTTGGGATCGAGCGTGGCCGGGCTCGGCGGCCCGGGAATCGGACCCGACCCGAGGTCGGCGGCCGGACTCGGCGTCGGTTGGGTCGTGGACATCACGCCCGTCGGTACGCTCGTCAGCGGCGTCCCTGCGACCGGCGCGGTCACGGCCGGCGGGTGATAGCCGGGTGCCACCACGGGCTGCGCGATCGCGGCAGCGCCGGGCACGGTCGCGTGCGGGCCCGTGGCGTTGAGCTTCATCGGGTCGAGGCGGCCGAAGTCGTCGACGGCCGTGATCGCCCGGACGAGATCGACCATCTGGTCGAATCGATGCTCCGGCTCGCGCGCGATCATCCGCATGATGAGCTGATCGATCGCCTCCGGGATCGTCGGGTCGTGCGCGCGCAGCGGCGTGGGTTGTTCCGTGGCCGATCGGAACAGCACGTCGAACGCGGTCTCTCCCTCGAACGGCAGCCGTCCGCTGAGCATGCGGTACGCGACGACGCCGACCGAGTAGCACTCCGATCGAGGATTCGCCGAACGACCACGCGCGAGCTCGGGTGCCATGTACGACGGCGTTCCGAGCAGCTCGGCGGTTCCGGTCAGCGCCGATGTGTTCTGGCTCGGCTGCGACTGCACGCGCGCGATGCCGAAGTCGAGGATCTTCAGGACCTCGCGCTGACCGCCTTCGTCGTCCTGGCGCATGACGAGGAAGAGGTTGGCCGGCTTGATGTCGCGGTGGATGACGCCTTGCTCGTGCGCGGCCCGAAGTCCGCGTGCGATCTGAAGCATCAGCGCGCGGGCGCGCGGCCACGCGATTCGCGTCTCCTTTTGCAGAACCTCGGCGAGGTCACGCCCCTCGAGGAACTCCATCACGGAGTACACCGAGCCGTTGGGCAGCTCGCCGAAGTCCATCATCTGCACGACGTTCGCGTGCCGAATCTTGGAGGCGGCCTTCGCCTCCCGCAGGAAGCGAGCGACGTAGTCTTCCCGGTGCATGTAGACCGGGTTGAGGATCTTGATCGCGACGCGTCGATCGAGGCGCAGCTGCAGCGCCTCGTACACCGCACCCATGCCGCCCGTACCGAGCAGGTCGCCGATCTTGTAGCGCCCGTCGATGACCGTGCCCTTCAAAGCGCGGAGCTCCGGGAACGGTTTCCCGCCCGGCATGGAGGTATCCTGGCTCACGGCGTAGGTCCGGCAAGTCTACCCCGTGGCACGGCGCCGGTTGCAGCGCGGGTGGGCAGCATGAACCACCATTCAGTAGACGGGGGATCGCGCCCCCATGCGCCCGCGGAGCACACTGTGCTCCGCGGCTCAGACCGCGTTAGACAGGGGATCTGCGTGGTATCTTGACTCGATGCGGCGGTTGGGGATCGCGGCCTTCGCGGTAGCGGCCGCCTGTGCCGGCGGATCGACGAGCGACGGTGGCGGATCCATCGGCCTCGGCGGCAGCACGGGGGGGCGCGCGGAGACCGGAACGGGCACGCCCGAGGACGGCGAAACGAGCCCGACGAGCGACCCCGACGACTCCAACGACGGACCGGGCGATGCCACCGACGGCATGACGGACACGGGCGTCGCCCAGGGTTGTGGCGACGGCAATCGCGACGGCGACGAAGAGTGTGACGACGGCAACCTCGAGGACGGTGACGGCTGCAACGCCGACTGCAAGCTCTCGGGCCAGGTGCTTTGGAATCACTTTGGCGCCGCGGGGTTCGGCCTGACCGACGACGCCCTCGGGGTCGCGCCCCTGCCCGGCGGCGACGTGATCGCCGTGGGCATGACCAGCACCGTCGACGATGTCGACGACCAGTGGATGCGCCGGCTCAGTGATCAGGGTGGGATGCTGTGGACCAAGGTGCACGACGGTCCGGCCGGGGGCAACGACCAGCTGCGCGGGGTCACCGTCGACACGGCGGGATCGATCTACGTCGCGGGCTACCAGGGAGTCACCGGCGAGAGCGCCAACGTCTTCGTGCGCAAGTACGACAATACCGGTGACCCGCAGTGGACCGACACGTTCGACGGCGGCGGCGGCAGTAGCGACGTGGCCAACGCGATCATCGAGGATCCCGACGGCAACTTCGTCGTCGCGGGCTACGTCACGATCACCGGCGAGGGGCGCAACGTCTGGGTGCGCAAGTACTCGCCGGACGGCAACGTGCTGTGGACGCGGACGTGGGCCGGTGACACGAACGAGCACGACGTCGCGTGGGCGATCGCGGCCAGCGGCGACGGACACTACTACGTCGCGGGCTCGACCGAAGTCGGTGCCGAGGGCGAAAACACCTGGCTGGGCAAGCTCGACATCGACGGCAACGTGCTTTGGACCCGCAGCCACAACGGACAAGCGGGGCTGGGCGATCGTTTCCGGGGCGTGACGGCCGACGCGAGCGGGGTCGTCGTGTGTGGCTACGAGGATCACGGCGCGTATCCGTGGCAGGCATTCCTGCGCAAGTACGACGCCGATGGAGCGATCGAGTGGACGGTCATCGACGCCGGCGGCACGACGGAGGGCGCGCACTGTTTCGACGTCGAGCAAGCTGGCAACGGCGACTACGTGTGGGGGGGCGGCGAGAACTTCATGGACGTGCGCCACGCCGTGGTCGCACGCATCGCGGCCGACGGGACCCAAAAATGGCGCAGCGTCTTGCCGTCGCCGGCCGATGGCCCGGACTTCGCGCGCGACATCGCCTTCACCGCGCAGGGCTCGATCCTGGTAGGGGGCCGCATCGACGCGGGGACCGACGCCGACGACGCCTGGATCGCGCTGCTCACCCCTTGATGCGGCCGTCGGCGTCGACGCGCCAGATGATGCGTGCGGTCGTCCGCATCTGCGCGGCCTCCTGACGCACCGAGATCTGCACGACGTTGCCGCCGGCGCGACCGTTGATCGTCGCCCGGTGCTTGAACTTGTCGTTGGGCGGCTCCTGTACCGCGCGCACCCGAATGCCGGCCTCTTCGAGCGCCTTTTCGTAGTAGCCCTGCACCTGGTACGCGGGGGCGACGACGCGCACGGTCTGGATCAGCACCCAGGCGTTCTTGTCGTCGTCGAACTCGGCGCTGCGGCGCAGGAACTTCGAGCCCGGCAGCGGCGTGATCGGAATCTCGGGGGCGTCGCCATGGTCGACCGTGGGCGCCGCGGCCGTGGTGGCATCGTCCGCGATGTCGCCGTCGGTGGTCTCGGCCGCGTCCGAGTCCGCGGCCGCGTTCGCGAAGGGGCCGGTCGTATCGGTCGAGGTCGCGTCCGGTCGAGCGACCGCGGGCGGGACCGGCGTGGGCGTCGGGGTCGGGACGTCGTTGGGCTCGACCGGCGCCGTGGACTCGGAGCGGATCGCAGCTGCGGTCGTCGGCGGGGTCACGGTGTCCGGTGGCGTCGGATCGTCGGGCCACAGCACGATCGCCGTGACCGCCACGCCGATCGCCGCTCCGAGGCCTCGATCGGTCCAGCGCGACGGCGCACCCGAGGGCGAGCGAGGGTCCGACGCGTCGCCCACGACTACCGTGCCTTCGGACGCTCGAACACGAACAGGAAATTGTCGTCGAGGAAATCCGCACTGCGCACGAACCGAAAGCCTGCCGCCTCGATCTCGGCCCGGAACGTGTCGGGGCTGTCGCGCAGATGATGCTGGATGAACGCCGTGGCGCCCTCGACCTTGGCGTAGTCGACGACGACGAGCCGCCCACCCGGTCGAAGCGCCGCGTGCAGGCTCTTCAGGTAGGGCTCGGGGTGCTCGATGTGGTGATAGGCGTCGCACAAAAAGGCGACGTCGATCGATCCGTCCTCGAGCGAGACCGAGGTCTGCGTGGCCTTGACGGTGCGAACCTGCGTCAGACCACGCTCTTTGGCCTGGGCCTGCAGGTACTCGAGAAAGTAATCCTGCACGTCCACCGCGAAGACTCGCCCCGACTTGCCCACCGCCTTCGCGAACGGAAACGTGTACAGCCCGGTTCCTGCCCCGATGTCGGCGACCCGATCGCCCTTGGCGAGGCCGACCTCCTTCAGGATCAGGGGTTGTTTGAACCGAACCTCGCGGGGGCCGTGCTCGAAGCGGTCACGCCACTGCTCGACGTCGGTCTCCTCCTCGTAGTGCGCGTTGAGGTCTTCGTGCAGCACGCCGAAGTCGGAGACGGGCTCGGGGGTCGGTTCGGGCGCAGGTTCGGGTTCGGGTTCGGGCGCGGGCTCGGTGCGCGCGTCGCTCGCAACGGGCGTGACGGCGGCCGGCGGATCGGAGGCGGGCTGGGCCGGGGTCGACGACGGGCCGATCGGGGTGCAGGCCAGCAGACATCCGGCCAGCGGCGCGAAACGGAGGTTCACGGCCGCCATGGTAGTCGACGGACCGCAAAAACAAAGCGGCCCCCGTCGAAACGGGGGCCGCGTCTACCCAGCTACGCCGTCTACCCTAACGATAATCCAATGAGGTGGAGTCGACCGTGAATGCTGCCGTCGTGTCGGGCGTCTGAACCTGCAGAACCGATCGAGACATCATCGGGACTCCTCGAAAATCAAATCCAGCCAAGCCAACGTCGCTTGCCCCGTCCCGGCGAGCGACGTTCCCTTTGGTTAGCAATTCGAGCACCAAGCGAGCGCCGAGAAAAAGCCGAATGATCTTGGCGCGGGCTCGTGGCTGCGCTGGCGCGACCGCGACATCCGTGTCACCGCCCTGCCAGTGATGCCCTAGCGGCCCGCCGGCCGCAGCACGAAAAACGCGGCCCCCGCCGAAGCGAGGGCCGCGTGCCCCATTTCGCCAAGCCTTCGCTAGAAGGCGAGCCAGTGCGCCTCGGACATCGTTTCCAGATCCGAGCCCTTGAGCCCCGAGGCCGACAGCGTGAACAGCTCGTCGCCGATCACCAGCGAACGCAGGATCTCCGCGCCATAGCTGTAGCCCCATTCGTCTTCGGTCAGCGGCTCGTGCTCGATGATGCCCGCGAGCGAGATGCCGGCCTGCGGATCGATGC
The DNA here is from genome assembly GCA_937896535.1 of uncultured Pseudomonadota bacterium. Classification (GTDB taxonomy): domain Bacteria; phylum Myxococcota_A; class Polyangia; order Nannocystales; family Nannocystaceae; genus CALBMM01. The sequence goes on from CALBMM010000153.1 coordinate 28,045, forward strand.
GGTACGCGACCGCACCCGCGAAGTAGTCCTGCGTTTCGGTGACCGGATCCCACTCGCCCCAGCTGACGACCGGGATCACGACGATGTGCTCGGCCGGCCAGTACAGGAACGCACGGTGGTCCCACTCCACGTTCGAGGATGCCCAGCCGTCGCCGAAGGCGGTGTGGTGCAGGCGCACCGGATTGGCCGGATCCGAGACGTCGAACAGGTTGATGCCCGCGCCGTTGAGGGTGCCGTCCTCTTCACCGTCGCGGCCGACGCCGAGCAGCAAGTCTTCGTCGACCGGGTGCAGGTACGCGGAGTAGCCCGGCATCTGCAGCTCGCCGACGACGCGCGGGTGGGTGGGGTCGGACAGGTCGAGCGTGAACAACGGGTCGGTCTGACGGAACGTGACCACGTAGCCGCGATCGCCCATCAGCCGCACGCCGAAGATCGACTCGTCGATGCCGATGCCCCCGACCTGGCCGATGAGCGCGAGCTCGCCGCCCTGCTCGCGGAGCACGGACACGTAGCTCTGCGTGTGCTCGTTCCACCAGCCCCAGTCGGTCGAGGCGATGCGCAGGTCCCCTTCGTGCTCGGACATCGCCCACTGGTCCAGCAGGTGTCCCGGCACCTCGCCCGAGGCGCGGTAGTCGGCGCCGTCGGGTCGCGAGATGTCGAACTTGTGCACGTACGAGACGATCTCGGGAGCCTCGAAGTCGTCGGCGGCCGTGCGGGACACCCCGGGCTCGGGCAGGTTTTCGTACTGCGGCCACGTCGCGACGTAGAGGCTGTCGCGGCTCGCGTAGACGGTCTCGCCCTCGGTGAACACACCCACGGCGTCGCGCAGCGCCAGGCCCTGCGACAGATCCACCGTGAGCACCGACAGCAGGCCGAAGCCCGCGAAGGCACCGGGCTTGTACGTGCGCTCGCAGTCCACGAGCGTGCCCGTCTGCAGGGCCGCGGCCGGATCGGCGAGGTCCTGATAGACGTAGTTGGGCATCCAGTCGTCGAGCTCGGTGTCGCGAACGACGGCCTGGTTGTAGGCCGTGGCCTGCTCTTGGGCGAGCTCGAACGCCCGCTCGTTCCAGTCCCACGTCGTCTCGTCGTAGTCGGACTCGTCGAGGAAGTCGTAGGGGTACTTGAAGACGAGCCCGTGCGGCGAGGTACGAACGACGAAGCGAGCGGTGTCGTCGATCTTGCGGCCGCTGGCGTAGCTGCCGCGGATCATCAGCGCACCCACGAGCGCCGGCGCATCGGGGTTGGACACGTCGACCTCGAGCAGCTCGGTGATCGGGCCCCACCACTCGTCGCCGTCGTAGCCGAGGGCGTTGCGGACCTTGACGTCGAGGTAGTACGCGTCGCGGTGCGACGCGATCACGACGCGATCGCCGGAGACCAGCATCTCGGCCCCCCAGTGGGTGTAGCCGAGCTCCTCGCTGGGCGTCTGTGCCGGGTCGAGGGCGACCGTGCCGCGCAGGGTGGGCTCGCCAGACGCGAGGTCGACGTAGTGAAGCTGTCCGTCGGTGAGCGCGAGGATCCGCGTGCCGTCGGTCTTGACGAGATCGGGCTCGTCGACGCCGGCCTCTTGGACGTTCGTCTCCGAGTGATCCGGTGCTCCGCCGCCGTCGCCGTCGCCACCGCCGCCGTTGTCGCCAGGGTCGGCGGCGCCCGTGCTGACCGCACCACCGTCTTCACCGGCCGCGTCTTCGCCCCACCCCCAATAGTCCTCGCCCTCGAGCCCATACGGCCCGACCTCTTCGAGCGCGCGGTCGTGCACGTACGACAGCACGTCCTCGCAGCTGCCGAACGGGGTCAACGCGGCCCGCGTGACCGGATCGACGGGCTCCGGGGCCGGAGCGTCATTTTGTGCGCAGCCGGTGAATCCACCTGCGCCCCATAGCGTCATTGCGAACAGAACCGATCGAGATTTCATCGGGGACTCCAATCAAGCCAAGCCAAGCCAACGTCGCCCGCCACATTCTTGGCGGGCGACGTTTTTGGTTTAGCAAGGGGAGCACCAGGCGCCGCGGTCCGAAAACGCCAATGATCTCGACGCGACGTGACACAGGACCCTGACAGCGCTGTCAGTCGTCTGCCACGGATGCCCTACGCCGCGTCGTCGATGGCGATGCCTTCGATCGCGTCGGCGACGAAGACGGCGGCCGAGGCCTGGGTCAGCCCGAACAGCAGCGGGCCCGCGAAGGGGATCGCCATCAGCAAGCCGACCGGCACGCCGAAGCCCAACATGGCGCTGCGGTGCTCGGCCACGAACGCACGCTGCTCGGCGAATCCCATCTGCCGCTTGTCGAAGTAGGGATCGAGCAGCTCCCAGCCGAGGGCGCGTCCGGTGAAATACAGGCCCAACGCGGGGCCCGCGATCGCACCGACCACGGGGATGAGCGACACCGCGAAGGTCAGCACCGTGTAGCCGAGGAACAGGGCCATGCGCGCGAGGTTGATGCCCACGCCACGGGACAAGCTCATGCCTTCGGCGGCGGAGAGCTCGGCCGCACGCGCTGGCGCGACCGATCGCATGGCCGCGAAGAACACCCGCTCGGCCAGGAACGGAAAGAAGGTGTTGACCACGAACAGCCCGAGCAACGGCGCGATGAGCAGTACGATCACCGTCCCGGCGATCCGCAGCAGCCAAAGACCCACCAGCGCCAGCCAGCCGGTGCCGGGGTCGGCCGCCGTGTAGTGCCACACCGCCCAGATCCCACCCACGTCGATCCATGCCGCGAGCACGAAGATCGCAGCGACGAGCTTGGCGTAGGTCGCCCGCACCTGGGCCGAGCCGCTCGCGACCCGAAGGCCCCGGAACGCGGCCCGCATGCCCGTGCTGAAGGACTGGGTCACGGAGGGCATGGGCGATTCAACCTCGGGGCGGCGGGTTCCCTTCCCGTCCTGCGTCAAACCCCCAGATGGGTGCGAACGGCCGCCACGACCCGATCGTCGTCGTCGAGCCCGTCGGGGGTGGCGAGGTCGTCGTCACCGTCGCGGCACAGCAGGAAGTACTCGACGGCGGCGCGGGCCAGTCGCTGCCCGCGCGCGTCCAGCTGCGGCCAGGCGTCCAACAGCGCCTCGCAGTCGGCGGCGATCTTGCGACCGATCTCGGCCGGCGGACCGTCTCGTTCGGACGCGCGCTCGATCACCTCGAGATAGTGCGGCAGTTGCTCGCGCAGCTGCGCCGGCTCGCGCACGGCCTTGTCGAGCAGACGCCCGAACGTCCCACGGGCCTCTTCGGGGAGCTTGGCGAGGATCGGGTCGAACTCGGCCATCGCCGCCGATCATACCCCCGCGCCGGGGGCCTCGCCGATGAACGACAGCAGCCGCGCGTTGTAGGCGACGGGTCGGTCGACCTGCACCCAGTGACTGGCGTTTTCGAGGTAGTCCATTCGCAGGTCCCACACCCACTTGGCCGGCGGCTCGGCGTAGGCCAGTCCAATGTGCCGGTCCTTGCACCCCCAGATCACCTGCGTCGGGACCTCGATGGGTCGCAGCATCTTCTTGTAGTCCGAGGGCGGGCGTCGCAGCAGCGCGCGGTAGTAGGCCATCGCGGACTCGGCCGCGCCGTCGCGAAACGCCTCCTTGTAGCGCTCGATGTCGGCGGTCGTGAACGCGTCCTCGCGCTCGGTGTCGCGGGTGAACAGTGTCGACAGATAGGCGAAGTCGTCGGCCTCGAATCGTCGCTTCGCGATCCAGGGCAGCTGCAAGAATGCGATGTACCAGCTACGCCGCACCTGCGCCGGGTCCAGGGCCATCGAGGCGAAGTGGCTCGGGTGCGGCACGTTGGCGATCGAAAGTCGCGACACGCACGACGGATGCAGCATCGCGGTGCACCACGCCACGATGCCGCCCCAGTCGTGCCCCACCAAGGTGACCTCCGACGCTCCGACGGCGTCGACGAGCTGGGCGATGTCGGCGGCGAGTGCTTCGACCCGGTACGCGCGCCAGCCACGGGGCTTGTCGGAGCGGCCGTAGCCGCGCATGTCCGGGGCGACCACGCGGTAGCCCGCCTCGACGAGCGGCGCGAACTGGAATCGCCACGAGTACCAGAACTCGGGAAAGCCGTGCAGCAGCACCACGACCGGACCATCGCCGGCCTCCACGTAGTGCAGTCGAACGTCGTCGAGCTCGGCGAAGCGGTGTCTGACCATCGCGTCGTCGAAGGCCGGGATCTGGTTCGCGAGGGTCATCAGATCTGCGGGGAGAAGCGAGCGCGCGCCGCCGATGCGGTCGCCAGGCGCGCGCGAGGAATGAGGGTGCAGTCGGGGAACGCCGAGACGCGGCAGGTCGACTCGCAGTACGACCGGGAGATCGCTGCCATCAGCTTGGGCGCGGCTTCGGGGATCGTGCGGTGCATGTTTTGCGGGCCGATGAGCTCTCCGACGCCGGACTTGGCCAGCAAGTCGCGGACGGGACCGATCGGCCCGATGAGATGCAGGTCGTTGCCCTGACTGCGGAGGGCCTCGACGATGTTGCGCAGCGCTCGGACGGCCGTCGCGTCCAGGTCGCCGACCCCCGAGCATTCCAGCGCCAGGATCCGCATGTCCGGGCGCTCGTCGAACACGGCCATGACGCGATCTTCCAAGAAGCGGGCGTTGGCGTAGTACAGCGGCGCGTCGACGCGCAAGATCCCTACCTGAGGACACGTCTCCACGTCGAAGCGCAGGACGTTGCGGTAGACCATGGTGCCGGGGATCCGGCCGAGCTCGGCGGTGTGCGGTCGCGCGGTGCGGGCGACGAACAACAACAGCGCGATCAGAAGGCCCGCCGCCAGGCCCTGCACCAGCCCCAGCAGCAGCGTTGCCGCGAAGGTCAGCACGAGCGTCACACCGTCGGCCGGCTTGGTGCGGATCGCCTCGCGCGACTGCGGGATGTCGAACAGGCCCAGTGCGCTATGGATGATGATGGCGGCCATCACCGGGATCGGCAGCCAGGCGAACGCCGCGGCGAGTCCGAAGCTCGAGCCGACCAGCAGCGCGACCGAGATGACCATCGTCAGCTGCGTACGACCACCGGACTCGGCGGCGACCTGGCTGCGGGTCAGGCTGCCCGACACCGGGAAGCTCGAGGCGAACGCACCGAGCAGGTTGGCGACGCCGAGCGCGACGAGCTCGCGGCTGGGGCGGATCCGCTCGCGGTGCCTGGCCGCGATCGCCTTCGCCACCGCGATGGACGTGCCGTACCCGAGCACCGCGACCGTCACGGCCGGTCCCAACAGCGCCACGTAGCCCGACGGTGGAGTCGGCGGCAGCGCCAGCGTCGGCAAGGCGCTGGGAATCTCGCCGACCACGGCCAGCTGCGTGGGCGGGGCGGCGAACCACCATGCGAACAGGCCGCCGACGACGCACACGACCAGCGCGGCGGGGACCTTCGGGGCCCGCCGCTTGAGAGCGACCAGGATCACGAAGGACGCGCCACCGAGCACGACCGACACGAGCGTGCCCTCGTGCAGGTGTCGCAGCACCGGCCAGGGATTTTCGGCCGTGATCGTCTCGTGGGCGAGGGCCGCGGGGGGGATCCCGAAGATGCCTCGCGCCTGGCTCATCGCGGTCAGGATCGCGGCGGCGGCGGTGAAGCCGAGGATCGCCGGGTGGCTGAGGAAGTTGACGAGCTTTCCGGCGCGCAGCAATCCGAGGGCGATCAGGATCACGCCGACCATGGCCGCGAGCACGAACGACAGACCGATGTACTCGGGACTGCCCGCCGCGGCGAGGGGCTCGAGCCCACCGGCGACCACCAAGGCCGTGATCGCCACGGGCCCGACGCACAGGTGCGAGCTCGTCCCGAGCGCCGCGTAGGCCAGCGCCGGGACGATCGAGGCGAAGATCCCGTAGACGGGAGGCAGGCCGGCGAGCATCGCGTAGGCCATGCCCTGCGGGACGACGAGGGTCGTCACCACCAGGGCGGATGCCAGGTCGCCGCGCAGTTGCTCGGCGCGATAGCTGCGAAGCTGCGCGAACAAGGTCACGGTCGACGCACCTTCGCGGCGTGGGCCCACTGCTGCGGCGTGTTCGCGGGCAGCAGGGCGCGTGCGTCGGGCAGGTCGTCGGCCTCGACGAACCGCGTGGTCAGTGACTCCGACAGCGCCTGGGCGGCGCGGCGCCCCTCGTCGAGCAGTCGCTGGGCGGCCGCGAGGGCCGGGCGCACGCGGACGGCAGCGTGCAGCGGACACGGTGTCCCATCCGCCTGCCGGGGCACCACGGCATCGACCGCGTCGTCGCGCGCGAGCGTGTCGAGCACGAAGGCCACGTGCGCGGTCGTCAGGGTGATCGCGTCGCAGGCCCCGAGGTAGGCCAGCTCGATCCCGCGCTCGTCGAGCGCGGCCAGCCCGGTGTGGATCCCCCGCAGCGGTCCTTGCTCGGCCGGGTCGTCGACGCGGGCCCAGCCGTCGTCGAGCGGGGGCAGGGCTCGGCCCGCCGTGCCGACGACGACGAGCGTGGGGACGGCACCGGCGATCTCGCGGCCCACGGCCACGACCGCGGCGACCCCGTCCAGGAGCTCGAACGCCTTGTCGCGGCCGGCGCCCATCCGGGCCGAGCGCCCGCCCGCGAGAAGCAGGGCACCGCGTCGCATCGCCACGCCGCGGCAGCATGCCGACCGACCTCGGGGGAATCAAGCGAGCGAGCGGGCCTCGGGGGCGAGCATTCCGTCAAGGGTGCTAGCCTGAGGGGGCATCGAGAGTATCCGGTCATGAAGCTTCGAATTCTGGGCGATAGCGTGCGACTGCGTCTTTCGAAGTCCGACGTCGACACGCTGCGGGCGTCGGGTCGCGTGGCGGAGACGGTGCACTTCGGGGGCGGCGCGGCCGGGGCGCTGACGTACGCGCTGCAGTTGGGCGACGACGTCGGCCAGGTCACGGCGCAGCTGCAGGGCACCCAGATCGTCGTGACGGTGCCGCGGGCCCGAGGCTTGGCGTGGGCCAACGGGGCAGATGTCGGGATCACGGCCGAGCAACCGTTGCCGGCCGACGGCTCGTTGTCGTTGCTGATCGAAAAGGACTTCAAGTGCCTCGCGCCGCGCGAGGGCGAAGAAGACTACGACGGCTTCGAAAACCCCGACGCGGGCGCGCAGTCCTGCTGACCGTCGACGACGGTCACACGATGCGCTCGGCGTTGGCGTAGACGTTGAAGGTTCCGTCGCGGACGAAGCCGACGAGCGTCACCTCGCCCGACGACGCCAGATCGATCGCCAGCGACGAGGGGGCCGAGACCGCCCCGAGGATCGGGATCCGAGCCGCGAGGGCCTTTTGCACGATCTCGTACGAGACGCGGCCGGACACCATCAAGATCGCCGCGTCGCGCCCGCGAGGGGAGGTCTGGGCCCAGCCCACCACCTTGTCGACCGCGTTGTGGCGCCCGATGTCCTCGCGCACGACGAGAGGATGGCCGCTGACGGTGAACAGCCCGGCGCCGTGGAGGCCTCCGGTGCGCTCGAACACCGCCTGATCGGCCCGCAGCGTGGCCGGCAGCCCGGCGATCGTCGCGGTGTCGACGGTGCGGGCGTCGTGCAGCGGGGGGGCGACCGACAGCGCGGCTTCGATCGTCGCCTTGCCGCAGATCCCACAGCTGGAGCTGGCGTAGAGGTTGCGGCGCAGTCGGGCCAGGTCCACGCGGATCCCGTCCGCGAGCACCACCTGCATGACGTTGTCTTCGGCCTCGGGCTCGGGGACGTCGGTGCAGTGGCGGATCGACACGACCCAGGAGGGGTCGTCGACGATGCGCTCGGTGACCAAGAAGCCTCGCACGAGCTCCTCGTCGTGGCCGGGGGTGCGCATCACGACCGCGATGGGCACTCCCCCCACGCGGATCTCGAGGGGTTCTTCGCAGGCGACGACGTCGTCGTCGGTGGTGCGACCGCTCGCGTCGATCCGAACCCGCCGGATCGCGCGCCAAGGTGCGTCTGGGTCGTCGTTCACGTGATGGCGCTCAGCCGAACTTGTCGTGGCAGCGTTCCATGAGCTGCCGGGCCGCGTCCTTGCGCGGCTCGCCGTCGAGCTCGGCGGGGGCGGCCTGCAGCGCCTGCACCTCGCACGCGGCGACGTTGATCTTGCCCACTTTGATGCACGAGGCCTTCCGGTCGCCGAGCTTCTGTCGTCGGCCGTCGCTCCACAAGAGGGCGTCACGCTCTGGTCCGGACTTCATGTACTCGTCGTAGGCGTTGACGACCGCGTCGCAGGCGGTGCCCAGGTCCGCCGGCAGCTCGGTCGGCAGCTGGGCGGCGGCGTCGATGGCCGCCTCCACCTTGGCTTGGGCGGCCTTCTTCGCTTCGGCCTCTTCCGCGTCCTTTTTGGCCTGCGCGGCGGCGACGGCTTCGGCTTCCTTTTCCTGCTTGCTCTCGATCGTGAACGCCTGGGCGATCGTGTCTTCTTTGGCGTTTTGGCCACACGCAGCGAGCACGGCGACGAGGATCGACATTCGACGCATCATGAGTCGTACCTTGGCGACCAACAGCCTACACCATCGTTTGGCCAGCGCGTGATCGAGCGTCAGACGAGGCGATCGCACCTGTCCCCTCGTGTGTGCCGAAGGCGCACGCGGGTCGGAGGCGGGGGCCGCGGCGACGAAAAGACGCGGTTCCAAAAAAAAATCGAAAAAATTTCGCCCGAATGCCAGCGGAGATCGGAGGCCTGGAAGGTGGGGGCTGAAGTCCGCAGCGCGACGACGGTGTCGCGGTGCGGGGCCAAGACGCCTCGCTCCAATCGCGCGAACGGTCGCGCGCGGCGCATGATCGTGATGAGGCGTCGCCCACAACCCACAGCGCAACGAGTCGTCGATCATGGGGACCATGCACCACAGTGGTCGGAAGCCCCCACCGAAATCCTAACCAAACACCACCGTAGCTGCCCGTTCAAGGCACTTTTACTACACGGACCCACCTTGAATGATCCGAAGCGCGGGGACTACAGTGGGCCGGCGAGACGGGGCAGGGCCCTCTCGCGTTTCGGGGTTGGTCGAAGGACCCGGGACCGTTTCGGGGAACACGGAGTAACGATGATGCACGCGCGAAGGAAACGACGAACGTTGGGCCTCGGCGGCATGGCGTGTTTGGGCATGGTGGCCTCACTAACGCTCAACGCCTGCGCTGACGAGGAAGGCTCGAGTGGAGACGAGTGCGTCTCCAACCAGACCTTTTTCCAGGAACAGATCTGGGTGAAGACCCTCTCGACGACTTGTGTCAGCTGCCACAACGATGGCGGCGCGGCCAAGGACTCGAGCTTCATTCTTCGCACCGCGGACTGGGGCCCGGACTACCTCGAGCAGAACCTGGCCGTCTTCGAGCAGATGGCCAAGCTCGAGTACGACGGCACGCCCTGGATTCTCATGAAGCCCACGATGGGCGTCGAGCACGGCGGCGGGGAGCAGTTCAAGGTCGACGACGAGGTCTACAACGACTTCCAGGCGATGATCGATCGCATCGACAACCCCGTCACGTGTGACGACTCGGATGCGGCCGAGGAGTTCTTCGACGGCGTGCAGCTGCTCGACGAGGTCGAGACGCTGCGCAAGGCGACGCTGGCCCTGGTCGGCCGCCTGCCCACGCCCGAGGAAGAAACGGCGGTTCGCGAGGGTGGCTTCGAGGCCCTCGACGCCGTCCTCGACGCGCAGATGAACGAAGGGGCGTTCTACGACCGCCTCACCGAGATCTACAACGACAAGTTCCTGACCGACCGGTACTACCCCGGCACCGAGGCGCTCGGCCTCGTTCCGGTGGAGGAAGGTTGCGGGGACGACGGTGGCCCGCCCTGTTTCTGGTTCGACAGCATCACGGACGAGGACGAGCGTGCCGCTGCGGAGTCGGCGTCCAACCGCGCCGTGGCCCGCGAGTCGTTGGCCCTGATCAACTACGTCGTTCGCAACGACCTGCCGTACACGGACATCGTCACCGCCGACTACACGATGGTGAACCCGTTCTCGGCGAAGGTCTGGGGCGTCAACCCCGTCTTCACCAACCCCAACGACTACGAAGAGTTCGTGCCCGCGAAGATCCCGGGCAAGACCCACGCCGGCGTCATGTCGTCGGTGGTGTTCATGAACCGCTTCCCCACGACGGAGACCAACCGCAACCGTCACCGGGCGCGCATGATCTACGAGCTGTTCCTCGCCACCGACGTCCAGCGTCTGGGCGAGCGTCCGCTCGACGCGAGCAAGATCGTCGACTTCAACCCGACGATGAACAACCCCACCTGCGCCAACTGTCACCAGATCATCGACCCGGTGGCCGGTACGCTGCAGAACTGGAACGAGATGGGGCTCTACGAGCCGCCGCTCGAGGGTTGGTACACCGACATGCGCCAGCCGGGCTTCGGCGACACGCCGCTGCCGGCCGAGGAGACCCCGCGCGCCATCCAGTGGATGTCGCAGCAGATCATCCAGGATTCGCGCTTCACCATCGCGCCGATCCACATCATGTTCGAGGGTCTGTCGGGCCAAAAGCCGCTTCGCGAGCCTTCCGATCCGACCGCCGAGGACTACCTGCCCGCCATCCGCGCCTTCGACATCCAGTCGAAGATCTTCGCGGACATCGGTCAGAAGTTCGCCGAGGACAACTTCAACCTCAAGACGGTCATCAAGGAAATCATCAAGTCGCCCTACTTCCGGGCGAAGGATGCCGACCAACTCACGCCCGAGCGCGAGCTCGAGCTGGCCGAGATCGGCATGGGTCGTCTGCTCATCCCCGAGCAGCTCAACCGCAAGATCGAGGCGATCACGGGCCAGCCCTGGCGCGCGGGTCTGGACGGTAACGACTACCTGATCAGCGAGTACAACCTGCTGTACGGCGGTATCGACTCCGATACCACGGTCCAGCGCATCACCGAGCCCAACGGCATCATGGCGAACATCGCCATGCGCATGGCCAACGAAATCGCCTGCTGGACGACGGCAGCCGACTTCGCGCTCGACCCGGCGGACCGGAGCCTGTTCCCGTTCGTCGAGCCCGAGTTCGAGCCGCAAGACGCCAACGGGTTCGAGGTCAACGGGGCTGCGGCCGCCATCCGGGCCAACATTCAGTTCCTCCACCAGCGACTGCTGGGCGAGTACCTGAGCCTCAACGACCCCGAGATCGAGCGTACCTACGCGCTCTACCTCGACGTCTGGCAGAACGGCAACGCCGCGCTGCAAGTCCCGCAAGAAGAGGGTGGAGAAGGCATGGGCCTGCCGGGTGCGTGCCAGGCGACCCAGGACTACTGGACGGGCGAGCCCTACTCCGAGGAGCAAGCCATCACGTCGGACGAAAACTACTCCATCCGCGCCTGGATGGCAGTGATGTCCTACCTACTCTCGGACTACCGGTTCCTCCACGAATAGGAAAAGGAAGGGCAAGACAATGGATCGCCGTACTTTCATCAAAGCTGCTTCCTGCGCCGGACTTGCCGTTGGTGGTGCCTCGGCCTACGCCGACGACCAACTCGACAAGATCATGGGACCGCGTCGGCCCTCCGACGCGCCCTACACCGGGGTCTTCTACATCTTCATCCACTGCGGTGGTGGATGGGACCCCACGAGCCTGGTCGACCCGAAGGGTGCGAACTTCGAGGACGAGCCGGACCGGATGAACAACTACTTGGCCGCGGACATCGAGACCGCGGGCAACATCCGGTACGCGCCCTCGCCCATCGAAGGCAACCCGCACAACGTCTTCTTCCAGAGGCACTACCAGAAGCTGCTGGTCGTCAACGGCATCGACATGATGACCAACGGCCACGACGCGGGCGTCCGCCACACCTGGTCGGGTCGTCTGTCGGAAGGCCATCCCTCGACGGCGGCGTTCATCGCCGGCGCGATGGATCCGGCGGCGCCGATGGCGTTCACCGCCTTCGGTGGCTTCCAGGAGACCGGCGGGCTCGTGCCGCGGACGCGAGCGGGTGACATCAACCCGCTGCTGCGTGCGGCGTACCCCGACCGGATGAACCCGGACGACGAGAACTCGACCTTCCACTCGCTCGCGACCACGGAGCTCATCCGCGGGTACCAGACGCAGCGCGAGGAGGCGATGATCGCCAACATGGGGCTGCCGCGGATCCGCGAGGCGATGCGCACCCTGTTCACCGCGCGGTCGGGCTCCAACGAGCTCAAGCTGCTGCAGCAGTACCTGCCGGACCCGCTTCCGGACGGTGCGATCGCTTCGCAGGCGGCGGTGGCCCTCGCGGCCTACCGTGCGGGTATCGCCATCTCGGCCAACCTGTCGATCGGCGGATTCGACACGCACGGCAACCACGACGACAGCCACTTCCCGCGCATGCAGGAGGTCGTGGAGGGGCTCGACTACATCCTCACGGAAGCCGAGAACCTCGGCCTCGCCGACAAGGTCTTCGTGGCCGTGGGCTCCGACTTCGGTCGTACCCCCGGGTACAACGACGGCAACGGCAAGGACCACTGGCCGATCACCTCCATGATCTTCGCGGGGGCCGGCGTCAAGGGCAACCGTGTGCTGGGTCTGACCGACGAGCGCCATGGTGGCATGGGCTTCGACATCAACTCGCTGCAGCCCTTGACGGGTGAAGACGCGCCGCGCCTGCACCCCGGTCACATCAACAAGACGCTGCGTGCCCACGCTGGTCTGCGCGACCACGAGTTCAACGCCGCCTTCTTCATCGAAGAAGAAGAAGTCCCGGCGCTGTTCACCGGCTGACGGGCAGAAGTCCCGGCGCGTTCCAGCGCGCCGGGCACATCGAGATAGGGTCGGGAAAACTTGCGAGGCCGAGATGCGGGGGCGTCTCGGCCTTGCTCTTTGGTTCGTGTCGACGGCTCGCTCTGGTCGGGCCCCGACGGGCCACGGTATCGTCGCGGTCCGATGGGGTACTTCTTCCTGCTGGTCGCTGCCTTCGCCGGGCTGGGCCTTTGGCGGGTCTCCAAGTCCAGCGGCAAGAGCCTCAAGTACCTCGAGGAAGCGACGCGGGAACCGCCGCTGCAGCTGGCGCACCTGTCGGGTCCGTTGGCTCGGGTGGTCGAGGACACGCGGCTGCTACGGGTGAGCCTGGAGTCACCGGTCCGGGCGATTCGCGAGTTCATCGACGGCGACTTCGACGCTACCGCCGAGGACGTGGACGGGTTCGACACGATGCTGCTCAACGTCAGCCGCCAGCTCGCGGACTGGCTGGGGCACATCGACCGACTTCCCGAGCCGGAGCGGCACCGGATGCTGGACATGGGCGGCGATCCCGCCAAGGTCCGCGCCGCGATGTACATCGAGGGCGGCGCGTTCGAGCGTCGCAACCTGCGGATGCGGGGACAGCCGCGGATGGACCTACGACTGCAGCACCTGATGGGCGAGCTGTTGCGGATCGAAGAGTCGCTCCAGGCGCCCGAGCGGGTCTATCGCTGAGGCTGGTTCCTCGGCGACCGTGGCATCCGAACACGCTCGGCGTTGCGATCTGCAACGGCTGCCGGCTCCAGGTTCGGGGCAGTCCCGTAATTTTTCCGTACGTTGGCCGATCGAGCGGTGCTGGCACGCACTTCGCTCCACCAACCCATGACTACGTCTCTTGGATAGGACGTCACAACTCCCAGTGCTGACGATGAGCCCCATCACGATCGCCCTCGCGCTGCTCGCGTGCGCGTTCGTCATCACGGTCGCGTACGTGGCCGTGGACGAGCGCGGCTAGCCGGCCGCGAGCAAAACGAGAAGCGGTTTTCCGGAGCGGCCTGCTCCGCGCCCGCGGCCGCGCCGATGCCCGCGCTCGCGGACCTAGATCACCCCGAGCTGTCTGCCGATCTTCGTGAACGCGGTGATCGCCTGGTCCACGTCGTCGTCACTGTGGGCCGCCGACAGCTGCACCCGGATCCGCGCCTGCCCCTGGGGTACCACCGGGTAGCTGAACCCGATCACGTAGATCCCCTCGTCGAGCAGGTGTCGGGCGAAGTCGACCGCGAGCTTGGCTTCGCCGAGCATGATCGGAACGATCGGGTGGACGCCGGGACGGATCGCGAACCCTGCCGCGCCCATCCCCTCGCGGAAGCGCATCGTGTTGGCCTCGAGGCGGTCGCGCAGCTCGGTCGTCGACGACAGGCGCTCCAGGACGGCGAGGCTCCCGGCCACGATCGGCGGGGCGAGCGTGTTGGAGAAGAGGTAGGGCCGCGAGCGGTTGCGCAGCATGTCGACGATCTCCTGCCGCGCGGCCGTGAAGCCGCCGGACGCGCCGCCGAGCGCCTTGCCGAGCGTCGAGGTGATGATGTCGACCCGGCCCATCACCCCGCAGTGCTCGGGTGATCCGCGGCCCGTCTTGCCCACGAAGCCCGTCGCGTGGCTGTCGTCGACCATGACCATCGCGCCGTACTCCTCGGCGAGATCGCAGACCCGGTCGAGCTGCGCGATGTCGCCGTCCATGCTGAACACGCCGTCGGTCGCGATCATCTTCAGGCGCGTGCCCTTGGCGGCCTCCAGCTGCGCCCTCAGATCGTCGAAGTCGTCGTGGGCGTACTTGAACCGCTGCGCCTTGCACAGCCGCACGCCGTCGATGATCGAGGCGTGGTTGAGCGACGCGGAGATGATCGCGTCCTCGGGCCCGAGCAGCGTCTCGAACAGGCCGCCGTTGGCGTCGAAGCAGGAGCTGTACAGGATCGCGTCGTCGGTGCCCACGAAGGCCGCCAGGGCGGCCTCGAGCTCCTTGTGACGGTCCTGGGTGCCGCAGATGAAGCGCACGCTCGACATGCCGTAGCCCCGCGCGTCGAGGGCCTCGTGGGCCGCGGCGATGAGGGACGGATCGCTCGACAGACCCAAGTAGTTGTTGGCGCAGAAGTTGAGGACCTCGCGCTCGCCCACCTTGATCGAGGCTCCCTGCGGTGACTCGATGATCCGCTCGTCCTTGTACAGACCGGCGTCGCGGATCTCCTGGAGCGTCTGGGCGTAGATTTCGCGGGCGTGATCGAACATCGGCGGCTCTCCTGCCGCCGAGCATGCTCGACAACGTCCCCGCGGCTCAACCCCGCGGCTCGTGCGGATTCGGACTCGCTACTGCAGGCGGCCGACGCCGGTGCGCAGGCTGCCGACGGTCGCACCACCGAGATTGGTCCAGTACAGCCGCTCTCCGCCGAAGTCGCCGCGACCGTGGCGCACGTTGACGAAGCCGGAGTTGCCCGAAGGGGCCGACAGCTCGCGGATCGGCGTGGTCTCCCCGCCGCTGACGTAGCGGGCGATGTAGAGCGTCTCGTTGTTGGGCGAGCCCACGTACATCGTCTGCGCCTCGTCGAAGGCGATGCCGTCGACCTCGGTCGTGATGTCGGTGTCTGGACCGAGCACGAGGTACGGCGTGGGCGGTCCCGCCACGTTCTCGCCTTCGTTCGCGATTCGGAAGACGGTGCCGGCGGTGCCCACGTAGACGACGTCGTTGCCTTCGGGGCCGAACGCGAGCGCGTTCGGGTTGACCAGGCCCTCCACCCACAGCGACAGCGTCCCGTCCTCCATGTCGTAGCGGAAGATCTGCCCGCCCTCGCGGTTGGACAAGTACATGTTCCCCTGCTGATCGACGAGCGGGTAGTTGACGGCCCCGAGCGTGCCGCCGCCGTCGGGCATCGAAAACAGCGTCGACAGATTGCCGCTGACCGAGTTCAGCTGCTCGATCGCCTGGTTGCCGGCGTTGGCGATGATGAGGTTTTCGTCGGCGAAGTTGGCCCCCACCGGCTGGCCCGGCACGTCGTGGCGCTCCAAGAACGTGCCTTCGGCATCGAAGACGGACACGAAGCCTTCGGTGGACACGACCCACATCGTGTCGTTGCCCGAAAACGCCAGGCCCTCCGTGGTGCCGAGCTGCATCGGATCGGTGATCCCGCCCAGGAAGTCGTCGAACTCCGCCGCGATGACGGTGATAGTGGTCTGCTCGGTCAGCTGGATCGTGTTTCGCTCCGCCGTCGCCTCGAGCACGATCTGCTCGCCGGGGGCGAGGTCCGGCGGAATGTTCACGACGACCTGCGTGCCTTCGGCGCCGAGCAACTCGACCGTCGGGCCGCCGACCTGCGACCACATGAACGAGTCGGCATCGACCTCCATCTCCATGGGCACGGCGAGGCCGGCGATCACTTCGCGCGGCTCGTCGACCTGCAGCTCGGGTCCGTTGACACAGACGTCGTCGACGCAGAACAGATCGCCACCGCACTGCGAGTTGAGGCAGACGCACGACAGTGTTCCCTCGACGCAGTCGTTGGGCGGACCGTCGTCGGAGACGTCGCCGCCGGGACCACCGTCCATGCTGTTGCTGTTGCTGTCGCCGGTCGCCGCCGACGTCGCGCCGCTGGAGTCACCGTCGCCCGAGCCGTCGTCCCCGCCGCAGCCGACAATGGCCACGGGCGTGCACAACCCCACCGCAAGAAGCCGAGAAGACCAGGTCATCGCCACGATCGAATCGTACCCCGCGGACGTTCCGGACGGCAGACCGCCAATGTGCCCCACGTGGGGTGCTGGGCCCCCATACCGCAGCGTTTGCGCCCGCTGCGCTCGGGTGGTCTCACCTAGTGGTGATGCGCCGTCAGCCGCTCGGGGTCGGCTGCGACGAGCTCGCGGATCCGCGGCACGAGGTCGTCGGTCATGGCGTCGAGGTCGAACTCGGCGTGCCACCCCCAGTCACGACGGGCGGTCGCGTCGTCGAGCGCATTCGGCCACGAGTCGAGGATCGCTTGGCGCGTCGGGTCGGGGGCGAACGTGATGTCGACCCCGTCGATCGCCCGACGCACGCTCTGGGCGATCTGCTCCGCCGTCGGGCTGAAGGCGGCGATGTTGTAGACGCATCGCGACAGCGAGGCACGGTCGGCGATCGCGAGCTCCGACAGCGCACGCACCCCGTCGGGCATGTACATCAGCGGGATTCGGGTGTCCGCCCGACAAAACGCCTCGTAGCCGCCGCAGCGCACGCCGTCCACGTACATGAACAGCGCGTAGTCGCTCGTGCCCCCTCCGGGCAGCGAGGCCGAGATCAGGCCGGGGAACCGGATCGCGCGAAAGTCCAGGCCGTAGCGGTGGGCGTAGTACTCGCCGAGCAGCTCGCCGGCGACCTTCGTGACCCCGTACATCGTGGTGGGGTGCAGCGGTACGTCGTCGGGTACCGCATCGGGCAAGCCAGGGCCGTACACCGCGATCGTGCTCGTGAAGACCACGCGCGCGATGCCGTGGATACGGCAGGCCTCGAGCACGTTGTACGTGCCCCCCTGGTTGATCGCGTAGGTGCGTTGCGGGTTGCGCTCGCCGGTCGCGCTGAGGATCGCGGCGAGGTGGAAGACCACATCGGGCCCGATCGCGCCGAACGATGCGGCGACGGCGTCGGCGTCGGTGACGTCGAGCCGAGACCAGTGCACCGCGGCGTCGACCTGAGACGGTCGATCGATGATGTCGGTCGCGTGGACCTCGTGCCCAGCGGCCACGAGGGAGCGGATGAGGTCGAGTCCGACCTGACCACCGGATCCTGTAATCAGTGCGCGCATCGAGGCAGACCCGCGACGGCGGGCGCCGGAATGATGGACGATCGCGCGCTGGCGCCGCAAGACACGAGCGACGTCGGCGAATGTGCGACATCGTACCGGGACATCGCAGTCGTCAGCCGCACCGGCGGTGGGAGATAATCGAGGCCGGGTGCGCGACGGCGAAGACACCGGGCAGCCCGACGACAGCGAGGCCGACCTCACCCGCGTGGTCGACCCCGACGCCGGCGCCACCTTCACGGGCCTGCCTGCCGTCGAACGCGGTGACCAGATCAGTCGGTACGTCGTCGTCGGGCGGGTGGGCGCCGGCGGCATGGGCGACGTCTACGCCGCCTACGACCCGGAGCTCGACCGGAAGGTGGCGCTCAAGCTCCTGCCCACCGACCGGCGGGCCACGACCGACCCGGACGAGGCCGAGGCGCGGCTGCTGAGAGAGGCGCAGGCGATGGCCAAGCTGTCGCACCCCAACGTGGTGGCCGTCCACGACGCCGGCACGTTCGAAGGGCACGTCTTCATCGCGATGGAGTACGTCGAGGGCGTGACCCTCAAGCAATGGCTCGCCGCCGAGCCGCGGCGGTGGGACGAGGTGTTCGAGGTGATGCTGCCGGCGGCCCGCGGACTCGCCGGCGCACACCAGGCCGGGATCATCCATCGCGACTTCAAGCCGGCCAACGTGATGATCCGCGAGGACGGAGCGGTCCGCGTGCTCGACTTCGGCCTCGCGCGTCGTCTCAGCGCGCCCACCGAGCCCAAGGTGCCGTCGACCTCGCTCGTCGATTCCCACGACGCGCTCGCCGAACACCTGACGCGCACGGGGATGGTCGCCGGCACGCCCGCGTACATGGCCCCCGAGCAGTTCTCGGGCGCCGACCAGGACGAGCGCACCGACCAGTTCAGCTACTGCGTCGCGCTGTACGAGGCGCTGTACGGCGAGCGGCCGTTCGAGGGCGGCAAGCTCGAGACGATCTCCAAGGCGGTGCGCACCGGCAAGTTCCGTCCCGTGCCGTCGGGGTCGAAGGTGCCGGCTCGCCTGCGGCGATGCGTGATGCGTGGGCTGTCCCCCGATCCGGCGAAGCGCTACCCCTCGATGCTGGCGCTGGTGGAGGCGTTGCGCACGGCGGGGCGCTCACCCTGGCGTCGTGCCGCACCGTGGGGGGCGGCCGCGGTGGGGATCGGTCTGGCCACCGCCGCGATCGCGTCGCCGGCCAAGGAGCCGCTGCAATCGCCGTGCGCCGACGCATCCACGCAGCTCGACGGGACGTGGGACGACGACGCGCGGCAAGCGGGACAGCTCGCGTTCGCGGGGGTGCAGCTGGACTACGCGGCCGACAGCTGGGACAAGGTCCAGACCCGGATCGACGACTACGCTGAGCGGTGGACGGCACAGTATGCCGACGCGTGCGAGGCGACCCGGATCCACCGCGAGCAGTCCGAGGACCTCATGGACCGGCGGATGGTCTGCCTGCAGGCGCGTCGGGTCGAGCTCGACGCGCTCGCGGACATGCTGTCGACGGCGGACGCCGCCGTCGTCGAGAAGGCGGTGGAGATCGTCGGCAAGCTCTCCGGACTCGAAGGCTGCACGGCCGCGGGAGTACTCGCCGACGAGGTCGCCCCGCCGCCCGAGGCCAAGGCGGAGGCGGTCGCCGAGCTGTCGGCCGACCTCGCGCGCACCAAGGTGCTGCTCGCCGCCCGCCTCGTGCGGGAGATCGGCGGCGCGACGGAGGTCGCAGTCACCCGCGCGCGCGAGCTCGACTACGCACCGGTGCTCGGCCGCGCGCTCATGCAGCACGGCACGTTTTTGATGTGGAGCGGCCAGTTCGACGACGCCGCGGGGGTGCTCGAGGAGTCGCTGCTGACCGCCGAGGCCACGGGTGACGACGACCTGGAGTTTCGCAACCGTGTGCTGCTGACCTCGCTGACGGGGGCGATGCTGGCCCGGGCCGACGAGGGGCTGCACCACGCCAAGTTCGCGCGGGCGGTCTCGCAACGGCTGACACTGGTCGACGACATGGTCGGCACGGTCGACCTCGTCGAGGGCCTCGTCGAGTATCGGCGTGGGGAGTACGCGCGCGCCCGTTCGCTGCTCGAGGCCTCGCTGCGCGATCGCGTGGCCGAGCTCGGCGAAAACCACGAGGGGGTCGCGATGGTGCTGACCAATCTCGGCGCCGTCGTCGTGCAGCTCGGTGACCACGAGGGCGCGCGCTCGACCTTCGAGCGCTCGTTGAAGATCGCCGAAGAGGTGTACGGGCCGCGCCATCCGATCGTCGCGACCACGCTCAACAATCTCAGCCTCGCCGACTTCCGTCTCGGCCGGTTCGAGGACGCCAAGAAGACGGCGGCGCGGGCGGTGGAGATCTGGGAGGCCTCGCTGCCGGCGATGCATCCCGACACCGCGCGGGGGCTGCACAACCTCGGTGCGATCGAGGGCGAGCTCGGCAAGCACGACGTCGCGCTACGGCACTACGAGCGAGCGCTGCAGATCAAGCTCGCCACCGTGGGCGCCGAGGACCCCTCGGTGGCGCTGACGGAGTCCAACGTGGCCGACACGCTCAACGAGCTCGGCCGCAGCGCGCAAGCACTCCCGCACGCCGAGACCGCGATCGTCGTGATGAAGAAGCGCTTCGGCGACGATCACCCCGACCTCGGGGGCTTCTATGCGACGTACGCCACGGCGTTGTTGGCCACCGGCAGGCGGGACGAGGCCGTGCCCGTGCTCGAGGACGCGATGCGGATCCTCGACGCCAACCCGGGGCTCGTCGCCGATCGGGCCGAGGCGCAGACGGTCTACGCGCGGGCGCTGTGGACGGATCCGGCGATGCGCGGTCGGGCGCGCGAGCTCGCCTCCGAGGCACGCGAGGCCTTCGGGCGGCTCGGCGCCGGGTTCGGCGGCGAGCAGCGCGAAGTCGACGCCTGGCTCGCCGAGCACCCGTGGCCCTCTAACTGACGACGAGCGAGCCCGGGTCCTTGAAGAACGCGTTGAGCGAAGGATCCTGGTAGGCGCGGTAGTCGATCGCCCAGGGGGTGACGGTGGTCTCCCCACCGTGGCGGGCGATCGTCAGCGCCATCGGCCGCACGTCGCGGTAGTTGCTGTCTTCGGGGATGTCGTCGTTGGCGACGCCACCGGCGGAGAAGACCGTCAGCAGACGGATGTCGTCGCGTGGGTAGTTGTCCTTGAACCCCGCGTTGACCTTCTCGTGGCCTCGTACGAGCAGGTCGCAGCCGATGCTCGACATGAACTTGCGAAACTGCAGCCGCCCGAAGGGGAAGCGCGCCGAGGAGTCTTGCAGATCCTTGGGGATCACGTCGGCGCGGCTGGGGTCGCTCCACAGCATCTGGAAGCGCACGTCGGGATCGTTGAGCGTCTCGAGCCCCTTCCACCGCTCTTCGATCAGCGAGTCGCGTGGGATCCCGCCGTGGACGAAGAAGAGGTTGTCGAAGATGAGGCTGTTGGGCATCGTCTCGAAGAACCGCAGGTAGCGCTGGAAGACCTCGGACGGCAGCACCTGCGACAGGCTGTTGATCGTGTCCGCCGGCTTGACGCCGCCGTAGATCTTGCCCTGGTACTCGATGTAGTACTCATGGTTGCCCCGCAGCACGAACACGTTGTCGGGAACCGTGAGCGCGAGCTTGAGCACGGCGCGTAGGACTCCATTGAACGCGAAGCGTCCGCGGTCGATGTAGTCGCCGAGGAGCACGAGCCGGACGTCGGGGTGGTTGGCCGGGTCGCTGCGGTGCGCCTTGACCTTGTTCATGAAGTCCGACTGCATCACCGCGGCCTTGAGGCAGCTGTAGCAGCCGTGCAGGTCGCCGAGCACGATGAGCTCGTAGTCGCCTTCGGGCGCGGGCACGGCGTGGACGTGGCCGTCGAGAAACTCCTCGCCGGTCAGCTCGCGCGCGCTCTTGATGCCGTTGAGCCGCCCGGCGCCCCTGGCCCGGCGGCTGTCCCAGAGATCGGCGACCTGGTCGACGATCTCGAGATCCTTGGCGATCTGCTTGCGGATCTGCTCGGGGTCGGCCGAGTAGTGGTGCTCGAATCCGCGAAAGAACGGGTGGTCGTCGGCGGCACGCTCGAGCTGCGCCGGCTTGGCGACCTCGAGCTTGGAGCCGCTGCCCTTGACGTCGTCGATGCTGCCGCCGTCGCCGAGCAGCGCCGCGAGCTCGGCCTCGAACTTGAGCTCTTCGGGGTGGACGACACCGTCGGCGTTGATGAACTCGTTGACGATCTCGAGCAGACGCTTGCGCGCTTCACCGTCGAGGGCGACGAGCTGCTCGTAGCAGTTGAGCTTGAGCTTGGAGATGACGAACTCGTTGACGTCCTCGCCTTCGGCCACCGCTTCGGTGAACAACGACTTGACGTCTCGATCGATCGTCTGGAAGCGCTCGATGTAGTGCTCGTGCTGCCTTTCGATCTGCTCGAAGCGAAGCTCGGGCGGGAGGTCGCCTTGCGCATCGACACGCGCGGTCACGAGCTTGCGAAGGAAGGAACGAACGAACGCCTTCTCGCGGAGATCGAACTCCGAGTCGATGTACCCACACGCGGTGAGGTAATAGATGACGGCCTCGATCTGGCGCTCTGCGGTCGTCGGGTCGCGGCTGAGCTCAATCATGCGGCAAGGGCCTCCCAAACGGCGGACACACGTCCGCGAGGCGAGGATAGACCGGGTTGGGCTCGGGGACAGTGATCAGGAGCGCAGTGGGTCCAGCGATCGAGGAGCAAAAGCAAAACGCCGATTCCTGCCTAGGAACAACGCAAAGTTGTTGAGAAGCCACACGGCCCCACGTGGCTGCGAACGAACCGAAGAATTGACCGCCAATCGACGCTTTTGGCATAAGAGGGCGCCTGATGGCCACGATGTGGCCGTCTCACCACCACACTCCGAGGAATCAAATGCGAAAGACTCTCGCTCTCCTGTGCGCTCTGACTGCTCTTCCGGCCGTGGCCTGCTCCTACGGCGACATGGTCGTTCACCCCAACGGCAAGATCTACGTGCAGCGCCACGACAGGTTCCTGTTCGGCGCGCTCCGCAAGATGTACGAGTGCACCCCCGACGGCGCCGGCAACGTGACCTGCGTCGACATGGCGGGCAAGCCGTAAGGCTTTGACTCGCGACGCGGAGCGACGCGTTCGCTCCGCGGCCACGCCTCGGCCCCATCCGCGCTCTGCGAATGGGGCCGACGCTTTTTCGAGAGACGAAGATGCGACGTAGCGACAACTACTTCTTTCCGCGGTCGTCGTTTCCGCGGCGGCGGTCGTTTCCGCGGCGGCGGTCGATGCTCGCGACGCTGGTGCTGACCCTCGCGGCGTGTGGCGGCGGCCAAGGCGATGCCGGAGCCCGCGCCGGGGAAGGCCCCCAGCCGCGCGAAGGCGACCCCAAGCTCGACCACTCGTGGGAGATGCCCAAGGAGTCGAGCGCGCTGGCGCGCGGTGACCTCGGGACCACGCCGGTCGAGGCGGCCGCCCAGCTCATGGAGGGCGGCCGCATGCCGTCGGTCGCCCACCGGATCGCGCAGCACTGCCACAAGGCCGGCACGCTGGCCGGCGTCGGCAGTGTCGCGCTCCGTTTTTCGATCGCCGGCGACGGGACGATCGGCAAGGTCGAGCCGGACCCGGCGGGCAAGGCCGGGACCTGCATGGCGGCCGGCCTCGAGCGCGAGATCGGAAAGTTGACCGGTGTGCCCGCGGCCGCCGCGCTGCTGCGGATTCAGTTTCATCCGCACTGACCGGTCGCGGCAGCGGTGGAGCCAAACGCGCTTTTCGGGTAGCCTGCGTTGGTGCGCTGCTACGCGTACCAGCTCCCGAAAGAAGTCTATCAGGAGCTCGAGACGCAGATCCTCCAGCAGCTGCGCGATGGCGATCGCGATCAGCTCAGGCACCTGCTGGCCGATCACGATCTCGAAATCGAGCTGCTCAGCGGCGAGTGGCGCTTGTTGTTTTCGGCGTTGCCGGACTACTACCAGTTCGTCGATCTCAAGCGGCGCACCTGCCGGATGGCGGTGAGCCCGAGCGAGCTCGCCGAGTTCGTCTCGTTCCTGCGCAACGAGCGGCGCCAAGAGAAGTGGCAGACGATGACGTTCGGACTCGCCGAGCTGACCGACGCGCTGCCGGCCGACGTCGATCTCGTCGGGGTGGTGTTCATGGAGGAGTCCGACGATTGGCTGTGGGCCGAGCCGGTCTCCGAGATCGTCGCGATTCGCCCCGAGGTGTTCGAGCTCGTCGAGCCGCACCTGCGTGACGTGATGGCGGCGGGCGATCACTCGGCCGCCGCGCGATTGGCCGAGGACCACTCCGAGAGCTGTGTGGAGTTCTCGCCCGAGCAGTGGGAAGTCTTGCTCCGGCACACCTCCGAGCGCGTGCCCGAGCTGCTGTCGGTGTTCGCCCGTCGGATGTCGACGCCCACGGACTACACGAGCATCCTCGAGGCGCTCGCGCAGGTCGCCGACCCGCGATTTCAGCCGAGCCTGGACGCGTGGCTGCGCGTGCACTCGCGCGTGGCCCAGTACGCGCTGTACTTCCGCGACGCGGGGCTCGAGCGACGCGAGTTCGAGGGGTCGGGGTTGCTGCGACTGGAGCAGCTGTCGCGCTCCGGATCCACCCAGCCGCAGACGGTCGTGCCCGATCGACTCGCGCAGCCGCCCGTGGTCCGGCCGGCGGGATTCGAGCCCCCGAGCGAGATCGCCACGGATCCGAACCTGCCGGCGATGGACGCCGACCCGAGGCACCGGACGTCGAACAAGACGGTTCCGATGAGCCCCGACGAGGTCAAGCGAGCGATCGAGCGCGGCGCCTCGGACGACGACGACGACGACGCGTGACGCGAATTCGGTGATCGGGCGCGCGCCGGGTAGCCTGCCGACGTGCCGCCCGAGCTGCCGGTGACGCTGCCGCATTGGGGGTGGGCCGCGGTCGCGACGCTGATGCTGGTGCTCGGCCTGTGGCTGGGCCGGCGGTGGACGAGCTGGCGTGCCGTTGCGGACGGGCGCCGTCGCGAGCGCTTGGGTCGACGGGGCGAGCGCACCGCGTTGCGTCTGCTGCAGCGGGCCGGCTATCGCGTGCTGGATACGCAGGTGCCGGGCCGCATGCGCCTGCGTGTCGACGGCCGCGAACGCGACTTCGTGGTGCGGGCCGATGCGTTGGTCCAACGACGACGCCGGCGCTACGTGGCCGAGTTCAAGGCGGGCTGGGTCTCGAGCCGCGTCGAGTATCGGCAGACGCGGCGCCAGCTCATCGAGTACGCCCTGGCCTACGACGTGGACGGGGTCCTGCTCGTCGACGCGGTCCGCGACCGTATCGTTCGCGTGCAGCTGTAGCCGCCGCGTCAGGTCCAGGCGACGGTCGGCTCGGACTCGACGGCCAGGTACTTGCCCCGCTCGTCGTGGCCGACCTTGGCCGCGGCGGTCCGTGCGTCGTGGGTGAAGAACATCCACCCGTCCTCGGCCTCGATGCGATCGAGCAGCGCTTGCTTCTCCTCGATGAGCAGCTCCGGGTAGCGGTCGTAGCCCATCGTGATCGGCAGGTGCACCCACGGCACGCCCGGGACGAGGTCGCCCATGAACGTGACGGGACCGTGCGGCGTCTCGACCGTCGTGAGCATCAGCCCCGGGGTATGGCCCTCCGAGAAGGTCATGCGGTAGCCGTCGCCGAGCGTCCGCGAGCGTTCTCCCTCGACGAGCTCGAGCCGACCGGTGCCTTGCAGCAGCGGCTGCAGCTCGGGGATGAACGAGGCACGGTCGCGCACGTGCGGGGCGTTGGCGCGGTCCCACGCCCGCTTGCCCACCACGTAGCTCGCGTTGGGGAACGCCAGGGCCGGCGCGACGGACTCGGCCCACGGCTGCAGCAGCCCGCCGGCGTGATCGAAGTGCAGGTGCGAGAGCACGATGACGTCGACGTCCCCGGGCGACACGCCGAGGGTCGCGAGCGAGGTCAGCAGCACGTGCTCGGCCTCCTGCACGCCGAACCGCTCGCGCAGCTTGGGCTCGAAGAAGGACCCGATCCCCGCTTCCAGCAAGACCGTGCGGCCGTCGTCTTCGCGCACCAGCAGCGCGCGGCAGGCCAGGGAGATCCGCCCGAGCTCGTCGGGGGGACACCAGCGCGACCACAGCGGACGCGGTGCGTTGCCGAACATCGCGCCGCCGTCCAGCCGCTGCGTATTGCCGTCGATCGAATGCAGCTGCACGGTTCGGGGGATACCACCGCGCGGCGCGACCCGGTAGCCGCGATCGGCGACGCCGGCGGCGTCGGCGGCGTGAAACTCCTCTTCGTCGCGCAGGGTCGAAGTCCCGATGCGGTACGGGTAGTCTCGCAGCGGCCCAACCATGAAGGCGCGCCTGTACAAGCTGTTCACCATCGTCGGGGCGATCACGACCGGCTTCTTCGCGCTGGTGATCACGGTGAGCCTGCTGCGGTGCGCCTTCGCCGACCGCGTCGCCGAGCACACCGTGGTCGAGCTGCGCCTGGACCGCCCGATCTCCGAGGGGCAGGCCGGTGGTCTCGCGGCCTTGCTCGGGGGCGGCGGCATGAACGTGCTCGAGGTGATCGAGACGCTCGAGAAGGCCGCGACCGACGACCACGTCGACGGCGTGATCGTCTATGTCGACGGTGGCGGCTTCGGCATGGCGCGCGTGCAGGAGGTGCGCGACGCGATCACGCGCTTCCGCGAAAAGAGCGGCAAGTGGGTCGTCGCATTCGCCGAGACGTTCGGTGAGCTCGGGCCCGGCAACCAGGGCTACTACCTGGCCACGGCGTGCGACGAGATCTGGCTGCAGCCCAGCGGCGGGCTGGGGCTCACCGGGCTGACGAGCGAGGCGATGTTCGTGCGGGGCGCGCTGGATCTGGTCGGCGTGCAGCCGCGCGGCGACCACCGCAAGGAGTACAAGAACGCGCTGAACATGTTCACGGAGCGGCGCTTCACCGACGCCCACCGCGAGGCTGCCCAGACGCTCATCGACGACATGTTCGAACAGATGGTGGCCGACATCGCCGCCCGGCGGGGCCTGGCGCCGAAGGCCCTGCGCGCGCTGATCGACGAGGGCCCGTTCCTGGCGCCCCGCGCTCTGGAGCTCGGGCTCGTCGACGGCCTCGCCTACCGCGACGAGGTGGTCGCGAAGGTCAAGGCGCGGGCCGGGGCCGACGCGACGCTGCTGTACGCGGGTCCGTATCGCGAGCGCGCCGGCCGGCCGTGGGAGCGCGGCGACAAGGCCGTCGCGCTCATCTACGGGGTCGGACAGGTATCCCGGGGCCCGAGCAGCTTCGACGCGCTGTCGGGCGAGACGTCGATGGGCAGCGACACGGTCACGGCGGCGTTCCGCTCCGCGATCGCGGCCGACGACGTCGCCGCGATCGTGTTCCGCGTCGACAGCCCCGGGGGCTCGGCGGTGGCCTCGGACGCGATCTGGCGCGAGGTCGTGCGGGCCAAGGAAGGCGGCAAGCCCGTCGTGATCTCGATGGGCAACCTCGCCGCGTCCGGCGGCTACTACGTCTCGGCGGGGGCGACGAAGATCGTGGCTCATCCGGCGACGATCACCGGATCGATCGGTGTGCTGGCCGGCAAGGCGTACACGCGCGACGCATGGAACAAGGTCGGCGTGACGTGGGACATGGTCTCGACGTCCGACAACGCCGGCATGTGGTCGTCGGTGCAGGACTACGACGAGGCGGGTTGGGCCAAGCTGGGCAGCTGGCTCGATGCGGTCTACACCGACTTCACGGGCAAGGTCGCAGCCGGGCGCGGACTGTCGGCCGAGCAGGTGGAGGCGGTCGCCAAGGGCCGCGTGTGGACCGGTCAACGGGCGCTCGAGCACGGGCTCGTCGACGAGCTCGGCGGCTTGTACCGGGCCATCGAGATCGCGCGCGACGAAGCGGGCATCGGCGAACAGTTCGAGCTGCGCGTGTACCCCGAGCCGAAGGGAACGCTGGCGTCGATCCTGCCCTCGGATCCGGAGAGCAGCGATCAGGCCGTGGCCGCGGAGCTTTCCACCGAGCTCGAGCGCTATCGGCCGGTCGCCGCGCGCTTGAACATGCTCGTGGGGGCCGACCCCGACGGCATGGTCCTGCGCATGGCGCCGATCGAGATCGGGCACTGACCCCCGAAACGACGACGCCCCCGCGCTGGGCGGGGGCGTTGGAAGACCGAAGCGGTCCTGTCGCTACGGCACGTTGCCGTCGATGTGGTCTTGCACGAACTGGTAGGCGTGCGCCGCGATCTCGTGGCCGAGGTTGCGGCCGGCCGGCACCGAGTCCGGGAAGTGGACGCCGGCCCAGATCCGGGAGTTGCCGCAGTCGAGCTCGAAGTCCGTCCAGGTGGCGAACGTCAGGTTCAGCGGCGCGGCCGGGGTGATGCCCGGCTCGACGAGCGAGCTTCCGGCCGGGGTGGGCACGGTGTAGTTGAGGTTGTCGCTGCCCAGGAACAGGCGAGACGACTCCGCGTGCGCACCGCAGAAGCTGGCCGACCCCGACGGATACTCCGGGTGGTCGGCGGTCTGCAGGTAGGGACGCCACTCGTCGCCGGTGATGTCGCTGACCGTGCCCTGACCAGGGCCACCCCACGCGGTGATCTCGTCGTTGCCGTACAGCAGGCGGATCGCGGTGAACGGGCGCACCGCGTCCCACTTGGTCTTCTCCTGCCAGATCACGATCCCGGTGTCGTAGGCGGCGAGGTTGGTCAGGAAGTCGTACTGGACGAACTCGGCCAGGGTCAGGCCCTGCGAGAAGCTGGCGAACACGGCGGAGAAGCCCAGGCTGCGGATCTTGTCGTCGAACAGCTCCGCCTTCATCTTCTGTTCGTCGGTGAGGTTGGCCGAGATGTCCAACACCTCGTCGGCCTGCTGCCGATACTTGAAGAACCCGAACGGCCCGGTCAGGTAGCTCTTGGTCGGTTTGGGCGACGAGAAATCCTCGGGGTCGTCGTAGCTGTACGGCTGCGTGAGTGCGTACTGCGGGGTGACGAAGCTCTGCACGCGGGTGATGCCGTAGGCGTTGCGCACCTCCTGCGGCTGCCACTTGCGGATGTCCCAGACGTTGAAGGCCGTGTTCACGGGCTTGTAGCCGGTGTAGTCGGCGTACGGCGTCGGGTTGTAAGTGCGTCCGTCGTCGAAGCCGAGCTGGTTGAAGCCGTCGTTCTCGCGGGCGGCCACGACCCCGTTGCCGGCGGCGTTGCCGATGCCGATCGGGTCCGTGGTGCTCTCGTGGTCGTCGTTGGGGTCGAGCCCCACGCCGAGCAAGATGTTGTCCCAGTCGGCCTTGTTCTGGGGCGCGAGACTGTTGAGGACGCGATACGACGCGTACAGCAAGGCCGTGTTCATCTCGGTGTTGTCCGCCGGGATGGCCTGTCGACCGAGGTTGGAGTACACGCCGATCGCGGTGGGGTGGTACGGCGCGATCGCATCGAACCACGAGTTGGTGATCATCGTGGTCCAGCGCAGCACGATGGTGGCATCGCCCGGCGCGACGTTGGCGAACAGCGCGGGGACGACGTTGGGGATGACGAGCTCGACCGCGGCGTTGCCGTTGGCGAAGTCGTAGGCGACCATCTGGCTCGTCGGGACTTCGCTCGCGACCTCGGACACCGCCTCGTCCAACGGCGACGCGTCGAGATCTTCGAGCGAGCTGGGCTCGTCCGGTCCCGAGCCGTCGTCACAACCGGCGACGCTCAGTGAACAGGCGAGCAGC
This sequence comes from uncultured Pseudomonadota bacterium, assembly GCA_937896535.1. GTDB lineage: Bacteria > Myxococcota_A > Polyangia > Nannocystales > Nannocystaceae > CALBMM01. The sequence continues at coordinate 57,103 of CALBMM010000153.1, forward strand.
GCGGGGCAAGCTCGGCGAATGGAAGAATGTAGACGACCAAACGTGGGGGTTGGCTGAGGTTGACGCATGGATTCCCGACCTGAGGAATCGAGATAGCAGCGTCATTGGACCTTGCAATACCTGTGATTCGGAATACTACCCCTCACCCTAATATTGAAATCGATTTCCTCAGTTTGAGCCGGAGTAGGCCCGTGTTGGGGCGAATGCGCCCCGAACCAGCGAAATGCCGGTATGCACGAACCGTGATCGAACGCCGTTCACCCCGCGATGACGGTGTAGTTACGGGGGAGCTCCGCGGATGCGCCCTGGCCGCCGCGTTACATGCCCGTGCTGGAGGACCCGCCGGTGTCCCCACTGCCCGCGGACATCATCCCGCCGCCGGTCGTCGAGTCGCCGCTGTCGCCCGGCCCCGTCGTCATCGGGGCGTCCGTGTCCATCGCCATGACGCACGATCCGGCGACGCACTCCTGACCGTCCTCGCACTGGTTGAAGCACTCGCCGCAGTGGAAGTAGTTGTCGGCCAGGTTCGGGCACTCGCCGCCGCACAGCGTCTCTTCGCCGCTGCAGAAGTCGCAAAAGCCCCCGACGCACTGCGCGTCGCCGCAGTCGTTGAAGCAGTCGCCGCAGTTGTTGCGGTCGGTCTCGGGGTCGATGCACTCGCCGCCGCACAGCTGCTGGCCGCCGGGACAGATCCCCGTGCACACGCCACCCTGACAGGTCGAGGCGGGTCCGCAGTCGTTGTCGCAGCCGCCGCAGTGATCGGCGCTCGTCATGATGTCCGTGCACGAGCCGGCGCACCACATCTCGTTGGCGTTGTCGCACGTCAGCGAGGCGCCCGAGTTGCCCGAGTTCTCGGTCCCGCCGCCACTGGTGTCCTCTTCAGATCCGTCGTAGCAGGCCGAGAACGCCAGCCCGAGAGCAAACATCAGTCCAAGGCGCTTCCACATGATCGCATCGTCGCACGGCGGTCAGACCCCGGCAAACGATCCGCGGGGCGAACGTCCGGGCGACGCCGCCCTACATGTCGCCGCCACGGCGCGCTCACGTGCGTGGGCGTTCGATGCCGTGACGCTTGAGCTTGCTCTGGAGGGTCGTCGGCTTGACGTCGAGCAACTGGGCCGCGCCGCCGGGGCCGTAGATCTTGCCGCCGGTGACCTCCAGGGCGGCGAGCAAGTGACGCCGCACCGCCTCCCGGAAGGTCAACAGGTCCGCCTGGCGGTTGTGCCCGTTGTGGCCGTTGGACCCCGACGTGATCCGGGCGACCGGACGAAGCCCGAGTCGCTCGGCCGTGATCTCTCCGTGGGGCTGCAAAATCGTCGCGCGTTCCAGGACGTTGACCAGCTGTCGCACGTTGCCGGGCCAGGTCTCGGCCTCGAGCGCGCCCAGGGCCGAGGAGGTCAGGGTCCAGGGGCCGCGGCCGTGCTTGTGCGCGAGGTCGTCGAGGATTCCGCGGGCGAGCGGCGCGATGTCTTCGGGCCGCTCGCGCAGCGCGGGCAGGCGCAGCGGGAACACGGCGATGCGGTAGTACAGGTCCTCGCGGAACTTGCCCTCGGCCACCGCGGCCTCCAGGTCGCGATGCGAGGCCGCGATGACACGCACGTCGACCTTCACCGTGCGGTCGGACCCGACGGGCTCGAACGCGCCTTCTTGGATCACGCGCAGCAGCTTGGCTTGCGCGGCCAGGGGCATGTCGCCGATCTCGTCGAGCAGGATCGTGCCGCCGTCGGCGGTCGCGAAGCGTCCCGGCCTGTCCTGGCTCGCGCCGGAGAACGCTCCTTTGACGTGTCCGAACAGCTCGGACTCGACGAGGTTGTCCGGGATCGCGGCGCAGTTGAGCTTGACGAAGGCGCCCTCTCGGCCGCTCCACGCGTGGATCGCCTGGGCCAGCACTTCCTTGCCCGAGCCGGTCTCGCCGAAGATCCACACCGGCAACGAGGACTTGGCCACCTGCTGCGCCTGACTGGCGAGCTCGCGCATCGAGGGGTTGCGGCTGGCCTCGATGCGGGCGGTCGCCAGATCGTCGCGTCCGATCTCGTCGCGCAGGATCCGGTTGTGCTCCTCGAGCTTGTCCTTGTAGCGCTGCAGCTCCTCGGCCTGTTCGGCGAAGGCGATCGCCAAGGAGACGATCTGGCCGTACATCCCGGCGATGGCGACCGCCTGCTCGGAGTAGACCTCGCAGACCTGCCGATCCAAGGTGATGATCCCCAGGTCGCGCCCCGCCGCGAACAGCGGGACGACCATGCACGAGTGTCCGTGGGGTAGGTCGATCACGCCGTCGTACGGGTCGCCTTCGGTCTCGTGGACGTGTTCGGGCAGCGGGATGGGCTGGCGGGTATCCAGCGCCCTCTGCACCGTGGGGAAGCGCTCCAGCGCCAACGAGTGATCGCGCACGCGTTGATCGGCCAGCGGACCGGTGGCCGCCTGGACGACCAGCCTCGACCCCTCGAGGCGGTACAGCACCGCGAGGTCGTAGGCGATCACCTTGCGCAACGAATGAAGCGCTTGTTCCAACACTTGTCGCAACGCGGCCGGCCGCGTCGCGAGGTCGGCCAGGCGACGCAAATCCTCCGTCGTGTTCACCGAGGGCACCATCCGTCGTTCCGACGGGGGCCTAGCAGCAGGTGGGACGACTGCACGTCGATCGCTCGTGACATCCACGAGACGCCACTCTGCAAGCGGCGCGCCGCTCTCTCGTCAGGCCGGCAAGGGGTCGGCGGGACGCCGGGCGTTGCGCGGCTGGGCGACCGGTTCCTGCTTGATCCGCCGCAGGCGACGGCGGCCCCGCTGGTCGCTGACCCGCCACGGGGCCGCGTTGCGCGAAATCGAGAGCAGGATGCCCACCGCGGCGAGGCTGGCCAGCAGCGACGAGCCCCCGTAGCTCAGAAACGGCAGCGTGATGCCCTTGGCCGGGATGACCTCGAGGACGACCGCGATGTTGACCACGGCCTGCAGGCCGAACAACGAGCTGAGCCCAATGGCCAGGTAGGTGCCGAAGCGGTCGCCGGCGCAGCGAGCGATCATGATCCCGCGCCAGACCAGGAGGCTCACCAGCCCCAGCACGACGGCGATGCCGACCAGGCCGAGCTCCTCGCCGATCGTGGCGAGAATGAAGTCGGTGTGGTTCTCCGGCAAAAAGCCCAGCTTTTGGCGCCCGTTGCCGAGGCCGAGCCCCCAGGTCCCGCCCGAGCCGATCGCGATCAGGGCTTGGTGCACCTGGTAGCTGTCGCCGGACAAGAAGTCCTCGAGGCGACCGCGGCGGTAGGCGACACCGACGATCTGCTGCCAGATGAGCGGCGCGGCGAGCATGACGGCGGCGGCGACGTAGGAAAACCGCGTCCCGGCCACGAAGAGCATGATCAGCGTCAGCGACCCGAGCAGGATCGTGGTGCCCAGGTCCTTTTCCATCAGGACCAGCAGCATCGTCAGGCTCGCCATGATCATCACGGGCAAGAACCCGCTCTTGAACTTGCGGATGCGTTCGCCCTGCCGAGCCAGGGTCGCCGCGAGGAAGATCGCCAGCGCCAGCTTGGCCAGCTCCGAGGGCTGCAAGCCGAACGAGCCCAGGCGGATCCAACGGCGGGCACCGTTGACCTCCTGGCCGGCGAACAAGACCATCAGCAGCATCCCCATCGCCGCGAAGGTCAGGTGCGGCGCGAACCGTCGCAGCACGCGGTAGTCGATGCGGCTGATGACGACCATCAACCCGATGCCGACCGCGAGGAAGATCGCCTGCCGTCGCAGGAAGAACGCCCAGTCGCCGTAGATCTCGTGGCCGAGCCACGAGCCGGCGCTGTAGACCATCACCAACCCGAGCGCCGAGAGCGCGATGGCGGCGAAGAAGAGCCAGGGATCCATCGCCTGGGCGCGGCGGCCCAATACGCCGCGACGCTCCATTTCGCCCCGACCCGATCCCGAGGCTTGCTCGGGATCGGCGGCGTCGAGGTCCTCGGGGATCTCCGCGACGTCCATGGCGCTGGCGACGGTACTCATCGGCCCGCCCACCCGAGCACGAACGGGCCCGTGTACCAAGTTTTCGGCGGTTCGAAGGGCGCCGAACCCCTCGCCCCTCGGCTAGCCGAGCTGCTCGCGGAGCTTGGCGATCGCGCCCTCGCCCAACGAGGCGGCGACCTCGAGGATCACCTCGCGCTCGTCGTCGGAGACCTTGGCCCCGAGTCCGAGGAAGCCGCCGGCCGACGACGCCACCTCGACGCACAGGTCCAAGATGCTCTTGGACCGGTTGTCGGTGTGCGCGACGAGCTCACGCAGCACGGCGAGGCTCTCGTTCATGAAGGCGTCGGTGGGGCGCTCTTCGAGCAGCGACTCCACGATCGTGAACGCCTCCGAGCCCGGCTCGACGCCACGGGCCTCGAGCACGCGCAGGATCGCGGCCCGCTCGCCCTTTTGGATCGTGCCGTCGGCCCAGGCGACGTGGATCAGCGGCAGCAGGTCGAACACCCGCGCCGAGTCGCCGTCGAAGCCCAGCTTGCTGATCCGATCGGCGAGCTCGAGGTCGTTCGTCCCCGTCGTCGCCGCGATCTTGCGCTGCTCTTCGAGCTCCGCCGCATTCTTGGCGAGCTTCTTGCGCAGGGCGTTGCGCTGCTCGATCTCGAGGGCGGTGAAGTACTTCTCCTCTTCGTCGGAGGGCCGGATCATCGCGCGGAGGATACCGGATCCGCCTCCCGGGTAAAGCCGCCCGCAGGGGCGGTATGCTGCGGCCATGCATGGCTGGATTCGTTGGGGGCTCGTTGGTGTGGTCACGTGGCTCGGGGGCGTGGCACCCGCGCGGGCGGCGACGTGGGGCAGCTTCGACACGACCCGGATCGCCTATGACCTCGGCGCCCTGTCCGGCGAGCGGCACGACGGGCTCCGCATCCAGATCACCGACCATGGCGACGATGTCGCCGCACCCACCGGCGAGCTGACCGACGCGTACCTGCAGGGCGTGGACGTGTTCTATACGGCGCTGCTCAGCGACGGCACGGGCCCGACGGCGGGACTGCCGGGGACGTTGTCGCTGACCGAGGCGCAGGCGCTGTCGGATTGGATCGCCACCGGTGGCACGCTCATCGTCACCGTCGACAGCAATGGCTTCGACGGACCGTGGGCCACCGTGTACGCCAGCTGGTTGGACCCGATCGGCGTGACCGGGCTTTCGTTTCAGGGGGGACCGGGCAACTCGAGCCCGATCGTGATGCATGCGGTCACGCAGAACGTCGGCAGCTTCGAGTGGGACGGCATCGTGCGGTTCGACCTGCCGGCCGAAGGGTTCTTGCTCTCCGACCGAGGCGACGGCGGCAATCCGGTGGCGGCAGTGTTCGAGCCGGCGACGGGATTCGCCGAGGGGGGACGCGTGCTCGTGCTCGGCGACCACAACATGCTCACCGACCTGTTCCTCGACTCGGCCGACAACCTCACGCTCGCGCAGAACGTGGTGGAGTGGGCGGCCGGCGAGTGCGGCAACTCGATCCTCGAGAGCGGCGAGGACTGCGACGACGGCAACCTCGACGACGGCGACGCGTGTCCGTCCGATTGCCTCGAAGGCGGCACCACCTCGACCGGCGGCGACACGACCAGCGGCGGCAGTGACGACACGGCGGGCGCGAGCTCGTCGACGACCACGGGGGCCGACGGCTCGGGTGACGGTGGCTCGACCACGTTCGTCACGAGTGGCGTGCCGGCCGACGGGGACGGCACCGACTCGTCGGGGGGTACCACCGAGGGCGCGAGCGAAGGCGGCGGCGACGGTGGCTGCGGGTGTCGCAGCGCGGGAGGCTCGGGGTCGGGCTGGGGCGCTCTGTGGCTGGCGGTCGTCGGCTTCGGTCTTCGTCGTCGGGCGCGTCGCCGTCTCGTCGACTGACGGCCGGCGGCGGCTCAGCGCGCCATGGCCACGCGCGAGGGGTCGGTCGAGATCGCGGCCTGTGCGGCCGAGGCACCGGCGCGGAAGCGGATCTCGCACTCGTCGGGCGCGGCCGCGTCGAAGCGGTGCACGTACAGGCCGACGAGCAGGCTGTCGCCGTGCCGCGTGCACTCGGGCATGAGCTCGACGATGAACCCCGGCGTGATCGACTGGACCATCACGGTCCCCGGGACGAGATCACGACCGAAGATGCGCGCGACCACGAAACCGTCGGCCCGCGTGCCGCGTCCCATCATGGTCACGGCGTCGATCCGCGTGTGCTGACGAACCGCGCCGTTGGCAGCGGTGGGACGGCGCATGGAGAGGACGGGGGCGACGGGCGTGGGGGAGGTCGTCATCGGCAGGGCCTCAGAGAGCAAGGGGCCCGCCAGCGACGGGCGCGAAGAATTTCCAACGCATTCTTGGACGTTTGCGCGCATGCGCGGTTGCACGCGCTCTGGCAACTGGCTGCTCGCGGGTGGCGACACTTTGAGCCTGCGAGGCAGACCTACATGGTCCATTCGGCGTTCGCCCATCGTTTCTGACAGACCTCGTACGTGACCGACCCCTTCGTTCCCTCACGGGCTCGTCCAACAATCCGCGCCCGCGGAAAGGACGCATCGTGCAAACGCCCGCGGCGCATGCAGCAACCGCGGGCGTGTGGGCCGCACAGCGGCGATCGCTAGCAGCCTTCTTCGTACGTGGGCTCGAAGGCTCGAGGCGCGCGAGCCGTGCCGCCGTCCCATCGGATCAACGTGTCGGACGTCGTGTCGGGCGAGCTCGTCCACAGGTGAACGTCGTCATGGCCGTCGGCATCGACGTCGCCGAGGTGCGGCACGGCGTACTGCTCGGCGCGCATCTGCGGCGGGACCAGGATGGTGGCGAGGTCTCCGTCGGCGGTCAGCGTGAACACGCCGGTGATCGAGCGCGGCTCGCTGGGATCCTTGACGCGCAGCTCGACGTTGACGGTCACGAGCGCCGCGCCGTCCCCGAAGGCGCCCTCGTAGATCTGCACCCGACGCTCCGAGAGGACCTTGTCGCCCAGACGGCGGCGATCGAGCGTGCTGAGCTCCTCGTCGAGCACGCGCCGCACGCCTTCGATCATGATCGCTGCGGTGGCGGAGTCGTGTGACAGGGGGTCGGCCGCGCGCAGCTGCGACAGGTCCATCGTCTCTTCGGTGGCGGTTTCCGTCGCGGCGGCGAGTTCGACCGTGGCTTCGGCGGCGGCCGGCTGCGGCGCGGTTCCGAAGAGCGAGGCGACGATGTGGGCGGCGATGGTGGCGGCGTTCATCTGCGGTGGCTTCCTTGCTGTGCCTTGCCTACGTCGGGCCGCCCCCGGTGCATTCCACTCGGTCGTGATCGATCCGTGCGCGCGCGCAGCCCGGCGCGCGACGAAAATCGTCGCGACGGTGAATATTCCCGAATCTGCTCCGGCTAGCGCAGCGCGAGCACGGCGGCGGTGAACCGCTCTCCGCGATCGGCGTAGCTGCGGAACTGGTCGAAGCTCGCGCACGCCGGGGCGAGCACGACCGAGTCGCCGGGGCGGGCCATTGCGCGCGCGCGCGCGACCGCTTCGTGCAAGTCGGCCGCGGGCTCGGCCGGCATCGGCGCCCGCGCGAGCGCGAGAAACTGCGCCTGCGCGTCCCCGATCGCGACGATGCCTCGGCCGCGCGCGGCGAGCAGGTCGGCGAGCGGCTGCAGGTCGTCGCCCTTGGCGAGCCCGCCGGCGATCAGCACGAACTTGCCGTCGAGACCGCCGAGGCTGGCCAGTGCGCTCGCGACGTTGGTCGCCTTCGAGTCGTTGAACCAGGCGACGCCGTCGAGGTCGCGCACGTGCACCATCCGGTGCGGCAGCCCAGCGAACGTCTCGAGCACCTCGATGCACGTCGACAGGGGCACGCCGAGGTGGCGGGCGGCGACCGTGGCGAACACCGCGTTGCTGGCGTTGTGACGGCCGGCCAGGCGCAGACGTGCGCGGGGCATCGTCTCGCCGTGTCCGAAGTGCAGCGTCTCGCCGGCGCCCGGGCCGGTGACTCGTGGCGCGTCGGGGGCACCGACGCGCACACACCCCGGATGGGCGGGTGCAACGACGTCGACGTACGCGTCGTCGTGGCACACCAGTGCGAGACCATCGGGGTCGAGGCCCGCGAACACGTTCGCCTTGGTTGCCGCGTAGTGCTCCATGTCGCGGTAGCGGTCGAGGTGGTCGGGCGTCACGTTGAGCACGATGCCGACGCGCGTCGGGATCGGCGGCAGCGTCTCGAGCTGGTACGAAGAGCACTCGAGCACGAGGTCGGTGGGCAACGGGCCGTCGTCACCGAGGTCGACCAGCGCATCCGAGAGCGTGTCGCCGAGGTTGCCGCCCACGAACGGGCGGCGGCCGTCGGCCTGTAGGATCGCGCCCAGCAACGCGGTGACCGTGCTCTTGCCGTTGGTCCCGGTGATGAGCGAGGTCGGCGGCAACGACCAGCCCGGTCGGACGCCGCCGTGCATCCACGCCAGCGCCAAGCCGAGCTCGCCGTGCACGGTCGCGTGCGGCGCGAGTCGGCGATGCGCGGCGAGGACGTCGGTCGGCGGTACGCCGGGGCTGAGCACGAGCAGGTCGATGCCTTCGAATGCCGCGTCGGGAATCTGCGCCTGGCCCAAGAACGTCTCGACGCCTTCGGGGGCGTCGGGCTCCCCGCGGTCGTAGACCCGGACGTCGACGCCGAGATGGCGAAGCAGTCGGACCGCTGCGCGTCCGGAAGCGCCGAGACCGACCACGAGGGCGCGCGAAAATGGTGGGTGGGACGCGTTCACGGGCGGGACGAGACGGACCTGCAGTACACCGAGATCGGGGCCGCGTCACGAAACCTGCGCTGGGTTCGTCAGCGAGCCCACGCGTCCGGCGACCACCGGCGACAGCGATGACGAATACGCAGCTTTCCCTACAAAGAAAGCGCAGCGGAAGGACCGCAACGCCCTCGGTGGATCACTAGACTGGCGCTGCAGGGGAAGGCGCCGCTCGGGGTGGGCGAGACGCGGACGCTTGCAGTGAAGGAGTGACGGTGAAGCTCACCACACTGACCGCGGCGCTCACCTTGGTGTGCACCGGTTGCTACGACGGCGTCCGCGATCTCGACGGTCAGGCCGAAGGTGGAGGCGACGGCGCCGACGCAGGAGACGGCGCCGACGCAGGAGACGCGGGCGATGCGGGCGACGACGGGGCCGAGCCGCCGGCCGCCGCCGACGAGGTCCCGATCGCGGGTCTTCGCCGCCTGTCCGCCGCCGAGTACGACGCGACGATCCGCGACATCCTGCTCGACGAGGCCACGAACGCGACGCTGCTGCTGCCCGTCGACCCGCGCACCCCGTTCGACAACGACTACACCGATCACATCCCATCCGAAGCGCTCATCGAAGCGGCCGAGCTGCTCGCGACCGACGCGGCCGATCGACTCGTCGACGATCCGGCGCGGCTGTCGATGCTGCTGCCGTGCACCCCGGCCTCGCCCACCGACGAAGCCTGCCTGCAGCAGTTCGCCGAGCAGTGGGGCCGCCGGGCGATCCGCCGGCCGCCGACCCCCGAGGAAGTTCAGCTGTGGCTGCACGGCGAAAACGGTGCAGGAGGGGCCGTGGAGATCGCCGGCGAGCTCGGCGACTTCGCGTGGGGCGTGCACACGATCGTGCGGACGCTGCTGCAGGATCCCGAGTTCCTGTATCGCGTGGAGATCGGTACCCCGGTCAGCGGCGATCCCACGCTGCATCGGTTGAACGATTTCGAGATCGCCACTCGCCTGTCCTACTTTCTTTGGGGCAGCGCGCCCGACGACTGGATGCTCGACCGCGCCGAGCAGGGCACGCTCGACACGCCCGAGGACGTGCGCGACGTGGCGGCGATGATGCTCGACGACGACCGGGCGCTCGACCGCATCGACCGCTTCCACGCGATGTGGTTCGGCTACGAGTCGATGCCGTTCGGTGGTCAGACGATGATCGACATGAAGGCCGAGACCAAGGCCCTGGTCGAGCGGGTGATCTTCGAGCGGGACCTGCCGTGGCAGGACCTGTTCCGCAGCACCGAGACGTACGTGACGGCCGACTTGGCCACGCACTACGGGCTGCCGGCACCCGCGAACGCGGCCGGTGACTGGGTGGCCTACGGCGACAGCGGTCGACAAGGCCTGCTGTCGCACGGCACGTTCCTCTCGATCGGCGGCAAGTTCGGGGACACGAGCCCGGTGCAGCGCGGGCTGGCGATCCGAACCCGCTTGTTCTGCCAGGTCATCCCGCCACCACCGCCGGGGGTCGACGCCGACCAAGAGCCGGCCGACGCGATCTGCAAGCAAGACCGCTACGCGGTCCACTCCGAGGGCGGGTGCGCCGGCTGCCACATGCAGATCGATCCGGTCGGCTTCGGGCTCGAAGCGTACGGGCCGACCGGCCAGTTCCGTGCGTTCGAGGAAGACGACCCGGAGACCCCCGACGACGAGTCGCAGTGTGCGATCTCGGGGGACGGCGAGCTCGCCGGGGTCGGTGCGTTCAACGGGCCGGCCGAGCTCTCGGACCTCGCGCTGTCGGAGCGCTACGTCGATGCCTGCGTGCAGGAGCAGCTCGTTCGCTTTCTCAACGGACGCTACGAGCTCGACGAAATCGACGAGGCCTACATCGCCGCCGCGGCCGAGCCGCTCGGCGACGGCGACTTCACCTTCCGCGCGCTCCTGCTCGAGCTCGTGGGTTCCGAGGCCTTCGGCTACCGGCGCGACGAGGCGGCCCAGTAAAGGAGAGCGACGATGGCGATCCAACTCAAGCGACGGGCACTTCTCAAAGGCGCGGGTGGGGCGGCGCTGGCCCTGCCGATGCTCGAGCTCACCCATGCCGGGAACGCGAAGGCGGGTGGCAACGGCGTGCCCAACCGCTACGTGTTCATCTACTGCGGCATGTCGTCGGGGCGCGACGGCGCCGGCACGATGCTCGTGCCCGAGACGGCCGGCGCCGGCTACACGCTGACGCGGAGTCTGTGGCCGCTCGGAGACATGGTGGGACTGCCCTACGGCGGCGACGGCTACAACGTGGTCGACGACGTCTCGGTCATCACCGGCCTGCAGATCCCCTGGGGAGGCTTCGGGGAGACCCCGCCGCCCGGCGGCAAGTCGCCGGAGTTTCACTACAACACCGTGGGACCGCTCGTGTCCGGCATGCGCGGCGAGTCGACCCGCACCGGCTTTGCCCGCGGACCCAGCTCCGACCAGATCGTCGCGCCGTTCATCGCCGACCCATCGCACCGTCACCTCGTGTACCGCGTGCAGCCGGTGCGCTACGTCGGGGCCAACGGTGGCGGCGGCGACTCCGGTCGCGTGTCGTGGCGCGACAACGGCGGCAGCCTCGAGGCGGTCGAGTCCAATGCGAGCCCACGGCTGGCGTTCGAGTCGCTGTTTTCCACGTTCGTGCCGCCGGACGACACGGCGGCCCTCGCCGCGCTCGAGCGACGTCGCAAGGTGCTCGACATGCTGCGGGCCAAGACCGAGACGCTCGTGCCCAAGCTCGGGGCGGCGGACCAGATACGGATGGAGCAGCACTTCGAGGAGATCAAGGCCCTCGAGTCGCGGGTCGACCAGATCACCGACGTCACCGGGAGCTGCCAGCCGCCCCCCGATCCCGGGGAAGACCCGCCGCTGGGCTCGGCGCATGCGACCGGAGCCGACGGCAACCTCCAGTACACGGAGTCGGCCGGCTACTCCAACGAGGAGTTGCGGGCCGAGGTGATGTTCGACCTCGTGCACATGGCCTTCGCGTGCGACCAGGCGCGCGTGGCCGCGGTGCGCATGACGTTCGACCAGTGCTTCATGAACGCGCTGCCGTTGCTCGGGGTCGGCAGCGACGTGCACGAGCTCAGCCACGGAGCGACGACGTTCGAGGGCTTCGCCGACGCGTGCGGCTGGCACGTCAAGCACTTCGCGCGACTCGTCCGGAAGCTGCGCGACACGCAGGAGTTCGACGGCTCGTCGATGCTCGACCACACCGCGGTCGTGATGGTCTTCGAGGGCGGCTTCGGCTACGACCCCGAAGGCGACTCCGACAACCGCGCGCACTCGAGCGAGAACATGGTCGCGCTCGTGGGCGGTCGCGCCGGCGGCCTGACCGGCGGCAAGCACATCGTCGCCTCGGGGGTGCACCCCGCGGCCGTGACGCTGAGCGCGATGCAGGCCGCGGGGGCCGATGTCTCCGCGCTCGGCGAGATCGGCGACACGATCCCCGAGCTCTTCGGCTGAGGCATCGACGCCCGCCCCGGGACCGTTGCGGCGAATTTGCCCGCGGATCGACCGTTTTCGTGCAACCAGGCGCGGGGTGGGCCGTCCAGGGTGTACCGAGTTATCCTACATCGAGCGGACGGGACCCATGAACACGACGACGAACCGATGGATGCGACTTTGCCTGGCGGCGGGCCTGTTGGCCGCGGCGGGCTGTGGTGACGACGACGCCGAGATGGGGACCAACCCCGAGTGCGTCGGTGGCAAGTGCGACGTGCCCAGCGGGCCGGCCGAGGAAAACTGCGAGGCCCGTCAGGCCGAGGTGCTCTCGAGCAGCAACCGTGGGTTCACGCCCAATGGCATCCGCTGGGCGTGCGCCGATGTCGACGGCGTGATCGCGACCGGCAGCAACGACGATCCCCGCGGTCAGGAGTACTGCGAGTACTTCGCGGTCGTGAACGTGCCGCAGGCCGACGGCGTCGAGCCGCTCGACTTCGGCCGCGTGCTCACGTCGACGCACACGACCAACACGACGACCGAGCTCGCGCTGTGCGTCGAAGGCGAGGGAACGCAAGACTGTCGCGCGACGATCACGGTCGATCAGCTCGACGAGATCACCGAAACGCCCGAGGCGGTCGTCGGCGCGTGCGTGTTCACCTCCTGGCACGCCGATGTCACGGATCCGCTGCCCGTGTGCGCCAGCGATCCCTCGACGTGTCAGCTCGACCACGAGGGCGTCGCGATCACCGGCGACTTCGATTTCCTCGGCATGAAGGGCGCCTTCAACAACAACGGCGCCGCCAATGCGCTGGTGCGCGACTGCGCGAATCTGACGGGGACCTCGTCGGTGCCCGAGCCCGACTTCTCCGACCCCGATGCGTCCGCCAACGATCCGTTCTTCCGCGGCTGCATGGCGACCGCGCAAGGTGGCGCCGGCGTCGAGTGGCGGCGATCGGACCCGTCGATCTGCGCCGCGGTGATCCACACGATGGAGTGCGGCTGCTCGGCGCCCGGCGTGACGTCGGCGCAGGCTCTCGCCGACGTCGTGGTCCCGGACCCGCACGCTGGTGAGGCGTTGTTCCGCGGCTTCCGTCTCGGGACGTGGGACGACACCGATGGCCTGCCGCCCGGCTGCCGCTACGCCGACATCGGCGAGGACAGCCGCACGGTCGTCACGTGCGACCTGACGGCCTCGGACCTGCTCAACAACTTGGGCGACCCCAAGAACGCGTGCCGCGACGTCTACGCCGAGAACGTGGTGGTGCACGTGGACCTGCCCGTCGCCGCGTTGACCTGCCAGCCGCCCGACACCGAGCTCGGGGCCACGTGCGGGGTCGCGCCGTGGAACATCGGCGACGAGGGCACCGCGCCCGCGGCCGGCTGATCGCCCGCCATGCTCGCTCGCCTCGTCGCACCGCTGTCGGTCGGGGCCTTCTTCGCGGAGTCCTGGGGGCGCGCGAGCCATCACTTTTTGGCCCCGTCGCGGGCGCGTTTCGACGACCTCGCGCCGACGGGGGGCTGGCAAGCGTGCGTGCGCCAGTCCGCGGTGATCGACGCGGCCACGCAGGACGCGGTCGGGTCGCAGCGGCAGCGCCGGGTGGAGGCGGGCTCGGTTCAGGAAGCGTTCGATGCGGGCGAGACGATCTGCGCCGACGTGTCGACGGCCGAGTCGGTCGCCCCCGCGCTCGCGAGCCTCAAGGCGCAGCTGCGGCCCGTCGACGGCGAGCCGTTCGCGAAGCTGTATGTATCGCCCGCCCGGGCCGGCTTTGCGATGCACATGGACGCGCACCACGTGTTCGTCGTGCAGCTGTCGGGCGCCAAGCGCTGGTGGTTCGGCGATGTGCCGGTGGCGCCGCACGCGTTGCTCGGAGGCAAGGTCGATCCCGACGGCCGCGCCGTGCACACCTACCCGCGTGACGGCTGGCCGATCGCCGATGCGGACGGACATCCGCTCGTGGCGCCGGAACGCGACGCGCTCGTGTCCGTCGTGCTCGAGCCGGGTGACGTGCTGTATCTGCCGCCGGGGACGTGGCACACGACATGCGCCACGGAGACCTCGGTGGCACTGAGCATCAGTCCGCCGCGCGTGCCGTTGTCGGCGGTGGTGCTCGGCGCACTGCGGGAGCGGATCGAAGCCGATCCCCAGTGGCGGCGCGATCTGGTGTGCACGTCGGCGAGTGGCTCGGTGGAGTCGGTCGGGGACGCACTGACGTGGGGCGTGCAGCAGCTGCGCAAGGAGGCGGACGCGCTCGCCCCGGACGCGATGACGCTGGGCTGGGCGCGACGAGCCTTTGCGGGCGTGCCCCCGACCCCGCATGCGTTCGAGCCTGTCGACGCCGACACCGTGGTGCGCCACGTCGATGGCGGGTTCGTGTGGCTGTGCGCGCCCGATCCCGAGGACGGTGCGCCGGCCGTCTTCGTGTTTCGACCGGGCATCGAGCTGGCGCTGCCGGCCGAGGCCGCGGGGTTCGTGGCCCGCCTCGCGGCGCAGCCCCGTGCGACGATCGCCGAGATCGAGACGTACGAGCCGCGCTGGTCGGCCGAGGACACGCGCGCGCTCGTGGGCGATCTCGTGGAGATGGGTGTGCTGGCGGTGGTCACCGAGTCGAGCTGACTCAGCGCACCCATGCCTCGGCGTTGGGCGCCATGGCCGTCAGCGCCGCGCTCAGGGCTCGCTCCGATTGCGCCGCGAGATCGCGCTCGATCTCGTCGAACGGCGACGCGCCACCTTGGCCCTTGTCGTCGGGGATCTCGACGTACACGTTGTCGGAGGACGCGAAGCGAACGTCCGCCTTGCACGACAGCTTCCCGGTCGCCACGTCGCCCACATAGATGGTGGCTGCGCCCGCGCCCGGCACGAACTTGCTGCCGCCGACGAGCCGCGGTGGATCGACCTTGCCGGGCACGACCAACGCCGCGTGGGTGGAGCGCTCGAGGCCGGCTACCGCGTGTTCGTCCTTCAGCGTCATGGGGACCTGCGTCCACGACAGCGCGTCCGGCAGCACACCGGCGGGATTTTCCTCCTGCAGGTGCGTGATCGGGATGCGGCCGGTCACCGACGTCGGACAGGTCGACGGGAGCTTGGTGTCGCCGATCGAGGCCTGCATGGCCGCGAGCTGGGTGTGGACGTGGTCGACCTTGGCTTGCAGCGCGGCGATGACCTTGTCCGGCTCGTGCCCGGGCTTGGGCGCTACGCGAAAGACGTAGGTGTGTGTGTCGATCGGTCTGCCCAGCTCGTTGGCGTAGCCGATGAGCTCGACGCACACCAGCGACTCCAGGCCGGTCTGCGGTGGATTCGCGAACCGAATGAAGCCTTCGATGTCGACCTCGACGTCGGCCCAGACCAACGTGTCGGCGGTGCCGTTGGCCTCACACTCGGCGTACCCCAGCTTGCCCACCGCCCCGTCTTCGAGGGGGATCTTCACCTCGGGGGCGTCGTGGGGGGCCGCCGGAAGGTCGACGCGCGCCAGTCGGGCGCGAGGTTCGGGGTCCGAGCCCGCGCAGCCGGCGAGCACGGCGAGCAAGAGCGTCCAGGAAAGGCTGTCACGGGTCGTCATTTGCGCCTTTGGGGTGGACACCGCGATACCCCCCGACTTGCGAGGCTGGCCGAGCCCGCCACGAGAGGTGCGTCACGGTGCTCGATCCGTCGGTCGCCGCCGTGTCTCTGTAAGGGGGGCGAAGGCGCGGGGCCGGCCGCGAGCACGACATGCGGCAAGGTACGCTCGACAGTGGGATGGACGACGAAGGCCTCGACGACGACGAGGTGCGCGCGCTCGCGGACGGGACGCGGCGGGGACTCGGTCCCGGGGGCGCGCTCGAGCGAAGTCGCATGTTCGCGAGCCTGTACGATCGAATGTTCGGTGACGCCGATCCCGTATACGTCGGGCGGTTTCGGCTTCGCTCCCGGCTCGGCGCCGGCGCCAGCGGGATCGTGTACGAGGCGCATGATCCCGAGCTCGACCGCGACGTCGCGTTGAAGATCCTCTCGGGCTCGGACGAAGACCGTCTTGCTTCCGAGGCGCGGGCTCTGGCGCGACTGCGACACGCAAACGTCGTGACCGTGCACGAGGTCGGGAGCTACGAGGGTGGCCGCTTCATCGCCATGGACCTCGTGCGCGGCGAGACGTTGGGGCACTGGGCCGCACGAGGCCATGGTTGGCGGGCGATCGTCGACGTGTTCGCGCAGGCAGGTCGTGGGCTCGCCGCCGCGCACGAGGCCGGGCTCATCCACCGTGACGTCAAACCGGACAACGTGCTCATCGAGGACGGGCAAGCCCGCGTGGTCGACTTCGGACTCGCGCACGAGGTCGAGGCGGAGCCGGGGTGCATCGTCGCGGGCACGCCGGCGTACATGTCCCCGGAGGCCTTCGCGGGGCGGCTGTCACCGGCGAGCGACCAGTTCTCGTTGTGCGCGACGATGTACGAGGCCGCATTCGGGGTCCGACCCTTCGGCGGTGACGATCCGCAGACCTACCTCGCGCTCGTCGGCACGCAACAGCTCGCCCGGCCGCAGTCGGGATCGCGACACCCCCGGTGGCTGCGACGCGTGATCGTCCGCGGGTTGGCCGAGGACCCGGACGCGCGGTGGCCTTCGGTAGCGGCCCTCGTCGCGCAGCTCGAGCAGCGCCGTCGTCGCCGCGGCGGGATGGTGACGGTGCTGGGGTTGGCGGGCGCCCTCGGTGCCGGCGGCGTGGCGGTGTGGGGGTACGGCGCCGCGTCGGTCGACGAGTGCGCCGCGGCTCGTACGGCGATCGAGCGCAGCTGGAACCCGGCACGGCAGCAACGCGTGGCGGAAGCGTTTCGGGCCACGGGAGCGTCGTCGGCCGAAGACGCGGTGGTCGAGGTGTCTCGCGCGCTCGACGAGTACGCCGGCGCCTGGTCGGCGATGCGGGTGGAGCTGTGCCAGACCGCGCGGGAGCTCGGCGACTCGACGCGCGAAGGGCTCGATCCCCGCCTGGCATGCCTGGACCGTCGCCGACGGGAGCTCGATGCGCTGCTGACCGCGTTCGAGGCCGCCGATACCGAGCTCGTCCGTCGCGCCCCGGACGCGGTCGACCAGTTGCGCTCGATCGCCGAGTGCGACGAAGAGGCGCAACGAGCCATCGCGGACGTGGGGGTCCCGGAATCGGTGGAGCTGCGGCTGGCGGCGGCCAATGCCGCCCGGCTGACGGGGCGGTACGCCCAAGCGCTCGACGACGCCCGAGCGCTGGCACGGCAAGCCGACGAGGCCGGCTGGATCTCGATGGGCGCGGAGGCACACATGGCGGTGGCCTCGCTCGAGAACGGCCTCGGCGACTACGCGGCGGCGGAGCGATCCGCGAAGGCGGCGCTCGATCGCGCCGAGCGACGCGGTGACGACAACGCTCGCCTCGCGGCGCAGCTCAAGCTCATCGCCGCGCTGGCCCAACAACACGACAGCGTGCGCGCGCACGAGTGGATCGAGCTGACCAAGGCGACGCTGGGTCGCGTGGACGCCGGCTGGCACGCCCACGCCGAGCTCGCCCACGTGACGGCCAACGTATTCCAGGCCGAGGGCCGCTACGAGGAGTCGGTCGCCGCGGGCCAGGAAGCGCTCGCGCTGCGCGAGCGACACTTGCCCCCCGACGCACTGGCGATCGCCACGTCGCACTACGGCCTGGGCACGGTGTTGGGCGAGCTGGCCCGACCGACCGAGGCGGTGGAGCACATGGCACGCGTGCTCGAGATCCGTACCAAGAAGCTGGGTCCGCGCCATCCCAGCGTGGCCAAGGCGCACGACGGGCTGGCGCAGCAGCTCAACGGGCTCGGGCGCCACGAGGAGGCGGGCGCGCATTTTCGCCAGGCGATCGACATCGGGACGGATGCGCTCGGGGCGGACAACATCTTCGTCGCGAAGGCGACGGTGGGGCTGGCGATCACGATCGCCGCGACCGGCAAGCTCCGCGAGGCGGAGGTGCAATTTCGTCGCAGCACGCAGCTGCTCGTCGCGGCACTGGGTCCCGACGCGCACGAGGTCGCCATCGCGCATCTCAACCTCGCGCGCGTGCTGGTCTACGACGACCGCCCCCGGGAGGGCATCGACGAGTTGCTCGAGGCGAAGCGGATCTACGAGAGCCAGCTGCGGCCGGACCACCCCAGCTACATCTATCTCGCCAACAACTTGACCACTGCCTACCGCAAGCTCGGCGATCTCGATGCCTCGCTCGCTTCGGCCGAGCACGCGCACGCGCTGGCGCTCGACGCATTCGGTCCAGACCACGATCTCGTCGCGCTCACGGACCTCGAGCTCGGCGAGACGTACGTGGCGCGCAACGAGCCCGACAAGGCACTCGCGGCGGTCGAGGCGGCCGTGCGGACCTACGAGCGCATCGACCGTGCGCCAAATCAGCTGGCCGTCGCCTACGAGGCGCTGGCGGAGGTGCACGAGGCCGCCGGACGCCACGCCGAAGCCGAGCTCGCGCGCGCCAAGGCGGCGGCGCTCATGACGGACTGAGCTCGCGGGCGGTCGCGACCTTGTCACGCATCGAGCGGACCCATCGCTCGAGCGCGTCGGTCTCCGTGGGGTCCGTGCCGCGACGCAGCGCCGTCTGCAGCAGCTGCTTGGCCCGGCGGATCCGGCTCTTGGCGGTTCCTTGGGGCATCTCGAGGATCTCGGCGAGCTCGGCGGTCGACAGGTCCTCCCAGTAGTGCAGCTCGAGGATCAGCTGCGCGTCGACGGGAAGGCTGCGCAGCGCACCGAGGAGCTGCCGCTCGCGCTCCGCCGAGCCGAGCACCGTGGAAGGCGAGGGAGCGAGGTCGACCAGCGACGACACGCCGAAGTCGATCTCGCCATGAGGCTTCTTGCTGCGCAGGAACCGATACAGCTCGTTGCGCGCCATCGTGAACAAGTACGCGCGAAAGCTCGAAGCCTGGCCGACCTTGTCGCCGTAGCGCACGCACGCCATGAGCGTGTTCTGGATCAGGTCCTCGGCATCATCGGGGACCTTGTTGACGAAGAAGCGAAACAGCGGATCGAAGTACCGGCGGAAGAGCTCACCGCCCGCACTCGCGTCGTCGTCGCGCCACGCCGCCAACAGCTCCAGATCCGTTTTCACCGTACGGTCCCAAGCCTACCAGAAGAGGTCGGCGGACGAACGGCCCGCGTCGCCCGGAAGGTCTAGCGCAGCTTCAGCGTCGCCAGGGCCACCAGAGCCAGCATCACCGAGATGATCCAGAAGCGGACGATCACCTTGGGCTCGGCCCAGCCCTTGAGCTCGAAGTGGTGGTGGATCGGCGCCATCCGGAACACGCGCTTGCCCGTGAGCTTGAAGGAGATGACCTGCACGATGACGCTGACCGTCTCGAGCACGAAGATCCCGCCCACGATGAGCAGCGTGAACTCGTTCTTGGAGGCCACGGCCAAAAAGCCCAGGCCCGCACCCAGCGGCAGCGAGCCGACGTCGCCCATGAACACGCTGGCCGGATACGTGTTGTACCAGAGGAACCCGATCCCGGCCCCGACCATGGCGCCGCAGTAGATCGCGAGCTCGCCGACCTCGGGGATGTGGGGGATGTGCAGGTAGCGGGCGATGTCGAAGCCGGCGATCACGGTGCCGGCCGCGTAGGTCAGTACCAGGAACGTGCCCGCCGAGATGATGACCGGGCCGATCGCGAGGCCGTCGAGACCGTCGGTGAGGTTGACGGCATTGGACGCGCCCACGATCACGACCACGGCGAACGCGATGTACACGGCCGGCGCGAGCTGAGTGCTGTCCTGGTAGAAGTCCATGAACGGCAGCGCGAGGCGGTACCGGATGTTGGCCGGCATCACGCCGGACTCGTACAGGTACCAGCACACCGCGGTGGCGACGGCGAACTGCAGGCCGAACTTGACCTTCGCCGGCATGCCGCCCGAGTGCTTCTTGCGGATCTTCAGGAAGTCGTCGACGAAGCCGATCACGCCGTAGCCCGCCGTCGTCAGCGAGGCGAGCAGGACATACGGGTTGCGCATGTCGGCCCACAGGACCGTGGGGATGATCAGCGTGAAGAGGATGAGCGAGCCGCCCATGGTGGGCGTGCCGCGCTTGGACAGGTGGCTCTGCGGACCGTCGTCGCGCACCACCTGCCCGAGCTGGATCTTCTGCAGGGTGCGGATGAACCAGGGGTACAGGACCAGCGACAGCAACAGTGCCGTCAGGGTCGCCAGGATGATCCGCGTCGACGTGTATCGCAGCACGTTGAGCCACGACAGGGACGCAAACTGGGCGCTGAGCGGATACAGGAGCGTGTAGAGCACGCGGGCGACTTCCTGGTCGGGGCGGCGCAGTGGGCCCCTGTTCACTACTGGCACAACGTCCCGCGCGGGCGCAAGAATCCCGAATGCGCGGGACCCCGCCGCAACCCGCGCAGAACGAGGTTGCAAGGGCCAAACGTCAGGAACCGACCGCAGGGCGGTCCTGCTACCCTCTACGCGCGATGCGAAGAATGACCCTGAGGGACGTGCGCGCGGCGCTCCCCGATCTCATCGACAATCGCGCCGAGGCACTCGAGGGCACCCACGCCGGGCAGATCTTCCTGCCGGCGCTCGAGAACATCCGACGCAAGCTCGACGAGCTCCCCGAAGGCGACGACGGCGAGCTCGTGCGCGCACTCGCTCTCGAAGACGCGCGGCACGATGGCTACGCGGCCGCGGTCTGGTTCATGACCGAGGCGTACCTGCGGATGCCGGATCTGACCCCGGCGGACCGCCACGACCTGGAGATGCTGCGCGACACCGTGGTTCCACGACCGAGCGAGCTGTCGGCGCCGTACGCCCACGAGGCGGCCAAGGCCAAGGAGCGTGCGGCGGCGATGACCGAGGCGCTCAAGCGGATCCTCGAGCGCTATCCGGTGCGCGGCGGGATCTCGTTGCTGGAGTGGATGAACTCCTACCTCGCGTCGGGCGATCGACTGCAGCGGTTGCTCAGCCAGCACAACGTCGACAAGAGCTTCGGCGAGGGCTACGAGGCACCGCTCGATGCTGGGCGATTGCGCGGTCGAGCGGTGGGGCTGTTGTCGCAGCTTCGCGAGACGCTGCACCACGAGCTGTACGAGGACTTCGAGCGCTGGCGCAAGGTCGACAAGCTCGTGTTCGGCTACTGCGATCAGCTCGCCGAGCGTCGCTCGGAGCAGCAGCCGACGGCCGACGACGACAAGGTCGACAAGACGACTCTCTACTACCAGAACACCGAGGAGTAGGATCTCGGCGTCGGCCGACCTGTGGCGGTGATCGGGTCGACGTCGGGGCGGAGGCTCCGCTTCACTTCGGCCGGCCCCGGGCGAGCTTGCGCTGCAGACTGCGCCGGTGCATGCCGAGTCGACGCGCCGCCTCCGAGACGTTGCCCTCGCACTCGGTGAGCACGCGCTGCAGGTGCTCCCACTCCACATGCTCGAGCGCGGGCACTTCGACCGCGAGCTCGGCGACGGGCTCGGTGCGCTCGAACGCGGCGAGGATCTCCTCGACCGAGGCGGGCTTGGTCAAGTAGTGCACCGCGCCGGCCTTGATCGCCTCGATGGCGGACACGATGCTGCCGTAGCCGGTCAGCACCACGATCGCGAGATCGGGATGGCGCTCGACGAGCGAGGCCACGGTCTGGATCCCGTTGGGCCCGGGCATGCGCAGGTCGACGACCGCCCGAGACGGCTTCCACGCATTGGCCTCGGCGAGTCCGTCGGCATGGTTGTGGGCCGTGACGACCTTGAAGCCCCGTCGCCGCAGCGCCCCTCCGAGGGCGTTGCAGAACGTGCGGTCGTCGTCGACGACGAGGATCGTTTCCCTCGCTTCGGTCATGGGACGGTGCGCAGCGGGCCCGCGGACAACGGAAGCGTGACGACGACGACAGTGCCCCCGCCCGGCTTGGACGTCAGCGTCAATGTACCCCCGAGTTGGCGAACCTGAGCTCGCGCCAGATACAGGCCCAGGCCCAGGCCGTCGGCGCCTTCGCGGGCGGAGAAGAAGGGCTCGAACGCGCGCTCGGCCACCTCGGACGGGATGCCGCGACCATCGTCGCGCACCTGGATGCGCAGCTGCCCGTCGACGGTCGCGATGTCGACGTCGACCGTGGTCGCGTCGGCTTCCGTCGCGTTCTTGACGAGCTCGCGCACGACCTGGCCGAGCACCTCGCGCGGCAGACGCGTGTCGACGTGGTGCAGCTCCTCGTCGAACCGCAGACGCACCTTCTCGTCCGCGCGCAGCTCGTCGCCGATCTCGACGAGCGGCCAGGGCACGCCCCCCGCCTCCCCGAGGGCGGCGACGCGCAGCTCGGGGCTCGCCATGCGCTGCAGGATCGTTTTGCAGCGGGCGACCTGCTCGCGCACGGTCGCGATGGACGCAGCGCGCTCGTCGGCGTCCATGTGCTCGAGCTCGCCCATCAGCAGCTCGATCGACCCCAGTGGCGTACCGAGCTCGTGCGCCGCACCGGCCGCGAGCGAGCCGAGGGCACCGAGGTGCCGCGCGTCCACGGACTGCTCCTGCAAGCGCGCCAGCTCCTGGCGCTGTCTTGCCAGCGACAGCGCGATGCGGTGCACGAAGTAGGTCACCAGCGCGCCCGACACCCCGAAGGCGACCCACATGCCGCGAAAGTGCCCCGCGAAGTGCATCTCGTGACCCGGTGGGCTCTGCGGCACGGGGGCGAGGACGAACAGCGCCGCGAACCCGGCGAGGCAGTAGCCGGCCAGCGCCCACGTCCATCGCGGCGAGACCTGCGTGGCCAGCGTGATCGGCACGAAGTAGACGGTCGTGAACGCGTTGGTCGGACCGCCCGACATCGCGAGCAGGATCGTCAGCATGGTGGCGTCCACGAGCAGGTGGATGCCCGCGATGCGACGCGTCGCGCGGCGGGGGCGAAGGATGAAGCGCTCGGTGGCGAGGTTGAGGGCGGCCCACACGACCATGAGCACCGAGAAGCGCTCGATGCCGGGATGCCCCGGCAGCCACCCGGTCTTCGAGATCCGCCCGGGGTCGAGCGCGACGAGAATCGCGGCCGTCACCAGCAGCGCCAGCAGCACCCAGCGCGCCGTGACGAGGGCGCGCAGGGTGATCTGCGCGGAGCGGTCGGTCGGCGACATGCCACGGCCACGATGCCAGATCGTGGGGTGACGCGTGAGCCGAGGTCCGCTACGGGGAGGCGGGCGCGGGTGCGATGGCGGTCGGCGGGCTCGAGGCCGCCGACATGCCCATCGCTCGGCCGAGGAACCAGAACGCGCCGGCGCCTCCGATGAGCGCGCCGAGCACGACCATCGACCCGAACGGATCACCGAGATCACCGGCGCGGGCCTTGTAGGAAGGCGCGCGCGGCGACGACGGGTACTTGTCGGCGAGCGCGCGGTACGTCGCCTCGCGATCGGCCCCGCCCGCGACGGCCTCGACTGCGGCAAGAGCCTCCTTGCCTTCGGGCGTCGAGACGTCGGCGACGCCCTGCACGGCGACGTGGAAGATCGGCCCGTCGTCCAGATGCGTCACCCAGACGCTCGCGCTCGACAAGGCCGCCATGGCGTCGAGGGCGAGCTTCATGCCCGCCTTCGGGTCGGTCTTGCCCGTGGAACCCGCGGGCACCTCGTCGACCAACATCTCGAGCGCACCGGCGGCGGCAGCCGATTGCATCGCGTCGAACGGCATGTACATCGCCAGCACCGCGTCGCCGGCCTCGAGCGACTTGCTCAGCGGCGGGGGCAGGGCGGCCAGCATCGTCGGGGTCGGCTCCGTGCCGGCGTACTTGGCCACGTGGTCGACGATCTTGTCGTCGGCGCCGGCGGTGAAGGCCATGTAGTTGCCGGCCGCGAACCCGAACAGCTCGGAGACATAGCCGAGGTCCTTGACGATCTTCTCCTGCTTGCCGCCGGAGAAGGCGACGTGCAGCGCCGACGTGCCGCCGACCGTCTCGACCTTCGCGTCGATCTTCGTACCGTCGGGCAGCGACTTGGGGATCTCGCCCAGACCCATGCTCGCGAGGGCGACCATGCCCGAAGCCGGAGCCGGATCGGTGACGCCCAAGAAGCCGCCGATGCCGGGGATGCCGTCGAGGCCGCCGAGGACGAACTCCCCGGTCACGCTGTCGATGAGCGCGTGCGCCGGTGCGGGCGAGGTCGACTTCGCGGTGGCGATCTGGCTCGCCGACACGCGTCCCCACAAGAACGGCTGGCCGGGTCCGATGAGGCCGAGGCCCGGTGCCTTGCCGGACTCCATCACGCGTGACAGCTCCGCGCGCGCTTGCGGGACCGCGAACGCGAGGTGGGCCATGCCCTGACCGGTCTCGAGCGCGAAGGGGAGCGTGCCGTCGTCGGCCTTGATGTGCGCCAGCACGTTGGCACGCTCGAGATCGACGCCGGGCAGATCGGACGCGAGCGTCTTGCGCAGCTCGGCGGCGCGGCTGCCGGGGGCGTAGGAAGCGACGGATGTCTGCGAGCACGCGGCGTAGCCGGAGGCTTCCGCGATCACCTTGCAGGTGTCGGGCAGCTCGCCCGTAGCCCCGAGGGCGACGAGCATCGTCGGCAGCGCGTCGGCGGTTGCCGAGCCATAGATGATGGTGGCCTTTTCGCCGCCAGGGCCATCGTTGGCGATCACCACACCGGCCGACAGGTCGATGCCACTGTCGGCGAGGGTCTTCGACAGTTTCTTGATGTGCTCGAGCCCGGTTCGCATGTCGGCGGCGTCGCCCGGATCCTCCTTGGCGATCTCGTCGGCGATCGACTCGTAGGTCGGCATCGCCGAACCGGAATAGGCGAGCGTCGCATCGACGAGCGAGCCGACGTCGCGGATGATCATGAAGGACTCGGCGCCCTGCGGTACGAGATCGAGCAGGGCGTCGATGTCCTTGGGGTAGCGCGGCTCGATGTCGCCGGCACCGGGAACGACCCCGGCGGCTTCGAGCGCCGCCTTGGCGATCCCGCCGGGCTTCTTCTTGTCCTCGACGTTTCCTTCGCCCCCGTCGGCGGCGTCCTTGGTGTCTCCGTCGCCGGCTTTGGCGTCGGCCGGGGCCGCCTTGGCGTCGCCGTCACCCCCGCCGTCGGCGGGTTTTTCGTCCTTGCACGAGATCGGGGCCAGGCCGAGGGCGGCCGCCGTCACGAGTGCACACAGGGGGGAACCGGCGGGGGGGAGCTTCACGATGGGTCACGGTACGCCGCGCCCCGAGTCTTGTTCAAGCCGCCGAGGTCAGTGCAGCCAGTCGGCCCAGGCCTTGGGCAGGTTGCCGTGGCGCATTTGCAGCACTCGGGGCGCGAGCCACCGCGGTCGCCGCGGGATGTTGCGCAGCGGCATGTTCGCCTCGTCGGGCGTCAGCCCACCCTTGCGTCGGTTGCACGGACCGCACGCGGCCACGACGTTGCGCCACGACGTCCCACCGCCGCGCGAGCGCGGCAGCACGTGGTCGAGCGTCAGCTCGCGTGGGTGTGGTTGCTTGCCGCAGTACTGGCAGCTGTACTCGTCGCGCAGGTAGATGTTCTCGCGAGAGAACCGCACGAACGGCGGACGATGTCGAAGCCGTCGCAACAACCGGACCACCGCGGGCACGGGAAAGTGGGCGGACACGGTGCGGACTTGCCACTCGTGCTCCGTGACGAGCTCCACCTTGCCGACCATGTGCATCACGAGCGCTCGCTGCCAGGGGATCACCTTGACGGGCTGGTATCCCTGATCGAGCAAGAGCGTGTCGCGGACTGGCATCGCTGGTGTCGGTCGCGGACAACGCTAGCACGTCGATCCGGCGTTGGCCGATCGAGTTGCGCATGCCGAAAGGTGACGGTCGTGTAGCAATTGGCCGGTCGCTTTGCGGCCGAGCCGCCGTCTGGTATTCGCATCTCGGTATGCGTTGGACACCCCACGAGCTCGCCGAAATGGCTTCAGGAAGCCTGTTACGGACGGCAGATCGCGAGATCGCGGGGGCGTTCATCGACTCGCGGGCGCCCCGGCCGGGCGCGCTGTTCGTGCCGATCGTGGCGGCGCGGGACGGGCATGAATTCCTCCCGGCCGCGGTCGCCGGCGGGGCGGCGGCGGTCCTGGTAGGCCGAGGTCATACCTTCGATCCCGG
The DNA here is from genome assembly GCA_937896535.1 of uncultured Pseudomonadota bacterium. Taxonomy (GTDB): domain Bacteria; phylum Myxococcota_A; class Polyangia; order Nannocystales; family Nannocystaceae; genus CALBMM01. The sequence continues at coordinate 83,250 of CALBMM010000153.1, forward strand.
CGCGGCCGAGATCACCGTGGTCGAGGTCGACGACACGCTGCAGGCGATGTCTCGGCTGGCAGCGCGGGCTCGCGATCGGGTCACGGGACCCGTCGTGGCGATCACCGGGTCCAACGGCAAGACGACGACCCGGGCCATGGTCGCCGCCGTCGTCGGGACGGCCCACGCCGCATTCACCTGTACCCGCGGCAACCTCAACAACCACCTCGGAGTGCCGCTGACCCTGCTCGACGAGCCGCACGAGCCGACCGCGATGGTGGTCGAGCTCGGCATGAGTGCGCCGGGCGAAAACGACCACCTCGCGGCGATCGTGCGGCCGACGATCTCGGTGATCACCTCGGTGGCGCTCGAGCACCTGGAGTTCATGGGCAGCATCGAGGCCATCGCCGCCGCCGAGGCCGAGCCGATCGGCCACGTGACCGCGGGTGGGCTGGTGGTCGTACCCGGCGACGAGCCGTTGCTACGACCCCACCTGGATGCGGCGCCACGCGTGGCGCGGTTCGCCGCTGGCGAGGACCTGCGCGTACGCGTGATCGACGTGCGTCCGGGTTTGCGGACGGTCGCCACGCTCGCCGTCGACGACGGCGCGCCGTTTCAGGTGAAGCTGCAGACCTTCGGCGCACACAATGCGCGCAACGCTGCGGCGGCGATCTGTGTCGGGCTCGAGCTCGGCCTCGAGATCGTGGACATGGTCGCGGCCCTCGAGTCCGTCGAGCCGGTCGGCGACCGCGGCCGCCTGCACGAGCTCGGGCCGCACCTGCTCATCGCCGACTGCTACAACGCCAACCCGGGCTCGGTGGAGGCCGCGCTGCGATCGTTGGTGGCCTTGCGGCCCCATCGCGAAGGTCCGCTCGTCGCGGTGCTCGGCGACATGCTCGAGCTCGGCCCCACGGAAGCGGAGCTGCACCGGCAGGTCGGTCGGCTGTGTGGAGAGCTCGGCATCGACCACGTGGTCGCGTTCGGTCCGCGGGCGCGCCACATCGCCGATGCGGCGACCGAGTCCGGGGTCGATGCGGTCCACGTCGTCGACGACGTCGACGCGGCCGCGACCGAGGTGCACGACCGACTCGGCACCACCGCAGGCGCGGCGTTGTTCAAGGCCAGCCGGGGCATCAAGCTCGAGCGCGTGCTCGCCCGCCTCGTGCCCGACGCCTGATCAGAACCCGCGCGCGGCCAGGTCGAACGCGACGTTGCGGTAGAACCGCAGGTAGTCGAAGCCGGTGCGATGGTCGGCGCCCACGTCGTCGATCTGGCCCGCCTGGTCGAGATGGTCGGCGGGGATGCACCCGCGAAACAGCCCGTACTTGGCGCTTTGGACCGCGGACACCCCGTCGTTGGGCCACAGCTTCAGACCGTGGGCGACGAAGCCGGCCGCCCCCACGAGCAGCGGATCCATGACGTCGTGCGTGCCGGAATGGCGCAGCAGCTGCACGTTGCCGTCGTCGTCGGTGCACGCCTCGGCCTCGGCGTCGCGGTCGGGGTGCGGCAGTCCGCCCACGGAGCTGACGCCGGCCCACGACTGGTAGAACACGTCGGGGTGGTCGCCGACGTTGGCGTTGAACTCGACCATTCCCCGCTCCGACATCGCCTCGAGGGCGGCCACGAGGTGGCTGTCGTCGGCGACCTCCGAAAACGTCATGCCCAAGAGTGTGGCGAGCGCATCGATGGCCTTCGCGTCGTCGGCGTCGGGCAGCACGCCGAGCGCGGCGTCGGCCACGGCGGTGCCGCGGTGCGGGCTCGACAGCGTGGTGACGGTGGCGACCTTGGCTCCGTAGTCGAGGCCATCGGGGCTCACCAACCAGCGACAGTCGATCCCGCCCATCGAAAAGCAGATCAGGTTGACCTTGTCCGCGCCGGTCTCGTCGAGCAGTGCGTCGACCTGATCGGCGAGGAAACCCGCGCGCACCTGCGGCGTGTCGAACGGCGGCACGCTGCCCAGCGCGACCACGTGACCGTCCTCGGCGAGGGCGAGGTCCACGTCGTTGAAGCGCCAGAAGTTGGTGGTGGACGTGTTGAAGCCGTGGGCGAGGATGATCGGAAAGCGTGTCGGCTCGCCGGCGGGCTCGGGACCCAGCGGCGCCGGCGGGTCGGTGCACCAGCGCAGTGGGTCCCACACCAGCAGCTCGCAAAAAAGCGAGTCTTCCTTGCCCTCGGGCACGTCGTCGCAGCCGGCGGCGGTCAGCCCGTCGAGCAGCTCCTGCGCCGCGGCGCGGGCGTCCTCGTCGCAGTCACCCAATGGTGGGTCGGGCGGGACGCCCAGGCACGCCTCGACCGCCTCGTTGGCCTGCGCGCAAACCTGCGCGTCGCCGTCGTCGTCTTGCTCGACGGGTGACGTGCTGCACGCCACCCCCATCGCGAGGCCCAGCGTCGCGAGCGATCCCCTTCGCCGATGCATGCGCCCAGGCTACGACAGGTGCCGCGATCGCCGGGCTCGCATTCGGCCCCCGCCGACACGGCCGCGAATGCGGCGTTCGGCTCCCGGCTGTCGCCGACGTCGGAGCAAGAGCGGCACCAGCAGCCACCACGACGCTCGCGTTCCGCCTCCGGTCGTCGTCGTACACGCGCAACCTCCGTCGTCGGAGCCGCCTCCGCCATCGAGGCCCGCGGTCGCATCGCCTGCGCCGGTGCCGTCGCCACCGTCTGCGCCGGTGCCGTCTCCAGCCTCGCCGCCGCTTCCGTCGTCACCGCTGCCGTCGCCGCTGGGCACCTCGTTGCCGCCCACGATCGTGAACGTGACTTCGTCGCTGGCGACGTTGCCGGCCTCGTCCACCGCCTCGATCCGCACGGTGTGTGGACCATTGAAGAAGCCGTGGCCGGTCGGTGCGTCACCTCCAGCGACGGGGAACGAGTGCTCCTGATCGATGAGCACGGCGTCGGTCGCCTCGACGTCGTCGAAGTACACGACGATGTCGAAGATCTGCGGGCGTCGATCGTCGTCGAGAACGAAGGTGAGCTCGAAGTCGGCGTCGTAGTCGAGCTCCTCGCCCTCGGCGGGCGACGAGATCGCGACGGTCGGCGGCACGAGGTCGGGCACCGGGGGCCCGAACAGCGCGAGCATCTCCTGGTAGGAGTTTTGCTGGTTCGCCGAGCAGAACAAGGTGTGGATCGAGTTGCAGCGGGCGTTGCCGTCGGGGGTCAGATCCGTGTTGACCACGATCTGGTGGCACGCGTCGGTGTACTTGGGGTCGACCGTGCCGCCGGCGCTGGGGAACAAGTTGTCGGTGTTCTCGTCGACGTGCTCGAGGCCCCACGTGTGTGCGGCCTCCTGGTGAATGACCGTCGCGAGCGTGTTGGCGCCCGAGTCGAGCAGGAACGCGAAGCTCGTGATCCACGGGTTGGTATTGCCGCAGTCGATCGTGGGGGCGACGCCGCCCACGCCGGCGGGGCTGCCCCCGGCGGGCTGGCCGACGATCACCATCGCGTAGGGCTGGTCGTTGGGCGGTCGCTCCCCCACCACGATCACGCCGAAGTCTTCCACGTCCTCGCGCGAGGCCTGGATGACCGCGGCCCGTTCGGATGCGTTGCCCTGGTAGCCGGTGAACGGTCCGGAGAACAGTTGCGAGCAGTCGTTGCGCGCATCGTTGCCGCATCCGGCGTTGACCTGGCCGACGTCGAAGTTGACGAACAGCAGGGTGGGGGAGTCGAGCGCGGCGATGGCGTCGGGCTCGTGACCGACCCCGATGATCTCGGGCGTCACGGACGGGTCGGTGATCGGCGCGCCGGCGTAGGTGTCGGGGGTGGTCGGCCCGGCGCTCGCGGGACCGGCGAGCGACACGAGGCCGAGCGCCCCCAGAGAAACTGCAGAGAACGCGCGCATATCGAGCCCTTCGAGCGTAATTGTCCCCGGGGGACCGGGGCGCGGTCAAGCGCGCTCACGTCCGACGGCGCAGTGCCTGGGCGGCGTGCTCGCGGTCGTCGAAGTGGATCTTGGTGGTGCCGAGGATCTGGTAGTCCTCGTGGCCCTTGCCGAGGATCAGCACGAGGTCGTCCTCGCTCGCACCTTCGACGGCCTCCGCGATCGCCGACGCACGATCGACCCGGCGCGTGACGTGACCGCGCTCGGACTCGGGCACGCCGGCGAGCATGTCGTCGAGAATCCGCTCGGGATCCTCGGTCCGCGGATTGTCGGAGGTGGCCCAGAAGTGGTCGGCGCCCTCGGCCGCGACGCGGCCCATCTGCGGGCGCTTGGTCCGATCGCGGTCGCCCCCGCAGCCGAGCAGCACGACGAGCCGACCCTGCGTCACCCGCCGCGCCGCCGCGATCGCTCGCAGTGCGGCGTCGGGGGTGTGGGCGTAGTCGACGAGCACCTGGGGTCCGGCGACGCCGTCGACGGCGACGCGCTCGAGTCGACCGGGCGCACCACGTGTGTTCGCGAGCGCGGTCTCGATGTCGGCGAGGGCGACCCCGAGTCCGAGGGCGAGGCCCGTGGCGACCATCAGGTTGTCGAGATTGAAGTGACCGACCATCGGGGTTCGCAGCGAGAGATCGCCGGCCGGCGTGTGCAACGTGGCGGTCATGCCGGCGGCGGACTCTTGCAGCGAGGACAAGCGGATCTCCGCCGTCGCATCCTCGCCCCGGGAAGCGCGCCAGCGTCGCGCCGACCCGGCCGCGGCGAGGAACCGCGCGGCCGCGGGCTGACCATCGACGGCTGCGACCGCGACACCGTCGGCGCGCAGGTGCTCGGCCGCGAGCCGGCACTTGGCGGCGAGGTAGTCCTCCATCGTCGGGTGAAAGTCGAGGTGGTCCTGGCTGAAGCTCGTCATGCCGACCGCCGCGAACTTCAGTGGCCGGGCGCGTCCTTGGGCCAGCGCGTGCGAGCTGACCTCCATGACCCCGTGCGTCGCTCCGCGGGCGCGGGCGTCGGCGAGCAGCGTCTGCAGCTCGAGCGGAAACGGCGTGGTGAAGGACGCGGTGTCCTCGTGGTCGACGATCCAGTTGCCCGTGGTGCCCAGGCGCGCGTGTAGCTTGCCGGCCGTCGACAGGATCGCGCCGACGAGGTGGGCGGTGGTCGTCTTGCCGTTGGTGCCCGTGACGCCCGCGAGCGTCAGGTGCTCACCGGGGTGGTCGTAGGCGTTCGCGGCGATCGTGGGGAGCGCGGCGCCCGTGTCGTCGACCTCGACGCGGGGTCCGCTGGCGATCCGGGCGCGCTCGACCACGACCACGGCCACGCCCCCGTCGCGGACGGCGGGCACGAAGTCGTGCGCGTCACGGGTCTGGCCGCGAATCGCGACGAAGAGGTCTCCCGCACCGACTTTGCGGGAGTCGGTACGTACCGCGGCAATGTCCGTGTCCGGGGAGCACTCGACGTACGTCGGGGACGCGACGTCGATCAGCAAGTCACCGAGGCGCGGCACCGGGCGCTAGCTCTTGTCTTTGGCGTCGCCCTCGGGCTTGGCGTCGGCGTCGCCCTCGGGCTTGGCGTCGGCGTCCTTGGCCTCCGCGTCCGCGGCCACGGCCTTTTCGTCGGCGCCATCGTCGGTCTTCTTGCCGCCGCAGGCACCCTCGCCACAGCCCCCTTCGCCGCACTTCATCTCGCCGGCCTTGGCATTGGCCGCTTCGTCCTTGTCGCCGGCCTTGGCGTCTTCGCCGGCTTTGGCCTCGTCGCCGTCCTTGCCCTTGTCCTTGACCTCGGCGGCGTCCTTCTTCGAGTCGTCGCAGGCGGGAAGGGTCAGGCCGCTGCCGAGCAGGGCCAGGGTGGCGGAAATGGTCTTGATGTCCATCGGGGACTCCTGAGTTCGACGGCAGACTACCCCAGCTCCGACGCGAGGGGTCAGATCGCGTTCGCCGCCGCCTTGAACACCGCGATGAGCTTCGGCGCTTCCGCCACCACCTTCTCGAGGTCGATCTCGCGGCGGGACCGGTACACGAACCCCACGAGGTGGTCGCCCTGACGCCACGTCACGAGGTAACCCCGCTCCTTGACCGAGGCCTTGTCCGAGAGCTCGTCGATCGACTTGAAGCCGATCGTCAGGCCGTCGATCACCTCGGTGCGCGGCATGTCCGAGATCGCCGCGTCGACCTTCGCCGAGTTGCCCTCGTCGATCGGCCGGAAGATCGGCTCGATCACCGTGTCGCTGTCGACGGCGCTCGCGAGCTTCGAGCCGGCTTCGATCGCCGCGGGAGCGATCTGCTTGCCGGCCATGATGTACTTCTCGATGCCGCCGCCCTCGGCTTGCTCGCTGATCCAAGCCGTCGCCTTGTCCGACAGCTCGCCGGAGTCGGGCAGGTCGTCCCACCACTCCTTGGCCGAGTCCGTCGCCTTGTCGGCGAGGTCGCCCGCGGCCTTCTTGGAGCCGTCGAACGCCTTGTCGGCGAGCTCCTTGCTCTTGGTGCTCGCCTGATCGGCGAGGTCACCGGCGGCCTGCTTGCTCTTGTCGACCGCCTCGTCGGCGAGGTCTTCGGCGGCCTTCTTGCCCTTGTCGACGGCCTCTTCGGTGGCGTCGCACGCGAGCAGGTGGGCGGCGAAGAGGACCAGGAGCGGGCGGGGGAGCATCGCGGGCAAAGTAGCACCGTCAGGGCGTTGCGCCGCGCTTCAGTCGGGGCGCCGCGGATTGACGAACGGGGCGTCGCAGCGCGCACCGCAGGAAGCCGGGGCGCGCACCGCCAGAGCCGTGTTCGGCGGCAGGTCCACGATGTCGTCGCTGCGCACGAGGTAGGTCGCCGACACGTCGTCGCTGGTCACCTCGACCAGCAGTCCCAGCGCCTCGGACGACCGCACGTGGAACGCGGCACCCTGGGCGGCCTTGCCCTTGCGCGACGCCACGGTGCGGCCCTTGTCGGAGACGACGTGCAGCTCCCACCGCTTGCCGCACCCACCTCCGTCGAACAGGTAGGCGGCGTGTTCTGCTCCGAGATCGCACACCGACCACTGCGCCGGCGCACCGAGCTTGCCGTCGTACGCGGTGGCCAGGGGCGCGATCGTCTCGGCCGTCGCTTCCTTGCACGGTCCGGTCGGCCGGCGCGGGTCCACCCCCCCACGTAGGGTCGCCTCCACCGGGATGCGCCACTGCTCGAAGTACTCGGCCGTCGTCGTCGACGCCATGCGCTGCGTCTTGCGTCGCATGTACACGCCTTCCTCGAGCAGCATCGCCTGCATCTTGGGATGCTCTTCGTCCGCAAAGCCGACGGCCCAGCCCTCGCCGGCCTCTTGGCGATACACGTCGCCGAGCATGCCGCCGAGATCGCCCAGCGGAATCCACACGCGCGTCTTCGTATCGATCGCGAAGTACCGACCCTTGTGGACGTTGCACACCGTCTGCAGCAGCTGCTCGACGAGCAGCAGTCGATCGCCCGGTCGCCCGTAGATCGCCGAGCCCGGGCCCAGGCGGATCGCCGTCGCGTCCGGCTTGACGATCTCGAGGTGCGTCGGCGACAGCTGTCGCTCCAGTCCCGAGCGCTTCCAGCTGGTCTTGCCGTGGCGCACCACTACCGCCGTGGGATCGATGTCCAGGCCCGCTCGCGTCGCACCCCGGTCGCCGTAGGCCTCGATGTCGCCGAGCCAGATCTCGTGTCCCTTGTGGCCGGCGTGCACGTCGACGAACTCGACCGTGAGCTGCGTGGTGTCGACGGGCTGGCCGAAGACCACGTAGACGAAGTCCTGTTCCTCGCCGAAGCGGACCTTCGCCCAGCCCTCGTCGGTGTGCACCTTGAGCTCCGAAATCCGCGCGTGGTCGGCGGGCTCGTGCGGCGCGTTGGCCCACAGCCGAATCGCGGTCACGCGCGCCGGCTCGGGGAAGCTCATGCCGAACGCACACGGTGCGTCGTCGTCGGCGGTGCACCGCCACGCGGTCGCGATGTCGTCGTCGCGCGTGACCAGTGGGTCGCCGACGCCCTCCTTGGCCCACGCCGGCACCTCGACGGCACCGGCCAGCGAGTAGGTCTTCGACAGGGCTTGGAGGTTGAAGCCCAGATGCGAGGCGTCCTTGGCGGGGTAGTCCATCTTCCGCTCGGCGCGCTCGAGCGGCCGCAAGGGCGACGCCGCGCCGGCGCCGAGGTCGGACGCGCGCTTGGGGATGATCGCGCCGCCGTCGGCCTGTGAATCGTCGTCGCCGCCGTCGCCCAACCACCGCTGGATCTCCCCGCAACCCGCCGGGGCGAGGGCGGCAGCGAGTAGCAGCGCGGTGGCTTCGACCGTGCGCCTGGACGGCGACGTCATCGGGTCGGCAACGTACCAGTTTGCCGCGACGCCTTCCACGGTAGCATCCGCGCGTTGGACCCGGAGGGCACGGCAGACGACGAGCGAACCACGAAGCGACAGCGGGCGTGGTTGCTGGTCGCGCTCACGCTGCTCGTCGGCGCGGCATTTCCGTACTTGGCGTCGATGATGAACGCCAACGAGCGCCCGCGCATCCTGCAGGCGATCGCATGGGTCGACACTGGAGAGCTGCGCGTCGACGGTCCGGGCGCGCGCGGGATCGACCCGGGCATCGACGTGGCGCAATCGCCCGTCGACGGTCACCTGTACCCCAACAAGCCGCCCGGCGCGACGCTGCCCGCGATCGTGGCGTACGCGACCGTCAAGATGGTCACCGAGTCCACGAGCCTGCGCGACGTCACTCGGGCCGCGCGCGTGCTCGGTGGAGTGCTGCCCACGATCTTGCTGGCGGCGTGGTTGCTGCGGCGATGGTCGGGTCGGCTGTCCGAGCCCACCGTGACGGCCGCGGTCGTGCTGCTCGTGCTCGCCACCCCGATGCTCAGCTACGGCCGCTTGCTGTTCGGGCCACCGCTGACCGCGTTGTGTCTGACGGTCGGGGTGGGATGGATCGCCGCCCCGCCGCAGCCGCGACGCGACTGGTTCGTGTTCGCCGGGGGCATGCTCGCGGGGGCGGCCGTCGTCGTCGAGTACGCGGCCGTGTTCGCGGCGGTACCGATCGGGGTCTACCTCGGCTGGCACGCGTGGCGACGCCGTGACGTTCGCACCCTCGTGCTCGCGACCGCCGGGGCGCTCGTGCCGATTGCCGGCCTCGCGGCCTACCACGCAGCGGTCTTCGGTAGTCCGCTGTCGACCGGCTACCACCACGTCGTGCAAGAACGCTTCGCGCAGACACACGCCAAAGGGTTGCTCGGGCTGGGCTTGCCCGACGCGACCTCGATTCACGAGCATCTGCTGTCGCCGTGGGGCGGGCTGGCGTACTGGGCTCCCCTGTGGGTCGTGGCGCTGGGCTGGGCCATCGCGCGTTGGCGAGGCCTCGACGAGGAGATGCGGCTGGGCGCCGCGGTCTTCGGCGTGATGGTGCTGGTCAATCTCGGCCTGTCGCAGACCGGCGGTTGGCGGGTCGGGCCGCGCTATCTCGTGGGCTTCTTTCCCCTGCTCGTTCCGGTCGTCGCGCGCATGCTCGACGCTGCGATGCGACGGCCCTCGCTCGGCGCGGGTGTCGTCGCGCTCGCGGGTTGGTCGGTCGCGGCCAACTTCTTGGCCGCCCATCTGTTCCCGCACCTCATCGACAAGGGCAATCCGCTCGCCGATCAACTGCTCCCGCTGTGGCTCGACGGCTTGGCGCCGTACAACTGGCTCGCACCGATCCTGGGCGAACGACTCGCGCTGCACGGGCTGGCCGGGCTCGCGTTCGGCGTCACGGCGTGGTCGCTGTCGAGGTTGCCGTGGCCACCGCGCGGCCGACGGGTGGGCTTCGGTCTCGGGCTCGTGGGCGCGGTCCTGCTGTTTTCCGCCGCGCTGACGCTGCCCGCCGCCGAGGACGCCGAGGCGAATCTCACGGCGATCGAGCAGATCTGGGAGCCCACGGTCAGCGGGCAACGTTTCACCACGATGATCCGACCGCTGCAGCCGTGACGATTTTTTTCGTCCGCGACGATATGTCCGCGCGACGTCGAGCGTTGCCTCGCTCGTGACCAAGAAAGCTTCCCTGATTTCCCTCGCGCTGGGCGCGGGATTGATCGGTCTGACCCTCCCTGCGTGTCAGGGCAGTGGCGCCGTCGCCCAAATGAACGAGCGTCTCGCGTCGATCGCCGACAGCCAGTCGCAGATTCTCAAGCGCATCGACGATCTCGAGACGAAGATCGGGGCCGCTCCCGTCGCGGCCCCGGCCGCCGCGGGCGCCGTGCCCGGTGCGCCCGCCAAGCCGGCTCCGCCCCCGCGTGCGCGCCCCAACCCGACAGACACGTACAAGGTGCCGCTCGGCGAGTCGTTCACCAAGGGCGGCGACGAGGCGCTGGTGACGGTCGTGGAGTGGTCGGACTTCCAGTGCCCGTACTGCTCGCGCGTGGGTCCGACCCTCAAGCAACTGCAGGACGACTACGGCGACAAGGTCCGCATCGCGTTCAAGCACAACCCGCTCGGCTTCCACCAGCGGGCGCTGCCGGCCGCCAAGGCCGCCGAAGCTGCCGGCAACCAGGGCAAGTTCTGGGAGATGCACGACCTTCTGTTCGCCAACCAGAAGGAGCTCACGGACGAAAACTTCGACAAGTGGGCCAAGGACCTCGGGCTCGACGTGGCCAAGTTCAAAAAGGACATGGCCGACCCGAAGATCGAAGCGAAGATCAAGAACGACCAGCAGATCGGTGCCCCGATCGGTGTGACCGGTACGCCGGCCTTCTTCATCAACGGACGCTTCTTGTCCGGCGCGCAGCCGGTCGAGAACTTCAAGAAGATCGTCGACGAAGAGCTCGTCAAGGCCGAGAAGCTCGTCGCCCAGGGCACGCCGAAGGCGAAGGTCTACGACGCGGTCATCGGCAAGGGCAAGACCGCCGTCTGATGCGATGGTGGGCGCCCGCTCGGCGGGCGCTGCTGTCCTCGGTCATACGGTAGCCGCACGCGCCGGATCGATCCGACTCCCGATCCGATCCGACGCGCGTAGCTCGACACATCGCCATGCTCGACCCTCGCCGCAATGCTAGGGTCGAAGCATGGAATGGATCGGTTGGCGCTGGTGGTGTCGTCTCGCTCTGTGCAGCGTGGTGTTCGGCACGGCGTGCCAGCGCGCAGACGACGAACGCGCCACGGCGAGTACCGGAGACGACGACACCTCCGGCTCCAGCGCGAGCACCACGTGGATGACGCCGGACTCGTCGACCGGCGACTCGACCGCGACGGACGCGGACACCGATGGCGAGGCGACGACCGCGGGCGCATCGTCGACCGACGGTGGCCCCGCGGCGTGCCACGACCGGCAGTGCAGCTGGTCGTGCAAGTTGGCCCCGGCTCCCGACGACGCCACGGGCCTTGGTCTCGGTGGACCCGAGCTCTGTCGTGGATCGTCCTTCGAGGCGCTGACGTGCGTGACCGAAGCGCCCTGCGCGTCGTTCGACGCCAGCGGCGATCCGCTGTGCGATCTCGATGTGGACCCGCTCGCGATCGACGACCTCGCCGCGTACCAATGCGTCTTCGCGGGGCTTCGGGATCGAACTCCCGGCGTGTACTCGTGGACGATCTGCGCCGGCACGGCCGAGACGTCGGAGCACTGGGTGCAGGTACTCGCCGACGGCTCCGTGATCGCCCAGCGCGAGTACTTCGCCGGAGGTGACTGCGGATTCGCCGAGACCCGCCGGACCCTGGCCGAACCCGCGGACCTCGACGCCTGCGTGATGACGACGGATCCGGTCACGCAGGTCGCGTGTCTGTCCAGCTACGCGCTGGAGTGCCTACCGCAGAGCGATAGCTGCGAGTGAGGCGCCGTCACTTTGCCCGCGTGCGCTCGATCTCCAGCACGCGGGCGAGCACGTCCGCGGCGTAGGGATTGTCCGGGTCCTCGCGCAGCATGCGTTGCAGCTCGGCGATCGCGTCGTCGACTCGGCCGCGTCGGGCGGCCGCGGTCACGCTGCCCGGCAAGTCGTGGGCCCACAGCACGCGGTAGCCTTCCTCGGCGGCGATGTCGGCGTTGACCCCGTCGGTGCGCACGTAGATCACCGCGCGGCGCGACACGTGCACGAGCGTCCACGCCGGGTTGGCGTCGAAGTGCGCGCGCCGACCGTCGCCGGGGAAGTTGTCGAGAAAGACCCACTGCAGGTCCCATCGCTCGGCTTCTTCGGCGAAGGTGCGCGGGTCCGAGAGCGCTCGGACGTACCGCTCGACGTGCTCGGGCGTGTAGACGAGGTCGGTGCGTCCATCGACGTAGACGCGGTGCTCGGGCCACAGGTGGAAGATGACGAAGCCACCGAAGCCGAACTCGTTGAAGACGTGGCCGCGGATCCGGGAGCCGGCGGGACGTGCCTGTACCCACGCGACGCCGACCTCGGGAAAGTGCGCTGGGGTCAGCCCGAGCGAAGGATTGGCCAGTGGGCTGCTCATCGCGGCGGCCAGGGCCGTCACGCCCGTGACCGAGGCGATCAGCGGGGCAAGGCGCCCGGTCCACGCCTGATGCAGATACGCGAGTCCGGCCGTGGCCGGGCCCACACCCAGCAGTCCCAGGTACGGCAGGTGGCGCAGCGAGCCGAGGCCGAGCCCGAACGCCATCGCCAGCAACGCGGCGTTCCATAGATCGATCGGCCGCCGCTTGGCGAGCTCGAGGATGCCCCCGACCGCGACGACGAACGCGACGACGAACGTTGCCGGGGTCAGTCGCGCCACAAGCTCCAGCGACAGCGGCGCCCACTCGGTCACCAGCTCGCTGTGCTGCTGCATCAGGCCGACCGTGGTGGTCACGAGCGCCCAGCCGAACGGCGTGACCAGGCACGCGAGGGCGGTGCCGATCGCGACCATGGTCGCGCGGCGACGATCGGGGGTGGCGAGGCCCTCGGGCAGGCCGAGGCGCGGCTGCACCCACGTCGTCGCCGCGTACGCCGACGCGACGACCGGAATGACGATCGCGGCGCGATGCAGGTTCGCGTTGAGGATCGTCAGCGGCACGAGCCACCACAGCCCGCGTCCCTGTCGGCGGTCGCGCTCGAGGATTACGACGGCGGCGACGAGCAGCGTCAGCGACATCGAAGCGGCGCGCTCGGTGAACCGAAACGCCGTGCCCTCGATCGCGAGCGCGGTCGCCAGCAGCGCGAGCGTGGTCGGCACCTTGCGTTGACGGGCCAGCCACCACCACAACAGGCCGGCCGTCGCCGCGAGCAGCAGCGCCTTGAACACGACGAGGCCGGCGGCGCCGCCGAGGCGCCACACGCCCCACAGCACGATCGCCGAACCGGCATCCTTGTACGGCCACGGCGTGTCGGCCGCGGTGAACGAGAACGGATCGGCGTCGACGAGCGATCCGGTCTCGAGCATCTGCGCGCCCAGACGCATGTGCCACCACAGGTCCGTGTCGCTGACCGGGCGCAGACCGTGCCACAGCGTCGCCGCCACCACGCCGACCGCGCCGACGGTCAGCGCGATCCGCGAGCCCGACACGCGCCCAGAGTAAGCAAATTCCGGCTTGACCGGCTTTATCGACAGTCGTAGTACTACGTCCGTAGTACTACGATTGTAGTACTACTTTTGTCGACACGTCAGGAAAGGACGGCTCATGCCCCCCTCCCAGCTCTCCGATCAGCAGCTCGCCTTCATGCGCGTGCTGTGGGACCTCGGCGAAGCGACCTCCGCGGAGGTCCACGCCGCATTGGCCGATGCGGGCCAGCCGCTCGCCCCCACCACCGTCGCCACGGTGCTCGGCCGCCTCGAAAAGCGCGGCTACATCGAGCATCGCACGCGCGGGCGTCAGTACGTCTACAGCGCGACCGCCTCCGAGCAGCAGGTGCGACGCAGCATGCTCGCGCGCCTGACCGACTACTTCTTCGGTGGCGACACGGCCGCGCTCGTCTCTCATCTGGGCGGGCAGCAGCCGGTCGGTCGCGAGGATCTGGAGGAAGTGCGTCGGCTGATCGCCGAGCGGGAATCGAAGGAGGACGACCATGGTTAGCGTCGCCATGCTCGCGGCCGCCGCGGACTGGGAGGTCGGGATGATCGAGTGGCTTTTGACCTACGCGGTGCACAGCACCGCGCTCATCGGCGCGATCTGGATCGTCACCAGTCTCGTTCCCAAGATCCCGCTTTCGATCAAGGAGACGATGTGGAAGGTCGCGCTCGTGGGCGGCCTGTTCACGGCGTCGGTGCACGGCCTCGCCGGTGTCGCGCCGCCGTGGGGACAGCTCGAGTTGCCACCGGCGCTCGCCGGCCAGCGCGTGCAAGCACCGTCCTCCGATGCCGTCGTCGCCGAGGCGACCGAGCCCGCCGTCGAGCGTCGGGTGGTCGTGCATCGCAACGGTGACCTGCAGATCCGCGCCACCGCCGAGCGCCGTCCCGCCGCCACGGCCGCGGCCGTCGCGGCTCCATCGACGCCACAGCCGACCGCGCCGGGTCCGTGGCGTTGGGTGCTGCTGGGGTTGGTGACCGCCGGCAGCTTGTTCGCGTCGTTGCGCCTGGCGCTTGCGGCTCGCCGGCTGCGAGCGCAGCTGCGAGCACGTCGCGACGTGATCGAAGATCCCGTGCTCGAGGCGTTTCTCGGACTGTGCTCGAAGGCGGAGCTCAAGAAGCGCCCGCGCCTGACCGCGTCGGCGCACCTGCGCTCGCCCATCGCGCTGCCGAGCCACGAGATCTGCCTGCCGGAGCGTGCGGTCGACAGCCTCACCCCGGCCCAGCAGCACGGCATGCTCGCGCACGAGCTGGCCCATCTCATTCGCAAGGATCCGTGGTGGCAGGTGCTCGCGGCGACGATCGAAGCCGTGTTCTTCTTCCAGCCGCTCAATCACCTCGCCCGCAAGAAGATGCAGGAGGTCGCGGAGTACCAGTGTGACGACTGGGCCGCGCGCAACACCGGCACGGGCGTGCATCTGGCCAAGTGCCTGGCCGAGGTCGCGAGCTGGGTGGAAAACGGTCCGGCGAGCAATCCGCTGGCGACGTTGATGGCCCACGAGAGCTCGCCGATCGTCCGGCGGATCACCCGGCTGCTCGACGACGCCAAGCGCGAAGGCGCGGCGCATCCGATCGCGAGGGTCGGTGTCACCGTGGGCACGCTGGGGCTGGCGACGTGGCTCGTCCCCGGGGTGGCCCAGGCCCAGGCCCAGGCCGCGCCCGCGATGACCAGTGCCTCGCCCGCGCCGGGCGATCGCAATCTCGAGATCGCGTTCGCCGACGTCGACGGAGGCGAGCACGCCCGCTCGCGGGTCGTGCTGCAGTCGGGCGACGAGGTCGTCGAGCTCGAGGTCGATCATCCGCGCGCCGTGCCGGCGCCGCCCGAGCCCCCACCCGTGCCGGAGCCACGCTCGCGCGGACTGAGCATCGTCATCGAAGGGGGTGGCTGGGGAGATCCCTGGTTCGGCATGTTCGGCGGACAGTTCCACGGCTACATCGGCATCGATGTCGACGGTGGCGACGACCTGCAGTACCTGCTGTCGCCGGGATTCCCGTTCGGGGCCGACGATCTCGACTTCGACGACCTCGGCGACGCCCTCGAGTCGCAGCTGCGCCACGAGTTGTTCGGCGGCGGCACATGGCATGACCACGCCGAACACCATGGGCGACACGAGCGCGACCGAGCGCACGACTCTCGGTGGCATCACCGAGGCGGCGAGGCGGCGCAGCGCGACCACGACGGGGCGGACCGCTACCGTTTGCTCGGCGACGACGCACCGACGGCCCCGTCGGGCATCGTCGAGCTGTAGCGCCCGCGCCCTGCCCGGGACCCATCGTCGGTGTGCTAAAGCACCGAGGTGGGTCGCGGGTCACTCACCATCGCCTTGACGCTGGTGGCGTGCGGTCGCACGCCCGAGCGGGAGCCGCGACTCGAGGAGGCGCCCCGCGGTCCGGTCCAGGCCGCGCCCACGCCGGAGGGGCCGACCACACCGTTCGCCCCGCCGGAGGCGACCGCGGGGATCTACGGCCACGTCCGCGTCGTCGAGCCGTTCGTGGTGCTCGCCAAGATCTCCGATCACCTCGCGCCGGCCGCCGCGTCCGGCGAGCTGACGGTCGACGCCCTGCGCGAGGCCGCGAAGTCACAGGCGCGCACGGAGCTGTCGATGGCGCTCGCCGAGCACTTCGACCCGAGTCGGCCGGTGGCGTGCGCGTTGATCGACCCGTCACGGCACGCGATCCCGCTGGCGTGTGTCTTCGGCTACGAGGGCGGCCTGCGGGCGCTCGTGACCGGCCTGCCCGGGGTGGAGGCCGACCCGGTGCGGCCTGGCGCCAAGCGCTACGAGGTCGAGGGGCTGTCGCTGTATCTGGACGCGCTCGGTCCCGACGTCGTCGTCGCGTTCGATGCGACCGCGTTCGACGACGCACAGGCGTACCTGACCGAGCTCGCGCGGCCGGGCGGCAGCTGGGACGTGGAGGCCACCTTGTTTCCGGCCTCGGCGGCCGCGATGTACGCCGGTCCACTCGAGCTCGCCGCCGCGGCCACGTTGACCGAGCTCGCGCCCATGGCCGACGACCCCGCGCTGCGCGTGGTCACGCAGATCGTCTCCAGCCAGCTCGCGGTGCTCGTGCCGCTGCTGACCCGTCGTGGCGCCGCGGTCACGCGCGAGCTGCTCGACACAGCCGCGATCGTCGATCGGATGCAGCTCGGCGTGCGCATCGACGACGTGGGACTGCAGATCGGCGCCACCGTCGAGCCCTCGGCGACGGGTGGGCTGCGTCGCCGGCTCACCTCGCAGCCGGCGCTCGCCGAGGTCGCCCAGCAGTGGCTTCCGCGACACACGTGGCTGGCGGTCGCGTCGGCCGGGGCCGAGCCGATCCTGCCGCAGACCCGTGCCCTGCTGGGCGAGCTCGCGGTCGGTCTGGGGGCGGACGCGCTCGGTGTGCCGCAGATCGCCGCCGCGGACCTGACGGCGCTGTTCGAGACACCCGACGCGGGGACGTATGCCCCGGGCTCGACGTTCGTGGCGTTCAACGGACCCGGCACGTGGGGCGGCGCGGCGCTCGTGCGGCGGTTGCAGCCGGACGCGACCGGTCGCGACGCGTGGCGGCGCTGGGCCGAGGGCGTGACGCCGGCGGCGGTGCTCGACCGCGACGGTGCGCGCGAGCTGGAGAAGATGCTCGACTGGTCGGTCGACCGCGGCGCGCTCGAGGTCGCCGGCGTGTCGGCCGATCGCTGGAAGGTCGAGGCCAACCCCGCGTTCCTGCGCAAGCTCAGCCGCTCGCTGGGCGAGGAGGCGGACATCTCCGACGCGATCGTGGGCTGGATCCGCGAAAAGCCCGCGCTCGTGGCCGTCGATCGATTCGAGATCGACGGTCGGGCCGTCTACGCCTTCGCGCCCGGAGGAGAGGCCGCGTACGCCGAACGGATCGCCGGCGCGCGCGAGAGCTCGGCACGCACCTCCACCCTGCAGCTGGCCGAGCGCGTCTCGGCGCACCCGCGCGCGCTGGGCTACGTGGCGCTCAGCGCCCTCGACCTGGGTCGGTTCCTGCGCGAGCTGCTGCCGCCGGATCTGGCCGCACCGATCCCGGAACGTGTCGGCCAGGGCCTCGGCGACGTGTTCGTCGGTGCGTGGGCGACCGAGCAGGGCGAGTGGGTGGGGGAGATCGTCGTGGCCCAGTCGCTGTTGGATCTGGTGCGCAACCGATGACGGGCGAGGACGTCGAGCTCAGCAAGCTCGTCGCGTGGATGCTGCGGCACGACCCGGCGGGGGCCGGCATCGCCGTCGACGACGCCGGGTGGGCGGCGGTCTCGGACGTCGTCGCGGCGTGTCGCGCTCGCGGGCACGCGATCGACGAGGGCGACCTCGTGGCACTCGTGGTCGCCTCGGGCAAAGCGCGCTACGCCCTCGATGCGGCGCAACGGCGGATCCGGGCCCAGCAGGGGCATTCGTTCCCGGTCGCGCTCGGGTACGTGCCGGCCAGGCCACCGCCGCGGCTGTACCACGGGACGGTGGCCCGATTCATCGCGGCGATCGAGCGCGAGGGGCTCTTGCCCAAGCAGCGCCACGACGTGCACCTGAGCGAAGACGTCGCGACGGCCCTCGAGGTCGGGCGTCGTCGCGGCGATCCGGTGGTGCTCGAAGTCGATGCGGCGGCGATGCACGCGGACGGTCACGTGTTCTCGTGCACGCCCAACGGCGTGTGGCTCGTCGCCGCGGTCCCGCCGGGTTTTCTCAGGCGCCTGCCGTCACCTCCTGCGCCCGCTCGATGAGCGGCAGCAGGATCGACGTCACGTCGTTCCAGTCCGCCACCGGGACCGCGCCCGCCGGCGGTCGACGGCCCGGACGCTGCGGTCCGAACAACAGGCGCAGACCGACGATGCCGAGCAAGTGATGGAGCACGTCGGGTCGGTCGTCGACGAACGCGTCGAGCGCGAGCTCGCGGCAGTGGATCGCCTTGTCGCGACGCTCGCGGCAGAACCGAACGTGATCGGGCGACAGGCTCGTGCGCTCGTGGAAGCCCCAGTGGGCGAGCCAGCGTCGGGTGCGGCGCTGGATGTTGGGTCCGCACTTGGACACCAGGAACGTGCGGCCGTCCACGGCCTCGGTGAGCCTCGCGATCGCCTCGAAGGCGCCAGGGGCCGGTGGGGTGCGCATGGCGTCGTCGTCCGAGCCTTGGAGAAATGAAGTGTCGGCGCCCCCGTCGGAGGGCGCGATGATGACGCGGCCGATGTCGAACCCCAAGCGGGGGTTCGGGCCGAGCACGTCGAGATCGATGGGGTAGTTCATGCTCGGTTCGTAGCCGGCGGCGCGAGCTCGGGAACTGACGCTTTCCGATGAGCTATCTGATTTCGTGATAGTCAGAGGTGTGAAGCTCGAGTGGTTGGAGTCGTTCGTCGCCTTCGCCGAGGCGCTCAACTTCACGCGGGCCGCCGATCGCCTGCATCTGTCGCAGCCCGCCGTGCACGCCCAGATCCAGCGTCTGGCCGAGGCGGTGGGCGCCGAGCTGTACGTTCGGCAGGGCCGCGGCCTGCGTCTGACCGAGGCCGGGCAGCGCGTGTTGCGAGACGCCCGGGAGATCACCACGCGTGCGGCGTCGATCGCCAGCCGCGTCCACGCCGCGCCCGTCGAAGCGCCGGTGGTGCTCGCCGCCGGGGAGGGGGCGCTGTCGTACATCCTGCCGGCGGCACTGCGGGCGTTCGCGCGTCGGCGACCGGCCCGACTACGCGTGCTGACCCGCGACCACGATCGCACCCTGGCCGCGATTCGCGGCGGGCAAGCGCAGCTGGGCATCGTGGCCTCCGCCGCGGGGCCGCTCGATCTCGAACACCGCGTGCTCACCGAGGTCGGCCACGTGCTCGCGATGCCCAGTCGTCATCGGCTCGCGAAGCGGCGGCGCCTGTCGGTCGACGACTTCGCGGCCGAGGCGATGGTGGTCCCGCCGAAGGGGCGCCCCCTGCGGGCGACGCTCGATGCCGCGTTCGCCGACGCGTCGATCCACGCCTCGGTCGAAGCCAGCGGCTGGAGTCCGATGCTGCAGTTCGTCGAGCTCGGCCTCGGCGTGGCGGTCGTCAACGGCTGCTGTCGACTGCCGCGCGGCGTGGTGGCCCGACCGATCGTCGACCTGCCGAAGGTGCGCTATCGCCTCGTCCATGTGCCCGGAGCGGTCGTGGGAACGGTGCGCGGTCTGTACGACGCGATCGTCGAGCACCGCGAAGCGTGGCGGAAATCCTGACACCTCCGTGCACGTCGCGCACACCGTCGCAGGTGGGGGGGGCGCCACCGCCGGCGATGGCGGGCGCGTGCTGCCCGGCGTGGGCGGCTACCGTCTGATCCGCCGCGTGACGTAGTCTCCCCGGCGATGGTGCCAGTGCATGCCGTGCTGCTCGATGCCGCGGGCACGTTGCTGTCGCCGCGCGTGCCGATCGCCGACACCTACGGTCGCGTCGCGCGGGCCCACGGCGCCGAGGTGGCCGACGACGAGGTCTCGGCGCGGCTTCGCGGGGCGATGCAGCACCATCGCGAGCGTCGCGGGGAACCCTCGTGGCGGGCGTACTGGGGCGAGGTCGTGCGAGAGACCACCGGTTGTGACGCGCCGGCGATCCTCGACGAGCTGTACGAGCTGTACGCCCACGCCAGCGCCTGGCGCGTGGCCGAGGGGGCGCAGGCGTTCGCCGAGCAAATGGCCGCCGCCGGCATCAGGACCGCGGTCGTATCCAACTGGGACCTGCGGCTACGTCCGCTGTTGGCCGAGCTCGGCGTGATGGCGTGGGTCGACCTCATCGTGGTGTCCGCCGAAGAGGGCGTGGAAAAACCCGACCCGGAGATCTTCGCCCGCACGTGCCGACGACTGCGGATCGCGCCCGGGCACGCGATCCACGTGGGCGACTCGTACGACCACGACATCGAGGGCGCGCGGGCAGCAGGCCTGCGCGCCCTCCACTTCGGCGACGACGTCGAAGACTTCGCCGCGCTCGCCCGCAGGCTGGCTACTGCGAGCCCGCCGGCTTGTACCAAGTCCAGCTGAGACGGTTCGAGTTGGAGACCAGGTCGTTGTAGTGCTTGGACAGCTTGGCGGGGCTGCCCTCGACCCATTCCGCCGGGCCGGTCGCGAGACGATCGAGATCACTCTTGGTGAACTCGGTGTTGTCCCGCTTGCGGCGCATCAGCTCCTTGGCGGCCTTCTTCATCTCGTCGGCCTGGCTCAGGAACGAGCTGTACATCGTGACCGAGCCCGCCTCTTCCTTGTTGGCGTCGGAGTACTTCTGCGCCTCGTCCACGGCGGTCTCGAACTCCGTCACCAGCGGCTCGAAGGTCGCCAGGTCGAGCTCGAGTGTCGGCGAGTACGGCACGTCGCCGGCGCGCACCACCTTCTTGGCCAGGACCATGATGTTCTTGTTGTGCCACATCAGGTTCTTGCCCATCTCCTTTTCGATCCGCTCGAGCTCGCGGACTTGGAGGGCGTCGTTCTTCTCTCCGACCAGGTCGCGAAGCTTGACGTCGGCCTCGTTGAACTTCTCGAACACCGCGGTGAGCTTGGGGTGCAGCTCCTTGCCCTTGGCGAACGCGTCGTCCTTGTAGTTCTTCTCGTCGTAGTACTTGTGCGCGTCGTTGACGACGGTGTGCGCCTCGGACACCGCGTCCGCGAACGCCTTGGCGGCCGCCTCGAGATCCGCGTCGTCGGGCTGCGCGTCGGCGGACTTCGCCACCCCCTCCACGCAGGTCTTCGGGTCGCTGACCGCGTACAGGCCGTAGACGTTCTTCTCGGATCCGGTCAGGCCCTTCTCGGCGTCGACCCACGAGAAGTAGCGGTCGGCCGAGTCGTGGATCGAGCGCGAGTAGGAGTTGATGCAGTCGATGTACGGGTCGAGCTTCTCGGCGAGGAAGTCGTCGTCGGTCTTCGGCCCACCACCGAGCCCACCGCCCTCGTCGCCACCGCCGGCGGCGCTCACGGCTTCCTCGGCGACCGACTCGGCCCCGCCTTTGATCATTTGGATGACCTTGTCGCAGCCGCCGAGGGTGAGCAGGGTCGACAGGGCGAGGATGGAGACCTGAGCTTTCGACATTCGGGCCGCACTCATAGCAAGACGCGGGCCGAGCCTGGAATCGGGCGCCAAGGTCGGTCCCAAAGGCGCCACGAATACGGTGTGGTTGCGCAATCTTGCTCGACTTGGGCAAGGGATCTGCCCAACCCGGGATCACCGCGCCACGGCTTGCCGGACGATCTCGGCGAAGGCCGGCGCGGCCAGATTGCCGCCGTACTGATCGCGCGGCACGCCCTGCACCACGACCCCCACGACGACGGGCCGGGTATCGGCGGGCCGGGCCACCCCGAAAAACAGCGCCGTGCGGCCGGCGGGATGGTCGGCCGTCCCCGTCTTGCCCCCGATCTCGATGCCGTCGACGGCCGCCTCCTTTCCGGTCCCTTCTGCCGTCGTGACCGCGTGCTCGAGCAGCTCGCCGAGCGTGGCGGCGGCAGGGGGGTCCACGAGGCGCTCGCCTCCCGAGGCAGAGGTGCCACCGCGGGCGAGCATCGCGTAGCCGTCGACGAGCTGACGCGTCGTCAGCTTCGACGTGCCCCCGAACAGCAGCAGCACGGCCGCCGGATCGTCGACTTCGGCGGCGGGAGGGAGCGCGACCATCTTCGCGACGGCGTCGTACAACGGTCGGACACCGACCCGCTCGGCCAGTCGCACGATCGCGACGTTCGAGGATCGAGCGAACGCCTCGCGCACGCTCACGACCCCGTGGGGGGCGTGGTCTTCGATCGTGGTGCCGCCGAAGGTCGCCTTGCCGCCGTCGCAGTCGAGCGGCTCGTCCGCACCCACGCCGGCCGCGAGGGCGGCCGCGACGGTGAACGCCTTCATCGTCGAGCCGGTGGCGTGGGGTTCGTCGAGGGCGCCGACGCTGGCGAGCAGCTCGCCGGAGGTGACGTCGGCCACGGCGATCGAGATCGTGGCGTCGGGAAATCGCTGCTGCAGCCGGGACGCCTGCTCGTCGACGGCACGTGCCCATGCCTGTGAGTCGGCCGCGACGGGGCTCGGGGGCGTGGCGGCGATGGTCTCGGGTTCGGCCGGCGCGGGCGATGGCGCGGCCATCGGGGCACAGGCGACCGCGGCGAGGGCGAGCGCGAGGGGGATTTGCTTCAGGTACATGGCCGGCTCCGGACGCCCCAGACCAGCGTCACATTCCGACCTCGGGTGTTTTGGCTCCGATCGCGGCCTGCCCGGTTTCCAGCACCGCCACGGGGATGCGACGGTTGCCGCGTCATGTCGCGCGCCCACCGCTTCGCCGTCTGGCTCGGCATGTTGCTGACCTCGAGCGCGTGCGCCGGGGCCTCGACCTCTGCCGCTCCTGCTCCCGCTTCGAGCTCCGCGTCCACGCCCCCGTCCTCGTCCGAGCTCCCGCACATCGAGTGGGCGTCGTGGTCGCCCGAGGCCTTCGCGCGTGCGGCGTCGGAGAACAAGCTGATCCTCCTCGACGTGGGCATCGAAGGCTGCACCGCGTGCCGCTGGATGTACGAGGACACGTACGAAGATCCCGCCGTGATCGCCCGCGTGACGGAGCACTTCGTCGCGATCTCCGTGGATGCGGACGTCGAGCCCGACCTCGGTGAGGTCTACGGGCCGTGGGGATGGCCTGCAACGATCTTCATGGCACCGGACGGCACCCACGTGCTGAAGGTGCGAGGCAACAAGCGCCCGCACAACTTCCTGCCGATCCTCGATGGGCTCGTCGCGATGCACGACGATGGCACGCTGATGGAGCGGGCCGCACCGCTGGTGGCCGAGATCGTCCAGCCGCCGCCCGCCGACGATTCCGACAAGGCGTGTCGGCTGACCGTACGTCGGCTCGATCGCAAGCGGGAGCCACTGGGCCCGGGCTGGGGGTTCGGTCACAAGGAGGTTCGCGGCGCCGCGACCTCGCACGCGGTGCTGCGTGGCCACGCCCGCGGGGACGAGGAGCGGCTGGACCATCTCGTCGCGACGGCCGCGGCGTACGAAAAGCTGCTCGACCCGGAGTGGGGCGGCACGTTCGTGGGCAGCAGGACCGCCGACTTCGGCAGCCCGATTCCGGAGAAGCGCTCGGCCTGGACGATCACCGCGATGACCACGTTCGCCGATGCGTACCGGTTGACGGGCGAGCGGCGGTGGAAGGACGACGTGGCCGAGGTCCATCGTTATCTTCGCGACTTCATGCGCGCGCCCGATGGTCGCTTCTACGCGACGCAGGAGGACCTGGCCCCGAAGTGGCCGAGCGAGCGCACGCGCGAGGCCTACTTCGAGCTCCCCGATGCACAGCGTCGGCGCTACGGCGTGCCGCCGATCGACCACGGGATCTACACCGACATCAACGCGGCCGTGATCGAAGGGTACGCGCGCGCGTTCGAGGCGACGGGCGACGAGGTGTACCTACGCGCGGCCACGACGGCGGCGGCCCGCATCCTCGAGCAAGCGGCGCGTCCCGGCGGCGGCCTGCGGCAGGCGGACGCGGGACCAGCCGTCGGCGCCGACGCCCGCATGCGAGGCTTCGCGCCGGACGACGAGCGCTTGTTCCTGCGACCGCAGGCGACGTTCGGTCGCGCCCTGCTCGCGCTGTATCGCGTGACCGGCGACGAGACGTGGCGGGCCGCGGCCGTCGGGCTCGCCGACGTGATGCTGCGCGAGCTGTCGGCGGAGGAGGGAGGCTTCCTCGCGTCGGATCGGGACGAGCTCGTCTCGACCGGCTCGCCGCGCAAACCGCTGATCGCCAACGCGATCGCCGCCCACTTCCTGCTCGCGCTCGCGGCGTACGAGCACGACGAGACGTACGCGACGGCGGCCGAGCGCGCGCTGCTGGCGGTGGCGGGGCCGAAAGCGACCTCACGCATGGGTGCGCTGGAGCTGTCGGAGTTCGCGCTGGCGTGGGAGTGGTGGGCGCTGGGCCCGGTCGAGATCTCGGTGGTCGGCGATCCGGAGGACGCCGCCGCGCGAGCGCTGTTCGACGCCGCCCGGGAGGTGTTCGAGCCGCGCAAGGTGCTGCACTTCGAGACCGGCGATCGCTACCCACGCAAGTCGTACCCGACCCTGTACGTGTGCACGTCCGACGCCTGCTCGAGCCCGATCCGCGATCCGGCGCGGGTCGCCGAGACGGTCGCGGCGTTCGCGAGGGTGCAGGGCGGCGCGAAGTGCACCCTTCCTCCATGGCCGTCGACGCCGTGACGCGATCGTCACGGCCATCCTACGTCGCCGGCCTTGAACCCGACGCCGATGCGGTGGATAAGCCGCGGCGATGGTTCGTACGCAGTCTTTGTCCTTGATCGCCTTCCTGACGTTGCCGCTCGTGGCGTGTGGAGACGACGGCTCCGCCGTCTCGACGGGCGAGGAGAGCAGCACCGGCGACGACGGTCCCACGAGCGCCGCGACGCTGCCGACGGCGACGATGACGGCGACGATGACCGCCTCCGACACGAGCGCCACGACCTCGGTCGACACCACCGACGGATCGACGACCGACCCGACGACGTCGGGCACGACGATGGGCGACACGACGATGGGCGACACGACGATGGGCGACACGACGGGCACCACCGGGACGACCGGCGACACCGGGAGCACCGGGAGCAGCGGCGACAGCGGAAGCAGCGGCGACTCCGGAAGCAGCGGCGACTCCGGGACGACCAGCGGCACGAGCACGACCAGTGGCACGAGCACGACCAGTGGCACGAGCACGACGTCCGGCACGACCAGTGGCAGCAGCTCCAGCGACGGTGGCAGCAGCTCCAGCGACGGCGGCAGCGTGTGCGGCGACGGCGTGGCCGATCCGGGAGAGGATTGCGACGGTGCCGACCTCGGTGGCCTCGGCTGTGCCGACGTGGGCTTCACCGGTGGCGCGCTCGCCTGCGACGGTGCGTGCGTGTTCGACACGTCCGGCTGCACCAACCTGCCGCTGCCGATGGCCGGTCAGGTCATCGTCACCGAGATCATGCAGAACCCGAGCGTGCTGCTCGACGCCGACGGCGAGTGGTTCGAGCTGCACAACCTGTCCAACACCGACACCTACCAGCTCGGGGGCTGCGTGATCGACGGCGCGGCCGATGCGGGCTTCGTGATCGGTGGTGACATGCCGATCGGCCCCGGCGAGTACGTCACGTTCGCGGTCGACTCCGTCGGCGGCCCCGGCTTCGCACCCGACGCGGTATGGAACTCCGCCGACTTCAACCTCACCAACGGCAGTGACCTCGTGCGCCTGACCTGCGGGCTGACGATCATCGACGAGGTGGCCTACGACGACGGCGCCACGTTCCCCGATCCGAACGGTCAGAGCATGAACCTCGATCCGCTCGCGTTCGACGACGTGCTCAACGACGACGGGACGAACTGGTGCGAAGGCAACGTCTCGTACAACGGCGACTTCGGCACGCCGGGCGCGGCCAACACGGCGTGCCTGGGCCCGGTCACGTACAACATCGACTTCTGCCGCCTGCAGTTTCCGGACGTCGTCGACGAGGTCGTGGGGACCGACGTCGACGTGTTCGGCCGGGTGTTCATCGGCGGGCTCACCGACCTGTCGGGCGTCAACGATCCGGCGCCGGAGGTGTTCGGCTCGGCCGGCTATGGCCCCGATGGCACCGACCCCGCCGTCGACGCGGGCTGGATCTGGACCCCGGCGACGCCCAACGCCGGCTACGGTCCCGCGTCGCCGGGCTACGAGGCCAACAATGACGAGTACCAGGGCACGCTGACCGTCCCCGCCCCGCCGGGAACGTACGACTTCGCGTTCCGCTTCTCGGGCGACGGCGGCGCGACGTTCACGTACTGCGACGGTCAACCGGCGGGCAACTCCGACGGCTACCAGCCCGCCAACGCCGGGCAGATGACGGCCCAGGCCGGCATGGCCGCCAACCTTTACTTCTCGGAGTACGTCGAGGGGTCCTCGAACAACAAGGCGCTGGAGATCTTCAACGCCGAAGGTGCCGACGTGGACCTGACCACCTGCGACGTCGACATGTACTTCGGCGGCAACCCGGTCGCCGGCGCGTCGGTCGATCTGTCGACCGTGGGTGTGTTGGCTGCCGGAGACGTCCTCGTGATCTGCGATGACAACATCGATCCCCTGGTGTTCGACCCGATGGGGTGCGACATCCTGTTCGGGGGCTCGATGTACAACGGCGACGACGCGATCGCGCTGGTGTGCGGCGGCATCGTCGTCGACGTGATCGGCCAGATCGGTGCCGACCCCGGCACCGAGTGGTCCTCCGGCGGCGTCTCGACGCTCAACGCCACGATGCGGCGCAACTGTTCGGTCACCACCGGTGACGCGGACGGCAGCGACGCGTTCGTCCCGGATCTCGAGTGGACGGCCGCGGGGCAGAACGACGTGTCCGACCTCGGCGCGTACGTCTGCCCGTAGCGCGAGGCTCGACGCCGCCGGTCGGTCAGGCCGGCGGCTCGAAGAACACTCGGACCTCGCCGTCGGCGGGCAGGGGTCCGGGGGGCTTGTCTTGCATCACGGCGATGCCGCTGCCCACCGCGTGCAGGGTGAGGGCGGCGTGCTCGGCCACGTCCATCGCCTCGACCAACGTCAGGCCCGTGAAGTCGGGCAGGTCGCCGGCGAGCACCGCCGGACGTCCTTGTCCCGGCAGGTCGGGCTCGACGTCCTCGAGCGGGGTGAAGCCGTCGATGAGCAACTCGTTGTCGGCGAGCAGCTGGATCGGGTTGGGCGTGGGCTGCTTGCCGTCTTCGCGCTCGACCCCGAGGTGGGTCATCACGCGGGCGGCCAGGCGCGCGAACGTGGGCGCAGCGACCTCGTTGCCGTAGTGGCCGCCCTGCGGGCTGTCGACCGAGACCAGAATGACCACCCGCGGGCTGCGGGCCGGGATCGCACCGATGAACGACGCGAAGTAGTCGTCCTCGGTGTACCCGCGGCTGTCGCGACTGGCCTTCTGCGCGGTGGAGGTCTTGCCGGCGACGCGGTAGCCGTCGACGGTGGCGTTCTTGCCGGTGCCCTTCTTGGAGTGCACGACCGACTCGAGCATCTCCATCACGGTCTTGGCGGTCGCGATGCGCACGACTCGCTCCGGCTTGGGCCGCTCGCGCTCGATCTCCTTGCCGGCCGGATCGATGACCTTGCGGACGATCGTGGGCGGGTAGTACGTGCCGCCGTTGGCGAGCACCGAGAACGCCGCGGCGACCTGCAGTGGACTGGCCGCCATGCCCTGGCCGAACGAGATGTTGGCGCCCTGAATGTCCGACCACTTGTCCCAGTGGTCGAGCAGACCCCGCGTGGCGCCCGGCAGCTCGATCGGCGGGCGCTCGCCGAAGTGGAAGCGGCGCGCCCACTTGTACATGTTCTCCTTGCGCAGCGTCTCGTAGATCTTGGTGGTGCAGATGTTCGAGGACACCGCCAGGATCTCGGTGACGCTGAGCCACTCCAGCGGCTTGGTGTCGCGGATCGCGTGCTCGGGCGTGTACTGCCACTTGCCGTTCTCGCAAAAGAACGACTGATCCTTGCGGATCGTCCCTTGCTCGAGCGCGGCGGCCACGGTGATCGCCTTCATCGTCGAGCCGGGCTCGAACGCCCCTTGCACGGCTTGATTGACGGTCTGATCGAGCGTCTCCACCGGATGGTTGGGGTCGAACGTCGGTCGGCTCGTCATCGCGAGCACCTCGCCGTTGCGGGGGTCCATGACCACCACGGAGGCGCTGACCGGCATCCAGTTCTCGACGAGCGTGTTGATCTCCTCTTCGGCCATCGACTGGATCGCCGAGTCGATCGTGAGCACGACCGTATTGCCGCGCGACACGCCGGGGTCGGGGTAGCCGTCGACGAGCAGCTTCTGGCCGCGGGCGAAGTACGCGGGGCTCATCGCGTCGCGACCCTGCAGCTCTTCGTCCATGCCGTACTCGATCCCGAGGTTGCCCTTGTCCTGGCCGCCCACGCGTCCGAGGACGTGCGAGGCGAGGAGCTGACGCGGGTAGACGCGGTGGGGCATCGGCTCGAGGCGCACGCCCGGCAGGTGGCGACGTCGCACGAGCTCGGCCTGCGGCTCGTCGAGCTCCATGTGCAGCTTGCGGTACGCCTTGTCCTTGGTCAGCTCGTCGCGCACGTAGGCGGGGTCGATGTCGGGAAACAGCTCGAGGACCGTGGCGACCACCTCGTCCTCCTTGCCCTGCGCCCGAATGAGCCGCGGGTTGAGGACCATCTGGTGCACCGAGTCGGT
This sequence comes from uncultured Pseudomonadota bacterium, assembly GCA_937896535.1. Taxonomy (GTDB): domain Bacteria; phylum Myxococcota_A; class Polyangia; order Nannocystales; family Nannocystaceae; genus CALBMM01. The sequence goes on from CALBMM010000153.1 coordinate 111,682, forward strand.
GACGGCCATCGGGATGTAGCTGCGGTCGACGATGTCGCCGCGGCTGCCCTCGATCTTGTAGGTCCGTAGCTGCTGCCGGTTGCCCTGCTCGGCGAACTCCTCGTGGCGGCGGATCGCGATGTCGTAGGCGCGGTAACCCAGGCCGATCACGCCCAGGGCGAGCGCACCGGCGACGATCCACGCGCGCCGGCGAACCGAACGGAGGTCACTGGCCATGGGGCGGCCGAGGCCGGGGGTTCGCGAGAGCACGTTCATCCTGCATCCTCCAGGAGTCGGATCTCCTGCACGAGGTCCGGGGCGATCGGGATCATGTGCAGCCGGTCGCGGGCGACTTCTTCGATGTGGTCGGGGTGACGAAGGTAGGCCCGCTCGGCGGCGAGCCGTCGCTTGACGTCGAGCAGATGCGCCTGCTCCGAGGTCAGCTGGGAAATCTCGGCACCCATGGCGAGGACCTGTGTGGTCGACTGCACCCGCGCGATGCCGATCGCGGTCAGGATGCCGACGACGATCGACAGCAAGAAGGTGGTACCCGCCGGCGCGACGCGGCGACGAAAGCCGAGCTCACGACGCGACGACGGGCTCTCGGCGTCGCGGTCGTAGCCGTGCGGGTGGACGACGGGTTGCTGGCGACGGCGCCGAATGAGGGGGCGGCGCTTGGCTCCGAAGGTGGGGTCGACTACGGCAGGCATCGTTCGATGACACGGAGTCGGGCGCTGCGCGCCCGGGGGTTGTCGGCGATCTCGGTGGCGCCGGGCACGACGCCACGGCGATAGCCCTCGGGGATCGCGAAGGCGGGACGGGGCAGATCTTCGGCGCGGACCGGGAGATCGGCGGGAACATGAGGAGGCGCGGCGAGGCGGCGAAACACCTGCTTGACGCGGCGGTCCTCGAGCGAGTGGAAGCTGATGACGGCCAGCCGGCCACCCACGACGAGCAGCTGCGGGGCGTCGGCGAGGAAGCGATCGATCTCCTCGAGCTCGCCGTTGACGTGGATCCGCAGCGCCATGAAGGTCCGCGTGGCCGGGTGGATCCGCGTGCCGAGCTGGCGGCGCTGCCGGGCGCTCATGGCCTCGGAGACGATCGCGGCGAGCTGGGACGTGGTCTGGGGGCGGCCGTCGACGATCGCGCGGGCGATCCGGCGCGCGTCGGGCTCTTCGCCGTACTCGCGCAGGATCCGGGCGAGTCCGTCGGCGTCGAGTCGCTCGATCGCCTCCGCCGCCGTGGGACCGCGGCTGCGATCCATACGCATGTCCAGTGGTGCGTCGGCGCGGAAGGAGAACCCGCGGCTGGCGTCGTCGAGCTGCATCGAGGACACGCCGAGGTCAGCCAGGATCGCGTCGACCTCCGTGAGGCCGAGGTCGGCGAGGGCCTGCGCCAAGGTCGAAAACGGGGCGTGGACGTAGTGGACGGGGCAGGGGGCGTCGGCCAAGCGCGTCCGGGCGAGCGCCAGCGCCTTTTCGTCGCGGTCGAGCAGCACGCACGCCGACGGGCGCGTGGCCGCGAGGATCGCCGCGGTGTGTCCCCCGAGCCCGGTCGTGGCGTCGACGTAGACCCCTCGGCCGTGCTCCTGATCACCGAGCGCCGGGGCCAGGGCGTCACAGACCTCCGGCCCGAGGACGGAAACATGCGTTTCGCCCGGCCGGGACATCATCGTTTGCCTGCCAGGTCCGCGCGATTGCAGCAACTTTTTGGGAATTTGCGCGGGGGGGAACCGCCGAGGCCCCAATGGCAACGCCCGATGCGTCCAGCCCTGTCTGGCGAGTGGGTCCAATGGCAGCCAACGAACGCCTCACCAATTTGATGTTCCTTCTCGGCCTCGCGCCGCTTGCCGCCGGCTGTCCCGGCGACGACGGCGGGGGTGACACGGGGCTGACGACCGCGTCGACGATGACGACGATGGGCGGCACGACCAACGTGTCGGGCGATGGGACCGGCGACGACGGGACCGGACCCGGGGACGCCTCCGCCTCCGCCTCCGCCGAGGATGGTCCCGAGCCGACGACCAGCTCGATGGACGACACCGCCGGCGACGATGCCCCGGGTGCGACCGACGATGGCGGCAGCGACACGGGCACCATCGACTGCTCGGAGCCGCCGCCCACGCCCATGGGCCCGATCTCGGCCGCGTGTCAGGGCTACACCGCGAAGTTCGACGAATGCTACGGCCTCACGATGGAGTGCCTCGTCTACTACGACGCGTACTGCCAGTACACGTTGGAGGCCGCGGCGATGTACGGCGCCGCGTGTGGGATGGCGACCGAAGAGCTGCTGACGTGCCTGAGCTCGCTGACGTGCGAGCAGTTCGCGGCCGAGACCGGCTGCGACGCCGAAGTGATGGCGCAGCAGACGGCCTGCATGGCCGCCAGCGGCGTCGGTCCGCGTCTGCTCAGGCGTCGCTGAGGGGATTCCGAGCCACGCGGCTCATCGGTAGAACAGCTCGAGGTGGTACTCGGGTCGGGGTCCGTCTTCGGCGTCCGGGTCGTACAGGCGATCGACGCCGTACGAGTTCTCGGGCGAGCTGCCGGTGCCCCACCCGCCGTAGCACATGCCGTGGCCCATCTGCAGGCTCGTGTAGCAGTCGCAGTTGTCGTCATCCATCAGCACCGACGCCACGCCGTGCTCGGTGCGGTACATGAAGGAGTCTTGCGCGACGTCGGGGGGCGAGCTTCCTTCGAGTGCCTGCGGTGTCCAGGGATCGCCGTCGCGGGCCACGCCGCTGTCGATCGTGGTGTGCTCCGCGAACGCTTGCCACGCCGCGTGGGCCGTGTTGTTGTCCGGGTCGAAGTCCCAGCGGTACTTCGTCGGTGCCTGCGGATCGATCGCCAGCAGCGCCGTGTCGGTCTCGGACAAGTAGGCCGGCAGCCGTCCGAAGCAGTACGGATCGGTCGGGCCGCAGGTGCCGAACGGATCGGCCAACACGTCGGTCGTTGCCGCGGGCCATCGACCCGGCGTCCACCACCAAAACCGGGTCCATCCGCCGCCGTCGGTGACCATGTCGCAGTACACCTGCATGGGTCCGACGTTCGGAGGCTCGACCTCGTATACGCCCGACCGTGCGCGCGGATCCGCGGCCAGCACGTCCGCGCAGTCGACGGGGAGCATGCTCGCGCCCGTGCTCGTGTCGGCCGCCGTCGACGTGTCCGCGGCCGTCGTGGACGTCGTGTCGTCGCCGGTGGTGGTCGGGAGCGTCCCCGTCGCGTCGGCGCTGGCGTTGCTGTCCCGAGGCGCGACGCCCGTCGCGGTGCCGCTGCCGTCGGACCCGGACCCGGTGGGCTCGCCGTCGGTTTGGAGGTCACCCGATGCGGCGGCCGGGCCGACGCCCGTACACGAAGCGAGCCAAAGGCTCGCGGCCAGTCCCCAGCGTTTCATCGACCCCCCCGTCCATCATATCGGTGGGCCGAGTGATCCCGCCACACGCGTGCCGATCGCCTCAGCGGCGCAGTTTCGCGAGGGCTTCGTCGATGGTGGCGTTGCGCTGCTCGTCGTCGCCGAGTGCTTCGCTGGCCTCGCGGGCGGCTTCGAGGATGCGCCGGGCCTCGGCCGGGTCGCCGCCGTCGACCAGCCGCAGGCCGTAGTCCGCGAGCAGCTCGACGCGCAGCACCGAGTCGGCCGGCAGCGTGCGCTCGGACTGCTCGTGCATCCGTTTCCAGGCGAGCAGCGCCTCGTCCTCGCGCCCGACGGAGTCGAGCATGCGTGCGTACTGGCACGCCACCGCCGCGAGCTTCGCGTGGTCGTGGGGAAACTTGGCCTCGATCGCGCGTCGGCCCGCGTCGTACAGGGCCAACGCTTCGTCGGGACGACCGAGCGCCGCAGCGAAGCGGGCCAAGCTGAGGCGGGCGGTCGCGATCGCAGGGTCGTCGGCCGGCAGGCTCGCGGTGAGGATCGCCAGCGCGCGGGCGTGCTCGGCCTCGGCCTCGGCGAGCTCACCGGCGGCGAAGCGGCTGATCCCGCGATTGACGAGGATGCGTGCGACCTTCGGCGAGCTCACCCCGAACGCGCGCTCCCCGGAGGCGATCGCCTCGTCGAACAGCGCGGCCGAAGCCGCATGGTCCTCCAGGTCGTCGTAGACGCGGGTGAGGTTGGTGAGCGCCAGACTCAGGCCGACGTCGTCGTCGGCCGCGCGGTGGATCGCGATCGATCGCTCGAAGCTGGCGATCGCGTCCTGGTGGCGTAGCATCTGCGCCTGGGTGACGCCGATCTGCCGGTACAGCTCGCCGACCGCGGGCGCATCCGGTCCGAAGGCGGCCTCGCGAATGGCCACCGCGCGCTGTAGCGACGCAAGGCTCTCGTCGTGGCGGGTGAGGATCTGCAGCGTGTCGGCGCGGTTGCCCAGCACGCTCGCGACGTCGGGATGGTCGACGCCGCGGCGGCGTTCCACGAGCGCCAGCGTCTCGTCGTAGGCTGCGAGCGCGTCGTCGAGCCGTCCTTGCGCCTCGAAGACCTTCGCGCGCAACGAGCGGGCGCGGATCTCGTGCCCGAGCTCCAGATTCGGATCGGCGAGCAGCCTCTCGGCCAGCGCCAGCGCGTCTTCGCGGTGCTCGGCGTAAAACGCGATCTCGAGCGCGATCAGGTCGAGCTCGTGCACGCGTCGGGGTGACCACTGCAGGTCCTCGGCGAGGGCGCGGGCGCTGGCGAGCCACCGGGTGCCCTCCTCGGCGCCGGCGCTCGCGCGGCCCAGCGCGCGCGCCAGCGAGGCCATCGTGCGGGCGAGCGCGTCACGGTCGGAGGCGGCGTGCCCGTCCCTGACGGCCGTGCCGAGATCGTCGATCGCCTCCGTGCGACGGCCCAGTGCGAGCGCGACCTCGCCCCGTAGCCGCCGCGCTTCGTTGGCCAGCCGGCGAAACCCGTCCGCCTGCAGCTGCTCGACGAGAGGGTCGAGGGCCGCCTTCGCGATCGCGTGACGCCCGGCGGCCGCATCGGCGGCTGCGGTCGCGAGGACGGTGTGGCGCTCGTCGTGGACCTCGCGCTGCGCGTCCGAGAGCGCATCGGTGCCCAAGGCGGCGTCGGCTCTCGCACACATCGCCACGTCCGGCAGGCTCGCGACGAGCTCGTCGGCGTGTGTCATCGCGTCGACGTTGGCCGTTCGGAGAAGATCGACCACGGCGGCGAGGTGCTTGCGATCGCGCTCGAGACAGTCATGGCGCTCGTCGAGTCGCTGCGGAGACTGGGCGGCGTGGACGTGGGTCGCTTCGCACGACTCGGTCGCGGCCGCCTTCCAGTCGCTCGACCACGCATCGAGGCCCGGCTCGACGACCGCGAGGGTCGCGGCTGCGAGCGAAGGCGGTCGTGCGGCGAACGCTTGCGTGAGCTCCGACTTGGTGGCCTCCGACCACGTGGCTTCGATCTCGCGTCCGGCGGCGGCACAGGGGTCCGCGGCTTCGGGCGTCGCCAGCCGACCCGCCGTCCACCCGAGCGCCGCGACCCCGGCGACCGCGGTCGCGGCGACCACGAGGCCGACCTTCCGTCGGCGGCGCGGCGCCGGATCGAGTGCCGCCACGGCGCGGGCCATGTCGCGGTGTCGCCGGCTCGGGTCACGTGACAACCCGATGGCGATCACCTCGTCGAGCCAGCGCGGCACGTCGGCGTCGCGGCGGTCGGGCAGGCGTCGGGGGTCGTCGCGATCGGGCAACGTGCCGTGCAGCGCTTCGAACAACGCGACGAAGAACGCGTACTGGTCCGAGTGTGGGTCGGCTCGCGCGCCGCGGGCGAGCTCGGGTGCCATGTACCCCGGCGTCCCCATCGTGGTTCCGGTTCGCGTCCCAGCCACGTCGGCATCGTCGTCGACGTCGGGCGGTGACGAAGGCAGCGTGGTGGTGGGATCCATCGCCAGCCCGAAGTCGGCGACCTTGACCCGGCCGTCCGCGCTCACCAGGACGTTGTCGGGCTTGAAGTCGCGATGAATGATGTCGACCGCGTGCGCGGCGGCCAGACCCCTTCCCGCGGCACGATAGATCTCGACGATCTCGGGCCAGCGGCGACGTGTCGCCTTCAGCCACTGCCGCGCGTTCGTGCCGTCGACGAACTCCATGGCGATGTAGCCCTGCGCTCCGTCGACACCCACCTCGTACACCGCGACGACGTGGGGATCGGACAGCCGCGCCATTGCCCGTGCCTCGCGCCACATCCGGGCGGCCCGGTCGCTGCGGCCGATGTCGTGCACCTTCACGGCGACGCGGCGCAGAAGGACGAGATCGGTCGCCTCGTACACCACGCCCATCGCCCCGGCCCCGACCACCCCGAGCAGCTCGTAGCTTTGCGCGATGACGGTGTGTGCGGGAAGGAGCAAGGCGCCGAACTCGATCGCGGGGGCGGCCGCGACGGCGCGCAGGATCCGCTCATCGAGCGGTTCGTCGTCGTCGTCGTCGTCGTCGTCGTCGTCCTCGGTCGTGGTGTCAGCGGCCATGCGCACGGGCTCCCGGCGGGGCAGAGCCCGGCCAACGACGATGTGAACGCCCGCCGGCTCGATTTCGACGAAAACGGTGCCTACTCATCGACGACCAGGTCCTTGGACAGCTCGCGCAGCTTGGCCTTGATGCGTCCGAAACGCTTGCGCAGCGTCGCGCTGGTGCGTTTGAGCTCGTCGGGGCCCGCGGCCTCCGGGTCGACGATCGTCGCGATCTCGTCCCAGGGCAGGTCGCGGTCGACCCGCAGGATCAGCAAGGTCCGGTCGTCGTCGGACAGGGACTCGCGCAGGCGCGCGACCTCGCGTTTCACCTCGGTCCGCAGGTGCGGCAGCGTGCGCGTGCGGACCTTGGCCACGATGGCCTCGACCTCGGGGATCTCCGACATCACGACCTCGCGTCGGCCCCGGCGTGAACCCGTTCGCGCGACCCGCAGCACGGCGCGGTAGGCGATCCGATACGACCACGTCCGAAAGCTCGACTCGCCGCGGAAGGTAGGCAAGCCGCGCCACACTTGCTCGCAATACAACGAGAAGCAATCGGCGACGTCCTGCTCGCGCCGGTTGGCGGCGTGCAAGTACCCGAGGACCTCCGGACCGTAGCCCTTGATCGCGATCGTGATCGCCGTCGCGAAGTCGCCGGCTCGGCAGTGAGCGGCGATCTTGGCCTCGAGCTCCTCGCGCAGCGTGGCGTCCAAGAGAAGCGAATGGTGCCGGACTTCCGTCGCCGAAACCCCAAAAAAAACCAGCCGCGGTCACATTCCGGATCGGCGGGGTCAACAGGTTGCCCGGCGGTCCCGGGCCCACTTTCGGAAGAACCCCACATGTCTGCCAGTTTCACTCGTCGCTCCATGCTGTTGTCCGCGGCCGGCCTGCCCGTGCTCGCCGCCGGCTCCTCGCTGCTCGTTCGCCCCGGCTCGGCTCTCGCCGCGCCGGCGAAGAAGTCCTCTAGCTACGGTCCGGCGGGACCCAAGCCGTCGGGCGGTGGTGCCACGTTCGGCGGCCCGGCGCAGCCGCTCGCCGAGCGCGTGCTGCAAAAGACACGACACGCCTTCACCGTGGCGGCGGCCAAGCCCAAGGGGAGCTTCGCCAAGGGCGGCATGGCGGCGGCTGCGGCGAAGTTCATGAAGACCCAGTCGCCCGTGCGGATCAGCCGGGCGTCCACGCGCGCCATGTCTCGCCTGTCGGGCGGATCGCAGTGGAAGGCCGCGTTCGGCCCCTACGACAGGGTCGCGGCGGCCGAGTACGCCAAGTCCCAGTCGCCGGGCGAGAAGTACGGCGTGCCGCTCGAGGCGATGGTGGCCAAGAGGCCGAAGATCAAGAAGGCCAAGATCAAGCGCAAGAAGACCAACCCCGACGACTACAAGGCCAAGCCGATCTACGAGCGAATCGAGTTCCACCTCAACCGTGTCGAGTGCGTCGAGGACACCAACGAGGTCGACGCCGACGAGATCTTCCTCGGCGGGCATCTCATCCGGCCCGACGGCTCGATCACCAAGATCGGCAAGCACCTCGTCGGCGACGAGTTTTCCGCCGGCGTGGTGCGCCACTACGACGATTCCGTCTGCATCGGCAAGACCGCGGCGGAGCGCAAGCTGATCGAGGACGTCGGCGCCTGCAACGGGACGAAGTCCGATCCGTGGGCGGGTCGGGTGCTCGCCTCGGTGCCGCTCGCGGGTCCGTGGCCCGGCACCTACGGCCTGGTCCTGCTCATGGTCGAACAGGACCAGGGTGGCATGAACGACCTGCTCACCGAGCTGTACCAACGAATCAAGGACGAGCTGGCGGACGCCATCGAGGACCTCGGCGAGGCGACCGGCGATGCCGTGGCGGAGTACCTCGGCGAGGACATCGGGGAGATCATCAACGAGATCGTCGTCTGGGTGCTCACCGAGCTCGTGGCTTGGATCGTGAGTCTGTTCGACAACGTCGACGACCCGATCGCCGGCAAGTCTTGGGTCGTCACGCTACCCAACCGGACACGCGAGGCCATCGACGACGTCGCCCGCGGTGGCGTCGCTTCACCTCCGGGCACGCGCGCCAGCAAGATCGAGACGCTGAGGTTCGCGGGCGACGGCGGCAAGTACGACGCCGAGGTCCACTGGCGCGCGCTTTCCTGACGTTCGCTACACGAGCAGGCCGTCGACGATGTCGGGGACCTCGCCAAAGGCGACGTCGATGCCGATCGCGTGCAGGGCGGTCTGGTAGACGTTGCTCGGGTGCGCGCCGGCGACCACGTGCACGCCGGCGCGCAGCACCGAGGGGCGGCCGGCGATCTGCATCGACATGTTGGTCGTGCCGTGGCCGGTCGGACCCCCGGACTGGCTCATCACCAGGACCGTGTTGTCGAGCAAGTAGCCGCCGGTGGGCTCGGGCTCGGCCGCCAGTCGCGCGACCAGGTCCCCGAAGAAGCTCACGTGCCACGACGACACGTCGTTCCAGATCTGGTTGCGATTGGGAATGTCGTCGTGGTGCGTCAGGTCGTGCATCTCGAAGTCCACGCCCCACAGCGGAGCGAGGCTCATCATCGACTGCTCCATCGTGATCATCAGCGACGCGACGCGCGTCAGGTCGCACACCAGCGCCATCGCGATCAGGTCCACGAACAGCGACGCACGAGCGGCTTCGTCGGAGTATCCGGCGCTGCCGCCGTGCACCGTGTTGGGGAAGTTGGCCTGGGTAGGATCGGCCCCCGGATCGCCCAGGGCCATGCAGGCGGCACTGTCGGAGGTCGTGGGAATCTCCGCCAAACGGGTCTCGAGGTCGCGGATCTCGTCGAAGTGACGCTCGAGCCGAATCTGGTCCGCGCGACTGACCTTGCCGACGAGATCGTCGCCGCGGGCCTTGACGAGGTCGAGCACGCTGAGCCGACGGGCGAGGAGCTTGGCCTGCGCCTCGAGGTCGGCGGGGGAGGCATCGGGTGGCGTGAAGCCGGTGAACACGGACTCGTACGCCAGCTGCGGGCTGGCTTGCGGCACGTTCGCGCCTCCACCTTCGCGGTACGACATCTGCGCCTTGGTGCCCGAGCTGCCGCCGCGGTAGCCGACCGGCTGCGCGCGAAACTCCAGCGAACGAAAATGCGTGTCGCCGCCGTACACGTCCGCGGCGATCTGATCGGCGGTCGCCGCGTTCGGCACCCCGTGGTTGTCGTTGGTGGAGCGGAACCCGGTCAGCAGCGGCATCATGATGTTGCCGTGGTGCGGGTTGGTCTTGCCGCCGGCCGGCACGGGATCGCCGGTGCCGATCGACAGCCCCGTGACCACGCTGACGTGGTCGCGGACGCTCTCCAGGCTCGCGAGACCGTCGGGCATCGTGTAGCCGGGGCCCGTGCTCGAGGGGATCGAGTGCAGCTGCTCGACGCCTCCGAACATGCTCACGAACCGACAAGGCGCGGTGCCGGCGGCCCACGCCTTGCGCGGCAGCATCGCCTCGAGAAACGGCAGCGCCACCGAGGCGCCGGCCAGGCCGGTGAGGAACGAGCGACGGGGAATGCGAAGCGATGCCATGACTACTGAGCCTCCTCGGAAAGACGGTGACGGAACCCTTCGCTGGCCACGAACTGCAGCAGCAGGGCCACGAAGTCGTCGTCGCGCTCGAACGCGTCGGTCAGCGCGGCGACCATGACCTCGTCGCGATCGTCGGGCTCGCGCCCGATCGCGAACTGATACAAGTGCTGCATGAAGCAGCCCTCGAGCTCGCCGGTCTCGACCAGCAGCCGACCGAGGGCGGCGGGACCGAAGAACTCGCCTTGGGCCGACACCTCGCCGCGGCCTTCGATGCCGCACGACGCGTTGCCCGGCTCGGTGGTCCGAAACTCGCCGCTGGGCCCGTAGTTCTCGAGGCCGAAGCCGATCGGGTCGATCAGCGAGTGGCAGCTGGCGCACTCGACTCGCTCGGTCATGTCCCACTTTTCGGGCTTGCAGGCATCGGGTCCCCCGCCGTCGGGTTCCACGCCGGAGTCGACGGTCGGCGGTGGCGGCGGTACGTCGCGACACAGCAGCCGCTCCCACACCAGCTTGCCGCGCTCGGTCGGGCTGGTGCCCCAGGGCTTGGTGCCCTGGGCAAGGAACGAACCGTGACTGAGCAGTCCGCCGCGTCGCACGTCGGGGTACGGCACCCAGCCGGGCTCGCCGCCCGGCAGCGCAATCTCGTAGTGCTCGGCGAGCTTTTCGTCGAGCCAGCTCTCGTCGGCGGTGAACATCCACAGCCACTCGCCGTCCACGAGGGCCCGCTGCACGAGCGCGTTGGTCTCCTTGGTCAGCGAGTCGCCGAGCGTCGGGTCGACCGGGAGGTCGTCGTAGCCGATCCACATCGCGTGCAGGCGTTGGATCTGCGTCAGCGCGCGCTCGTCCTGCACCATCCACGCGGCGGTGTCGTAGACGGCCGACGCGTCGGCGAGCCCGCCGTCGAGCACGCGGGCGAGCAGGTCGTCGTCGGGGCCGCTGCCCCACAGAAGCAGTGACAGCCGAGCGGCCATCTCGTGATCGGTCAACCGCACGAGGTCGTCGCGCCCACTGACGGGCTCGCCCACGATCACGCGGTACAAGAACTCCCCGTCCAGCAGCAGCGCGGTCAGGGCCAGTCGAGCACCGACGGCGAAGTCGCCGTCTTCTTCGGACGCGGCGATGAAGCCGGCGTACGTGTCCAGCTCTTCGGAAGTCAGAGGGCGACGCACCAGCCGCGCGCCGATTCGATCGACCCCCTGACGCAGACACGCCGCGTCCGCGGGGCCCGACGGCGTACAGCCGAACAGCGCGTCGCGACGGGGACCGTCGTGGGCGATCGTGTCCGCGAGCGTCTCGGCGAGCTTGAGCATCCCTTCCACGAGGGGCTGCGACGGCTCTTGCTGGGCGTAGTCGTTGTCGAAGGGGGTCTCGCCGTCACCGGGCAGCAGCGCGAGCAGAGGATCGAGCTCCTCGTCCGTGGCGCCCACGGCGGTGCGCAGCGAGTTCCGCAGCTCGGTCAGCGACAGTCGGCGCAGGCCCTGGGGTCCCATCGCTTCGGCGTCGGCGAAATCCCCCTCCGGCTCGTGCGTGCCCGGAGCGGGTCCGTCATCGCCGTCATCGCCGTCGGTAGCCTCGCCGGCGGTCGGGTCGGCCCCGTCTTCGTCGTCGGTTCCACCGCCGCCGCCGCAACCCACCACGATCGCCGTGGCCAGGCCGGCCCACCGCAACCGTGCTTTCCTCGAGATGGCGTCCCTGAGCATCGCGGGTGGGTGTGCATTGGGACCCGTTGCGTTACCTGATTTTTTTTCTTTCGTGCGGTGTAATCGGCGGCCGGGTCGAGCGACTGACCGCGCTTGGCCACCGTACGGTCGCGATCGGACACGTTTTTTTTCACACCGCATGTAACGGACGCCGACGTCGAGCCCACGAACCGCGCACATCGGGACGGGCTCCCGACATCACACGACGACGACGGAGAAATGACGATGCGGAAGATCGCACTGGTTTCGGGAATGTTTGCTGGCCTGCTCTTGGCGGCACCTTCTGCCCTCGCGGGCGGTGGCGGTGGCGGTGGCGGTGGTGAGACCGGCGGCGCAGGCGATGGCGGTGGCAGTGGCGGCGCAGAAACGGGCGGTGCCGAGGGCGACGGCGGCGGTGCCGGGGAAGGCGACGGCGGTGGTGCCGGCGAGGGCGATGGCGGTGGTGCCGGCGAGGGCGATGGCGGCGGTGCCGGGGAAGGCGACGGCGGCGGTGCCGGGGAAGGCGACGGTGGTGGCAGCGCGGGCGACGACGGCGGCGGCACGGCGGGCGACGGTGGCGGCACCGCGGGTGACGACGCAGGCTCGGCCGGCGACGAAGGTGGTTGGTGGCAGACCGGTGACGGCGGCAGTGCGTCCGGCGAGGGTGGCAACGGCGCGGGCGAAGGCGGCGCGACCTCGGGCGGAGACGATGGCGCGGGCGGCGAAGAAGGATCCGGCAGTGGCGCGGAATCGGGAGGGCTCGACGACGCGGCCTCCTGCGCGGTTTCCCGCGGCTCCACGCCGATGACCGGCATGGGCCTCGCGATGCTGCTGGGCCTGGTCTTCGTGCGGCGTCGGTGGTGATCGTCACCGACACGCGCGACGGCGGGCGAGGGCGGCCGCGATGAGACGGCTGCCGTATACTTCGGCCGTGGGATCGCGTCGGGCGTGGGGGCTCGTGATGCTGGGCCTCGTCGGCGGGTGCGTGAACACGTACGTCGTCGACGAGGCGACCACGGCCAACGACGCGAGCGGCACCGTCGCCGACACCGACCCCTCGCGCGACGATGCGACCTCGTCGGCATCGAATGCGATGGGGGACACCGCCGCCGCGACCGGGGGCGGGACGGACGACACCACGTCGGCCGACAGCGGCAGCAACGATGTCGCCGGCGATACCACGAGCGCCGGCGGAGCCGAGCTGTGCCAGCCGTGCACGTCCGACGCCGAGTGCGGCGCGGCGGTCGACCTCTGCTATGCGTTCACCGAGAGCCAGCTGGCCTGTCTGCGCCGCTGCGGGGAAGGCTGTGGCGACGGCTTTCAGTGTCAGTCGGTGATGTCGGTCGACGGCGTCACCGACGATCAGTGCGTGCCGACGTCGGGGACATGTGCGCAGTAGCCGCGGCTTCCGTCGAAAAACTCCCGCACCCGATGTAACGGAAGCGGGGCCTTTTGCGACCCACCTGCGCCCCGCGATCCCATGAGCAACGCCACCGCAGACGGGCGGGTCATCGAGCTCCGCCCCACGACCGCGCAAGACGCGGGTCCTCCGCCGACGACCGACGAGCTCGTCGAGCGGGCCCGACGCGGCGAGCTGTCGGCGTGGACGTTGCTGTACCGAGCGCACTACGCCGGCGTGCTGCGTCACCTGTGCTCGCTCGTGGGCAGTCGCGAGCAAGCCGAAGACCTCACCCAAGAGACCTTCGCCCGGGCGATGGTGGCGATCGCCAGCTACTCCCATCGCGCCGCCTTCTCGACCTGGTTGCACGGGGTCGCGCTCAACGTCGCGCGCAACCACTGGCGCGCGGGCGATCGCGCCGCCAAGGGGCAGGCGCAGCTGCGAATGATCGAAGCGACCCGCGAGCTGCAGCGCGGCGCACCCGATCGCGCGCACCAACGTCGCCTGCGCGTCGAGGTGTTGTTCAGCGTCCTGGGCGAGCTGTCCGACTCGCTGCGCGAGGCATTCACCCTGCGCTACATCGACGGGCTGACGGTCGACGAGACGGCCCAGCGGCTCGATATCGAGGCGGGGGCAGTTCGCGTGCGGGCCCACCGCGCCCGGCAGATGGTCGAGCAGCGCCTGGCCCAGCTCGGCTGGTCGTCGGCGGCCGGAGGTGGGGCATGAACGCGCCGACGCTGCTCGCCGACGGCGAAGCGCTCGGCCGTGAGGCCGCCGCGCTCTTGCACACGCCGGACGCCGAGATCATCGCCCCGTCGTTCGCCGACGTGGTCCGCCGGGCGGCCGCGCTCCCCGACGCTCAGATCTCGGTCCAGGACATTCAGCTCGCCGAGACGATGGACGCGCTGACCCGCGAGGAGATCGAAGCCGGCCTCAACTTCGGCACGCTCGACGACTTCCTCGACGACGTCGCGGACTTCGTCGCCGAGCAGGACGTCGCGGAGCCCCCGCCCCTGCGCGCGGCGGAAGCGGTCGCGGCCGAGAACGCACCGGCGTCGAGGCCGGCCGCGACCTGGGCCCGCTGGGCCGCGGCGGCGGCGATCCTGCTCGCGCTGCCCGTGGCGGTGCCGAGCCTGGCGCGCGCCTGGGCGACGTGGCGCTCGGAGACGGTCTCGCTCGGGTACGCGTCGACGATGGATCGGATCCAGCTGCCGACGCACGACGGCGATGCGACCGAGCGCCCGGCGAAGAGGGCGACGAAGCGTCGCGTGCCTGCCTCGGCGCCCGTCGAGTCGGTACCAGAGGCGGAGCCCGAGCTCGCCCCCGCGCCGACCGAGCCCACGCCTATCGTCGACGACGAGCCGGTGGCCGCGCCGCGGGGTCCCACGAAGGCCGAGCGGCTGCGCGCGCTCGATGCCGAAGCCCAGGCGGCGTGGAAGCGCGGAGAGCTCGGCGTCGCGCAGACGAAGTTCGAGGCGTTGGTGCGGGCGGCAGGAGGACGCGACGTCGCCGACATCGCCTACGGCGACCTGTTCGAGGTGGCGCGTCAGCGCAAGGACGCCGCTGCCGAGCTGCAGTACTGGAAGCGCTACGTCCGGCGCTTCCCGAAGGGGCGCTACATCGACGACGCTCGCGCGGGGATCTGCCGGCGGACCGCGGGCGATCGCGCGCTCGAGTGCTGGCGTGCGTACCTGCGAGACCGGCCCAACGGCACGTATCGGACCCACGCGCAGCGCGTGCTGGACCAGTCCCAGTAAGCTCGCCCCCGATGCTCGCCGCGCTCGCGCTGCTCGCCGTCGTCGCGATCGGAGGCCCATCCGAGACGCCGACCGACGCTGCACCCGACGCGTCGGACGAGTCGGCCACCACCACGCACGCCATCGTGCTCGACGATCGCCTCGACGAGGCGGCGAGCATCGACGCCGAGCTGCAGCTTCGCCTGTCGGGGCGGCCGGCGCAGCGGGCGAGCCCACCGTTCGTCGCGCCGCCGCAGCCGTACGCGTGGGTGACGGCGGCCGATCCGAGCGCCGATGCGGTCACCGTGCAGATCATCGTGTCCGACGGCCGCTTGTTTCAGCGCCGGGTGCAGGCCGCGTCCGACCAGCGCGCGCGGGTGTTCGCGGGGACCGTCGCCAACATGCTCGACGCGATCGAGCACAATCGCCTCGCGCCGCAGGAGACCGGCGTCGAAGCGCCCGCGGCCCCGGCCGAGCCGCCCGCCGAGGACGCCGGTGTGCCGGAGACGAACGATGATGGGTCGTCCCCCGCGGCGCGTCCCCCGACGCCGCCCGCGGCGTCGCCTCCGGCCCCGATGTGGTGGGTCGGCGGGTTCATCGGACCGACGCTGACGATCGGGGCCGGTCCGCCCAGCGACAGTGCGGGGATCACCGGGATCGGCGGCACGCTCGGCGCGTACGCACTTCATCACTCGGGTCTGGCGGCGTGGTTGGACGTTCGCGCCGTCACGTGGCGCAGCACCGACGTACGCATGACCCAAGTGCGGTTCGCCCCGGCCTTGGCGTATGCGTGGCGGCCCGGACGATTCGAGCTGTGGGGGATCGTCGGCCCCACGATCAGCGTGCTGCGGGTCGGCGCATCGCTGGTCACCGAAGACGGTGGAGCCCGCGCCCGCCTTCCCCTCGTGGGGGGACGCGGCTCCGTGCGCCCGGCGTTCGCCGTCTACGAGACGCCCGCGGTCCGGCTCGTGCTCGGCGCGGAGGTCGAAGCGAGCGTGGCCGCAGAAGTGCGCGCACCGATCGGCGCGGTCGCAGTGACGCGCCGCGAAGGCGACACGCTACGTCCCGTCGCGCGGGCCGGCGGGTTCGAGCTCGCCGGTCTGCTCACGCTCGAGGCGCGCTTCGTCGTGGCGCGTCGCGCTCAGGCATCGCCGTAGCCACACTGCTGATACTGCCCGAAGTCGACGCATGTCATGCCGTCGGGACACTGCTGCGGATCGCAGGGCAGCACGCAGAACGGGTACTCGAACTCGGTCGCACACAGCGGCTCGCTCGTCCCGCCGATCGGCGCCGGACAGTCTGGGTCCACGCGGCATGGCTGGGCACACGCGCCCGCCTGCGCGCAGTCGAATCCCTTCGGACAGGTCTCCGCGCACGAGCGGTAGGGATCGTCGACCGGCGGGATCCCGGAGGTCGTGTCGTCACCGGGGCCCGTGGCGGGCCCGTCGTCCGTCGAGCCGGTGACGGGACCCTCGCTCGTCGCCGTCCCGTTGCTCGCCGACGTCATCGTCGTGCCGTTGGACATCGGCGACGCGGTCGATTCGTCGGTCGTCTGCTCGGGCGACGTCGACGAGCCCGTCGCCTCCGTCGCACCGGTGGTGCTCGCCTCGGAGCCGAACGTGCACCCGGTCGACAAACAGCCGAGGACGACGATCCAACCGTACGAGCACCGCACTTGTGCAGTGTACCCCACGGCGATTGGACACAGGCTTGCTTGGTTGTGGGACCCACGGCCATCATGTGCCGCGTGAGGGTCTGTCAACGACGCGCGGTCGCGCTTGCGCCTGTGCCCATCGCGCTGCTCTTGGCGCTGACGGGCTGTGACAAGTTCCTCGGCGAGGATGAGGCCGCCGAGACGGACGCCGTGGCCGAGGGCGGGGAAGCCGCCCCCGCGAAGGCCGAAGGCGACGACGACAAGAAGAAGCCCAAGAAGAAAAAAAAGAAGAAGAAGAAGGCCGACGACGAAGGCGCGACCGAGGTCGCGACCGTCACCGGGCCGCGCCTGGCGTGGCAGACCGATTTCACCGCGCCCACCACGGCGCTGTCGGTCTCCAGCGACGGCACGCTCGTCGCCGTGTTCGAGGCCGAGGCCAAGGGCTACCTCGACGGCACCCAGGTCTGGGCCAAGGAAGGGGCATTCTCGCCGCCCGTTCGGCTGCAGGACGGGACGTTGGCCGCGAGCCTCGGCCCGGTCGTCACCGGCTTCGTCCCGGCGACCGGCGACAAGAAGTTCGAGGTCACGATGCCGCTGCCGGAGCCGACCGGCAAGCCGCGCAAGGGCAAGGAAGCCCCGCCGCCGCCGGTGGTGTCGATGGCCCCGTTCGGCTCTCAGCTGTTCGTGGCCGTGGCCAACGCCAAGTTCTTCGTCATCGATCCGCCCACCTGCGAGCAGGAGGAGCCGGGGTGTCTGCGGCCGGCCGGATCGCTCGACGGCGAGTACCTCGAGAAGTCGGCGCGCGTGTCGATCGTCGACGACGGCACGCGCTTGTTGGTCGAAGACGAGAGCATGCGCGCGTTCGACATCGCCCTCGAGGAGGTCTTCTCGCTCGAGGCGTCGGCGAACATCGACGGCGCCATCCCGATCGTGGGCGGTCGCCTCGCACTGTCGTTCGGCGGCGAAACGGCGCTGCTGAACCTGGCCGCGTGTGCGGAGGGAACGGTTCGTCTCGCACGTGGGACGTCGGCGCCCAAGGGCTGCGTACAGTGGCGTTACGGCCAAGGTCTCGACCGCGTCCCACCGGGCGTCGTGGATGCCGACACCCTCGCCGTCAGCGGCAACCAGCGCCTGCAAGCGGTCATCAACGGCACCGACTCGTGGAAGTCGCCGATCGGCGCGATCGGACCGGTGGTCGGCGAGCCCGAGCTCGTCTTCACGGTCGCGATGGCCAAGACGGAGGCGGACATCCGCCTTTCGGTCAAGGCGGTGGACGCCAAGCTCGGCACGGTGGCGTGGAGCGTGCCGTTGCCGTTCACGCTCCCCGTCGACGCCCAGTTCGACCCCACGCTTGTCAAGATCGACAAGGCCGGCGACTACATCGCGGCCGCGTACGGCGAGCACACGGCCGTCTTGTCGATCTCGCAGTAGCGACAATCAGGCGCCCGGCGTGTCGTCGTCGGCGTGCAAGATGGCGGCGTTGTGGGCCACCTCGGCGTCGCTGAGGGCACAGGCATACGACGCCGCGTAGTAGATCAGGCCCTGGGGAGAGCGAGAGCCGTTGGCTCGGTTGCCGATCGCGTACGAGCGGCCGCCCACCTGGAACGTCTGGTCTTGCGGGGGCAGTCCCGAAGTCGCCGCGACCGCCACGCCATCGACGAACATGCGCACCCGGTTGGCCTCGTCCGGCTGCGCGGTATCGATGACCAGATGCACGACCGCGCGATCGCTCAGGGCGAAGTCGAACGGCCAGTTGCCGTACTCGGTGTCGTAGTTGCGGTAGTGCAGCTCGTCGGCGCCGTCGCTGGCCAGCGTGAACCGGCCGCCTTCGCTGCCCATGCCGATGTGCACGAGGCGGGAGCCGTCCGAGACGACCGATTGCAGCTGGACCACCACCTCGATGGTGGCCGCGGTCGTCCCTTCGAGGTCGGCGATGGTGGTCCCGTCGACGCCGACCGACGCGACGCCGCCCTGTCCCGAGGCTTGCCAGCGAAGGCCGCGGTGTCCGTCGACCTCGTCGTAGGCCATGTTCCCGCCGTACGACAGGGTGAGGTCGACCCCGTTGCCGCTGGCGTCGAACGCGGTGGCAGGGCCCGTCCCGGAGCTCGCCTCGTCGAGGTAGTGACGGGCCAGCAGGCCGCAGTCGACCAACGCGGGGGGGCCCCCGGTCTCGCTCGACCCCGAGTCGCCCTCCGTCGTGGCGCCGCTCGTCGTCACGAGGGCGCTGGTGGAATCTGCCGAGATGCCCGGCCCGCTCGAGGTCCCGGTGTCCGTCGTGCTCGACGAGACCGCGGCGGAACCCGCCGTCGTGTCGGCCGGGGTGCCGGTGGTGGAGGCGACGGCGCCGGTGCTGGTCCCACTGTCACTAGCCGTGCCGCCGGACGACACGGCCTCGGTCGCGTCGAGGGGGCAGCCGGTCACGAGGAGGGCCGCTACGGCCGCCCAGATGCCCCTTTTGCCCAGGCTTTGGCGACCTATCATCGCCTTCGCATCGTAGCGTGAGTTTGGCCGATCGCGGGGGTGCAAGATCGTCGAAATCGGCGTCCCAGAGCCGATTGCGCGCCCCTCGCGGCACTTTGGCGGGTTGACCTGTCCGGGTCGAGCCAGTAGCTTCGGCGGCCCCTCGCGCCGCGAGTTCGCCCGAATGATCCAGCCCCGCGCCCGCAACTACCGACTACTCCACGAGTCTTCCGAACTGCTCTGGGAGAAGCTCGGAATGCTCTCGCCGCAGCAGCGGGCCAACTTCGACGAGCGCTTCCTGATGTCTTGGATCTACCACGACTTCGCGCTCGAGGGCTCGGTGCTGCACGTCTCCGAGATCAAGGCGGCGATCGACGACGAGATCATCAGCGCCGCCAGCCTGATCCCCGCGTACAACCACATCGTCGCGGTCCGAGACGGCATCCGCTACGTGCTGGACTCGCGGGGCAAGCGGCTGACGCTGACGCTCGACTGGCTCAAGAAGCTGCACCACCTGCTGCTGCCGATCGACAAGAAAGACCAGGTCCAGTACCGCAAGGACAATCCGATCCACCGGATGTACTTCCACGACCTGGCCCCGGCGGACAAGATCAGCTACCGAATGCGCAAGCTCACTGATTGGTTTCGGACCGACGAGTGCAAGCGCGCGCATCCGATCGAGCTCGCGGTCGAAGTGCACCGCGAGGTGATTCGCATCTTCCCGTGGCCCGAGATCAGCGGGCGCGTCGCGCGCTTGGCGATGAACCACATCTTGTGCAACGAGGGCTATTGGCCCGGCACGATTCACGCCATCGATCGACAGCGGTACTACGATGTGTTGCGACTCGACCAAGATCAGCTATTAGACCTGGTGGTCGACAGCGTGGAGCAGGGCATCCAGTCCAGCAGCAAGCTGTACCAGGGTATCGTCGACGCCACGCGCGGAACCTGATCCACAACGCCATGCCGCTTTTGCCCAACGTCGTCGTGCACCCGACGGCAAGTCGTCAGGTGCACGTGCTGTCGCGCGCCAAGTTGCCCACCCAGCGCGGTCGTTTCGAGATCGTCGCGTTCCGTCGCGGAGACGGCGACCAGATGCGCGACGTGGCGGTGCTGCAGGGCGACGTCGCGGGCAAGCAGAACGTCCACGTTCG
The DNA here is from genome assembly GCA_937896535.1 of uncultured Pseudomonadota bacterium. Taxonomy (GTDB): domain Bacteria; phylum Myxococcota_A; class Polyangia; order Nannocystales; family Nannocystaceae; genus CALBMM01. Next base: position 131,670 of record CALBMM010000153.1, read on the forward strand.
GATCCACTCCGAGTGCCTCACGGGCGACGTGTTCAGTTCCGTGCGGTGCGACTGTGGCGAGCAGCTGCACCTGGCGATGGATCGCATCGACGAGGCCGGTGAGGGGATCATCCTGTACATGCGACAGGAGGGCCGAGGCATCGGCATCGCCAACAAGGTGCGCGCGTACGAGCTTCAAGACGGCGGGATGGACACCGTCGAAGCCAACCAACATCTCGGATTCGACGACGACCTGCGCAGCTACGAGACCGCCGCCCTGATGCTCAAGGCACTGCGCGTCGAGTCGGTCGTGCTGCACACGAACAACCCGAAGAAGGTCGATGGCCTGCGCAAGGCGGGGGTCGAAGTCACGCAGCGCGAGCCGATCGCGGTGGCGCCCCGCGAGGAGAATCGGTTCTACCTCGCGACCAAGCGCGACCGCTCCGGGCACGTGCTGTAGCGGAGCCGCGCCGCGGCGCTATTCCTCCAGCCCCATGAGCTGGCCGTGGGCCAGCAGCAGGGCCGAGTGCACGCGGGCGTGCTCGCCTTGCACGTCGCCGAGGAGGCGGCGGGCCGTCTCGAAATCGTCCTCGCCGATCAGGGCGTGGATGACCTGCACGAGGTCGGCGAGTCGGTCCGCCCCGATCGTGCTCGCCTGCGACGACAGCCACGTGCACGCTTGCTGAACCTCCCCGGCCGATTGGTGCTCGATCGCCATGCCGACGGCGCCGATCTGCCGAGGGAGCGCGGCGACGAACCGTTCGATGCGGTCGGCGACCTCGAACGCGCTGGAGCGGTGCACGAGGCCGTCGATCGTCGCCCGATTGATCGGGATCGGCGGCGCATTGCCACCGGGGCGGAACCGATTCGCGAACACGGCTTGTACCGCCTCGGTCATGCGGTCGAGGTCGGCGGGGAGCACGAAGAAGTCGTGGGCCGAGGTCTTGAGCCAGCGCGCGCCTTCGTCCTCGCGCGACATCAGGAACACGCGCGCCTTCGGATGATGACCGCGAAGCTGCTCGCCGATCTCGTAGCCGTCGACGCCGCCGAACTCGGTGCTGACCACGAAGACCGCGTCGGCGAGATGGCGGCGGATCCCGGAGACGTCGGGGTTGGGGCTGACGAGCACGTCGCGGCCCAGGCCCCGCAAGTGCGCCGCGACGAGCCGTAGCAAGACGGGGTCGTGGCTGACGACGACGACTTCGGCGGCACGATGGTCGGGCGACCGCTGCATCAGCGTCTTGACCTCGGGCATCGACCAGCCCTCGAGATCCGGTTCGAGGTCGGGATTCGGCGGGCCCTTGGGCACCCAGCGGCCGGCGATGGCTGCGATGATCTTCGGCCAGCGGTCGACGAAGCCCTCGGAGTTGAGCCGGTTCTCCTGGGCCGGCTCCACGAGCTCGCGCAGCAGGTCGGCGAGCACGTCCGGCATCAGCGGATCGACTTCGCGGGGATCGGGCGCGGCGCGCTCGCCCATCTGGTAGCCGAACAAGTCCTCGATCGAGTGGAACTGGGCGAGGAACGGCGTGCCGGTCGAGGCCCACCACAGGCACGCTCCGAGGGCGAACATGTCCGAGCGCGTCGTCGCCTGACCGAGGATCTGCTCGGGGGCCATGAACCCGGGCGTGCCCATCGCACCGAGGGTGCCCAGCGAGCGCCCGCCGATCTTGGCGATGCCGAAGTCGAGCAGGATCGGATGCGCGACGCCGTCGCTGCGCGTGCTCCACACGATGTTGCGCGGGGTGATGTCGCGGTGGATCACTCCGACCGCATGAATGCGAGCGAGCGCGTCGCCGAGCTCGCCGAAGCAACGCGCCCACTCCTCGAACGTCATCGGCTCCGAGGCCGTCAGTCGTGCTTCGAGGAGCTCGCCTTCGACGAGCTCCATCGCGATCGCCGGGATGCCGTCTTGCGTGTGGCCCGAGGCGAAGATCCGAGGCAGGTTCGGATGAACGACGCGTGCGGCGGCGCGAGCCTCGGCCTCGAAGCGGCGTCGAATCTCGGCGCCTCGCTTGCCGTAGACCAGTGCCTTCTGTGCGACCTTGACGACCGCCGGCGAGCCGTCGGCGACGTTGACGGCGGCGTAGGCGAACGCGAAGCCGCCGGCCCCGATCTGCTGGTCGAGTCGAAACTGGTCGAGCACGACCGTGCCGATGCGCGACAGGCCTTCCGTCTTCGGATCGATCATGTGCTTGTCGGAGAGCGGTCGCCGGGCGCGCCGGCCGGGCGAGGCGACGACCAGCCTGCGCGAGTGTGGGGCAAACCGCAAACCCGTCGGCGGAGCAGGACCCTTTAAACGTAGGCGCGGGGCCCATGGGGCCCCGCGCGGTCATCTCGGGTACGAACCGGTTTCTGGTTTGCGAGCGTTCGCCGGCGCTCGTCAGTTGGGACTGCTACGACCGCTTGGGGCGGTCTCTGGCCTCGTCTGGCGGTGACGAGGCGCTCGAGCTCGTAGCCACGGTGGATCTCCACCGTCGACGCCCGGGCTGGGCGCCGGGGTCGGGCCGCCGATCTGGCGACCGAGTCGCCACCCAACAGGGTGACAGGGAGCCTGTGTGTGGGTCGCGGCGGGCGCGAACGTAGCCCGCCTCGCCGGCAGTGCCCCTACGCGGGCCCGCCGACGCCCAGGTCCCTTTAGAAGGCACCTCCTGGGTCGAAGTCGAAGTCGAACTGTTTCGCGAGTTTGCTGTGCTTCATTCGGCTACCTCCGTCCGGGGACCTGAGATGACAACTTGAGCGTAGCAAATCTTCACGGCGGAGCCCGAACGATTGACGTGCACGGGGACGGTGTGGCAACCCGGCCTCATGAATCTCCGGGCCGACCATCACGGTGTCGCCGCCGACCCCGCCCGTTTCGGCTGTCGCATCGTCGACGGTCACTTGCAGATCGAAGACGTCGACCTTCGTGTCCTCGCCAAGGAGGTGGGCACGCCGACGTACGTCTACGGGTTGGCCCACATCGAAGCGCAGTATCGAGGCCTCGCGAAGGCGGTAGGACAGCGGCCTACCTCCATCTGCTACGCGGTCAAAGCCAACTCGTCGCAGGCGGTACTGAAGCTGTTGGGAGGCCTTGGAGCCGGGGCAGACATTGTTTCCGTGGGGGAGATGCATCGCGCGATGGCGGCTGGAATCGAGCCGGCGCGCATCGTCTTTTCCGGTGTCGGCAAGCGTGACGACGAGATCGACGCTGCGATCGAGGCTGGGGTACGATCGATCAACGTCGAGAGCGAAGAAGAACTCGAGCGAGTCGCGGCACGAGCCCGCCGCAGCACTCGCCCAGTGAACGTTTCGCTTCGCGTCAATCCGGACGTCGATCCTGCGACGCACCCGTATCTGGCGACGGGTCTGCGAGAGTCGAAGTTCGGCATCCCGATGACGCTCGCGCGCAAGGTGGCGAAGCGGGCGATCGATCTGGAGGGGGTCGAGCTGGTGGGCATCGCTTGCCACATCGGCTCGCAGATCACGGAGGCCTCGCCTTATCTGGACTCGGTCGCGCGGCTGCGGGGGTTGCTGGCAGAGATTGCCGAAGACGGTGGGAAGCTGCGGCAGCTCGATCTAGGTGGGGGGATGTCGATCCCGTATGCGCCGGAGGACGCGGTCTTCGACGTGGAGAGCTGGGGCCGTGCCGTCGTCGAGGTCACCAAGGACTTGCCGATGGAGCTTGTGCTCGAGCCGGGTCGCTACCTCGTGGGGAACGCGGGGGTGCTGCTGACGCGGGTGATCAACACCAAGCGCGGGGAGGACAAGGGGTTCGTGATCGTCGACGCGGCGATGAACGACCTGCTGCGGCCGGCGCTGTACCAGGCGCGTCATACGATCGTGCCGGTGGCGATCGAGGCCGCGCTGTCGGTGGAGGAGGAGACGGTGGACCTGGTCGGGCCGGTGTGCGAGTGCGGGGACTTCCTGGCGGAGAATCGGCGGTCGCCGCGATTGTCGACCGACGATCTGGTGGCGGTGCTGAGCGCGGGTGCGTACGGGATGACGATGGCGAGCACGTACAACACGCGTGCACTGCCGGCCGAGGTCGTGGTGCGCGGGGATCAGTGGTCGGTGACGCGGCCGCGTCGTCCGATCGCGGAGCTGATCGCCGAAGAGAGCGTTCCTGGTTGGGTGTGATGTCGCGGTGGGGGGGGCTCGTGGTCGCGGGGGGGCTCGTGCTCGGGGGCTGCGATCGGGACGCGTCGGGGACGCTGGCGGATGCCGAGGCGCCGGCGGCCGGAGGTGACGTGACGAAGACTCCACCGTCGGAGCCGACGGCAGCGCTCGATGGCGGCGAGACCCCGGCCGAGCCGGCGCCGCACTTCGTGACCTCGGATCGGGTGGACACGACGGTGGACGGCACGGGCGAGGGGCCGTATCGGTTCACGGCGCATTGGCACACGCAGCGGCTGGCGACGTGGCACGAGCAGTTGGCGGCCCTGGAGGGCAAGCCGGACCTCCGTTACTTGGAGATCGGGGTGTTCGAGGGGCGCTCGGTGCTGTGGATGTTGGAGAACGTGCTGACGGATCCGTCGTCGAGGGTGACGGCGGTCGACGTGTTCATGGGGGACTACGAGCAGACTTTCGACGCGAACGTCGAGGCGTCGGGTCGGGCCGAGGCGGTGACGAAGATCAAGGGCAGCTCGCAGAGTGAGCTGCGGAAGATGACGGAGACGTTCGACGTGATCTACATCGACGGATCGCACACGGCGGACGACGTGTTGGCGGACGCGGTGCTGAGCTGGCCGTTGCTGGCGCAGGGGGGCGTGTTGATCTTCGACGACTATGGTTGGAACGGGCGCCCGACGGGGTCGGCGATTCCCATGGAGCTGCGCCCGCAGATTGCGATCGATGCGTTCGTGACGTCGTATCGCAACGAGCTGGAGTTGATGCACCGGGGGTATCAGGTGTTCGTGCGACGCAGGCCCAATCCGTGCGAGGTGAAGGACTACTGCTCGCCGATCGGACAGTATCGGTACTACTGGCGGGAGTTGGAGCTGCGGGACGGGGAGGGCGACGTGGTGGAGACGACGCCGCAGGAGAGGCAGCTTCTCGAGGTCATTGCCAGGTCCAAGCGCGTCGGCGACGTGGGGTTCAGCTTCGATCCTCGCTTCGTGGCCTCACCCGAGTTCCAGGCCCTCAAAACCAAACTCCACCTCCCCTCTAACTTCCCACCCGACGGGGGGTCTCCCGATCGCTGAGGTGAAGGGGGCAGGAATCGCAGGAGTGAACAGGTCGGAGGTGTTGCCAAGCA